>NZ_JAHVKS010000001.1:0-879096 GCF_019800705.1 Halomonas sp. DP4Y7-1 | reverse complement strand
TTAGGCCTGCCGCCAGCGTTCAATCTGAGCCATGATCAAACTCTTCAGTTTAAAGTCTGATAGTCCGTTAAGCGGACCAAACTTGGCTCAAGGTTCAAACGTCTCGTTTGACGAGTCGCTTGCCTTGATATTTCAGTGACATTGTCACTGACTCATCGGCAAGCGCCCACATGAATTACCTGATCAATTTTTAAAGAGCGTGCTCTTGACTCTAGTGAGCTCAATGAGCGCCTCGCTGTTGCCGAGCGCTTTGCTCAGCGCCCTGCGAGGAAGGCGTATTCTACAGAATCGAAGCGTTTCGTCAAGCGCTTTCTTTTACGTCCTGCAAGCGATGCTCGCAGACTTCAAAAGAGAGCGAAGCGTGCCTCAGCGCATCCTTTGATGCCCCGCCGGCGACTCCGATCAAGTGGCGAGCATTTTACCGATTTCTCGTTGCTCGTCAAGCAGTGATTTTTCCGAGAAGCTTCAAAAAGCCTTTTCAAATCAACTACTCTTACCACTCTTTACCGCCTGTGACGTTTGCTCGTCGCCGGCAGCGGATGCGTACTTTACGGATCTCGAGGCAGCTTGGCAATAGTCTGAATCAAAAAAACTCATCAGCGCATGACGGCTCTGTTATGTCCTCGCCATAACGTTCGCGGGGACCCACCTTTAGTCGCCGTCATTGCCACATCCATGCACCGTGGCAAGGCATCAGCACGCAAAAGGCCCTGGCATCGCCAAGGCCTTCACGCCACTACACCTGGCAAGAGACCTGGCAAGAGACCTGACAAGACACCTTACAGGGAACGAGCGCTAGCGCGCCGAAAGCGAAGACCATCAAAAAAACCAGCAAAAGACCAGCCTCTGTTTAGGCCATATGACGCTTGCCACATACCCGGTTGCGTCCGGCGTGTTTTGCGGCGTACAGCTCTTGATCCACGCGCTCAAATAGCGACGTAAACGTCTCCCCCTTGGTGTACGCACCGACGCCCATGCTGATGGTGATGTTCAACTGCTGACCATCTGCAAGTTCGATCTGGCTCTGGCTGATGGCCTGACATACACGCTGCGCCGCGCTCATGGCCTCCTCCAATGCGGCATGACGCATGACGATAACGAACTCCTCGCCTCCGGTACGGGCCACCAGGTCACCATCACGCAGACACTGCTCAACGGCCTGACCGAGCCACACCAAGACCTGGTCTCCTACCACATGCCCATAGTGGTCATTCACTTGCTTGAAGAAGTCGATGTCCAGCACGGCCAGGGCAAAGCCCGTCCCCCGTGAAGTGCACTCCTCTATAAGTTCGTCGACATAGCGATCGAGCTGCGCCCGATTGGGCAAGCCCGTGAGCGGGTCACGCAATGCCTGATCTTCCAGCTCGTCGCGCTCCCTCTTGATTCGCGCTACGTCCAGTTCGTTGGTAATCACTCGCTCTACTGCACCGGTCAGCAGACGCACCAGCTCAATATCAACCTCTGAAAAGGGCTGGCGACGAGGTCTAGCGCTGGAAAAATTAAGCGTTCCCCAGACGGAGCCCTCTATCCAAATGGGCGCACCAATATAGGTTTCCAACTGAAACGCCTGGTAACAGGGGTGCCCGCTAACACGCTCATCACACCTGGCATGATGGGTAGCAAAGACGTCACACGCATCAAGGGTAAGACGGCAATACGTATCTCCCAGAGGAAAGGTATCCCCAGGACCTACCGGCGCCTCATCACTGGCCGCCCAGCGCACGCTGTACTGCTCACCCACCACCTCGCTGACCAACGCGATGTCCAGGCCCAGGTAAACAAGCGCATCTCGCAGCAGCATATCGACAATCTCGGACGTCTCGATATCCGTGCGGTTAACGCCGGTGTGCACATCCCGTAGCAGCTGGATCATCGACCGGTATTCAGAGACGTCCTGAATGATGGCGTAGAAGCCCGCGACACCGTCATCCACGATATCCGGCAAGTAGTTCACCTTGAAAAATGCTCTCCTGCCGTCCTGCAGCACCAGTGCATCCTCGTAGCTGACCTCTACCCCCGCCAGGGCACGCGCGAAGCGCGGCTGAATCTTCGCATAGGAGGAGGCGTCGAGAACCGATGCCACCGGCTGACCTGCCAATTCAGACGACGTAAGGCCAATGAAGTCCTGATATGCCTGATTGTTGAAGCGAAAGCACAGGTCTCGATCCACGTAGGCCACCATGACAGGAAGATGATCCGCTAGCCGAGCCACCACACCATGATCAGGTCGTTGCTGCATCGGCAGACGCAGCACCATGCTGCCATCAGGCAGCATCACGTAAGCCGAGCTACGGCTTTGCCCCCTTCCCTGCTCGTCCCACTGCCTGCCCGCACCCGCCATGGCTTCTGCAAGCCTGGCGGAGTGCCCCTGCAGCTCCGACAACGAACGTCCGACAACCTCATCGCGAGATCCTCCCAACACCGACGCACAATCGCCGGCCACGTCTAGCACCACCGCCGCTGGCGACACCCTGACGAGTACCGTCCCGGCAAGCGTCAATGCTTCTCGCACCCAGGCATACTGGTCCATGCTGGCTCTCCTGGTCGTTCCCCTGACGTGATAGGACGCACAAGCATCCTTCTGGCCTGCTCATGAATTTGGCTGTTTGTATGGTTGAATGCATCAGAATTTTCCACGCTGCGTGGACAGTACGTTCGCTCACGGTGCTCAAGAGGCGAATGCCATGTATTACCAAAACTTGATGGCGATCGAGCGAGCTCTCTCGCTCACGTACCAAGGACGTGCCGCCTGGCTGGAGACTCAACTGGGCAGCGCTTACGGTCTTGTGGATTACCGTATGCAGACCACTCAAGCGGAGCCGATTGACGAGGACGGCAACGCCTACCGACTACCGCATCCGTTTAAGGACCTGCGCCAGCACGCCGACGTCCATCACTCCCCCCTGACGACAGTCCATGTCAGCCAGGGTCGCGACCACGTCGCGGAACTACTGCTGCCGGACAGCCCGACACAGACCCATCTGGAAGTCCTGCACGCGACGCTGCTCGGACAACCTTCGCTGGTTCGCCTTATCAACTTGAATGGCTCCCCCGCCCGACTGAGGCGCGTCGAGCAACATGAGCCACTGGTACAGCAATGCGATCAGCTGCTTGCGCTGCTGATCCAACCTGCGCTGCGCCTGGTAATGGCTGGGCCGATCAGGGACGTGCATCGCATTGGCCTGCATGCCCATCAGAGGGGATTTGAAGTCATCTGGTGCAGAGGCCAGCCAGGCACTGCGCTTGCCGAAGACACTGTCTCACCAGACACTCCCACGTCAGACCAGTCCTTTCCCATGTCAGACCTGTCCTTTCCCATGGAAGTCCAGCACGCTGAAGCTGCCCACTTTCTTGCCGGCGGCGGAGGGCATCGGCGCACCCTCGTGCTGAACGCTACCTCTGATACGTCGCTGGCAGAGGTGGCGAAGAGCTCGGGTTGCTTCGACTGCAACAACAACCCCCACCCCAGGCTCTCGGAGACGACCCACTGGCTGGATCGGGCCTGCCAAGCAATGTCACTCGAGGGGCGTTAGCGGCGCGATGCTTCCGCAACGAGCGCCCTACCTTTCTGCAATTGACAGCCCCACTAGCCGGCCCTAGTCTGGACCTCTTCCTAGGGGAGCCCTACTGGCCATACAGGTCGTGACAGCGCCGCGACAGCGCTGTATCGCACCAAGGCCATAGTACGGGGCTGAGATTCCGCATTGCGCGGTAACCCTTTGAACCTGATCCGGGTCATGCCGGCGAAGGGAAGGATGGTTGCCGCTCTCCCTCTTTCTTCCTGCCCGCCGTCCGTCCCGATGTCCACTGGTCCCTGCGGACAACGATAAGAAAGAGGTTTCTCTCGATGATGCTCGACCCTCTCTGGACGGCGCTGTGGCTGCTGCTGTGCGCTGCCATCTTTGCCATTCCAGGCCTGCTCTACGCCCGACGCCGTCGGGGCGGCCTAGATGACTACATCTCCGCACGTAACAGCCAGAACACTCGTGCCACGGTGCTGACGTTGATTGCCACCACACTGGGCACCTGGATCCTGTTTGGACCGGCCCAGGCTGCCACCTGGGGCGGTATCGCGGCGGTCATTGGCTACGCGCTCGGCTCCATGGTGCCTCGCCTGGTGATGATTCCTCTTGGTCGACGCATGCGGGAGCTGATTCCCGAAGGCCACGGCCTGACCGAGTTCGTGATCCACCGCTACGGCCGCACGATGTATGCCTTCACCCTGGCGATTATGCTGTTCTACCTGTTTATCTCTCTGGCTGCAGGGCTGACCGCCATTGCCCACATGGTGACCCTGCTGGCCCCCATCCCCCTCTGGCTAACCGCCAGCGTGGTGATGATCGCCACCCTGCTCTACACCTTTTACGGCGGTCTGCGTACCACCATCTTCACTGACAAGGTGCAGATGCTGGTGATCCTGCCACTGCTGGCTCTCTTGCTCATGTTTGGCTGGCAGGCGGCGGGTGGCGTTGCTCCGACGCTCGAGGGGCTACGCGAGCGTGCTCCGCAACTGCTGGATATCACCGATGCTGGCGGCCTGCGCGCTGGCCTGACCTTCTTTCTCGCGGTGATGCTGACGGGTCTGTTCTACCAAGGAACCTGGCAGAGGATCTATGCGGCCCGGGATACTCGCGTGCTCAGGCGTGGCTTCTGGATCGCGGGACTCTTCAACTTCCCGGTCATCGTACTCATGGGTCTGTTCGGCCTGGCGTTCATCGGCCTGGGACTTGAGGGAGACGGCTCCGTCGCTCTGTTCAGCGTATTGTTGTCCGACGTGCCGCTGTGGTTTGCCTTGGCCCTGATTCCCCTTGGCCTTGCGCTGGTAATGAGTAGCGCCGACACAACGATCAATGCCACCTCCAGCATTATCGCCGTCGACATGCACAGGCTGCTGCCCCAGGCCAGTGAGGCGGCCTTGATGAGAATGGCACGCTGGCTCATCGTCGTCGCTGCAATACCAGTGACGTGGGTCGCTGCGCAGGGCTACAGCGTCCTCTACCTGTTCCTGCTGGCAGACCTGCTGTGCTCTGCCGCAGCCTTTCCGGTGTTTTTCGGCCTGTTCAACCGCCGCTATCACGGTCGCAATGCAGTGATCAGTACCGCAGCAGGTCTGCTGGCCGGGCTGTGGATGTTCCCCTCGCCTAACGGTGGCACCGCGACGCTACTGGAATCCTTCCTGCTGGCTGCCTTTGTTCCGGTGCTGGTATCTCTCGTCCTGATGAAGCTGATGCCATCTCGGGAGAGCTACGACTTTGACCGAATGAGCGGCCTGGTGAGACGCTTCCAGAACTAAGGAAACGCTGAATAAATGTTTCGAGCGATGACAGGTCGGTAGCTGCCGGAGCGGAAAGACCGGAGTTTACATGCGGTTAAATGAGGATCTTGAGCACCGCCAGCAGCCGAGATATCGAGCGCAGTAATTTATGCAGTGTTTCCCTAAGGCAATCAAACCGACGCCACTGAACCGAAACCATAACGGCGGGGCGAGCTCCCCCGCTGTTATGGCGGATGTCTATAGAGGCTGTCGTGCCTAGCAGCAGTGTGAGCAAGACGCCCGCTCAGCAGCTGGGGCGTGACAATCCAAGATGGTCGCGCAGCGTCTTGCCCTCATATTCCCGGCGGAAGACCCCACGTCGCTGCAATTCCGGCACGACCTGCTCCACGAAGTCCTCGATGCCGTGAGGCAGTGAGGGTGGCATCAGGTTAAAGCCATCGGCCCCACCCTGTTCGACCCAGCGCTGCATCTCATCGGCAATTCCCTCCGGCGTGCCGACCATCGTGCAGTGCCCACCTCCGGCGGCAAGCCGTCCCATTAGCTGTCTCAGGGTTGGCCGTTCAGCCTCGATAATGCGCAGGATGGTGGCATAGCGTCCTTTCGGTCCTGTAAAAGCCTCCAGCGGCGGCAGCGCGGGCACGGGCGCATCCAGTTCCCAGTGACTGACGTCCTGGCCGATAAACTGGCTTAACTGTCGCCGCGAGGCCTCTACCGGCAGCAACTCGTCGAGTTCACGCTGCTTGCGTCGGGCCTCTTCCTCGGTAGACCCGACGTAGGTCACAAGCCCCGGCATGATCGCCACCCCTGGACGGCCTGCGGCTTTCACCCTCGCCTTGAGGTCAGCGCAGTAAGCCTGGGCCGATGGCAGGTCATAGGCCACCGCGTAAATGGCTTCGGCATAGCGTGCCGCCAGGTCTCGCCCCTGTTCTGATGCCCCCGCCTGAAACAGCACGGGATGGCCCTGTGGCGAGCGCGGCACCGTCAAGGGGCCATCGACCAGAAAATGCTCGCCGCGGTGATGAATCGGTTGCACTTGAGCAGCATCCGCATAATCGCCGTGGCGATCTCGCAGCAGCGCGCCATCGCTCCAGGAGTCCCACAGCGCCAGCACGGTATTGGCAAACTCTTCCGCTCTAGCGTAGCGCTGCGCGTGGCCCGGCATGCCTTCCAGGCCATGATTGCGCGCCTCGCTGTCGAACATTGACGTCACCAGGTTCCACCCAAGCCGTCCGCCCGAGATATGGTCCAGCGATGCCAGCATGCGAGCCGCATGAAAGGGCGTATAGAAGGTACTGGAGACGGTCGAGATCAGGCCGATATGCTGTGTGGCACGCGCCATCGCGGCAAGCATTGTCAGCGGCTCCAAGGTCCACAGCGGACCGTCTGCGACATTGCCCGCGGCATGGCCATCGGCAAAGAAAACCGCATCCAGGCGACCGCGTTCGGCAAGCTTGGCCAGCTCTTCGTAGTAGGCGATATCCGCCAATCGCTCGACGCTGGAATCAGGGTGTCGCCAGGCCGCCTTGTGATGACCGCAGCCCAGGATGAAGAGATTCAAGTGCATAGAGGTCATCAGCCTTTCACCAGTCCGCCATCGACAATCAGATTCTGCCCGGTGATGGCCCTGGCCCACGGGGAAGCCAACAGCAGTACCGCGTCTGCAAACTCTTGCGGGGTGGTCACCCGTCGCAGCGGTGTGTTGGCGGCGATGAGGTCAAACACCGCGTCTGGTGTGGCACTGGAAGCGTCCGTCGTGCGCAGCAAGCCGCCGGACACCATATTGACGCTGATATTGTCTGGGCCGAGATCCTGCGCCAGCGTACGCGTCAGCGACAGCAGCGCCGCCTTGGCCGCGGTGTAGTCGTGATACGGCACCACCGGGTTCTGGAACAGGTTGGTACCGATATTGATGACACGCCCGACACCCGCCTCGCGCATGCCGGGAAGCGCTGCCTGCACCGTGTTGAGCGCACCACGCACCACACCCTGAAGTTGATGGTCCAGATGCTCCCAGCTCAGCGAGTCAGGGCCAGGCCGTGCGTCCCCATTGAATGCAAAGTCCGGCAGCGCATTGTTGACCACGGTAGTCACAGGCCCACCGAAGCGCTCACTGGCCCTCGCCAACATGGCCTCCACGCCATCCCGATCGCACACATCCGCAGCGACGGCCAAGGCGTGTTCCGGGTAATCAGCGACCAGCGCCCGGGCGCCTTCTTCGCTGCGGCGGTAGTTGACCACCACGCGAGCGCCTTCTCGCAGGAAGGCGCGTGCCAGGTGAGCGCCCAGACCACGTCCTGCGCCGGTAATCAGCACAATTTGAGCGGAGATATCAGGCGCAATGGGGTCGACAACAGGAGAGGTATCGGGAGGGGTCATGCGATGAGTCCTTGGTCGAGGCGGGGAACGCACGTCGAGCCAGGGACAGACGACTGCGCTGACATCCCTTCGCCGGTATGAACTGGATCAGGTTCGACGGGTATTTCTCAGCCCTGGCTCAGCCAGGACACCCCGTGTCATGCGCTCTCGACCTTAGCCCATCACCTTGCCCGGAACAAGACAGCGGGTATCAAGCAAGTGAAAGGGCCTACCCTGATTTGCCATCCTGGCACACGCCGCGACAACCCTATCGCGCCCCGGCCCCTTCACAAAGCAAATGTATACACATTTAAGCGACATCTTTCGACCTTCATGGCTTCGGGCTTTCCTTGCCCTCCAGCGTGTTACTCTGCCTTCTTTTCACCCTCTGTCCTGACACTCCCCCTACCTTGCCACCACCCCCTACTTTGGTACTACCCATTATCGGATCGACGCTTAGAAGAACATTCAACGCATTGTTTATCAAAGATAAAATAATAGAAGAGCGATCTATCTTTCATCATGAAAGGGAGCTGACGTGATCGCCAGCTCACTCGGCTCTAGCCTTTTCGATTTTTATTGTATATACATTATGACGGATTGACGGACCGCATCAGCGGTTCGTCAAGGAAGCGCTGAGCACCTCCGCTCAGGCATCGGTGCAGCGTTTCCCTAAGCCTGCCACACGCATCTGTGAGATCGGCCGATGACAACACCCGACAATGCTGATCCACTGCGCCACCTGGTAACGCCATCACCCGTGGAGAACAAGAATATGTCCGCCTCCAGCAGAAGGCCGCTAAGAAAAGCCGTCTTCATACCCACCTTTTCCATCATCATGGTGGCCGTGGCCACTGGCCTCATCAACAACGACATGCTGGTCGATGTTGCCAAAGGGGTCTTCTACATCTCCCTGTCTGACTTTGGCTGGCTGTATCAGCTGATTGCCGTAACGGCCCTGGTGGTGTCGGGCTTCATCTTCTTCTCCCGGGCCGGTGATATTCGGCTGGGTGGCAAGGATGCAACGCCTACCTTTTCCTTCGCTGCCACCTTCGCCATGGCGCTGACGGGAGGGATTGCCACGGGAGTCGTCACTTACTCCGTCAATGAACCGATCATCTATCTAGGCAACATCTACGGCGAAATCAGTCACCAGAGCTTCGCTCCCGGCAGTGGCGAGGCCGCCATCTTTGCCCTGGCAAGAAGCTTCCACAACTGGTCATTCATTCCCTACGCACTTTATTCCATCGTGGGGCTGATGATCGGCTACATGCACTTTAACCGCAGAGAACGCTTCTCGATCTCCTCAACCGTCAGCCCCGTACTGGGCAGGCACGGCAGCAAGATCTGGGTAAGGTCCCTGATCGATATCATTTCCGTTCTGGCCATCGCGCTCGGCCTGGCCTCTTCTCTTGGCGCAGGTCTGGCATTGATCAGCTCAGGCATCGAGGCACAGTACGGCATCGAATCCAACGCCATGACCTGGCTGGTGCTGACGATTGCCATCTCGGCGATCTTCATCACCTCCGCTGTCTCGGGATTGAAACGCGGCATCCGCGTGCTGTCATCGATCAACGCCTATATCTTCTATGCCTTCGTCGCGATTCTGATCATTGTCGGGCCCCTCAACTATATTCTGAGCCTGTCGGTGACAAGCCTCGGCTACTGGGCAGACAACTTCTTCCTTTGGGCTTTCGATACCAAGGAGTCTGGTGGCGAAGCGCTGGTCACCTGGTGGACGATGTATGACTGGTCGATCTGGATCGCCTACGCCCCCCTCATGGGACTGTTTCTGGCCCGTATCTCCTACGGCAGAACGCTCAGGGAGTTCCTCATCATCAACTGGATTCTGCCCTCGGTCTTCGGCCTGGTCTGGTTTGCCATCTGGGGTGGGTCCGCCCTCAAATGGCAGATGGATGGAACGCTGGATCTGATTAGCATCATCAATGACAGCGGCGCCGTATCCGGACTCTGGGGCTTCCTCCAGCACCTGCCCATGGCCAGCCTGCTGGTACCGCTGGCGATTTTCACCCTGGTCATTTCGTTTGCAACGGCGGCAGACTCCATGTCATCGACCATCGCGACCATCTGCACCAGCAACATGTCCGCAGAAGAGGAGTCGCCCAAGCAGCAGAAGATTCTGTGGGGCCTGTCGATCGCGGCTATCGCCTATGTGATGGTGGCCTTCGGCGGGGGCGCCCAAGGCGTCGATGGCATCAAGTATCTTGCCGCAGCGGGAGGCTTTACCGTGGTCTTCCTGTTCGTGCTGATATTGATCAGCGCCGTGCGAACCTTCATGACTCGCTCACCCCAGGGTGCTGCTGAGCAGCCGGCCGAGGTCTCTCAGCCGGTGACGGGAGGCGTGAATGAGTAACCAGGTCGTCATCTCAGATGCAGCCCCCGGCTGGCTGGAGGTCATCGCCGTCGCACGCCATGGAAGCGAGCTGACGCTGGATGAGGGTCGCTGGGCACGCATCGAGCGGGCCCGCCAGGTGGTCGAGCAGATGGCGGATGCCAGCACTCCCTACTATGGCATCAACACCGGCCTGGGAGCGCTGTGTGACGTGGTGCTGGATCGCCAGCAGCTAAGTGACCTGTCGCGCAATACCCTGATGAGCCATGCCTGCGGAGTCGGAGCCCCCCTGCGGGTCGAACAGGTCCGTGCCATCATGTGCTGCGCGGTCATCAACTGGAGCCATGGGCATTCGGGCATCAGCCCGGGCATCGTCCAGGGACTGCTGGCATTTCTTAATATGGGCATCACCCCGGTGGTGCCAGGCCGGGGGTCTGTTGGCTACCTCACACACATGGCCCATATTGGTCTGGCCTTGCTGGGCGTCGGTGAAGTCGACCATGCCGGTGAACGACGCCCCGCCAGCGACGTACTCGCTCAGCATGCGCTGACGCCCGTCGTGCTGGGTCCCAAGGATGGGCTCAGTCTGGTCAATGGCACCGCCGCCATGACAGGGCTTGCCTGTATCGCCCTGGACGATGCCCATGTGCTGGCCGACTGGGCCGACGCCATCGGCGCTGTCAGTTTCGAGGCGCTGTCAGGCCAGCAGGCTGCCTTCACGCCTGAGGTGCTGGCGCTGAAGGGTCAGCCTGGCGTGGTGCGCAGTGGCGCCAACTTGCGGCGACTGCTAGCCGACAGCCAGCACCTGCAGCAGTGTCAGGGCCACCACCTGCAGGATGCGCTCAGCCTGCGGGCCATGCCCCAGGTCCATGGCAGTTGCCGGGAACAGCTTGAGCACGCGATACGCCTGGTCGACGGAGAGATCAGCGCAGCTACCGACAATCCTCTGGTGATCGGCGAAGGCCCACATGCCAGGATCGTGTCACAGGCCAATCCTCATGGGGCGCCGGTCGCCCTGGCCTGTGACAGCCTCGCCATGGCGGTGTGTGAGTGGGCATCTATCTCGGAGCGTCGAAGCTATCGCCTGGTCACTCCCCAGGCCAGCGAGCTTCCCGCCTTTCTCACCCGCGACAGCGGAGTGAAGTCCGGACTGATGATTGCCCAGTACACGGCAGCGTCGCTGGCGGCAGAGGTCAAGCGACTGGCTCTGCCCGCATCGGTCGATAACTATCTCACCTCTGGTCTGCAGGAAGATCACCTCAGTTTCGGCGACAGCGCTGCGCTCAAGCTCGACCAGGCGCTGGAAGGCGCTCTTCGCGTGCTCAGTATCGAGCTGTTACTGGCCGTGCAGGCATTGGACTTGATTCCGAACACGGGCTTTGGCCTGGGAGCCGAGCTCACACGGCGCCTGGTCAGAGAGCGTATCGTTCACTATGACGAAAGTCGGCCGCTGCATCAGGACATGGAACAGGCCCTGTCGCTACTGAAAAGTGCCACCGCCATCGCGGAGGTACGACGTCTACTCAACGCGTGAGATGACCGTCCTTGCTTGCCCCGGGCCAGCAGAACGATGGCCCAGGGTCAGCACTGCGCTGCCAAAAGGCGATTCGCAACAGTTCGACAAGGAAGATTAAGCTTTCGATAAGCTTCGACACCTACAGTGATGGCCATGCCTTTCCCCATGGACGCGATGACATGGCCACACCACTCCCAGCCTCGAGGCAGGCCCTCTTCAGGCCCGCGCTAGACCAACACCAGGGCCCCACAGCCACACCGCCGACAAGCATCGCGGTGGGTGTCACGGTCCCTGCTGCCTGCGCCTCGGCCAAGACGTTGGCCTGGCTTTCCGGCCAGCACAGCCTGGAAGCTGCCCACCTGGTGAGCACCGCCTTCCAACGTCGGCACAATGCTGCCGTCAGCCACCAGTATGCTCGCCTACTGGCCCTCTACGCAGACAGCGGTGAGCTGCTGGCGACCACTGGCCTGAAGCGGGCGGATGAGGGCAGCTTGATGGTAGAGCGCTACCTGACGGCCCCCGTCGACCAGGTGCTCGCCTCCCAGGGGGTGGCCACGTCGGCCCCGCCGCGTCACACCATCATGGAAGTGGGCGCCCTGTCGAGTGCCTCCCCCGGGGCTGGCCGACGCCTGATGCTGGCTCTGGTCCTCGTACTGGAACAGTTGAACATCGACTGGCTGGTCGTCACTGCGTCGCGTGACGTCAGGAATGGTCTCGGGCGCCTGGGCATTGCGCTAACGCCCCTCGCCAGCGCTCGCCGCCACTGCTTGCCTGCCACCGAGAACTGGGGTCGCTACTACGAAGGCGACCCGAGGGTCGTGGTCATTCGGCCTCTGCAGGTCGCGCTGAGCATGCGCTCGACGCCAATGGGCAACATGCTCTTGTCCAGTGCCCCTCGGCTAGCTGCCCACGCCGTGACGCCTACTCCGGCGCTGCCGCCAGTGCCAGCTCCGGAGTTCCATTGCCATGGATAACCTGCTGAAGCGGCTGGAACAACGGGCGACCCTCGCGCCACGTTCAGCGAGCCTGCGAGGCGCTACTGCCAGCGGCAAACTGGTGGCGCTGGATGCCCGCCAGTTGCACGATAGCGTCACCGCATTGGCACAGCAGCTTGCCCAGACGGGCGTTCGTCATATCGCTATTGCCGGCCACAACTCCCCCGCCTGGCTGGTGGCTCAACTGGCGGCTTGGCGCGCAGGATTACCTGTCACCCCGATACCCTCCTTCTTCAGCGATGATCAGGTGACCCATCTGCTCTCCACCACGGGCCTGGATGGCATCCTGATCACCGACGGCAGTTCACTTGACCGCTGGGTCGACGCTCGCCTACTGCCGGTCTTCGACCGCGGGCTCTTACCTGAACAGCAACCGCCACACGGCATCGGCGTCGAGCCCGACGTGGCCCTGTTTCAGCGGGCCAGTGTTCCCGCCCCAATGCCCGCGGAAACACGCTTGATCACCTTCACCTCCGGCACCACGGGTACCCCGAAAGGCGTTTGTCTATCGGGCCCCCACCTTGAGTCGGTGCTACTCGGACTGGACGACCGATTGCAGGGCATTGAGCTGACACGACATGGCGTCGTGCTGCCATTGGCGGTGCTTCTTGAGCATCTGGCAGGGGCTCTGTACGCGCTTTGGAGAGGGGCAGAAGTGATCATCGACCCTCCTCAGGTGACCGGTCTCGAGGGCAGTGGCAACCTATCGTGCCCCCACTGGCAGCGCTGGCTAGCCGGTCGCCAACCCGACAGCTTGATCCTCGTCCCCGCCCTGTTGGCGGCTCTGTGCCAGATAGCTCGACAAGAAGACGACGCCCCATGGATGACATCGCTGAACCTGGTTGCCGTAGGCGGTGACCATGTACCTCCGGTACTGCTTGCCGATGCCAAAGCGCTGAAGCTGCCCGTCGCACAGGGCTACGGGATGTCCGAAATGGGCTCGGTGGTTTGCTTGAGTCGCCCCGATGAACCCCAGGATGGCCGCGTCGGGCGCCCGCTGAAAGGACGTGATATCACCACAGACCCATCGGGGCAGTTACTCGTGCATGGCCCACGTATGCTCGGCTATCTGGGCGAGGCGACTGACACAGGGCCTGGCCCGATGGATGTGCCCTGGCCCAGCGGTGATCTGGGTGAGCAGCATCATGGCGGGCATTGGCACCTTAGCGGACGTCAACGCAATGTCATCATCCTGTCGACGGGACGCAACCTCAGCCCCGAGTGGATAGAGGCCGAACTGGCAACCCTTGCCGGTATCGACCGAGCCTTTGTCTTTGGCGATGGCCTGCCAGGCCTACTGGCGCTCGCCACTCTGTCATCCTGCCAGGTCGATACGACGGCCATCGATTCGGCCATCGCCTCACTCAACCAACGGCTACCGGATTACGCCAGGATCCACGGCTGGGCACCGTTGACCGCCGCGCTGCCCGGGCTACCCACGCCACTGTCAGAAGCCAGTCACGAACTGACCAGCAACGGCCGACTGCGCCGTGACGGTGTTCGCCTGCGCAGGCATCCCGATATGCAGCGCCTGGCGGAGCAGAGCTTCTGTGAAGCGCCCCCGTCGGAGCAAACCCCATGCGATCCCTCGCTCGCACTGCCTGGCGACAGCGCAGATAACGTCACCAACTCCCTTGTTGAACCGCTCTACCGCTTCTCCCCTCAACGTGTTACCCGACAGCCAGGAAGGCCATCCGATGAATAACCCCATGCACGCAGTACCTGCCCCGGCAACCCCCCTGCCAAACACCGGTGCCCAGCCGGGCTTCTATCAGGCGCTGCTTGACGCCACCCAGGGCGAGCGGCAAAGGCTGATGAACGGGACCCTGGTCACGCGAGGCCTGGCGGGTGAACTTAGCCTGGGGGAATACCGTGCTTTCCTGGCCCAGGCCTATCACCATGTCAGCCACACCGTCACCTTGATGATGGCCTGTGGCAGCGAGCTCAACCGGTACGCACCAGCGCTAGGACATCACTGCTATCAGGCGCTAGCCAATGCGCTTACCGACTACATCGAGGAAGAGAAGGGCCACGAGCAGTGGATTCTCGATGACCTTGAGGCGACCGGCATTGATCGCGAGGCAGCTCGCTCACGGCCGCCGCTACACGAGACCGAGCTGATGGTCGCCTACGCCTACGACAGCATTCGCAGACGCCATCCCCTCACCATGTTTGGCATGGTGCTGGTACTGGAAGGCACCAGCACATCGGCTGCCAGTCAGGCAGGCCGTGCCATCCGCGACAGTTTGGGGCTCGGCGACGATGCCTTCCACTATCTGTTCTCCCACGGTGAGCTCGACGTCTCGCACATGGCCTTCTTTGCCAAGCTGATGGACACGCTGACGTCGCCAGATGACCAGGCCCAGATCATCCATGCGGCGAAGGCCTTCTATCGCCTCTATGGCGCCGTGCATGAAGCGGCGCTCCAGGACGCCACCCACTGGCAGGGGCAGGTTTGCGAGGACGCACCATGAGCACCTTGTGCAATCAACGGGTGCTGCTCACCGGGGCTTCCGGCGGCATCGGCTCAGCGCTTGCCCGCCAACTGGATGAGGAGGGAGCCACCCTCTGGCTGGTGGGTAGAGATACCGGCAAGCTGCGCGCGCTCGTCAAACAGCTAGGTGGCGACCTGCCCCGGCACCGCCTACTGGGCGAGGTCGACCTTACCCTTCCCGCCGGGCGCCAACGGGTACTTTCCTGGCTGCAGGAAACGCCCTTGGAGCAGCGACCCTCGACGCTGATACAGTTGGCCGGCATCAATCACCTGGGGTGGTTTCAGCACCACCCACAACAGAACATCGCCGACATCCTGAACACCAACCTGACGTCGACCCTTCTGCTGACCCACACGCTGCTGCCTCTTTTCCTTGAACAACCGGCCGCGACGCTTTACTTCGTGGGCTCGTTGCTCGGCCACATCGGCCATCCGGGATACGCCGCCTACTGCGCCAGCAAGGCCGGGCTCAAGGGATTCACCGAGGCACTGGGGCGAGAGCTGGCAGCCACCTCGGTGCGCGTCCAGTACCTGGCTCCACGGGCCACCCGCACCAGCATGAACGACAAGACGGCCGAGGCAATGAACGCCTCCCTCGGCAACGCGGTCGACACCCCCGAGGCCGTTGCCGATGCCATCGTCGCGCAACTGAAAAGCGGCCAACAGCGCAGGCGTCTGGGAACAGCCGAGCGCCTGTTCGACACGCTCAATGGTCTTGCACCAGGCGTGGTCGACAGGGGAATCAACAAGAAGCTGCCCCACATTGCGAGACACTTGGACGCTCGTGCTCCGCTTGAACGTAACGAAACGTGACATATATGACGCCATGGGAGGCTGGTAGCCGTACAAGCAGAGCCTGATGCATCATCGTGTCCCACTCCGTCGAACAAGCATCGACAAGATCTCGGCCGGTTCAAACAAGATGGCGGAATCGCCACCGCACAAGCCCTGTTTTCAGCTCTTGCGCGACTATTGTGCTGCGCCGACTTGACCCTTGTGCTGCACCAAGGTTCTAGTCTGTGGTGAGAGTCCCGGAAACGTTCTGATTGCGCGTGTCAACGCGGCAATACGCTCGCCGGGGTTATTTTCATGCCACCACGGAGGGAACCGATGAGCAACACGGCCACACGCCACGCGCATGAGACATCTTCCCCCACCGCCGACGTCTATCGGATGAAGACGGATCAACACCTGTGCCCCTTCGGCCTGAAAACACTGTCGCTCCTCAAACGAAAGGGCTACCAGGTTAACGATCGTACTTTGACCTCACGGGAAGCCATCGACCGCTTTAAGCAGGAAGCCGGCGTCGAGACGACGCCCCAGGTTTACATCGGAGGCGAGCGAGTCGGCGGCTACGAGGATCTGCGACGCCACCTCGGCATGAGTGTCCCCAGCGACAAGGACGTCAGCTACCGCCCTGTCATCGCCATCTTTGCCACGGCACTGTTGATCGGTCTGGCCGTCAGCTGGGCTAGCGGGCAGGCGCTCGTATCGCTGCACACTCTCGAATCTGCCGTGGCATCCGCCATGGTGCTGCTAGGTCTTCAGAAACTGCAGGACGTGGAAAGCTTCAGCACCATGTTTCTGAACTACGACCTACTCGCCCAACGAGAAGTGCGCTATGGCTACCTCTACCCCTACGCCGAAACACTGGCCGGGATACTGATGCTGGCAGGCACCTTAACCTGGATCGCAGCACCGGTCGCGCTGTTCATTGGCACAATCGGCGCCTTCTCGGTGTTCAAGGCCGTCTACATCGACAAGCGCGAATTAAAATGCGCCTGCGTCGGCGGCAACAGCAATGTACCGCTCGGCTTCGTATCTCTGACGGAGAACCTGATCATGCTACTGATGGGACTGTGGATGCCGGCCAAGGCACTGCTGACGTAGAACTCGACTGACCCGAAGGTCCCACGCGTACAGCAAAGCCCGCCAGACAAGGACTGGCGGGTTCTGCTTGAGTGGCAGCCATGGACAGAGGCATCAAAACCAGACGCGCACCCCGGCAACCACTGCGGTGTCTTCCGTTTGATCGCCTTCATCACGTGCCATATCGGCAGTATCACCATAGAGTTTCTGCCAATAGGCGCCGATATAGGGTGCGAACTTGCGATGTAGCTCATAGCGAAGGCGCAGGCCGGTGCGCAAGGAATTGAATCCCTCCCCGACACCGAACTCCTCAGCATCGTTGAACGCCACTTCCATTTCCAGGCGAGGCTGGAGATACAGCCGCTGGGTCAGTCGTAGGTCATATTCCTGCTCCAGACCCAAGGAGGTATCACCATCATCGCTGACACGAAGGTCCAGCTCGGTTTCCAGCCGGTAGGGCGCCAGCCCCTGAAGACTGACCACGCCGAAATAGCGCTCGGGATGGTCGTCGCTGCCAAGCCCACCTTGATAGCCCAGACCACCTTGCAGCTCCCAGAAGTCGGCAATCAATTTGCTGTAGAGTAGATCCAGCGATTCAAATTCTGCATCTTCGCCATCCCCTTGGGCATTGTCCCCTTCTCCCTTCAGGTAGACGCGATGAACATCGCCTCCGTACCAGGCCTGAAAATCCCAGGACACCGCCTCGCTGTCTTCGGACGGCCAGGCATATTCCAGTCGGTCGATCATCACCGAGCCACGCAGATGCTCCTGCATGGGCGACGGCCAGTGATCTGGTGCGTCGTAGCCATCCTCAGCCAGCGCTACCGGTGACAGCCCCAGGCCCGATATCGCCGCCAACACAACAAGTCTCTTACGAGATTCCATGCGATATCTCTCCTCAGGCAACCTTGACGACGCGGAACATGCCGGCGTCCATGTGGTACAGAAGGTGACAGTGGAAGGCCCAGCTGCCCTCGGCATCCGCCGTGATCAGTGCAGAAAGGCGCTCGCCTGGCTTGACGTTCAGGGTGTGCTTACGCGGAATCAGCTCACCGGCACCATTTTCCAACTCCATCCACATGCCATGCAGGTGGATCGGGTGCTCCATCATGGTGCGGTTGACCAGGATGAGGCGCAGACGCTCGCCCTTGTCGAAGTGGATCGGGCCCGAGACCTCACTGAATTTCTTGCCGTCGAAGGACCACATGTAGCGTTCCATGTTACCGGTCAAATGCAGCTCGAGTTCGCGACCAGGAGGACGACGGTCAGGCCAAGGCGCGATGGCCTTCAAGTCCCGATACACCAGCACACGACGATCACGGGCATCCAGGCCGATCCCTGGCTGATCGAGGCGGGAGCCAGGCTGCGCCGCGCCCACAGGTAGCATGGCGGTACCGGCAGAGCGGCCCATATCGTCCATCTGGCCGTGATCCATGCCCGCCATGCTCGAGTGGTCCATAGCAGTCATCGAGCCGTGATCCATGCCCGTCATGCTCGAGTGATCCATAGCGGCCATCGAGCCGTGGTCCATGCCTTCCATCTGGCTGTGGTCCATACCCGCCATGCTCGAGTGATCCATAGTGGTCATCGAGCCGTGATCCATACCTTCATGGGCTCCCATGGCCTCCATTCCTCGATCGGCGATGCGTCGGCGTTCCGGCACCGCCGCCGCCATACCCAGACGAGGCGCCAGGGTCCCTCTGGCAAAGCCGCTTCGGTCCATGGACTCGGCAAAGATGGTGTAGGCCACCTCCTCCTTCGGCGTAACCAGGACGTCATAGGTTTCCGCTACTCCGATACGAAACTCCTCGACAGGCACGGGTCGCACCGGCTGACCGTCAGCCGCCACCACCGTCATTTCGAGCCCCGGAATTCGTACGTCGAAGTAACTCATAGCGGAGCCGTTGATCACGCGCAGCCGCTGGGTCTCACCGGGCCGAAACAAGGCAGTCCAGTTGTCATCGGGCGAGTGGCCATTGAGCAGGTAGGTGTAGGTGGCGCCGGTGACATCGGCGATATCACGAGAGCTCATGCGCATCCGTGCCCACATGGCACGTGCTTCCCAGGTGGAAGCGAAGCCCTGTCGCCCCACATCGTCGATGAAGTCTCCCAGGGTGCGCTCCTGGAAGTTGTAGTACCCCTCACCGGTCTTCAGGTTGTGGAAGATGGTCGAGGGGTCCTCGAAGCTCCAGTCGGTCAGCAGCAGCACGTGCTCGCGGTCATAGCGAAAGGGTTCGCGTTGTTCGGCGTCGATGACCAGGGGGCCCACATGACCAACCTGCTCCTGCAAGCCTGAGTGGCTGTGGTACCAGTAGGTGCCGCTTTGACGGAGGGGAAAGCGGTAAGTAAAGGTTTCGCCCGGCATGATACCGGCAAAGCTCACGCCGGGGACGCCATCCATCTCCGGCGGCAGCAGGATGCCATGCCAATGAATCGAGGTGGGCTCGTCCAGCAGATTGGTGACCCGCAGCGTCACGTCCTGCCCTTCCTTGAGCCGGATCAGTGGGCCAGGGCTGGTGCCGTTGAGGGTGATAGGCCGTGCAGGCTGGCCAGCAATGGGCACGCTCTGGCGACGAATGGCCAGCGAGATATCCGGGCCGTTTTCCACCCCCTTGGGGTAACTCGAGGTCTGTCCCCAGGGGTTGGCCCAGGCAGGTGCCAGGCCTAGGGCGGCGGTGCCGATTCCCAGGGCTGCGCTTCCCTTGATGAAGCCTCGTCGTGATAGCCGATGTGGCGGCAGAAGAGTCGTCGACATGGGTGCTGTCTTCCTGTGCGATGAACTTCTGCCATCTTCCATCGTCAAGCTGAAAGCCAGCTGAATCCCTAACCAATAGGCGGCTTCGCGGAGAGCATTGCCAGCGGCAAGCGAATGGTCACTTCAAGCCCACCCGTGGAAGCCGCCTGAAAACTGACCTCACCCTGATACTGCTCGACCAGTTCAAGCAGTATCGACAGGCCGATGCCATTGCCGGGTCGCCCTTCATCCAACCGTTGGCCTCGCCGCCCCAATAGTGGCAGCCATTCCGGGGGTACTCCCGGACCATCATCCTGGATCTTCAGCTCAACACATTGGTTCAGCGTTAGCGCGAGCCACACCGACTCGCTGGCCCACTTACCCGCGTTATCGAGCACGATGCCAATCATTTCCAGGAAGTCCTGCCGCTCCATATCGATGCAGACATCCTCCGCGTCCCCGAGAGCCATGTTGAAGTGCTTGTCGGGGTACAGACTTCGAAACATGTCAAAAAGCTGGTCGAGTTCCCTCTTGATCCGGGTGTGCTGGCCGCCACCGGGGCCCGCCAGGCGCGCCTGACGCAGATGGGACTCCATCAACTCCTGCATAAGGGTCAGTCGTGTAAGCAAACGTTCACGACGCGCTTCGTCCAGTTCGCGTTTGCCGCGCAGGGCCTGCATCACCGCCGTCAGCGGGGTCTTGAGCGCATGTGACAAATCCGCCACGGCGTTACGTGAACGCACCAGTCGGCGCTCCTGGCTGTCCATCAGGCGGTTGAGTTGAGAGACCAAGGGCCGGAATTCCTGCGGCACCTTCATTCTGAGTCGCTGGCGCTGACCATTTCTCAGCTCGGCCAGTTGGCGCTGCAATAGATCCAGTGGCCGCAGGGCGGCATTGACCGCCAAACCGTTAAGCAGTGAAAGAGCGAGCAGCACCAGGCCTGCGATGGCGCCAATCCACCAGTGCAGAGCAGCGAGGCCTTCCTCGACGCTGTCGAAGGATTCACCAATAAGCAGTACGCCTGGCGTGCCTTCTAGTGAGAAGGTACGCCGTAACACAAGCAAGTGACGCCCTTCCAGGTGCACATCCAGCAACGACTCGTCAGGCCCATCTAGATGCGGGGCCAATGCTGGCAACCAAGCGGGGTGCGAGGTAGTGAGGCGCGTTCCGCGCTTGAGCACGCACAGGTGATGAAAGACCTCGGCCGACAGGCTCGAGGGCAAGGTGGGAGCCGGTACAGGGTCAGCGTTTTGACGCAGTTGTGCCAGGCGATACTCCGCTTCCTGACGCAGTCGGTCACCGAGAAAGTCCCGCGCGGTCTCGCGCAGCAGCAGACCATGCATAAACCAGGTCAACGCCATGACCAGCAGGGACACCGCCCCGAGGCTGACCAGCAGGCGCAGACGAAGACTGTTGCGTCTAATGCGAAACAAGCACGTACCCCTGGCCTCGACGCGTCTGGATGATGTGCTTGCCCAGTAGGCGACGCAAACGAGCGATGTAGACCTCCACCAGATTGGGTGCCGGGGCATCCTGCTCAAGGGCGTACAGTTGATCGAGCAGCTTCGTCTTGGAGTGCACCCGGTCAGGGTGGTACATCAAGTAGCGCAACAGGCAAAACTCGGTGGCGGTTAGCGGCTGCCATGGTCCTCCCGCGCAGCTGACCTGACGCTGATCCTCATCGAGGCGGACGCCGTTGACGATGAGCCTTGCCGTCAATTCCGTGCGCCGGCGCAACAGCGCATGGACCCGCGCCAGCAGCTCCTGTTCGTGAAAGGGCTTGGTGAGATAGTCATCGGCCCCTCGACGAAGGCCATCTACCTTGTCCTGCCAGGCATCGCGAGCCGTCAACAAGAGCACCGGAAGACCAAGACCCTGGTCTCGCTGGAACTCCAGCCAATCGAGCCCCGAACCATCGGGCAGGCCGATGTCCAGGATCATCAGCGCATACTCTTCGCTATGCAACAGCGCCTTTGCCACGCTCAGCCGCTCGGCAACGTCAACGCGATAGCCATGATCATCCAAGGCATCTTTCAGACTCTCGCAGAGCAGGTCATCATCCTCGACCAGCAACAGCTTCATCACCATCATCTCCCGGCCTGTCTCCGTCCTGCCACGCCCCAGCCACGCTGGAAGAAGTGGCCCTGGCCGGCTCCTATGGTCCCACACTCAGAGCGCCGTGCATGCCCGCCTCGAAATGTCCAGGGATATTGCAGGCGAAGGTCAGCGATGCCCCCTGTTCCGGCGCCTGCCAGACCAGCGTCCTGGTCTCTCCCGGCGCCAGGGTAACTGCCGGCATCTCCATGGCCCCGTGCATCTGGCTCATGTCGTGACCGTCCCCATGCATGCCATGTCCTCCCCCAGATGCCATCTCACGCATCATCTTGCGGTGTTCATCCTGAGCCTCGGCAGAGCCGATGACGAATTCGTGCTCCAACTGGCCGCTGTTAGTGACCTCGAAGGCGACCACCTCGCCAGGAGCAACGCTCAGTTGCTCTGAATCAAACCAGATATCGCCAGCCTCGACAGCGATGGTGCGCTCTGCGTGCGCGGGATCAATCGCTGACGACGGAGCGTGGCCGGCACCCGCCAACACCTGAGTCGACACCAGACCAAGGGCTAACACCATCAGTGTGCTACGCATGACATCGTCCTTCCATAGTGGGATGAAGGTAGCCGTTATAGCGCGGCTAGCTGAATCCAGGCTGAATCAGCCGCAAGCACGCAGGGAGTATCCTCCCGCTCACGAGTGAGTCCACTTCTCCAGCAGCAGGTCGATAAACAGCTGGGCGGTGCCCGAGATACTGTGCACGTTACTGCGTACCAGGCCGATGGTACGCTCGATACGTGGCTCCGGCAGTTCGCGCGAACACAAGATCTCGTGGTCCGGGCCCGGCATGGTCATGCGCGGCAGTATCGCCACCCCCAATCCAGACTCCACCAGCCCCAGCGACGTCGATAGATGCTGCACCTCGTAAAAGCTGTTGAGGTGGATGCCTTCGGCTGACATGGCACTGTCCAGCAGGGTGCGGTTGCCGCTATCGCGACTGACGGTGATCAGCCTTACCTGCTCCAGGTCGGCCCAGGCGATCTGCGTCTTGGCGGCCAGCGGATGATCCGATCGCAGCGCCAGTACGAAGGGGTCTCTCAGTAGCTGCGTAAACGACACTTCAGGGCGTTGAGCGCTGAACATGTTGATGCCGAAGTCCGCCTCACCACTGATGACCTTCTCCAGCCCTTCATTGGCGCTGACGTCGAGTATGCGAATCCGAATACCCGGCCAGGCCTCGCTGAACTCACGAATCACACTCGGCAAGAAGTAGAACGCGGCGGTCGGTAGACAGGCAATCGTGACCGTGCCGGTCTGGTGGGTGGCCAGCTCGCGAATGCCGAGAATCGAGGACTCGTACTCCTCGATCATGCGTCTAGCCCTCGGCAGGAAATCGGCGCCAATGGCCGTCAGGCGAGTACGCCGCGTGGTGCGCTCCAGCAGGCTGACCTCCAGCAACTCCTCGAGCTTCTGGATTCGCCGCGAGAGCGCAGGCTGCGAGAGGTGCAGCCGCTGTGCCGCTTCGTGGAACGACCCCAGCTCGGCGACTTGAATAAACGCTTGTAGATCAAGAAATTCCAGCCTGTGCAGCATATCTCTACTCTTGCATGATCGGTGAACTACTGATAACCATAACGCATTAATCCGACTTTCGCATTGATACATAAAGCTCTTTGCATTTGAAGCATCAAATGCCTGGTGACAAGCTGCTGTCATGACCTCCAACAACGACGTGACATCACCATGATGAACAGCATCCCCTGCATGATCATGCGAGGCGGCACTTCCAGAGGCCCCTTCCTGCGCATGTCAGACCTTCCCGAGGATGAGAAGGCTCGGGCAGATATTCTGATCAGCCTGATGGGATCCGGTCATGCCCTACAAATCGATGGCATAGGGGGTGGCGATCCACTGACCAGCAAGGTCGCTATCGTTGAACGCTCGGCGCATCCCGATGCCGACGTGGACTACTTGTTTGCCCAGGTCGACGTGCTCAATCACCGCGTCGACTTCAATCCCAACTGCGGCAACATGCTGTCGGCGGTGGGGCCCTACGCGATTGAGTCCGGCCTGGTGGAACCGCAGCCGGATTTTACGCTGGTAAGGGTGCGCAACCTGAATACGCAGCGCTTGATCGAGTGCCATGTCCCGACCCAGGGCGGCCAGGTTCTCTACGATGGCGACACCCGTATCAGCGGCGTTCCCGGGACCTCGTCGGCCATTCAACTGAGCTTTCTTGATATCGTCGGGACCAAGACCTGTGGCCTTCTCCCCACCGGCAATGTGGTGGATCTGATCGATGGCGTCGCAGTGAGCTGCCTCGACGCGGCGACGCCCATCATCATGCTCAGAGCGGAAGAGCTGGGGCTGACGGGGCACGAGTCCCCTGACCAGCTGGACGCGAACAGTCAGTTGCTGGCGCGTATAGAGCGCCTCCGCCGACACGCCGGCGAGCTGATGGGCCTGGGCGATGTCAGCCAGAGCGTGCTACCAAAGCCGGTGCTGGTGTCCCCTGCACTGGAACAGGGACGCACCCTGTGCGCCCGCTATTTCGTGCCCCATCGCTGCCATAAGGCCATCGCCGTGACCGGCGCCATCGCCGTCGCGTCGTCAGTCAGCGTGCCGGGAACCGTAGCGAATCTGATCGCCGTTGGCGCGGGATCACTGGAAGCCAACGAGCTGGCCTCCCGGGTCAGTATCGAACACCCTTCGGGCTTCATTGATCTGGAAGTCGAGCACCGCGGCGGCAACGCCACCGACATCGCGCGCGCCTCGCTGATCCGTACCGCGCGCAAGATCATGGCCGGCACCCTGTTCTACGCCCTGCCCGATTAATCCGATTCAACCCGGTCCCGCTCTGGCCTCGTCGCATGACGATGATGTCAGCGCTACGGGCACTGCCGACAACGGCAGGCCCCTGATAACGACAACACAGAAGGAACCACGCCATGACCAAGCCAAAGCTTGTCTCCTCACAGCACCTCTCGCTACAGCACTTCTCGTCGCAGCCGTCTTCCTCGACGTCATCACCCTCAGTCTTTCGGCTTCGCGGCATGGCTCGCGCCACCCTGCTAGGCCTCGCCGTGTCCGCTGCGACGCTCTGCGGCATGGCCCAAGCCGATGACGCCGATGTTCCAGGCAACATCAAATGGACAGTGCCTTTTGGCGTCGGTGGCGGCACCGACGTGTGGGCTCGCTTCTTCGCGCCCTGGCTCAGCGACTACCTGCCCGGCGAACCCACCATCATGATTGATAACGTCCCAGGTGGAGGCTCGATCAACGGAGCCAACCTGTTCGCCATGCGGGCCAAGGCGGATGGCTCCCACTGGCTAGGCACCTCTGCATCGACTCAGTACCCGGCCATGCTGGATGACCGCCGCGTTCGCTACGACTACCAGGAATGGACGCCGATCCTGGCCACGCCTACTGGCGGCGTGGTTTACGGCCAGCCGAGTCTCGGCGAAGACGCCGATGCCATTATTGATGCGATGCTCGACCAGCAGGTCAAGATCGCCGCCCAGAACCCGACCGGCCTGGAACTGCCAGTACTGATCGCTCTGGATCTGCTGGGCGCCGACGTCCAGGCCGTATTCGGCATGCGCAGCCGTGGCGAAGGTCGACTGGCCTTCGAGCGAGGTGAGGCCGACATCGACTTTCAAACCAGCTCAGCCTACTTGAGCAACGTCCTGCCGCTGGTGGAGTCCGGCAAGGCGGTCCCGCTGTTTTCGTTGGGGCTGCTTAACGATGAAGGCGAGATCGTACGTGACCCCGCCTTCCCCGACCTGCCCACCTTCAATGAAGTCTACGCCGCTCGCCACGGCGAAGCGCCAACAGGCCCTGCCTACGAAGCCTTTCGCAAGTTCTTCGCCTCGGGCTACGCGCTGCAGAAGCTGATTGTGGTACCCAAGGACACCCCGGCAGACCTGATCGAGACCTATCGTGACGCGGCACGCGAGTTCATCGCTACCGACGCCTTCAAGCAGGACGCTGAAGCTCAGCTGGGACCCTATGCCCCGGTGGTCGGCGAAGTCATCCAGCGCCACCTGGAAGACGCCATGAGCATTGATGATGCGACACGTGAGTGGCTCACCCACTGGCTGAAGGAAAAACACAACGCCCAGATCTGAATGGCGCAAGCGCCGCGCAGTCCTCCTGCAGACACCAGCGGACTCCGGCGCTATCAGCGACTAACCGCAGCTTCTCTATTAGGACTGCCGAAAAGAGCTCGGCTCACAGCTCGGCTCACAGCTCGGCTCACCGCTCGGCTCACCGCTCGGCTTACAGATCGACTACAACAACGTGACGATAACAGCGCTGGGAGCACGCCCCAGCGCTACGACAATACGAGAGTCCAACGCCATGCTTGATATCTTCCTCTCCAGCCTGGGACAGTTGTTCACCCTGTCCCATATGCTGTTCATGCTGCTGGGGGTGATGGTCGGCCTGATCGTCGGCATCATTCCCGGACTCGGGGGCATCGCCGGTATGTCCCTGCTGCTCCCTTTCCTCTACGGCATGGAGCCTACGGTGGCACTGGGCATGCTGATGGGACTGGTCGCCGTCATCCCGACTGGCGACACCTTTGCCTCCGTGCTGCTCGGCATCCCTGGCTCCAGCGCTTCTCAAGCCACCGTTATCGACGGTTTTTCGTTGGCCAAGAAGGGCCAGGCAGCCCGGGCCCTGTCCAGCGCCTTCCTGTCCTCCATGATCGGTGGCCTGATTGGTGCGGTGGTGCTGACCGGATTTATCCTGATCGCCCGCCCGCTGGTACTGTCCTTCTCGTCATCAGAGCTGTTCATGCTGACGCTGCTTGGCCTGTCCATGGTGGCGGTGCTGTCAGGCGCAGATCTGTTCAAGGGGCTTGCCGCCTGCGGGCTCGGCCTGCTGGTAGGCGGTATCGGCATGGCCCCGGCCACCGGTGAGTTTCGTCTCAATCTGGACATCGATTACCTGTTTGATGGCCTGCCCCTGGTCGTTGTCGGCCTGGGCATCTTCGCCCTGCCCGAGATCATCGACCTGCTGGTCAAACGTGGCGCTATCGCCGAAAAGCCCTGCCGCCTTGGTGAAGGCTGGCGCCGCGGCATTCAGGACGTTGGCCAACAGCGTGGCCTGGTCGCCCGCTGCGCCGCCATCGGCAGCCTGGTGGGCACCATTCCTGGCCTGGCGGGCTCTGTCGTCGACTGGCTGACCTATGGTCATGCGGTCCAGACCGCCAAGGACAAGTCCGCATTTGGCAAGGGCGACATTCGTGGCGTCATCGCCCCGGAATCCGCCAACAACGCCTGCGCCTGCGGCGCCATGGTACCAACACTGCTGTTCGGGGTACCGGGCTCGGGCACTGCCGCCGTGTTTCTCGGCGGTCTCTTGCTGCTGGGCCTGCAACCTGGCGTTGGCATGATCGAGACCCATCTTGATCTGACGTACACCATCATCTGGTCACTGGCCCTTGCCAACATCCTTGGCGCCGCCATGTGCTTGCTCCTGGCACGCCCGGTGGCCAACCTGACCCGGGTGCCCTTCGCCACCCTGGCTCCCTTGATCACCGTGCTCATCATCTTCGCCGCCTTCCAGGCGACGCGAGCCACCGGTGATCTGTTGGCGCTGGGTGCCATCGGCGTCATCGGCGTGCTGTTCAAGCGCGCCAACTGGTCACGCCCCGCCTTCCTGATCGGCTTCGTCCTCGCCCCAGGGGCTGAGGCCTACTTCTACCAGGCGGTACAGTTTCAGGGTGCTGACGCCTTCCTGCGTCCCGGTGTGCTGATCATCGGCGCCATGATCCTGGCTGCGCTGTTCATCCCGATCATTGGTGCCGGCGTCAAGAAACGCCGCCAGGCCATGTCTGTCGGGGCCGCTGCTACCCAGACCAACGACGACAAGCCGCCGCATCAGCTCGGCATCATCGACATCATCCTGCTGGTGGCCCTGCTGGTCCTGGCGGCCAGCGCCTGGATCAACGTCTCCGAGCTGTCACTCATCGGCGGCATCATGCCCCGCCTGGCCATCGCCATCATGGCCGTGGCCTGTCTGGCGGAAGTGGCGCGCAGCGTGATTCGCCGTCCCCGCTGGAAGCAGCAAGGTCTGGAGCGTGAAAGCGTCTGGCTCATCGGGTTCTTTGCGCTAGTCGGTGCCATGCTCTCGATCGGCTTTATCACCACCGCCACGCTGTTCACTCTGGTCTTCCTGCTGGCTATTGCCAAGCTGCGGTGGTGGTTGGCCCTGCTGATGGCCATGGGGGTGACGGGATTCCTGGTCAGCATGGCAACCTTCCTCACCCTGACCTACCCGCAAGGCTTGCTGGACCCGCTGCTGTTCGGTTGGCTCTAGGTCCGTCCGCAATCCATACAAGGCTCCGCCCCGCAGCAGTCTCCCGGCGGAGCCATGTATTCCAACTTATGCAGTGACAGCCACCTCCAATCGATACCGACATCGACCTGGCGGTATTCACGGGCATTTGTAAAGGAACAACATCATCCTCGCATTGACATCGACAGCAATCCGGCAAGCGTGAGGCACTCACCTCATGGCGTATTCTTCGTTAATTATGAAGAATCCACGTCAAATTCCGCCATTGCACATATTCCATCTCTATCCTGTCGCTGACGCTAGTAGATGTCGTCTCGACAACCATCTAAGCTGAGCTCGTGACATTGCCAAAGGCCTTCCTCGTGCAGACACCCGGAAACAAGCATCACAAGTTTTCTCGTAGCGCTAGGCGCCGTCCGCACTCTCTTCGTACTGAGACTGCTGTGTCTCTTGACGAGTCTGGCTGCTACGTTGCGATCGACTGCGGTTGTGGCGCCGGAGCTGACACTGAATACCTTTCACAAGCTGGCTACGCCGTTCACGCATTTGATATCCATCCAGACACTTTCTCTGTGTGTACTGAGCGATTTCATTCACATCCTAATGTGTACATATCGCACGAAGCCTTCGAGACCTTTTCATATCCCAAGGCAGGCATCATCATTGCTCACGCGAGCCTCTACTTTGCTGAACCCAAGCTGTTTTCCGCAACATGGGAGAAACTCGAAAGATCAATTCAGCCTGGAGGCGTCTTTTCCGGTGACTTTATGGGCATAAGAGATTCTTGGGCTAATCGCCCCTCTGGTCCTACTAACCCACTTACACGCGCTGAGGTAGCGGCCTTATTGACAGGTTTTGATGTCGTGACATTCGACGAACATGATAAAGCCGGAATAACATCTTTCGGTAAACCCAAGCACTGGCACATCTACTCTGTGATGGCAAAAAAACGTCCGACCGCTGCAAGTTGAAGCATACCATTCAGACCTCTTTCCCCCATGCAGCACAGGCACCATAGCAATGGTCACGCGTCACCTCTGGCACTGCGACTATATTTGGACTACGCCGACACCGTGCCACCTACCCGTGCAACGAGCACTGTGGCAGTTATAGCCCGCCACCCTGGCAACGTTCGCAGGAACTATGCGGCAACGCCCAGATGTCGCTCCCTAACTTGCTCTATCGCCCCTGCCCGGCGGTAGACTCGAGTATCACTCTCCTCTCATGCAGCAGGAAAAATCGACACTCACCCCGTTCTCGTTGCCTGACCTCTGACGGCCTCGACAATCTCCAGCCTGCGATCACCAGCCCCTCTCTGACATGGAGGCATCCCATGGACCTGGTAGAGAAACTCATCGCTGAACCGACCGATGATATCTTTGATCTTCTGCTGGCCGATGATAAAGAAGTCTTCTGGGTCGACTGGCGAGATGACGACGCCGTGCTGGCTGACTACTGCGAGGCCGTCGCCCACACCGGTATGCTGGGCTCCCACTGGGTCGACGACGTGCTGACCATCACCTACGCAGAACGATCACGGGCAGTGCCGCTGACCCAGTCACCGGGGGACCGGCACATCACGTTGATGACGATCAACGAACTGATGGCCCCTGACTACAGCATCAGGATGGTATGGGAATCGGAAGGCAGCGATACCCTGGCCTTCAGCGTGCTGCCAGAGGCCAGGTGGGCCGAATTGGAAGCGCAATATGGTAGAGCTGCGGTGGATCGGGCTTTTCTCACCCTGACTCACGACATCAATCCCTTCATCGATGCCCTGCACGTCCGGCGCCCGACGGGCAAGGAGCGTCGCTGGTGGACGTTCTGGCGATAGCCGGCTGCTGAGGGTTCATCGATTCCATGGGGCCCGCCAGGCGCACGCCAGACGAGTGGCTAACGCGTGCCTTCAAACATCCGATGTCGGGCATTGTCGATATGGGCGCGCATGGCGGCTTCTGCAGCCTCTCCATCCTTGGCGGCGATGGCGTCGACGATGGCCAGATGTTCGTCCTGTACCAGTCGCAGGCGCGCCTGCGACGCCATCAGTGACAGCCCACGAGTCAGGTTCATCCCTTCCTTGATACTCTCGTTAAGCGACTTCAATACGGTGGTGTAGTAGTGGTTGCTGGCCGCTTCGGTAATCGCCAGATGGAAGCGATAGTCTTCGTCGGTAGCCAGATCGTGGCGAGCATTGGCCTCATCGATGATGTCGTAGCAGCGACGAATCTGGTCGAGCTGTTCCTGGGTGCGTCGCAACGCCGCCAGATGCGCTGCCCGCGCTTCGACGTTGGTGCGAAACTCAAAGCAGCGCTGAATGTCGGCAATGCTTGAGATAGGCGCAAACTTGAGCACCGCGCTGTCAGGCTGACGAATGACAAAGCTGCCGGAGCCGCGCCGGGACACCACCAGCTCATCCTCCTTGAGTCGGGCCAGGGCATCGCGCAGCACCGGGCGAGAGACTTCATAGCGACGGCACAACTGCGCCTCGGTGGGCAACTTCTCATTGACCGGGTACTGGCCTTCGATGATCGCTTCCAGAATCTTCTCGTAGACCGCCGAAGCCAGTGAAAATTTCGCCTCTAATGCCATCTTGCCTTGCTCCGGATCTCTTGTTCCCTGGAAGTTGCCCGTCCGGCTCGTCACTCCGCCGTGGCCCCCTCCCTTTTTACCATCGCAAACGGCGCCCTGCACTGGACCTTGAGGTCGTACCCGGGCGCCTTTCGCCGTTCCTTGCCCTAACACTGGCGCATTTCCCCGCTCAGGCCACCGTCTTGGCCTTGCCAGGCCTGCCTGCCTGACGCCCCTTCCAGATGCCGTTGGCGATGATCAGGGTCCAGGTCAGAATCGCCAGCCCCGCCAGCACCATGGCGATGGGCCGGTCGACGAAGGCCATCAGGTCGCCGTCGGACTTGAGGATCGAGCGCATGAAGTTGCTCTCGATGATGGGGCCGAGGATAAAGGCCAGAATCAGCGGACCCAGTGGGAAGTCGTTCTCCATCAGGAAGACCCCGACCAGCCCCAGGCCGAGCATGATCCAGACGTCGAACATGCTGTTGTTGGCAGAGAAGGCACCCACGATACAAAACATCAGGATCAATGGGTAGAGAACCCCTGTGGGCACCGCCAGCAACCTGCCGGCCCCCTTGATCGCCATCAGCCCCAGCGGCAGCAGCAGCAGATTGGCCAGCACGAACACCATGAAGATGGCGTTGACCAGGGCACCCTGCTCGGTGAAGACGTCCGGGCCCGGGGTGATGCCCTTGGTGGTCAACACGCCGATGATGATCGCGGTGACGGTATCCCCGGGAATGCCGAACACCAGCGCCGGGATATAGGCGCCGGACAGGGCCGCGTTGTTGGCGGCGCTGGCCGAGACCAGCCCCTCTGGATGACCGGTACCGTACTTCTGTGGTTCACGGGACAGCTTGCGGCTGATGGCATAACTGATCCAGGACGCGATATCGGCGCCGGCGCCGGGCAGCGCCCCGATCATGGTGCCAAGCAGGCCCCCTCGGGCAACGCCCCCCTTGTAGCGCCAGGTTGTCCCGGCAACGCCGTCCAGCAGCTTGCCCTTGGGCGTCTCCACGTTGGTGGCGCTCTGTCCCGCCCCAGGCAGGCTGCGCAGCAGTTCAGTAATGGCAAACAGACCAATCAGCACCGGCAGCAACGAGATACCGGCAAGCAGGTCATAGCTGCCCATGGTGAAGCGCATCTGGCCGGACACACTGTCCATGCCGACCATCGCCAGAGACAGGCCGATCAGCATCGAAATAGCACCTTTGAGCGGATCGCCACCGGCCACCAGGATGGCGCAGGACAGCCCCAACAAGGCCAACCAGAAATACTCGTCACTGGTGAATTGCAGCGCAAATTCAGCGATCCGCGGGGCAAACAGGGCAAGCACCGCTACGCCAATAATGCCACCCAGCATCGAGCAGGTGACGTTGATGCCGAGGGCAAGCCCCAACTTGCCCTTCTTGCCCAGAAGATAGGCCTCGTCAGCGTAGACCGCAGACGCCGGCGTACCCGGCATCCTCAGCAGCGCCCCAGGTATATCACCAGCGACGATGGCCATGGCGGTGGCTGAGACGATGGCGGCGATCGCCGGCAGCGGCTCCATGAAAAAGGTCACCGGCACCAGCAAGGCGGTCGCCATGGTCGCAGTAAGACCAGGAATCGCGCCCATGAACAGCCCGAACAGGGAGGCCGCGATGATCACCAGGATCACCTCGGCGTTGAGCACCATGGAGGCAGCTTGCAGTAATTCGTTCATCAGTAGAGCACCTGTTCAAGCAGTCCGGGAGCCAGGGGGACGTGCAGCACCTGGGCGAACAGCATCCAGATCACTGCCGTCGCCATCACCGCGATCAGCAGCGCGCGGCCCCAGCCGCGGCGGTGATACATCCGGAACAGCAGCGTCAACAGCGTCACCGCCACAACCGGAAAGCCGAGCACCGGAGTCAGCAGCACATAGGCAATGACGCTCGCCACCACCGCACCGAGCGCCAGCAGGAAGGGGCGACCGGCCACCCTGCCCGACCAGCGCACCAAGGCCTGGCGCTGTCGCAAGCCCTTGAGGATCAGCAGCCCCCCCATCAGCAACAACAGCCCGCCGACCACCTTGGGAAAGGTCCCGGCGCCGTAGACCTGCCGCGGCAATGGGCTCAAATCGGCAGAAGCCACGATGAGAGCAGCCCCCAAGGCCGCCGCCATGGTTCCTGATATTGCATCACTGGTACGCATGAGACATGTCTCCTTGATGCAGACGCATCAGCGGAGAGGCGCCGCCCAAGCGGCGCTTCTACAAAGTGTCACTGACGGTCCCCACCCACCATCAGCAGGTGAAGACCGAAGGTCGATCACTGGGCCAGGCCCAGCTTGTCGATGATGGATGCGTTGTTGGCGTCCTGTTCGGCCATGAACGCCTCGAAGCCTTCCGGTCCTTCCCATACCGCACCGAAACCACGGCCTTCCATGAACGCCTGGAAATCCTCGGAGTTCCACACGGCCTCAGCCGCGCTCAGCAGGCGCTCGGTGACGTCTTCTGGCAGCCCCTCGGGGCCGACCAGACCACGCCAGGAACCGTGGGACCAGTCATCGCCGGTCACCTCGCCAGCGGCGGGAATATCGGGGAAGGCGTCCTCACGCTCGCTGGATAGCACCGCCAGCGTGCGCACACGATCAGACTCACGCATGGACTCCGTTTCCGGCAGCGACGAGAAGACAATATCGACACCGCCCGCAGCCAGCTCCTGCAGACCTGGCGCCGCCCCCTCACTGGGCACCAGGTTGACGGTGTTGGGATCGATGCCTTGCTGGTCGAGGAAGCCGGCGAAGGACAGATGGTAGGCAGCGCCGGGCGCGGAGCCCGACACGGTGTACTCGTTGGGTGACTCGGCCAGATCCGCCAGCGCCTCTTCCAGGTTCTGCCAGGGCGCCTCGGCGTTGACGGTAAAGGCGGCGTAGTCGAGGTTGAGCAGCGCGATCGGGGTAAAGTCTTCGTAGGACAGATCCGCGGTGCCGATGTGCCGATAGGTAGCGATCTCAGCGGTACCCAGGCCGAGGGTGTAGCCGTCCGGACGCGCCATCTTCATCGCCATGTGACCGACCACACCGGAGCCGCCGGTGCGGTTGACCACATTGACCGGTTGCCCCAGCTCCTGCTGCAGCCCGGCAGCGAACTGTCGACCCACGGCGTCGGTGCCGCCGCCGGCAGACCAGGGCACAATCAGGGTGATCGGCTTGGTGGGATAGTCGTCACCGACCGCGACCGAGGAGGTCGCCACCAGCAGGGAAGCACATAGCAGGCGTGGAAGCGTTCGCATGGGTTATCTCTCTTGTCAGCTAGCGTCGGAAGCTCCGGCGTCAACGCATTTGCTCGGCACCGGAATAAACGCTTGCAAGAGTGCCCTCGGACCGCAAAACAGACAAGTTATTACAACTTATACTTTATGCTAACGGGAACAGGACAGACGCATCGTCTAGGCGCAAAAGCGCTTAAAAACTCGCACACAAAATCGAATAAAAATGTTATAAAACAATATTTTGCACAATTAAAAACAAACCACATCGCAAGCCTGACACAGCACTTAACCTCTCCACTCACCACCCCAACAAGACCAAAGTACGAGCGCTACTTGTTCTTATTTGTTTGAAGACCATAAGACTCTGGGCTAAGGTTGGCTGCACAACATCGAGGGTGGCGCCCTGCGCCCTCCCCGCACCGAACCATCCCATGATGCGGCCTGTCGCAGGCCCGCTTTGTTCAGGAGCTTTTCATGTTTGCCGACCTCAACGACAAGACCGTCCTTATCACCGGCTCCACCAAGGGCATCGGGCGCGCCGCCGCCGTCGCCTTCGCTCGCGAGGGTGCCATCGTCGGCATCAACAGCAGCCAGAAGGACGCCGCCGCCGAGGAGCTGATTGCCCAGCTGGAATCTGAAGGTGCGCGCTTCGCCTACTATGAGCGCGACCTGACCAAGAGCGGCGAGTGCGAGACCCTGGTCAACGAATTCGTCGAGCAGTTCGGCAGCCTCGACGTGCTGGTCAACAACGCAGGTGGCCTGGGTGTACGCAAGGGTCTCGAGTCCCTTGAAGACGACGATTTCAACCTGGTCATGGACCTGAACCTGCGTTCGGTCATCATGACCACCCGCTTCGCCATGCCGCATCTGAAGGCCTCTGCCGAGAAGCGCGGAGAGACCGCCAGCGTCATCAGCACCGGATCCATCGCCGGACGCGAAGGCGGCGGCCTGGGCGCCTCCCTGTACGGCGGCTCCAAGGCCATGCTGCATAACCTCCACCGCAACTGGGTCAAGGAATTCACAAAGGACAAGGTGCGCTTCAACATCGTCGCACCGGGCACTATCGACACCGCCTTCCACGCCGACAAGAGCGATGAGGTCAAGGCCAAGATCGCCTCCACCATCGCCATGGGTCGCCTTGGCACCTCCGAGGAAGTGGCGCCGTCGTTCCTGTTCCTGGCCTCCCACGCCGCCAGCGGTTACATCACCGGCCAGGTCATCGACGTCAACGGCGGCCAGATGTGCCCCTGAGCGCCCCTTCGAACAGGAGATGGTCATGACACTTGAAGGACACCAGTTGATCGGCTTTCAGTCGTTGGCAGGCGATGTTGGCGAACGCGGTATCGCCGCCATCAATCCCGCCTCGGGAGACATGCTGTCGCCCACCTACCCCAGCGCAGGGGCCGCCGAGATCGAGCGAGCTTGCCAGCTGGCGGAAGATGCCTTCCTGCCATACCGACAGCTACCACTTGGTGATCGAGCCCGCTTTCTGGACACCATCGCCGACCACATCGATGCCCTGGGTGATGCTCTGACCGAGCGCGCCATGGCCGAGACCGGCCTGCCCAAGGCCCGTCTGGAAGGCGAGCGCGGCCGCACCTGTGGGCAGCTCCGGCTGTTTGCCGAGGTGCTGCGCAGTGGCGAATTCCTGGGCGTGCGCGTGGAGGATGCCCTTCCTGAACGCACGCCCATGCCACGCCCAGCGCTGGTTCAGCAGCAGGTGCCACTGGGTCCCGTGGCGGTATTTGGCGCCAGTAACTTCCCGCTGGCATTCTCAGTGGCAGGAGGCGACACCGCTTCTGCCCTCGCAGCGGGCTGTCCAGTGATCGTCAAGGCTCACTCCGCTCATCCTGGCACCTCGGAGATGGTCGGACGTGCCGTTCAGCAAGCCGCGCGGGAGTGCGACATGCCCGAGGGAGTCTTCTCGCTGCTTTACGGCAGCGGCCGCGAACTCGGTCAGGGCCTGGTGCGAGACCCACGCATCCAGGCGGTTGGCTTCACCGGCTCACGCACTGGGGGTACTGCGCTACTTCGCACCGCCCAGGCGCGCCCGCAGCCGATCCCGGTTTACGCCGAGATGAGCAGCATCAACCCTGTTTTGCTGTTGCCACACCAGCTGGAAACGGCGGCTGAGGATCTGGGTGAGGCCTTCGTCGCTTCTCTGACCATGGGAGCCGGGCAGTTCTGCACCAACCCGGGCCTGATCCTGGCACTGTCCGGCCATGCCCTGGAACGCTTTGTCGACCAGGCCGGCAAGGCGATCAGAGAGGCGGGCCCCCAGTTGATGCTGACTCCTGGCATTCACGCCGCCTACCAGCAGGGCGTAGCCCAACTCGCCGATCAGCCGGACGTTGCCCTGGTCGCCAAGGGCAAGGATACCGGGCACCTCGCCTGCCCCTGTCAGCCGCACCTTTTCCGCACCAGCGCCAGCGCGTTCATCGGCAATGACGCCCTGCACGACGAGGTGTTCGGCGCCTGCGCACTGATCGTCGAATGTGCGTCGGTAGAACAGATGACGCAGGTGCTGAGCGCTCTGGAGGGCCAGCTAACCGCCACAGTCCACCTGGACCAGGCCGACCATGCGCTAGCCGAGCGGTTACTGCCACTGCTCGAACGCCGCGCTGGCCGCATCCTGTTCAACGGCTGGCCCACCGGCGTCGAGGTGTGTCACACCATGGTCCATGGCGGCCCCTGGCCCGCGACCTCCGACACGCGCACCACCTCGGTTGGCAGTGCCGCTATCCAGCGTTTCTTGCGCCCGGTGTGCTATCAGGCGCTGCCCGAGGCGCTGGCGCCGGACAGTCTCAAGGCCGACAACCCGCTGGGCCTGCTACGCCAGGTCAACGGCAAGCGCCAGGGCTAGGCCTTTCGAAAGACGGGCCTAGCCGCCACGCTTTCCAGGGTGGCGGGACTTAAGAGAAGACCGCCACTACGAAGACAAGAAGGCCCTCGCCACAGGCGAGGGCCTTCTTGTTGATAGCGGTCATCGGTGCCTGGCGGCCCATGGCCCCCTCTCACTCCCCCCCCAAAGGCGAGTTGATTCAGCCACGGCCGTGCCTTCGGGGTCGTGCAACAAAACGCCTGACCCCGTCGTAGTGACAGGATCAGGCGCGAAGGTATGCCAGGTATCGCCGCCCTCAGCCGGTGCTTTCGCGACGTTTGAGCTGTACTGGCTTGCGGATTGCCAGGAAGTAGACAAAGACGCCGGTCAGCACCAGGAAGAACAGGCTATCAGGCTGGGTCACAAACACCGTCAGGTCGCCATTGGACAACGTCAGCGCACGCCGCAGGTACTCTTCCAGGCCTGGGCCGAGAATGAAACCCAGCAGCAGGGTTACCACCGGGTAGCCGTGCTTGCGCAGATAGAAGGCCAGCACCCCCATGATCAGGGTCATCATCATCTGGAAGGTGGAGTAAGTGGCCACATAGCTGCCCACCACCGCTAGCATGGCGATCGAGCCGAACAGCACGTCCCGGCGAATGCGCACAATACGGATGAAGTACGGACCCAGCAGATACATCGTCAACGGAATCAGGATCAAGGCGCTGAAGATCAGGGCCGCCAGCATCGGGGCGATTAACCCGGCCTGGGACTCCATCAACTGGGGTCCGGGCTGGATGCCGTTGATCACTAGCACACCAAGCACGATCGCGGTAATCGGATCACCCGGTATACCGAAGGTCAGCATCGGCACCAGGGCACCGCCACACACCGCATTGTTGGCGCTTTCCGCTGCGGCAATTCCCTGGGGATTGCCCTTGCCGAAAGTGTCAGGCTCTTTCGAGGTACGTACCGCTTCCACGTAGGCCAGAAAGCCCCCCATGGAGCCACCTGCGCCGGGCAGGGTGCCGACCAGGTAGCCGATGGTCGAGGATTTCAGGTAGCAGGCGGCGCCGATACGACGAATCGCCGAGCGCGAAGGGATGAAGTCGCGACGGCGAATCTTTGCCACCCCCTTCAACTTCTCACGAATACTCAAGGCCTTGTCGTTCTCGGCCAACTGGGTCAGTAGCTCACTGATAGCAAAGGTGCCGATAATGACGGGCATCAAATCGATACCTGCCGCCAGGTCGCCGCTACCAAAGCTGAACCTGGCCACCGGCACCATGGCATCGAGCCCCACCGTCGCCAACATCAACCCGAGGCACGCGGCAATGCCGGCACGGCGGACGTTGCCACGCTGGGCAATGACAATCACGATCAGCGCAAACAGGATCAGCGCGCACTTGCCAGTGGTCTGCACCAGCAGCGACAGGTCAGCGATCAAGGGCGCCAGCAGCACCAGCAGTACCGCTCCGAAGACGCCCCCGATCATCGAGGCGAAGGAGGCATGCCCCAGCGCCAGAGGCCCTTCGCCCCGCTGCTGCATGGGATAGCCTTCCAGGGCGGTCATCATCGACGAGGGAGCACCGGGAATATTGATGGTAGTGGCGGTGATACTGCCGCCGCACATGCCGGCCATATAAATGCTGGCACAGGCCATCAGCGCGGTGGTCACGTCAAGGCTATAGGTCAGCGGCAGCAGCAGCGCCAACGCCAGGGTGGCGGTGAGTCCTGGAATCGCCGAAAACACCGTGCCGATCAGAAAACCGGCCACCACGTAGAACAGTACGGTGGGGTTGAGCAGCAGAGCAAAGCTCGCTACCACTTGTGTCAGAAAATCCATGGCTCACCCCCATAGCGCCGGTAGACGTACATTGAAAATCTGCTGGAACAACAGGTAGCCCACCCCAGTGATGACCATGGCGACCGCTACCTTCGACAGCCACCTATCGACGCCAGAGAACAGCATCATCACCGTCAGCACGTAGATCAGGGTAGACAGCAGGTAGCCAATCCCCTGAAAGGCCAGGACATACACCAGCGTTGCGAGCATCAACAGAAGCTCAGGCGAAAAGCGATGTGCCCGCGCTTGCACCGTCGCTTGCGATGCGTCCGAGGCTGTCGCTGCAAGGTTCTCGTGAACCGCAGAACGCCATTGCAACAGGCACAGCACGCTCGCCAGCGCACCTATCAGTAAAGGAAAGAAGGACGGCGTCAGCTTGCCGTTTTGCAGCGGTGGCCCCATGGTCAAGGTGACGATGAGGTAACCGAGCGACATCAGCGCCAGGACACCATGAAAGCAGGCGGCGCCGGTGCCCAGTGCACGCGCCATCGTGGGGACAGAAAATCGGGACATAGGGAACCTCTCTCGGCCCCCGCAACCAGGAGCCGACCACACAATGATCATTGGGTAGGAACGGAAACAGACAGCGAAGTAAGGGAAACACTGCATAAATGCCTGCGCGGACGAGTCGCTGCGTTGCGCGCTGCTCGCACTCCTCACCTATACCGCATAGGCTCCGGGTGCTGCGCTGCGGGCGCCTAGCCTCTCAATCCGCTCGGCTGATGTATTCAGCGCTTCCCAAGGTCCTCTGATCCGTTTCCGTGGGTGGCGATCGGCGAAGATCGCCAGATGCTGGCGACCTTCGCGTCAGGCTTACAGGTTCAGCTCATCCATCGCGGCAAAGGTTCTCTGCTGGTAGCTGGCGATCCAGTCGTCGACCTCCTCGCTGCCCAGCCACCCTGGCGTCACTCCAATGCTGGTGACCCACTGCTGGAACTCATCACTTTCGTAGGCGTCCTGATAGGCGGACTCCAGCGTGTCGATCACGTCCTCGGGGGTATTCGCGGGGGCCGCCAGGACAATGAAACTGCCGGTCTCAAGCTCGATGCCAAACTCGGAGATCGGCGGGACCTCCGGGTACGCAGGATTCTGTGAACCGGACAGTTCGACCACACCCAGCGCATCGCCGGAGGACAGGATGCCGGAGAAGTCTCCCAGGCTCGAAATCGCTCCGTCGATTTCTCCGGACAACAGGGCTTCGGCCTCCGCAGTGGAGGACCCCGGATAGGAGATCACGTTGAAGCTCACCCCGGTCGCGGCCTCCAGTCGGCGTACCGCCAGGTAAGGACCAGATCCTTCCGGCGCTACACCAATGCGCACAGTACCGGGGTTCGCTCGGGCCGCCTCGATCAGCTCTTCGTAGGAGCCGTAACCAGACTGCTTCGACACCACGATGGCATCGGCCTCCTGGGTCACACGGGCGAAGGGTTCAAGCTTATCCAGCGAGTAGCCCGGGACCATATTGCCCCGCGGCAAGGTCACCACGCTATCGTAGGTCAGCACTCCGATGGTGTGGCCATCAGGACGCGCCTTGGCCAACTGCATCAGGCCGGTCGCGGTGACAGCACCACCGATATTCTCGACGTAGACAGAGGTCGGCAGCGCCTGCTCGGCCAGATTACTGATTTTGCGCGAGATGGCATCGGCACCACCTCCCGCCGGCCACGGCACGATCATTCGCACGTCGCGCTGGGGGAAGTCGGCCTGGGCCACAGGCACGGCGACTGCGGCAGCCAGGAGAACACTTGCCAGGGTACCCCCGGTCGTGACGGAAGCAAGGCGTGACCACTGGCGAGTCGAGAGCAAGGTGTGAGCAGTCATGGCGGCTCCTTTCATTATTGATTGTGATAGTCGAGTGAGTGGCCACTGGAAGTGACCAGTCATCGTGTTGCAGTGAGGCGTCAGCGCGGCTGCATCAGTGCTGCAACCTCAACGCGACTGCTGCTGACGCAGGTAGGCCTGATACTCCTCCTGGGCCTGCTCGTTGGGCGGGTAAAGGCCGATGACCTTGGCCCCAGCGCTGACTTTCTCAAGCACGTAGGCCTCGAAAGCCTCCATACCTGCCGCCTCTTCTGCGACTTCATCAGCCAGCTCCAGCGGAATGACCATGACGCCGTCACCATCACCCACCAGGACATCGCCCGGGTAGACCGGGACGCCGCCACAGCCGATGGGCTGCTGGATGTCCACGGCATGGTGCTTGGTCAGGTTGGTCGGGGCACTGGGCTTGGTACAGAACACCGGCATCGACATGGTCTCGGCGTACTCCGAGTCACGCACTCCCGCGTCGGACACAAAGCCCGCGCACTCGCGCACCTGCAACCGGGTCAGCAGGATGCTCCCGGCACTGGCGGCGCTGGCATCCTGACGGCAGTCGGACACCAGAACACGCCCCGGTGGCACTGTCTCGACGGCCAGGCGCTGGGGATGCTCTGGATCACGAAACGCAGCGACCGTGTCGAGATCTTCCCGGGCCGGGATATAGCGCAGTGTGTACGCCTGCCCCACCATCTTGACCTGGGCAGTGTTCATGCGTCCGACGTTCTGGATGTAGGTATTTTTCAGGCCACGCTTGTGCAGCAAGGTGTGCAGCGATGCCGTCGACGCGCGCATCAGGCGCTCACGGGTCAGGCTGGACAACTCGGGGTGGGGGTAATCGTTGATGATGCTCATGGGCTTCGCCTGTTCTGGGCCCACCGGGCCGGTAAGTGACGTGGTCACTATAGAAATCGCCCTGCCGCTTTTCAAACAACTTTTTACAACTTGTCTATCCTCACACCTTTTCAGAGCCAAGAAGCATGTTACATCGCTTTCAATATCAATCACCAAAACGCTGAAATAACACATTTTTTACGTAAAAATAGCACGCCAGATAGCGACGCCATCCTGGCGATTAGACATAGGTATAACAAGACAATATTTGTATTAACCCAGGCCAAGCAATCAACACGACGTCTGTTCCCCACACCTCTGCGGGTGGATCGCCGATGGCACCTCACCACGTCGAGATGAGAAGCTGCTCGTCACCACCAACGGATACACCAGGCTCAAGGAGACACAGGATGACAATGCTTAGCCACTTTTCCCTGATTGGACAGACGGCGCTGGTAACAGGGGCTCGCAGAGGCATCGGCGCGGCCATGGCGCTGGCCTTGGCTGAAGCCGGTGCCGATATCATCGGCGTCAGCGCCAGCATGGCCAGCGATGGTGACGAATTGGGTGAACAAGTGCGCAAGCTGGGACGACGTTTCGAGGGTATCGCCTGCGACCTGTCTGACCGCAAGGCGCTGATGACGCTGGTGGAAGGACTTGGTGAGCGACGTATCGATATCCTGATCAACAACGCCGGCACCATCGAGCGCGCGCCAGCCCATGAACACTCGGACGCGCTGTGGGACCGGGTGATCGACATCAATCTAAGTGCACCTTTCGTGTTGACCCGGGAGATCGGTCGACACATGGTCGACAGGGGCAGCGGCAAGATCATCTTCACTGCTTCACTGCTGTCGTTTCAGGGCGGCATCACGGTACCGGGATACGCCGCCAGCAAGGGCGGCATTGCCCAGCTGACCAAGGCCTTTGCCAATGAATGGGCGGCCCATGGCGTGAACGTCAATGCCATCGCGCCCGGGTATATCGCCACTGACAACACCCAGGCACTGCGGGAAGATTCCGACAGATCTCGCGACATCCTGGCCCGAATCCCCGCTGGACGCTGGGGCAGCCCCGATGACTTCAAGGGACCTGTCGTATTTCTCGCCTCCCGCGCCTCGGACTATATGCACGGCACCGTCATGACGGTCGATGGAGGATGGATGGGGCGGTAACGACAGCCCTACAAGGTGGATCCAGGCGCGTCGCCCACGCGGCGCCCGAAATGCGGCCTCCTAACGCACGCGCTTTGCCGCTAGTCCCTCGCGCAGGGCCCGGGTGTACACGTCAGGAAACTCCTGGATCAACCAGCTCATCAGCGCGCGCACTCGCTCAAGCTGATAGCGATGGGGCGGGCAGACCAGCGACAAGGGAGTCGTATCAGACCAATCAGGTAATACCTCGACCAGGTCACCCCGGGCGATGTCCGCCTCGACGTAGACATCGACCAAGCGGGTGACACCAAGGCCAGACAACGCGGCTTGACGCATGGCATGGCCACTGACGATCTTGAAGCCTCCGCGGGCCTGTACTACCCGCTGCTGATTACCCCGCTTCAATAACCAGTGATCAACGCTCCCGTAGATCAACGGCAGCCCCTGCAAATCTTCGGGCCTGCGCACGGGAGCGTGTTGCTCAAGCAACTCCGGACTTGCCACATAGCGCGTAGAGACCTGGTGCAGCCGCCTGGCCACCAGCGTGGAGTCTTCCAGCTCGCCCATGCGCATCACCAGATCGTAGCGGCTCGTCAGCAGGTCTACCCGCAGGCTGGAGAAGTCCAACTCCACTTCGACCCCGGGATTCGCCTGCTGGAACCGAAACACCAGCGGTGCAATGAGTTCTTCGCCTACCAGACCACCCACCGCGTTCATTCGAATCACGCCCTTGAGTTCTCGCGTCGACTGCATGGCCCACTCGGTGGCCGCATCGAGCTGCTGAAACGCCAGAGTCGCGCGCTCGAAGTACCCCTCCCCCACGCTGGTGAGGCGCAAGCGGCGCGTGGTGCGGTGAAGCAACTGCACCTTGAGCGCGCGTTCCAGCTCGGTGATCTGCTGGCTGAGGTTCGCCTTGGACTGGCCAGAAGCATGGGCTGCCGCGGTAAAACTGCCGTGCTCAGCAACCAGCAGAAAGGCACGCGTCCAGCGCCAAGGGATATCGTTCATAAAATGTGAACAGTCATTTTGCAATGGATGGATTTTTCATCATAGCGGCAAGCCCCAGAATGCGCCCCTGTCGATTCACAAAGGCCGTCTCGCACGGCTTTTCACACGCAAAGGTGACACCATGACCAAGCCCCTCGTTGTCATTACCGGAGCCTCTTCTGGCATCGGTGCCGCAATCGCCCGCCATTTCTCCAGCGCCGGACACCCCTTGCTGTTGCTGGCGCGCCGACTCGAACCCATGCAAGCGATGAACCTTCCCGACAGCCTGTGCCGACAGGTCGATGTGACCGACCCATCCGCCCTGGCCAACGCCATTGGCGAGGCCGAGAAGACATTCGGGCCCACGGACCTGTTGGTCAACAACGCGGGGGTCATGTTGCTGGGCCAGCTCGCGACTCAGGATGCAGCAGAGTGGAAGCGAATGCTCGACGTCAACGTGCTGGGCCTGTTGCATGGAACCCAAGCCGTGCTGGCCGCCATGTGTGAACGCGGTGCGGGCACCATTCTCAATATCAGTTCCATCGCCGGCAAGAAGAGCTTCCCCAACCACGCGGCTTACGTTGGCAGCAAGTTCGCGGCGAGTGCCATCAGCGAAAACCTGCGTGAAGAAGTGGCCGACAGTGGCGTCCGCGTCATGGCCATTCATCCAGGCGCGGTTGATACGGAGTTACTGGGACACACCACAGACCCCGACATCATAGAAGGCTACGAACAGTGGAAAGCCTCCATGGGAGGCGTACTGCATGCCGATGATATCGCCGCAGCCGCGCTCTACATGTATCAGCAGCCTCAGCATATCAACATCCGCGACGTGACCATCGCGGCAACGCGACAGCCCGCCTGATCGCAAAGGCGCCTCTAACGCCCTCCAGAACGACGACGGGACCACCTCGCCAGGTGGTCCCGCAGCCTTGGGAGTCCCGCTGAACCGTCAGAAGTCGATCGTCGCCGACACCTTGACCGTCATGGGATCTCCCATGGTCACATAGTTCAGGTCATTCGAGGCCGATGCCCAGTAGTCCTCATCGGTCAAGTTCTCGATGTTGGCACGCAGGATCAGGTCACTGTCACCCATTGGAGCGGTATAGCGCGCGCCCAGATCAAGCCGAGTCCAGTCGTCGATCTCAAACTCATTGGCAGTATCGACGTACTGCGAGCTGGTATGAATCACTCGCCCTTCAAGGGTAAAACGATCCGTCACGTCCCAATCAGAACCCAGCACAGCGGCAAACTCGGGAACACCCGGCGCGTCATTACCGTCATTGGCACCGTCCGCCGTATGGCGTAGTTCTGGATCAAGCCAGGTCGCACTACCCAGCAGCCGCAGGCGGTCGGTCACTTCACCGTAAAGGCTCAACTCGACACCCTCGTTGACCTGCTCACCGTCGAAGGCGTACCTATTGCGGTCATTGACGTAGGCTTGGGGCTGTTCAATGCGAAACACGCTAAGCGTGGCACCAAGGCCACCACCATCGTACTTGATCCCCACCTCATTCTGGTCTGAACGCGCAAGCCCGATCACCTGGCCCGCATTGGTGACCGGCATGCCATTGGCCGTGCCAGGGGCAGGATCGGTCGGTTGCAGGGCTTCGATATGGTTCGCGTAGAGCGACACGTTTTCCCAGGGCTTGACGACAATCCCGTATAGCGGAGTCCAACGATCTCCGGATACGGTGCTCTCCACCTCTCCCTCATAGGTGAAGTTACGAATATCGATATCCTGATAGCGAGCGCCCACGGTCAACAACACGCGCTCGTCCAGGAAGCCCAACGTATCGGACACCGCCACACCATTGGTGATAGTACGCGAGCGCCGGTTGGGGTCGCCGAGATCACCACCGGAAAACGTTGTCTCCGGGTAATCTAGATCCGCCGGATGATAGATATTGGTGGCCTGCGCACTGCCCAGGGTCCAGGCCGATCGCGTCGTGCGACTGTAGCCGGAGTACCCCAGGTTGAGCTGATGATTGACGGCCCCGGTCTGCCAGTCGCCTCGAATCCCTGCCACGCCGGTCACGGTTCCCGAGCGGTAGGGAACCCCCAGGCGTGATGCGGTCGCGTCACCCTCTTCATTCTGTAGCGTCAACGACGAGTATTCTCCGGACTCGTGATTGTTGTTGCCTCCAATCGTGGCATAGGCGGTCCAGCTGTCGCTCAGGTCGTACTCACCGCGCAACATGCCAAAGCCGCCTTCCAGTGACGTCTCTTGCCAGTCAGGTCCGTAGTTGCTGCTGGCATCCGGTGCGTCGGGGAAGTCATCACCAGGCATCAAGGCACCTGCCTTGACGATAGGACGCCCCCCGTCAAGCTCGGCTTTTTGATAACCGAGGTCCAGCGACGCCCGAAATCTCTCACCACGATAGTCCAGCGCGACACTGGCAGCCGTGGCACTCGCTTCTTCGTCATCGATGGCCGTATCACCCCTCGACCTGTCGACAGTCGCACGCACACCGAACTGCTGCTGCTCTCCGTAGCGGCGACCCACATCCACGGTGGTGCCGACCTGATTGTCGGACTCGATACTGGTGGTGATGCGCGTCAAGGGTTCGTCCGGCGCCCGCTTCGGCTCGATATTGATGGCCCCACCGACACCAGAGCCCCCCGGAGGAATGCCATTGGCAAAGGCGCTGGCACCCTTGAACACCTCGACCCGGCTGGCGATGCTGGTATTGATGATCTGGCGAGGCAGGACCCCGTAAAGGCCACCATAGGACACATCGTCGGTGTAAAGGCGAAACCCGCGTACCGAAAAGGTTTCGGCAAAATTTCCAAAGCCATACTCACTCTGTACTGAGGCGTCATTGTCCAGTACATCGGCCAGGGTATCGGCCTGCTGGTTCTCGATCAGCTGATCCGTGTAGCTGATGACATTGAACGGCACATCAAAGCTCGATTCCTCCCCGAGAATTCCGATGCGCCCACCTGCCGCCACCTGCCCACCTGAAAACTCCGGCACTGTCTCGTGACCACGATCACGCCACTGCTCCCCCACCACCGTCACTGTACTCAGGTCCATGGCCCCATCGCCGGCGGATGCCGTTGAAGCTTGCTCTTGCGCTAGCGCAGCCAGAGGCAGAAACGCCAGCATGGCGACTCCCAGTGTCGGCAAGCCTGCGGGGACAACGGGACGAAGCAAGGACTCTCCTGACATGCCAAGACGGGAGTTGGGAGCCAACGCAAACATGTTATTTCCTTGTTGCGACGAGGCACACTGGCACAAGAGCAAAGCAAGCAGCATCCTCCGGCTGCGCCGGGGGATGAATGTCACGGCACATCAGGCTGACTCCCGTCCATGGCAGACGGCCTGTCGCGATCATTCGTGCCCCTGGGCGACTTGTCACAGACAACCATTATCTGCAGCAAGACAGTGGGCGCGGGCCTTGCCATGCCCTCCAGCGTCTCGTCGTTGAGTGGTGACGGAGCGGTTAAGGGTCGCCACTTTAATTGATAATGATTGTTTTTTAAAATAGTATTTGCACTTCTTGCTTTTGCCCAGATGTAACATCTGGGTTTTAAGATCTGGATTTAACAATCTGCTGCTGATGATTTGGTCATGACCTGCCTCGTCACGGCCAACGTATTGGTGTCTGGATACCCGCATGCCCCAACGTCCCCACGCTTGCCACTGGTCGTCATTCTCACGGCGGGGGCTCTTTCGACGGTCACGATCTCGACGGTCACTCTTTCGACGGTCACTCTTTCGACGGTCACTGTCTCGACAGGCTGGCACTTGGCTAGCGGCATGTCTTTACCTGTGGATGGCTACTGCTTCAGCAGGTGAGACCAGGACAGCTCACCCAGATCTACCAGTGGCTTCCTCTTCCCGTATTGCCTCGGCGAGTTGGCCTGTCACCGAAACCTTACTGGCACTTGGCGTCACGCCAATGGCCACGGCAGATATTCCAGGCTACGACAAATGGGTGGTGGAGCCGCCGATTCCTGATGGGGTCAAGGACCTGGGCCTGCGCAACCAGCCACACCTGGAGTTGCTGGCCCTGGACCCGCCCGACCTTCTGCTGACCAGCGACCTTTTCTCGGGGGACAACGCCAGGTTATCCCGGATCACCCCCGTCAAGGTCATGAACAACTTCGCGACCGGTCAGCCATATCTTGAGGCCACGATCGCCATGACCCGGGAAATCGCTCGTCTCAGCGGGACTCAGCAGCAAGCAGAAACTCTTGTTTCCAGCACGCTGAAGCACCTGGCCGACACACGCGACCGCCTCAGCGGAAACCCGAGGGAGCTCTACGTCATACGCCTGATCGACGAGCGGCATGTTCAAGTCTTTGGCGAACACAGCATGTTGGAAGCGGTGTTCGATCAGACGGCGCTCATCAATGCCTGGCAGGGCCCTACCAACAGCTGGGGCTTTGCTCAGGTCCCCATCAGCCTGCTGGCCGAGAATCCACAGGCAGAGATCGTGATCATCGCCCCCATCGACCAACAGGTGCTGCGACAACTGCCCACCAACGAGATCTGGCGTCGGCTTCCTGCCGTCCGCGAAGGCCGGGTCACCATCACGGATCCCATCTGGCTCTACAGTGGTCTACGTTCTTTCCAGCGCTTGCTGGAGCAGCTCGAAGCAAATCTGTCGACCGCAGATGTTCAGCAGGCTGATGCCAGATGACCACCGCCCACTGCACGCATTCTCCAGCGGTCCAGCGCTCCCCTCTCGGCCTTGCTCTCATCCTTGCGGCAGCGGCCTTGTTCATGGCCTGGCTGGTTCTCGACACTGAATACCAGGCGTTGCAAGGACAGTGGTGGCAAGCACTGATGTCGCCAGAGGGCAGTGACATACAACAGGCAGTCCTGCACTACACCTTTCTGCCCCGCCTGTGCACAGCTCTGGTCAGCGGCGCCTGCCTGGCGCTGGCGGGCTGCGTTATTCAGCAGGTCATGCGCAACCCTCTGGCCTCCCCATCGACACTTGGCATTTCCAGCGGTGCACAGCTGGCGCTGGTGGTGTCCACCATCTGGTTTCCCGGCATGCTCGCGGGGGGACGCGACATCATCGCTATGCTCGGAGGGTCGGCCGCCACATTGCTGGTACTGGCGATCTCCTGGAGGCGAGATCTTGCCCCTCTGGTGGTCGTGCTGGCAGGCATGGTGGTCAGTCTCTACATCAGCGCCATCAATGGCGCGGTCATGCTGTTTCACCACGAGAGCTTGAAGAACGTATTGATGTGGGGAGCGGGTGCACTGGACCAAGCAGGCTGGCACGACAGCCAACAGCTACTGCTGCGCCTTGCCGTCGCCATCGCGGTCGCCGGTGTACTCGCTCCCAGGCTGGCGCTGCTGGACCTGGAAGCCGCCAGTGCGCGCAGTCTTGGGGCATCGCTGGTGCGTCTGCGGGTCGCCGGTCTTGGGCTTGCCATTCTGTTGACCGGCAGTGTGGTCAGTGCCGTGGGTTTGATTGGCTTCATCGGTCTGGCCGCACCGATGCTGGTGAAACTCGCCGGAGCGCGCACTCTCGCCCAACGGCTGGTATGGTCCACCATCGTGGGCGGACTGCTCTTGCTGGTCACTGATCTGGCGGTCCAGTGCCTGGCCATGTGGACAGCGATTCATCTACCGACGGGGGCCGTTTCGGCAGCGCTTGGCGCCCCCTTGCTGCTGTGGCTACTACCACGACTTCACCTGTCTTCGGGAAGGCCGTCCCCCGTCACCGCGGGCCCTCGTCCCAGCGTTAGTCCGCGACGAACCCTTTGGATCCTGACCGTCCTGCTGCTACTTGCCATCGGCATTGCGCTGTTCGCCAGTGTCGAGCCTCCCTCACTGACATGGACGCTACCTGGCACAACCGCATGGGACGACATCGCCCCGTGGCGCCTGCCAAGAGTGGCAACGGCGGCATCAGCCGGATTGATATTGGCGCTCGCTGGCACCGTGTTGCAACGCGTGACGGGCAACCCGATGGCAAGCCCTGAAGTCCTCGGCATCAGTGCGGGGGTGGCCATGGGCGTCATCGCCCTGCTGTTGTTGCCGTTTCACATCACGCCGCTGTCATCAGTCGCAGGCGGATTGCCGGGCGCGTTGGTGGCGCTGACGATACTTGTCGCCTGCACCGCAAGACAGAGCTTTGCGCCGACGCGACTGCTGCTGACAGGGGTGGCAATTTCGGCGCTGCTGGATTCTGTTCAGACCATTGCTTTGTCGAGCGGAGATCCGCGCATCCAACAACTGCTGTCCTGGCTGTCTGGCTCTACCTACTATGCCAGTGCCACGTCTAGTATCTGGTTGATGGGAATATCCCTGACGCTCGCCGCCCTTCTTGCGGCCTTTATTCGCTGGTTGGATATTCTTCCACTCGGCGTGGCCTCTGCGTCGGCACTGGGCATCAATATCACGGCCAGCCGCGCCATCTTGCTGGGGCTCGTCGTACTGATGACGCTTGCCGCCACTCTGAGCGTGGGCCCGCTGACCTTTATCGGCCTGCTGGCGCCCCACATGGCGCGACAGCTGGGCTTTTCCAGGGCACGCGATCAACTGCTCGCCGCCGCTTGCCTAGGGGCCAGCGTGATGGTCTTCGCCGATTGGATAGGTCGCCAGTTGCTGATGCCCTATCAATTGCCTGCCGGTATGGTCGCGGCAATCATCGGCGGAGCCTACTTCATGTGGGGGCTGGGTCGCCCCCACCAGCGCTAGTCGCCGCCGAGTCAGCCTTCAGCCGCCAGCCTAGCCCTGCGCGCGTGCAGCTTCTTGTAGCTCTCGATCAGACGCTGATGCTTCTCCAGGCCCTCCAGCTGGATACTGGTGGGCGTAAGCCCCGGGAAGCGCAGCTCACCGTCAACGGCACGCACCACCGTGTCCATGCTGTCCTCACCGAACATGCGGCGCAGGTTGTAGAGGAAGTCATCGCGCTCAAGCTCGTCATCGAGCTCGATCTCCAACACCGCCCGCACCGCCTGGTAGAACAGGCCACGCTCAACGGTGTTGTCGTTGTACTGCAGGAACATCTCGACCCGATCTAGAGCCTCTTCATGCTGGCCCAGCGCCAGATTCAGCATCAGCTTGAGCTCGAGAATGGTGAGCTGGCCCCACACGGTATTCTCGTCAAACTCGATGCCGATCAGGGTGATGATATCCATGTGCTCATCGAGCTGGCTCTCGTCGAGACGTTCGAGCAGATCACTGAGCTGCTCTTCGTCGAGCCGGTGCAGGTTGAGGATGTCCTCGCGGTACTCAAGCGCCACGTTGGTGTTGTCCCAGACCAGGTCCTCGACGGGGTAGACCTCGGAATAGCCTGGCACCAGGATGCGACAAACCGGCGCCCCGAGATCCTCGTGGACCATCATGTAGGCTTCCTTGCCAAGCTCTTCGAGAATGCCGAACAGGGTCGCCGCTTCTTCGTCATTGCTGCCGGAGAAGTCCCACTCGACAAACTCGACATCCGCCCTGGCACTGAAGAAGCGCCAGGACACCAGGCCCGAGGAGTCGATGAAATGCTCGACGAAGTTGTTCGGCTCGGTCACGGCAAGGGAGTTGAAGGTCGGTGGCATGAAGTCATTCAGGCCTTCAAAACTGCGACCCTGCATCAGCTCGGTCAGACTGCGCTCCACGGCGACCTGGAAGCTCGGATGAGCGCCAAAGGAGGCGAACACGCCGCCCGTCTTGGGGTTCATCAAGGTCACACAGGCTACCGGAAACTGCCCCCCAAGCGAGGCATCCTTCACCAGTACCGGAAAGCCCTGATCCTCCAGCGCCTTGACGCCTTCAACGATATCCGGGTACTTGGCCAGCACCTCCTCGGGCACGTCTGGCAGCGCCAGCTCCTGCTCCAGGATCTGTCGTTTCACCGCCCGCTCGAAGATCTCCGACAGGCACTGCACCTGGGCTTCGGCCAGGGTGTTGCCGGCGCTCATGCCGTTGGACAGATACAGGTTCTCGATCAGGTTCGACGGAAAATAGATTACCTCGCCATCGGACTGACGCACGAACGGCAGCGAGACGATACCGCGCTCGACCTTGCCCGAGTTGGTATCGATCAGGTGCGAGCCCTGAAGCTCACCGTCCGGATCGAAGATCTCCAGGCAGTAGTCGTCGAGAATGCCCTTGGGCAGCTCGTCGTTGGGCCCTGGCTGAAACCACTTTTCGCAGGGATAGTGAACGAATTCGCTCGAGGCGATCTCTTCACCGAAGAACTGGTCGTTGTAGAAGAAGTTGCAGCTCAAGCGCTCGATGAACTCACCCAGCGCCGAGCACAGCGCGCTTTCCTTGGTCGCCCCCTTGCCGTTGGTGAAGCACATGGGGGACGCGGCGTCACGGATATGCAGCGACCAGACATGGGGCACAATATTGCGCCAGGAGGCGATCTCGACCTTCATGCCGAGCTCCGCCAGCATGCCGGTCATGTTGGCAATGGTCTGCTCCAGAGGGAGGTCCTTGCCCTCGATCCAGGTACGCTCTCCCTCCGGCGGCTCCGCCATCAGCAACGCCTGGGCGTCTTCGTCGAGGTTCTCCACCGTCTCGATCTGGAACTCGGGACCGGTCTGCACCACCTTCTTGACGGTACAGCGTTCGATCGAGCGCAGAATGCCCTGGCGGTCCTTGTCGGACAGATCTTCCGGCAGCTCGACCTGGATCTTGAAGATCTGGTTGTAGCGATTTTCCGGGTCAACGATGTTGTTCTGCGAGAGGCGGATATTCTCGGTGGGAATGTCCCGCGCGACGCAGTACACCTTGACGAAATACGCGGCGCACAGAGCAGACGACGCCAGGAAATAGTCGAAGGGGCTCGGCGCCGAGCCGTCACCCTTGTAGCGAATCGGCTGGTCGGTGACGACGGTGAAGTCGTCGAACTTGGCCTCAAGCCGCAAGTTGTCGAGAAAATTGACCTTGATTTCCATGGAGTCAGCACCGGAGTAATGGGTGGGGGTGGTCAACCTTGGTCACGTGACCACGCCATTGAGGCGCATTATCCAGTTTTCACCCGGTGGCGTCTTGGGGTGAGCACAAAACATGCTAGGGTTGGGCATTGAGCAGTCGCTCAAGTTATCGCTATTACGAGGTCGCCCCATGTCCACCGCCCGTCGCCGTGCCCAGCGCGAGCTTCCCCGTTCACTGCTGCTGTCCGCATTGATGGCCGCCACCCTGCCCGTCACCGCGGTCGCCCATGACCCCCTTCAGGGTCACTATCAGGCTGCCGCAGAGCCTCTGTATCGCGGCGAGATCAGAAGCGTTGCCGAACTTCCATTGCGCCCAGGCAACGTCACCGTTACTGCAGAAGGTCGCATCTTCTCCACCGTCCATCCTATGGACGGCGATCACGACGCCCAGTTGATCGAGATCACCGGTCCCCACAGCTACCGGGCCTGGCCATCGCCACAGCTGCAGACCCATGGTGGTGACTACACCGATGACACCATCGATTCACCGCTGGGCATTGCGCTGGATGGCCAAGGAGGCCTGTGGATCACGGATATGGGCAACCACCTGGGCAAGACGCGACTTTGGGGGTTTGATATTGCCTCCGGCGAGTTGATCGACAAGATTACCTTGCCCCAGGACATCGCCCCTGAGGGCAGCTTTGTCCAGGATCTGGAAGTGGACCGCGAACGTGGTGTTGCCTACCTGGCAGATATCGCCAAGCCGGGCATCATCACCCTCGACCTGGAGAGCGGCGAGGCTCACCGCTTTGATGATCATCCTTCGCTGCAGGCCGAGGCGTCCGCGACGCTCACCATCAACGGCGAGGACATCGAGTTTGGCGGCGAACCGGCCAGCGTCGGAGTCAACCCCATCACCCTGTCCGCTAACGGTGAAACGCTATTCTACGGCGCCATGAATGGTCAAAGCTGGTACGCCATGCCTACGGACCTGCTGGTCGAGGACGCGGAGCGTGACGACCTGGCAAATGCCATCACCCGGGTCGGTGACAAGCCGGTATCTGACGGCGCCGACACCGTCGAGGATGGGCGCCACTTCTTCACCAACCTCAACGAGAATGGCGTTGACATCCTGACCATGGATGGACGCCTGGAGCCACTCGTGCGCGACGAACGCCTGGACTGGCCTGACAGTGTGCGTCTTGCTGACGATGGCTGGCTCTATGTCGCGGTGAATCAGCTGCACAAGGCACCGCCGTTCACCGGTGGGGACGATGAGGGCAAGGCGCCTTACGCCATCCTCAAAGTCTGGGTCGGCGATACCGAGACAGAAGAAGCAGACGAGACAGAGGAAGACTGAGTGCTGTGTCAGCTCTGATCTGGCATGGCTTGGCGCGGCGCTGAAGAGACCTCCCCGCCCTATCGCCAGCCATCAGGCCAGGCATAACGAAAGAAGCCGCCCCGAGGGGCGGCTTCTTGCCTTGTGGCCTGTCCCTCGCATCGAGGTCAGGTAACGCAACAGGTCAGTGCGCGTCGCGTCTCACACCAGGGTCCGGTGGTCCTTTTTCGCCTCACGACGGTCGCGGGCAACGGCGCGGCAGATCAGCAGCAGCACGCCTAGGGTGAGGGCAGGCCAGATCAATACGTAAAGGCCAAAGAGCAGGGTCATGGGGAATCTCCATCGGTGGGCGCCGCCAGCCTGCGGCGCCCGTCAAACAAGGGTTCAGCGCTGGGTCGCAAGTCCTGCCGGGGCGGGCTTGCGCGGGTGCTCGTCGGCTACCGGCGCGGCCTCGGCGGCGTCATAGTTGCCGACACGCTCTGCAATACAGTCGAAGTCGAAGCGTTCACGGCTGGCGAGGCTCATCGCCACACAGACCAGCGTGCTGGTGCCATAGGCCGTCAATGACGCCAGCAGAACCGTGTACTCGCGCAGGAAGCCGGTAGCGAATACCAGCATGGCAACGAAGGCCGCAAGTCCAGCCAACGCGCCGGCCACCCGACCCAGAAAGCCGAACACCATCAGCGCGATGATGATGCCGCCGCCGATACTGGCCAGCAGCTCGAACCCAAGCCCGGTGATGCCGGTCATCGGCAGCCATTCGAAGCGCGCCGCACAGAAGGCCACCATGGCTACCAGCACCGAGGTGGTGAAGGCAGCGTTGGAGACCCGGCTCCAGAAGCAGCTGGCAATGACCGGGAAGACGATGGCACCCCATAGCGCGCCGACGAATACCAGCATCACCAGAATATCCAGCGAGAAGCTCGCAAAGACGATGCCGATCATGGTGGCCACGATCATCGTGAGGCGGCCCACCAGCAGCATGCGGCGGGGGTCGGCCTTGCCACGGGCAATGTTCTTGCCGTAGACGTCGGCCATCATGATCGCAGACAGGGCCGACAGGTCGGAATCGGCGGTCGAGGACAATGAGCCGATCACCAGGATGAAGAAGGCCGCGATGAACACCGGCGGCAGGTAGCTCGACACCATCTGCGGGATCAGGTTGTTCATGTCTCCGTTAAGGGGCTCGATCCCCAGGGTCAGCGCCATCAGGCCGATCATGCCAAGGCCGATGACGATGGCACCATACCCCACGGTAGCGGTGAGGAAGGTCGGCTTGATGTGATCTTCGTTCACCGCGAACAGGCGCTGGGAAATGGTCTGATTACCGATGGCATAGGCCAGTACCGCCACGAAGAAGGGCGCGCCCTGGTTGAGAATAGCGTCCATCGAGAAGAAGTCGGCCTGCTCAGGCGTCAGGTTATCGAGACCGGCCACCAGCTCGGTCGGCCCACCCATGGAAAAGAACACCGCCGGAATGATCACCACGGCGATCGCCATCAGCGCGACCAGTTGAGCAAAGTCCGTCAGCACCGAGGCGCGAAAGCCCGACCACAGCGTGTACAGCAACACCCCGACACCGGCGATGATCACGCCGGCCTGGAACGATAGCGACGAGAGCACCGACACCAGCGCGCCGGCGGCAGTGAAGTTGACCATCAGGCTGATGATGCTGCCGAGCAGATTCGATAGCGCCAGGATCAGCTGGCTGGAGGAGCCGTGGCGCGCATGAATCAGCTCGCCCAGGGTGTGGGCGTTGGGGGCAAGCTTGCGGAAGCGGCGGCCGAAGGGATAGATGAACAGGATCATCAGCGCGCCCCACAGCCCGTAGTGAATCGGGCCGGACACACCATAGGTATAACCGGAGGTGGCAGCGGCGTAGAAGGAGGCGGCCCAGATCCAGGTGGCCGTCATGCTGGCGGCACCGATGCCGAAGCCGACCCGGTGGTTCGAGACCATGAAGGCGTCGGCGTCTTCTTTCTTCTTGCGGATGCCGAGGGTCAGCAGGTAGGTACCGCCATAAAAAGCGACCATCAACAGGATGACGGTCCAGGTCGAGAATTGGTAAAGCGAAGAACTGTTCAAGGGCAATCCTATTGTGAGTTGAACACAGGCATGCCGATTTGTGTCGCGTCAGGGAAACACCGCATAAACGACCGCGATCGAAACATTTACGCAGCATTTCCCGTGGCATGCCGTCGAGTTCCGCTATGGGAGGCGCGCAGTCTCCACCGGCGAGCGCCAGATGCATGGCATGCTAGCCAGCGCCCACGAAGCAAGGGCTGCGACGTCAAACAGCGAACGGAAAAGTGGCCCACAACACCGCGGCACCGTGCGACGGCGCATCGCATAGCGTTGGGCAACATAGGGACAGGGAGGGGAAGGTCGTTTCCGCCTGGAAACATGCCGTCTGCCTGGCTCGCACCATGGCGAGCTCAGAGCGACTTGGCCGCGGACTCACTCAGGACGACATCAAGCTCGCGACGACATCAAGGCCGGCTTAACTAGGCGATGCAATAAGGGCTTCACCCGTCGCCAGCTGCCGGAAACCTGATCCCACGGGCTGTTGCACAGCCATCATCGCTGAGTCACGTGCTCAGGTCAGCACGCAGGCACCACTCCCTAAGGGCAGGAGGGAGGAGGTCGACGGGGCATGCAACGACCCTGGTCGGAGTAATGAGGCGACATGTTCATCCTCTATATCGACAAGGAAGCGATACGAACCTTTCAATGGCAGGTTTCGTCAATAAATAGCGCGAAAACCCAACCTGAAATTTGTCGAGTTTTACACTTTTCTCATCAGAAATCGCTAGTGGGACCTACGATGACACCAGCAACATTTTATACTTAGTACGGCGACAGAAAATCCATTTGGCGCGCCTTTCCGGCGAAAAAGACGGATCTCCATGCGACGCGAGACCCATACCTTACTGAGCCAGAACTGAAATGTCCAACCTGCCTAACATGGAGCAAAGTTATCTTTCTATAAAGGTGCCGATACATCGGCAGGAGCGTCACCTGTCGTCACGCTATCAAAGCTTCACCTTGTGCAAGCCTTACCCTGTCCTAGCCTCTCCTATCCCCGCTGGCTGACTCTCACGCACCACCCTGCTACCGCTCACGCACCACCCTGCTACCGCTCACGCGAGCAAAGGAAGTCGCCCTTCCATCTCCGCGCGACGATGTCCCCGCACGGCGACCGGCTCCAACGTCTCACCTCCCCCAAGGTGCATCGACGTCTGCGCGGTAAACACTGGGCCCATCATTTCCTTCAACGGATGGATTCAGCCCTGACCCAGGGGCCCTACACGATAAAGGCCCGATATCCCGCGCCCCCTGCTTCTCCCCGTTCGTCGGCTCCCCCCATTCTCGATTTCCAGGAAACGTTCCCCGGCGACGCTCATTTATGGCACGCCGCATAGCAAGCGTGGCGTTGTGCATAAACGCGCAAAAACAAAAACAGTAATAATTCGCATTCATAAATAAATTCCAGGGAACTGACACAGTGGCACACCACGCTCGCTCCAACGCGGTCCTTCACCTCTCACGCCCTCGCCTGCATCCTCTGACGGTGGCTATCGGCCTTACCGCTGGCACCCTGCTGCCGATCTCCAGTGCGACGTTCGCTCAAGACACCGAGCAGCTAAGCAATATCACCGTGGTGGGAGAGGACCTGCGCCCCACTACCGAGCTGAGCGAGACCTACCGGGTCGAATCCAGCGCCAGTGCCAGCGGCCTGACGCTGACGCCTCGTCAAACGCCCCAGTCAATGAGCTTTCTGACTCGCCAACAGATGGATGACGAGGCGATCACCAGCACCACCGAGGCGGTCGAACGGCTCCCGGGGGTATCGGCCATTCGCCTGGATGGCACACGCACCAACTTCCAGTCCCGCGGCTACTCCATCCGCAACTTCCAGTTCGATGGACTTCAGAGCAACACCAGTCCGTTCTGGCCCTTCGGCGACGCCGAGTGGGATGCCGCCATCTACGACCGAGTGGAAGTCGTACGCGGCGCCACCGGACTGATGACGGGCGTTGGCGATCCCTCTGCCACGGTCAATTTCGTGCGCAAGAAGCCGCTGGATGAGGCCGCCGGCAGCGTCAGTGCGGCGGTGGGTCGCTGGGACCGTGGCCGTGGCGTGGTCGACGTCAGCACGCCTCTGGACAGTGAAGGCCGAGTCGGCGTGCGCTTTGTCGCCGCCAAGGACCGCTCCGACAGTTTCATGGATGATGTCGAGCACGACCGGGAGACCCTCTATGGCGTTCTTACCGCTGAGCTGACCGACCGCACAGAACTCACCCTCGGGGTCGAGTATCAGCACTATGATCAGGATGGCGCCTACATCGGTGTGCCTCAGTACTACCTGGATGGCGGACGCACCGACTACGACCGCTCTACCGCCAACAACACCGAGTGGGCCAACTTCTTTACCGAGAACACGCGTGGTTTCGTCGACCTGACCCACCACTTCGACAGCGGCTGGAAGGCCCGCGCCGCCTACAGTTACGGCGACGCCAACTACGGCCTTACCTATAACTACCGTGGCGGCTACCCGGACCGCGAGACCGGCGTGCTTTACTACACGCCCTCCTACGCCACTGAGTCCTACCTGCTCGACTATCGCGGAGACCGTACCCAGAAGAACCTGCACCTCAGCGCGGAAGGCCCGTTCGAACTGTTCGGTCGCGAGCACCAGCTGGGCTTCGGCTACATGGACCTCAACGAAGACTACGAAATTCGCAGCCGCGGCCCGGCCGGTGATGTGCCGGCACTGGGCAGCTTCAGCGACCGCAACGACCCGGCGCTGGCCGAGCCCGCCTGGGGTGAGTGGGGACTGACCGATGATACGGTGACCGAGCAGACCGGCTACTACGCGGTATCTCGCTTCTCGCTGGCGGACCCGGTGCACTTTATCGTCGGCGCGCGCATGACCGACTGGAAGATCGATCAGGACTATCGCGGCGAACGAGAGTACGAGTATGACAACGAGCTCACTCCCTATGCGGGTCTGATCGTTGATATCACCGATGATCTCAGCGCTTACGCCAGCTACACCGAGATCTTCAACACCCAGAGCGAGCGCTCCCCCAGCGGCGCGCTGCTGGATCCCTTGGAGGGCATCAACTACGAGCTGGGGCTGAAGGCGGAGCTGTTCGACGACCGCGCCGACCTGTCCTTCGCTGTCTTCCAGAGCCAGCAGGACAACCTGGCCGTGGAACTCCCCGGCGTCTTTGTCGCTGGCACCACCGATCAGGCCTATACCACCACCGATGGTGCTGAGGTCGAAGGCTTCGAGGTGGAAATTGCCGGTGAAGTTGCCGCAGGCGTCAACCTTTCCGCCAGCTATGCCTTGGTGGATGCCGAGGATGCCGACGGCAATCAGCTCAATACCAGCTATGCGCGCCAGCAGGCCAAGGTCTTTGCCAGCTGGCAACTGCCGGGACGCTGGTCGGACCTGACCGTAGGCGGCGGCGCCCGCTGGCAGGGCGATACCTATCGCGACAACGATACTCCGCTGGGAACCAGAAAGATTGGCCAGGGCGATGTCTTCGTTGCCGATGCCATGGCGCGCTATCGCATCAACGAGAATCTGAGCGCGCAGCTCAATGTGACCAACCTGTTTGATGAAGAGTATTATTCTCAATTGGGCTTCTACAGCCAGGGTATCTACGGCCAACCCCGCAGCGCACTGCTGAGCCTGAACTACGACTTCTAAGTCATATCAGGGTCGACGACGGGCGCCTCCTCCGGCGCCCGTCCCACGTTTCCCGATTGTCACGCTGGCGCATGCTCGCCGGCGACTACCGCCACAAGGAAGATGAGATGTTCATGCGACACGCGCCTTTGTCCCTTGCCCTGCTGATGGCCATCGCCCCGCCGGTGCTCGCCGACGACTACCCGATCGAAATCGAGCACGCACTCGGTGTCACCGTGATCGAGGAACAGCCCGAACGGATCGCCACGGTCTCCTGGGCCAACCACGAAGTGCCTCTGGCACTCGGCATCGTGCCGGTGGGCTTTGCTGCCATGTCCTTCGGCGACGACGACGGCGATGGCATCCAGCCATGGGTGGAAGAGCGCCTGGACGAGTTGAATGCAGGCCCCTACACGCTGTACGACGAAGGCGATGGGATCGACTTCGAGGCGGTGGCGGCGAGCCGTCCTGACGTCATCCTCGCGGCCTACTCGGGAATGAGTCAGGCCGACTATGACACCCTCAGCAAGATCGCCCCGGTGGTCGCCTATCCCGAGGCGCCCTGGTCATCGGGCTGGCGTGACATGATCCGCCTCAACAGTGCCGGCATGGGAATGGCGGAGGAAGGCGAGGCGCTGATCGAGCGCCTGGAGGCCCAGGTCAATGAACAGATCGCGTCACACCCGGAGCTGAAGGGCAAAAGCGCGATGTTGATCAGCCACATCAAACCCACCGACCTGAGCCAGATCAACTTCTACAACGACAACGACGCGCGGGTTCGCTTCTTTCACGAGCTCGGCCTGACATCACCTCAGTTTGTCACGGACAGTTCGGTAGACGGTCGCTTCGGCGGTTCCATCAGCGCAGAGCGTATCGATGACATTGCCGACGTGGATATCATCGTCACCTATGGCGGTCAGCCACTGGTGGACCGGCTCAACCAACACATGCTGACCTCGCGGCTGCCAGCGGTCGAGCAGGATGCGCTGGTGCTGCTGGGCAACGACCCGCAAGGCACTGCCGCCAACCCTACCCCGCTGTCCATACCCTGGGTGCTCGACACCTACGTCGACCAGCTGTCCCAGGCCGCCTTGAAACGTGAACAGGAGTGAGCGTTCTGGCATGAGCCTCCAGCGCTTGACGCCACCAGGTGCATTGACCTGGTGGCTCGCCGCCGCCCTCGTGGCGGCGGCCTTGTTATCCATCGGCATTGGCACCCGGGACACCGGCTGGGCCACCCTGCTGGGCCTGACCGACGGTAGCGTCGACTCCATGGCAGAAGCCGCCGTGGCCAGTCGCCTGCCACGCACGCTACTGGCCAACCTGGCAGGTGCGTCACTGGCGGTGGCCGGAGCCGGCATGCAGGGCCTGACCCGCAACCCGTTGGCGGATCCAGGCCTTCTCGGGGTCAACGCCGGCGCCTCGCTAGCGGTGGTCATCGGCATTGCCTGGTTTGCCATGCAGCATGTTGCCGAGTATCTGTGGGTCGCCGTTCTCGGTGCCGCTATCAGCGCACTGGTCGTCTACCTGATTGCCAGCCTCAGCCGCGGCGGCCCCACGCCGCTGAGATTGGCCTTGAGTGGCGCCGTCATGTCCGCCGCCCTGGCATCGCTCACCTCGGCCATCATCCTGCCCCGCTCAGATATCGCCGGACTGCTGCACTCGTGGCTGATCGGCGGCGTTGGCGGTGCCACCCTCGACCGCATCCTGCCGGTGCTGCCGTTGATGGTGCTTGGCATGATCCTGACGCTCAGCTCGGCGCGCCGACTCAACCTGATGGCCCTAGGCGATGATACCGCCACAGGACTGGGTGAACGGGTTGCCCAGGCGCGCTGGCTCGCGGCATCGGGCGCCATCCTGCTATGCGGAGCCACCACGGCCGCCTGCGGGCCCATCGGCTTCGTCGGACTGGTGGTGCCACACGCCCTGCGCATGATGACGGGTAGCGACTACCGTAGGCTGCTTCCGCTCTCGGCCCTTGGCGGCGCCTTGCTGGTAACCCTGGCCGATACCCTAGGCCGCATGCTGGTCAGCCCGGCGGAACTCGACGTGGGCATCGTCACCGCCCTGGTGGGCGGCCCTGTCTTCATTGCGATCGTTCGTCGCCATCAGCTGAGGTCACTGTGACAACCGCACCGCTATCCAGCGCCCCTTCCGACCGACAGCGGTCGCGCATTATCGTCGCCCTGGTGGCCGCGGTGATGTCAGGCGTCGCCATCACCCTGATGCTCGGGCAGTCTTATCTGTCGCCCGCCACCATCCTGGCGGTGTTCTCTGGAGAGCACATCGCTGGCGCCTCCTTCACTCTATGGGAACTGCGTGCGCCACGAGCCCTGGTCGCCGTGCTGTCCGGTGCCTGCTTTGGGCTAGGTGGTGCGGCCTTTCAGACCATGCTGCGCAACCCCTTGGCCAGCCCGGACGTGATCGGCATCAGTACCGGCGCCAGTGCCTGTGCGGTGTTCGCGATCATCGGGCTATCCCTCAGCGGTGCACTGGTATCGCTCATGGCCATCATCGGCGGGCTCGGTGTAGCGCTGTGTATCTACCTGCTGTCCTGGCGCAAGGGGATCGCCGACACTCGCCTGATTCTGGTGGGTATCGGCCTTTCCGCGATGCTGCAGAGTGCTATCGCCTATCTGCTCACCCAAGCACCGGCCTGGTCACTGCAGGAAGCGCTGCGCTGGATGGCAGGTAGCCTCAACAGCGTGCATCTGGCCCAAGGCCTTCCGCTATTGCTGGCACTGGCGCTACTTGGCATTCCCCTGCTGTGTCTGGCGCGTCACCTTGAGGTCATGCGCATGGGGGATGATGTGGCGCGCGGCCTCGGTATTCGCCTATCGCTGCTGCGCCTGGTCGTCGTGGTGGCGGCTGTCGGCCTGGTCGCCTTTGCCACCGCGGTGACGGGACCGATTGCCTTCGTCGCTTTTCTCAGCGGTCCCATCGCTGCTCGCCTTATCCAGCACCAGGGCTCAGTATTGCTGCCGGCCATGCTGGTCGGCGCGCTGCTGGTACTGGCGGCCGACTTTATCGGCCAACACCTGCTCCCAGCGCGCTATCCCGTGGGCATTGTCACCGGCGTACTAGGTGCGCCGTACTTGCTGACCTTTCTTGTGCGTGACAATAGGCACAAGTGACTTACTGCGAGGGTTGGACTGCTGCTGGCCGATAGGCCTCGTCCGCTATCGGCTATCGCCTCCCGTCGCACCCAACCTATCAGGAACTTCCTTTGTCGGGCTTCACATTGAGGGGGCATCTCATCTATCGGGCATCAGGCAGGCCAGCCGCCCGGAAAGTGACAATACGGCCGCCTGCGTGTGGTGGTCCTCAAGGACCTGCGGGGTGTAAGGTAATTGCTCTGCTAACGACCAACGCCGTATTGGATCCTTTCAGGAGCACAGACTGATATGACTGCTCACCCCGACAGCCGTCGCGGCGACCACACTACCGACGCCACGATTACCGTCGATATCGTCTCCGACGTGGTTTGCCCCTGGTGCGTCATCGGCTATCGTCAGCTCGCCGAAGCGTCGCGTCAGACCGGCATCAATATCGACGTCCATTGGCACCCCTTCGAGCTCAATCCGCAGATGGGCGAGGAAGGCGAAAACCTGCGCGAGCACATCGCCGCCAAATACGGCACCAGCGAAGAGGACTCACGAGCGGCACGGGAGCGACTCACCCAGATGGGTGCCGAGCTTGGCTTTGCCTTCCACTACACCGATGATATGCGCATGGTGAACACCTTCCGCGCCCACCAGTTGATCGACTGGGCGGAGCAGCGTTCGCCAGACGAAGGCCACCGCATGAAGCAGGCCCTGTTCAGCGCCTTCTTCAGCGAGCGCCGCGACCTTCACCAGATCGACGTGCTGGCCGATGTGGCGGCGGATCTTGGCCATGACCGCGATGAGGTCGTGGCAATACTCGAGTCGGGCGATCGCGGCGAATCGGTACGCCAGCGCCAGGCCTTCTGGCAACAACAGGGCATCAGCGGGGTCCCTGCCATGGTGTTCAACCGCCGTTACCTGGTTACCGGGGCCCAGGGCGTTGAGAACTATCAGGAAGTGTTGCGACAGGTCGCAAGCGAGATGGTGAACGAAGATCATCAGGCGGGCGTGGATAGCTGAGCGGTATGGCATCGGCTACGTCCTGAGTAAGCCCTTCGCAAAGTCCGAGATATTGTCACCCCCAGGCCATCATCGGAGCCCCCTCGGAGGCAGCACCGTCCGGCGACATGTTACGCAGACTCCGTGCACGGCGGCCCACCTTGGCGCCGCAGTACCCACCGCCTCGTGGCGCGCTGTCCAATCAGTGCGCTCTACCATGATCAAAAAGGGGCGCCGTTAGACGGCGCCCCTTTTGCACGAGTACGGCATATCACACGACAACGTCGAGGTAAGCCTTTACCAGCGATAGCTGAGCTTGGCGGTCACCTCGCGTCCTGGGTTGTAGTAATCCGCCGTCCCGGAACCTACTACGTGCTTCTCGTCGAACAGGTTGCTGACATGCAGAGAGAGGTCAGTGTTCTGCACGAACTGGTAGCTGTACGATGCATCGAAGATGGTCGCCGACTCGCTCTTGATGGTGTTGGCGGTATCAAAGTAGTACTCACCGGTATAGCGCGCCCCAAGCCCTACGCTCATGTTCAGGTCAGGCAGCGTGTAGTGAGTCCATAGTGAGGCCATGTGCTCCGGCGTGGTGGTGAGTTCGTTGCCCTCGATGGAGCTGCCGTCGCGCAGCGTGCCACGCTCCACTTCAGAGTCCATGTAAGAGTAGCCGCCGATCACGCTGAGGTTGTCGGAAAGCTCTACCTTGGCCTCAAGCTCCAGTCCCCTTACCCGTGACTCCCCGATGGTTTCACGCTCGATGATCCCACTGTCCTGGACCACTGCGATGGTGATGTCGTCCTGGTTGAGGTCATACACCGATGCCGAGAACAGAGCGTTAGTACCGATCGGAGCGTACTTCAGCCCCACTTCATACTGCTCGCCACGCTCGGGCGTCACACCGATGGAAGGCGGTGCCACCGACTCGACGTAGCTGACATAGGAAGACAGCTCTTCATTGATGATATAGGTCAAGGCGCCACGGAAGGACGTCTCCGAGAAATCATCACTGTCGTCGAAGGCGGCGCCCCAGGACACCCCCTTGCTCGACAGGTCCATATCGTCATTGCGTACCCCTGCGGTGACGATGAAGCGATCGTCGAAGGACAGGTTCTGCTGCAGGAAGACCGAGCGGGTCTCATAGTCCTGGTCATTGGTGCTATACACGTTGAGGCTGGACGGCCCGCCGCTGAAGGTCGGGTTGGACAGGTCGATCGGCTGTGCATCGCCATAGATGGAGCTATCGTCGGTCGAGGCGTCTCGGTACTCGGTGCCTACCAGTGTACTGCTGTCGAAACCATCGAATCTGGCGTCGTACTGCACCATCAGGTTACCGATCACTTCGTGGGCATCGGTATCGGTGCCAAAGTAGTCGCGGTCCACGATGGAGCCCGTGCGAGCTGCGGAATCGGTCAGGTAGATGTAGCCGAAGTCATCGGACAGATCGCTATAGCGCAGGTTGCCCCGCAGTACCAGGCCATTGTCGAAATCGTGGGTAAACTGGCCGGTCGCGCTGGTACGTTCTACATCGTGGTAATTGAAGTCCGGCTCACCGAAGAACTCATCCCGCGAGTAGTCACGGTCCAGTGGGTAACCGCCGCTATTGGGTGTGTCATCGCGATCCAGGTGATCGATGATCAGGCTGGCGGTGGTGAAGTCGGTGGGCTCCCAGGCCAGCCCTGCCATGACAAACTCGTTGTCGTCGCGGGAGTGGTCGTATTCCCGACCGCTGTCCTGCACCTTGCCAGTGATCCGATACGCCAGGGTGCCACTGTCATCCAGCACATCACCGAAATCGACGCCCGTTTCAAGGTGGTCGAAGGAACCGTAGCTTGCGTAGGCCTCGCCAAAACGCTCGAAGCGCGGGCGCTTGGTGACAAAGTTGACCGATCCGCCCGGGTCGGCCGGCCCGAACAGTGTGGAGTTGGCCCCCCGCAGCACCTCGATACGCTCGTAGGCGAACGGCTCTTCTCTGACACCACGCATCGAGCCAAGCGTCATGCCATCCCGATACGTGGTGGCCTGGAAGCCGCGAATCTGGAAGTAGTCGTTGCGATCATCGGTGCCAAAGTAATCGGTGATGACGCCAGGCGTGTACTGCAGCACCTCTTCGGTGGTACTGGCATTACGCTGCTCGATCTCTTTCTGGGTGATCACCGAGACCGATGCGGGAGTATCCAGAATACTGGTGGCAACCTTGCCACCGACCCAGAGCTCCTGGGCAACAATGGCGTTGGCATCATCGTCAGCCACCGCCTTGGCGTTGACGATGATGGGCGCCAGCCGGTAGACCTCATCCTTGGCATCGCTGTCGGCTTCCTGTGCCAGTGCCGGAAACGACAACACCGGAGCCAGGCAACAGACGGCCGTCAGCGCACGCGGACAGGCCCCCGCCCGGCCCACGAAACGATAGAGCAAAGTGTTCATGTGATACATCCCGAGAAATCGTTATGGAGTCTGGTTATTGTGATGGTTCGCAGAGCAACCAAATTCTCGGGATTAGGTCATACAAAGTCAAGAATGAGAAACAAAATCATTTGAATGAACATCAATAAACAGAGCCTACCTTGCCCATTGTGGGTGGCACCTCCTCATCTATGAAAACGGCTAGCCCCTCACCGATAACACCCTAGCCCCCAGTGAAAATACCGCAGGCCTGCTCGTGCCTTGACTCGGCAGCTGTTCGGACAGCACCCAGCCATGTTGACGCCAGAACCGGGCGCCAGAACCGGGGCGCCTGAACAGGGACGCGATCCATCAGGCCCCCGACGATAGCTCGGCTTGTACCTGCTGAATCAAGTTGCACAGGGTCGGTGAGTCATTGCCATGGCGCCATGCCAGCCACAGCGGCATATCGCAGCGATCGAGCTCGGGCAACCTGACAAAGCGCACGCCGGGCAAGGGGTGATGACGACTGGCGGAGGTGACGATGGCGAAGCCAAGGCCTGCCGCCACCATGCTGAGAATGGTGATGTTGTCGGCGCCATACTGGACGACTCGTGGCGCAAAGCCCAGGCGCTTGAAGTGCGACAGCATGCGGTCGTAGTACATCGGCGACGCGCTGCGAAAGCCCCACACAAAGTCTTCTTGCTGCAGGTCCGCCAGACACCGGGGCGGGGATTTGGCCCACGGCGAGGACTCCGGCAGCGCCAGCACCAGACTGTCGTGTTTCAGCGGCAAGGTGTCGAGCCCGGGATAGTCCGGCCCATCCAGATACACCACGCCAGCGTCCAGCGTGCCTTCGCTCAACCGTTCTAGCTGCGGGCCAGAGAGCAAGGGAAAGACTTCAAAGGCCACGCCCGGATACTGCGCCCGATACTGCCCCATCATCCGCGCCACTTCGGGCACCCATAGGTGGGCCACGGTGATGCCCAGGCGCAATGTGCCAGTGCGACCGCTGCCCAGGGCCGTGAGACGGGCCTTGATCTGCGAACGCTGATCCAGCAACAGCAAGGCTTCCTCATACAACGCACGCCCGGCCATGGTCAGGCGGACGCCCCTGGCGTGACGGTCCAGCAGGCGGGTGCCCAGGTCTTCCTCGAGTAAACGAATCTGGCGAGTCAGCGCCGGTTGCGCCACATGCACCCGGCGACTGGCCTCGGTAATCGTCCCGGCCTCCACCACCGCCACGAAATAGCTCAGCTGTCGGAACTCCATGACGTGAATGCCTCCCTCGACGTTAGACGGCGCTGATGACGGTGACGGCAATCACCCCGTTCCCATGCCATATCGATATCGCTGCTATCAAAAAGCCATATTTTTGGTATCGAAAGAGCTATCCCATAGTAAAGGCACAATTTCAATAACCGCCCGCAGGCGGCACCGGGAAACGCTCGTGCGCAGCAGCCTTCCCGCGCCCCCCAAGGCCAAGGAACGTTCCATGAACAAGACCTTTCACCTGTTGACCGGGCTGCACTTCGCCGTATGTTCGCTCGCCATGATCTGGCCCGGCGCGCTGATCGCCAACCGCATTGAACCGATGGTACTGGGCCTGCCGTTCCTGTTCTTCTGGTACACCCTGTGGATGCTGATTCTGTTCGCCGGCATGTGGATCGCCTTTGTAGTGCGACACGGAGGGGATCGCCATGAATGATGCCTTCATCGTCGTCGGTATTACCCTCGCCTACCTGGGCGTAGTGCTGTGGGTGGGCATCCGCGCCCGTGGTCAGCACAGCTCAAGCCTCGAAGGCTACGTGGCCGGTGGCCGCCACGTCGGGGTGATCATTCTGTTCTTCATCCTTGGCGCCGAGATCTTCTCGGCATTTGCCTTTCTCGGCACCCCCGGCTGGGCGTATGAGAGGGGCGCGCCAGCCCTCTATATCCTGGCCTATCTGGCGCTGGTGCCGATCTCGATCTGGGTGCTTGGCCCAAGGGTCGCCAAGTTGGGACGAGAGCGGGGCTACCTGACCCAGGGCGACATGATCGCCCATCACTACCGCAGCAAACCCCTCGGCATGATCGCCGGCATCATCGGCGTCGCCGCCATGGTGCCCTACCTGACCATCCAGATCGCCGGAGCTGGCATGCTGTTCCAGGCCGCCACCGATGGCCTGGTGCCGCTGTGGCTTGGTGCGCTGCTCGCCTTCATCGTGGTCGCGGCCTACGTCTTCACCAGCGGCCTGAAGGGTATCGGTTGGACCAACCTGCTGCAGGGCATCATGATGATCGTGATTGCCTGGTACCTGGGTATCAGCCTTTCCGAACGTCTCTATGGCGGGGTCGGCGAGATGTTCAGCCAGATCCAGCAGAGCGCCCCCGAATACCTGACCCTACCCGGCGCCACCGACATGGGCTGGGGCTACTTCAGCACCGCGATCCTCGTCAGCGCCTTCGGCGGCGCCATGTGGCCGCATCTGTTCATGAAGTTCTATTCCGCTGACAGCGGTCGCACGTTGCGCAAGGTCAGCGTCTTCTATCCCCTCTACGCCTATCTACTGGTACCGCTGTTGTTCATCGGCTTTGCGGGCATCATCGTGTTTGCCGAGGAACCGCTGGCGCGACCGGATACGGTCCTGCTGAAGCTCGTCCTCGACGTGGCCGACTACTCGCCCTGGGTCATCGGTGTGATGCTGTCTGGCGCCCTGGCCGCCGCCATGTCTACCGGGGCCAACCTGGCCCACACCGCGGGCATCGTACTGGTCAGAGACGTGCTGGGTCCGACGGTCATGCGCGGCGCCAGTGAAAAGACCGTGGTCAGCGCCACTCGCTGGAGTGTGGTGGGCCTGTCCCTGGTCGCCTACGCCTGTGCGCTGGCCAACCCGTCGTCACTGGTCATGCTGTTGCTTGTCGCCTATGGGCTGATCGTCCAGTTGCTGCCGATGGTAATGGGCGCGGTCTTCCTGCCGACGCTACGACGCCTGAGCGTCCTGGCAGGCGCCATGGCGGGTAGCGTTGCCTACCTGCTGATGGAGTTCGTGTGGTTCTCGCCACTGGGCTGGCATTCCGGCCTGTGGGCCATGCTGCTCAACGTGCTGATGGTCACCGCCTGTCAGCGCTTCATCCAGCCGGCCGCCGATACCCCATCCCTCGCCAACTGATGTGACACACACAAGGAGACGTACCCATGACCACTCACATCAGCGCTGACCTCAGTCAGGCTATCCGCGGCCACGCAGAGCAGACGCTTGAGAGTATCGGCTCGCTCTACCGCCAGCTGCACCAGCACCCGGAGCTGCCTTTTCAGGAACATCAGACCAGCGCCCGCCTGGCCGACGCCCTGGAGGCGGTAGCGCGGGACACCCCAGGCATGGAGGTCACACGTGGCGTCGGCGGCACGGGCGTCGTCGCCCTGATACGCAACGGGGATGGTCCTACCGTGATGCTTCGCGGGGACATGGACGCGCTGCCGATCAAGGAAGACACCGGTGTCGACTTTGCCAGCACGGAGACCGCCGACACTGACGGTGGCAGCGTGCCGCTGATGCACGCCTGCGGACATGACCTGCACAGCAGTTGCATCGTCGGCGCCGCCACGGTGATGGCCGCCATGCGCGACCATTGGCAGGGGACCCTGATGCTGATCTGCCAGCCCGCCGAGGAAATCTTCGGTGGGGCCAAAGCGATGCTGGAGGATGGTCTCTATCGCCGTTTCGCACGCCCGGATATCGTGCTCGGCCAGCACAATATGCCAGCACTGGCCGGCAACGTCGGGCACATTGCCGGACGTGCCATGGCCGCCGCCTCGAATCTGGCGATCACTATTCATGGCGCTGGCGGCCATGGCTCGATGCCAGCTCACACCATCGATCCGGTCGTCATTGCCGCCCACGTGGTGACCCGGCTGCAGACCATCGTGTCGCGAGAAGTCCCGCCGGAAGAGGCCGCCGTGGTCACGGTGGGCCGGCTGCACGCCGGCACCCAGGCCAATATCATTCCTCACCATGCCGAGCTGGACATCAATATCCGCAGCTTCGACAACGACCTGCACCGCCAGCTGATCGAGGCGATCGAGCGCATCGTGCGCGCGGAGTGCGACGCTGGACGCTGTCCACGCCCGCCGGATATTCGCGTGATCAATGACACCATCGCGCTATACAACGACACGGGCCTGGTCGAACGCCTTCGCCGCGCCCATGGCGAGCATTTCGGCCAGGATGCGCTCTACGACATGCACCGACTCAACGGCAGCGAGGACTTTCCGCTTTTCGGTGATGCCAAGGCGGGAGGCTTCGGCGGCGATGATATCCCTTGCGCCTACTGGTTCATCGGCGCCACTCCGGCAGAGCGCTGGGCAGCAACACCGGGCCGCACGGTGGCAGAAAAGATGCGCCATCTGGAGATGCCGCATTCTCCCCACTATTTTCCGGGCAACCCCGTGACCCTGCGCACCGGTATCGAAGCGTTGGTCAGCGGCGCCATCGCCTGCCTGGACTAACTTACCCAACACGACCGGGGAAGCAGAGGCGGTGAGCAGAAAAGGCCATCGCCAGACTTCCCCGGCCTATCGCGCAGCCCCCGTCGATACCCCCCAGCTTCAGCCCTGCCCTACTTACAGACATGCATACAGCCCTGCTCACAGCGTTTCTCCCCTCCTCTTATCCGACCCACCATCATGCTCGCCGACAAGGTCTGTAAGGATCTGCGACACCGGCCGACGCAAACCGGCGCGGCCTCGACTGTGCAGCTGCGCATTCGCGACAGGTTGCCAGCGGGGTGCCATGACCACCATCTCGTGACCGCCTCCGTGCGGAATGATCTCAGGAAAGGAGAGGAAACAGATATGTCAGGACTAAAAGGCGGGCTGCTGGCGATGCGTGTCGGCATCTTCCTGGTGTTACTGGTGTGGACGCTAAGCAAATTCATCAACCCAGCCCAGGGCAGCGGCATTATCGATAAGTACTTCGGCGTCGCGGGCGTGGACACCGCCGTGGTGATGGTGCTCGGCGCCTTGGAGTTAGCCCTGATCCTGGCGTTCGTGGCGGGCCTTTACAAGCGCATGACGTACGCAGGCGTGCTGGCCATCCACGGCATCTCGACGCTGGTGACGATTCCCGCCATGGTGACAGATCCCTTTGGCCATATGCTGTTCTTCGCCGCCCTGCCGATGCTGGCGGCCTGCTACACCCTGTACCGGCTGCGCGACGAGGACACCTTGCTGACGCTGAGCCGTCCCGCGTCGACATCGGCGGCCTAGCCAAGCTGCCGTATCCATTCAACACCCGGTGCCCGAACAGGTACCGGGTCTTCCTCCGCCAGCCCCACCTTCCCTCTGCTGCCCCTTTCGGCGTGCGCTTCGGCCCTTCCCTCGCCTTCAGCCTTTAGCCTTCAGCCGCCACGGCCGCCACGGCCGCCACCAAAAAGTGTATGATATGCAACGCTTTGGTGGCCCGACGCCACCTTCTTTCCAGCATTGCTGGCGTTTGCGACAGCGCACCGGCCCTCGCTTCCCATGCAGGCGAGAGCAGGCTTGGTGCGTCCCATTCGCCAACGTCCAGGCACGATGACTTGCTCTCAGTCTTCGCGCCACGAGGTCGCTCGTAGCTGGAGTGACAGCGGGATCGCCGGCCCGTGGCCCGGCTCAAGAGGATACGAGACTATCGCTACTTCAGATTCACCCTCCACGGCAGCCGCCAGCACGGCGTCTTCCGACTCTCCCCCCGACGACAATCCCCATGCGGTGATGGGCACCGACTACATGGTCACAGAGCTCGACCAGGGCGGTCCTTTCCAGGGCATGCACCGCGGCATGACCATCACCTCTGGTGCGCTGATTCTGCTCTTCGTGCTGTTCACCGGCCTTAGCTCGGACACGGCAAGCGTGGTGTTCGGCACCGCCCGCACCTGGATCGAAAGCACCTTCAGCGGCTATTACTTGATTTCCGTGGTCGCGCTGCTCGTCGTCTGTGCCTTTATCGTCTGCAGTCGCTACGGCAATATCCGCCTGGGTACCGATGACAGCCGCCCGGAATTCAGCAACTTTGCCTGGTTCTCGATGCTATTCTCGGCGGGTATCGGCATCGGCATTCTGTTTTTTGGCGTTGCCGAACCGATCTTCTATCTCGACAACTCCGGTGCCTTCGGCTATCCCAACAACCCCCATGCCGACATGGCCGGGGCCACCGAGATCGGCCACGAACGCGCTATCGATGCGCTACGGGTCACCGTCTTTCACTGGGGCCTGCACGGCTGGGCCATCTACGTCATCGTCGGCATGTCGCTGGCCTACTTTGCCTACCGCAAGGGACTGCCCCTGGCGCTGCGGTCTGCCCTCTATCCGTTCATCGGCGATCGCATCTTTGGTCCCCTTGGCCATCTGTTCGACATCTTCGGGGTACTGGGCTGCGTGTTTGGCGTCGCCACGTCCCTCGGGCTCGGGGTCAGCCAGATGGGCGTCGGGCTGGAAAAGCTGTTTGGCATCAGTGATGGCCTGCCCACTCAGCTGGCCCTGATTGCGATCATCTCGACCCTGTCGATTATCTCGGTCGTCAGCGGTGTCCAGCGCGGTATCCGTATCATTTCGGTGCTCAACATCTGGGTGTCGGCGGTGGTGATCGGCATCTTCCTGTTCGGCGGGCCCACCCTATGGCTGTTCCAGACCTTCGGTGAGACGCTGGCCGACTACGCCACCGAAGTGATTCCGATGGGGCTCTGGTATGCCGACAAGGCGGGTACCAGCGAATGGCAGCAGGCCTGGACCATTTTCTACTGGGGCTGGTGGCTCGCCTGGGCTCCGTTTGTCGGTCTGTTTATTGCCCGCATCTCGAAAGGCCGCACCCTGCGGGAGTTCGTGCTCGGTGTGCTGCTGGTGCCGACCCTGCTGGCGTTTATCTGGCTGGTCATCTTCGGCGGCAATGCGATCCATCAGGAGTTGAACGCTGCCGGTGGCGCCGGCTCCGCCGGCATCATGGACATGGTGCGTGCCTGGGACCTGCCTTCGGCGCTGTTTGCCACCGCAGACGGTATCGTCGGCTCCGGCGTGTTCGGCTGGGTGCTGTCGGCGATGATGGTGTTCCTGCTGATGAGCTGGTTCATCACCTCGTCAGACTCGGGCACCCTGGTGCTGACCACCATTCTGTCCCTGGGCGATGACGATCCGCCCAAGCTGTTCCGCGTCTTCTGGGGCGTCATCATCGGCCTGGTAGCGGCGGTGCTGCTGGTTGTCGGCGGGCTTTCTGCGCTGCAGACAGCACTGATCGCTGCGGCGCTGCCGGTCAGCGTCGTCATTCTGGTGATGACCCTTGCGGTGCTGCTGTCGCTGTTCCGCGAGCCGGGTGATCCCTATCGACCACGTTCTCGTCTGTCCCGTCGCTGATGTGACAAGCCCGAATCCCTGCGGATTCGGGCTTTTCAGTTCTGGCTGCCCGACATGCGGCTATGCAAGCCCTGACGCTGCAGGCAGGCTGCGCTGGATGCTCACCGAGTGGATACCCCCCGGGTCGGACGCGTACAATGCGCGATCCACTTTGGTCGAAGCCTCCTGTCGTGCCGGCCCAAGTCTCACATTCATGCTGCTTCCGCGAGATTCCCTGCCGTGCTCTCTACCGCCAACATCACCATGCAGTTTGGCCCCAAGCCGCTGTTTGAAAACGTCTCTGTCAAGTTTGGACAGGGGCACCGCTACGGCCTGATCGGGGCCAATGGCTGTGGCAAGTCCACCCTGATGAAGATCCTTGGCGGTGACCTGGAGCCGACCAGCGGTCAAGTCATGAAGGACGCCACCACCCGGCTGGGCAAACTGCGCCAGGACCAGTTTGCCTTCGAGGACGAACGCGTCATCGATACCGTGATCATGGGTAATGAAGAACTGTGGAAGGTGGCCGCGGAGCGCGAGCGCATCTATGCCCAGGCGGAGATGAGCGAAGAAGATGGCATGGCGGTGGCCGACCTGGAGGTCCGCTATGCCGAGCTCGATGGCTACACCGCCGAGGCGCGTGCCGGAGAGCTGCTGCTGGGCCTGGGCATTCCGCTCGAACAGCATGATCAACCGATGAGCGTGGTAGCACCGGGCTGGAAGCTTCGCGTGCTGCTGGCTCAGGCACTGTTCAGCGACCCCGACGTGCTGCTGTTGGATGAGCCGACCAACCACCTGGACATCAATACCATTCGCTGGCTGGAAGATGTGCTCAGGGCGCGTTCATCGACGATGATCATCATTTCCCACGACCGCCATTTCCTGAACAGCGTCTGCACCCATATGGCGGATCTGGACTACGGCGAACTGCAGCTGTTTCCCGGCAACTATGACGAGTACATGACGGCCGCCACCCAGGCCCGTGAGCGTCTGCAGGCAGAGAATGCCAAGAAGAAGGCGGAGATCGCCGAGCTCAAGCAGTTTGTCAGCCGGTTCTCGGCCAATGCTTCCAAGGCCAAGCAGGCCACCTCACGCCAGCGCAAGATCGACAAGATCAAGCTGGATGAGATCAAGCCCTCATCTCGGGTGAGCCCGTTCATTCGCTTCGAGCAGAACAAGAAGATCCATCGCCATGCCCTGGCGGTCGAGGAGCTGACCAAGGCCTGGGATGACAACGTGCTGTTCGAGCGCTTTGGTCTGCGCATCGAAGCCGGTGAACGCGTTGCCATCATCGGCCCCAACGGGATCGGCAAGACCACGCTGCTGAACTGCCTGGTCGGCTCGATGGAGCCCGATGCGGGCGAGGTCAAATGGACCGACGCTGCCGAGGTGGGCTACTTCGCCCAGGACCACGCAGCCGACTTCGAGGGTGGCGAGACGCTGTTTGAGTGGATGCAACAATGGACCACGTCTGGCGAGCAGATCGTACGAGGGGCGCTGGGCAGAATGCTGTTCTCCAACGACGATATCGGCAAGTCGGTCAAGGTGATCTCCGGTGGAGAACAGGGCCGCATGCTGTTCGGCAAGCTGTCACTGCAAAATCCCAACGTGCTGGTCATGGACGAGCCCACCAACCACCTGGACATGGAGTCCATTGAGGCCTTGAACCTGGCCCTGGAGCACTACGCTGGCACCCTGATCTTTGTCAGCCATGACAGAGAATTCGTCGGCTCGCTGGCCACTCGCGTCATCGAAATGAAGGACGGTGGCATCGTCGACTTCAGCGGTAGCTACGACGACTATCTGCGCAGCCAGGGTATCCTCGGCGGATAGCGCACGGCATATCCACGGGCAGCGCTAGCTGCCCGTGGCTGCTCGGTGGCCTCGCTCGCTTAGCGGCTCTCCCCAGTCATCTCGCCCTTCTTTCCTCTTTCCCGCTCTTTCTCCCTCTCTCTCGCACTGTCTCGCTCTCCCTCTCTCTCGCACTATCTCGCTCTCCCTCTCTCGCACTATCTCGCTCTCCCCTCTCTCTCGCACTATCTCGCTCTCCACTCTCTCCCCGATCCTGCTGATCTGCTGTCTCTTTTTATCGGCTTCCTCCTTTCGCTTTACGGTCAGCCGATCATGTCGCAGCGCTCACGGGTCTCCTGCCGTCAGTTCTTGGCTGCTCCTTGGCGCCAACGTGCAACATCATTAGCGAGAAAGTGTTTTGCACTCATACCGATTGTCCGAGCGTGCACGAGCCCCCACTGTACCCCGTGACCATTTTTAGACGAATCGGACAGTCCATGAACATTCTGATGCTTAACGGCGGCAAGGCATTCGCTCACTCCGGCGGCCGCTACAACGACACTCTGCATGACGCGGGCCGAGGCGTCCTCGCTGAGCTGGGTCACCAGATTCAGGAGACCCGCATCGACGAGGGTTACGACCTTCAGGCCGAAATCGACAAGTGGCTGTGGGCGGACACCATCATCGTGCAGATGCCTGGTTGGTGGATGGGACCGCCGTGGATCGTGAAACGCTACCTGGACGAAGTACTGACCGAAGGCCATGGCAGCCTCTACGCCAGCGACGGCCGCTCGCGCAAGGATCCGTCTCTCCAGTACGGCAGTGGCGGGCTCCTGCAGGGGCGCCGCTATATGCTGTCATTGACCTGGAATGCACCCAGAGAAGCCTTCGATGAGGAAGGCAACTTCTTCGAGGGCAAGGGCGTCGACGGCGTCTACTTCCCGGTCCACAAGGCGATGGAATTCCTCGGCATGCAAGGCTTGCCCACCTACCTCGCCAACGACGTGATCAAGGCGCCCGCGATCGATACCCATGTCGCCGAATATCGCGAACATTTGCTCGCGCTGTTCTCGACCACCGAGGCCTGAGCACACGCTGCCGGCATTAGCCGTGCGGAACGACGCGTCAGGCGCCCGAAGCCCAGCATCCGAAGCCTCTGTGCGATCAGGTAGGGCCTTCGAGCAGCGGACGACGCAGCGACTCATCCGTGCAGGCATTGATGCCATATTTCCTTGAGCGCTTTACGGCCCCCGACAATCCGGCCCGGGCCCGTCCAACAGATCAAGACCAGAGGAGTATCACCATGCTGTGGGTCATTGCGACGATCTCCACAACCCCGGGCAACGCCCAGAACGTGCTGGATGCATTGCGTGAGGTAGCCCCAACGGTTCAACAGGAAGAGGGCTGCCTGCGCTATCAGCCGGCCATCGACGCCCCAAGAGGCCTGACCCATGACGACACCGCGCGCAGCGATACGGTCACCGTCATCGAAACCTGGTCCTCCCGTGCGGCACTGGAAGCCCACATGGATACCCCGCACATGGCACGCTTTCGCGACGCCACGGCAGACTGGGTCACCCATGCCGACATTCGCTTGATCGACCCAGTCGACGCCTGATAGAGGCGCAACGATCAAGAACATACCCGCCCCCGCCCCTTCACCAAGGGGGCGGGGACGGGTGAAATGGCGACTCCATCACGCCGCCGCCTCGACAACACGAGAGCGGTTCACCTTGCCCTGAAGCCACAGGATGCCCAGCGCCAGCACCGCCAGACCGCTTCCGGCCAGTGGCGTGAGTGCCAGCGCCTCCTGTGCGACCAGCGCACTCCCCACGGCGGAGCCGGCCGAGATACCGATATTGAACGACGAGATATTGAGCGCCGAGGCAAACGCCACCGCCCGCGGCCGATGCTGTTCGGCAGACGCCAGCATGCCTGACTGAAACGCGGGCGACAGACCAAAAGCCAAGGCACCCCACACCGCCAGCCATATCGGCATCAACGCGCTTATCTGTCCCCAGGCATGGATGGTTGCCAGGATCGCCGCCAGCCCCAGCAATAGCCAGGCGGCGGTGCGCCGCCATCCCATGGCGCCGACCATTCGACCGCCCATCAGGTTGCCAACCAGGGTCGCGCCACCGAAGACGATCAGCAGTCCACTGGCGATATGCGTGGAGAAACCCGACTGCTCGGTCAGCCAGAGACTGATGTAGGTGAACAGCGGAAAGGTCGCCCCGAAGCCCACCGCCGTCAGCGCCATGGTCAATACGATGACCGGATGGCCGAGCGCCGACAGCTGCTCTCGCCAACTGCCTGTCGGCTGAGCGTCCAGATGCGCCGGCACCCAGCGCCACAGGGCGACTAGCGCCATGCTCGCCAGTACCACAATCACCACGAAGGGAACCCGCCACCCCACGCCGTTACCCAGCAGGCTTCCGACAGGTACACCAATCACCATGGCCAGCGTCAGCCCCGAGAACATCAGCGCAATGGCACTACCTGCCTGCCCTTGTGGCGCCAGCCGACTGGCCACCGTCGCCCCTAGCGCAAACAGGGCGCCATGCGCCACGGCCGTGATCACTCGGCCGAGCATCAGGCTGGTAAAGTCCTGGGCGATGACCGCCAACAGATTGCCGACCAGGAAGAGCGCCATCAGCCCCGTCAGCACCCGACGCGGCGGGAAGCGGGACAAGGTCAGCATGAGCATCGGCGTACCGACCGCCAAGGCCAGCGCATAGCCACTCACCAGAGCACCGGCGCGATCCTGGGTGACGCCCAGATCACTGGCGATGGTGGGCAGCACCCCGACCACGATGAACTCCGCCATGCCGATGGCAAAGGCAGCCACCGCCAGTGCCAGCACGGCAGGATGCTGGCCGCGCATCATGCCGCCTCCCGTGCCATCAGACGCGGCCCCAGCTGGGCAAGGGTCTCGTCCAGTTCGACGGTTGCGCCGGCCACACCGACGGCCCCAACCACCTGCTGTTGTGCATCGCGCAGTACCACGCCGCCGCCAAAACTGATCAGGCCACCATTGGTGTTTTCCAGGGTATAGACGGCCTCGCCGGGAGCGGCGATCTGACCGAGCTGTGCACTGTCGGTTTGAAACAGCGAGGCCGTGCGCGCCTTCTTGATCGCGACATCGATACTGCCGGGAACCGCGCCATCCATGCGTTCGAAGGCGACCTGGAGCCCGCTGGCGTCCACGATGGCCAGCGAGACGGCAAACCCTTCAGCGGCAGCAGCCTCGCGAATCCCTGCAATCACGTGATGGGCATCATCAAGGTGCATGTCATTCTCCTCATGAATACAGACAAGATCAGCGTCGTCGTCGACGCGGTGAGGAGCATGCCTGCGTCCCGCTCGCTGGCACAGAGGAGGGGCACGGATGCCAAGCAAGATTCGACAATGTCGAACGTTGGGAAGGATATGTGGGTTAGCGCGCTTGAAGCCGCTGAGCCAACCGGATCAGCTGCGCCTGCGTCCAGCGCGATGAGGGACCCGCCATGCCCAATGCGGCCACGCAATCGCCGCGCTGGCGCAGCGGAATCGCCAGGCAACAAAGACCTGCCTCCACGGCTTCAAGGTCCAGTGCAAAGCCCTGGAGGCTGACCTCACGCAGTTGAGCCTCCAAGGCATCATTCAGGGGCCCAGTACGCCTGACCTGACGTAGCAGGTCATCATCGTTGGCCAGGAAGACATGCCCGATCGCCGAATGCCGCAGCGACTCCCGGCGTCCTCGCGGACTCTGGACACGCCGCGGCTGTCGTCCCTCCACGGCCTCGAGATACAGGTACTGCTGGCTGCCGCAGGGCGCGGCCAGATAGACCGTCTCATCACTCAGCGCCGCGGCTTCTTCCAGTAGTCCGCGGTAATGATGACGCAGTTGCTCACGCTCCTGCGCCAATGGCTCAGCCAGCTCGTCAAGACGCAACCCAAGCCAGTAGCCCTCGGCCAGGCGCCGGACGTAGCCCAATGCCACCAGGGTATTCAGCAACCCGTGAACGGTGGTCTTGCCCAAGCCCACCTCAGCGCTGAGATGGGCCAATGTCTGCGGCTTGTCGGCGCGTCGCAACGCCTCGAGCAGCAGAAAGCTGCGCGACACCGACTGGATCATTCTGGTCACTGACGTGCCTCGCCCTGAGTCCCGGAGCGTGCGGTGGGAACGCCCGACACCCCGCGAGAGCGACCCGGAGACACCCTCATCATTGGTCCACGACCCCTTCCGGCAATGACTCGCTCCATTCGCGCAGTTCATCGAGCACCTTGATGGCCGTCTCGCCAAGTGGCGTGATCGCGTATTCGACCACGACCGGCGACGTCTCGCGCACGTGCCGGGAGATCAGCCCCTTTGTCTCGAGAAAACGCAGGCGCTCGGTGATCATCTTCTTGCTGGCGCCCCCCACCATGCGAGCAAGGTCATTGAACCTCACCGGCCCTTCGTTGATGTGCCACAGCAAGGATCCTGTCCACTTGCCGCCAAGCACACGCATGCCCTTCTCGATGGCACAGGGTTCCACGCAGGGCGTGGCGACCCTGCGCCGCCCTTTTTCATCTACCGTCACAGACGCTTCCACTTTCCTATCTCCTGTGTACCTACCCAGCCCCCGCTCGAATCGTGGCGTTGACGGCGCCTTGTCCGCTCTCCTCTACCAGGGCGTCCTCTACCAGGGCGCCTTCCACCAGCGCGTCGCCTCCAAGACGTCTCTTACAAGGCGTCTCTTACAAGGCGTCTCTTACAAGGCGTCAACACGTCCGCCGGGATGTCACGCTGCTGTCCAGCGACCAGGTTACCAAAAGTATACTAGTTGCTTTTATATACCGCTCGCTTCATCTTAACTCCTGAAGAGCCTGCAGATCCATGATTCATTGCCACTCAAGACGGAGATTTTTATGCGTAACGTACTGATCATAAACGGTCACCATCCCTATCCATTTGCCAAGGGCACACTCAACGACAGCCTGGCTGAGCGCGCGCGCTCCCGGCTGGCCGACCAAGGACACGAGGTGCGCGTCAGCCGCATCGCCGAAGGGTATGACGTCGAGGAGGCGATCGCCGATCACCAGTGGGCCGACGTCGTGATCATGCAGTTCCCGATCAACTGGATGATGGTGCCCTGGTCCTTCAAGAAGTATATGGATGAGGTCTACACCGCCGGCATGGACGGCCGTTTCTGCAACGGCGACGGTCGCACCGCCGAGAAGCCGAAAGAAAACTACGGTCTTGGCGGTACTCTCACCGGCACACAGTACATGCTCAGCGTCACGCTTAACGCCCCGGCCAAAGCCTTTGATGACCCCGAGGAACATTTCTTCGCCGGCAAGTCGCTGGATGACCTGGTCGCCCCCGTGCATCTGAACGCACGCTTCTTCGACATGAGCCCACTGCCGACCTTCGGCGCCTTCGACGTGATGAAGAACCCCGACATCGACAGCGACCTCGCGCGCTTCGATGCTCACCTCGAGCGCGTCTTCGGCTGATGCCTCCGTCACCTTCAGGAGAACACCCCATGACAACACCTCAATGGCCTGACGCTGGGCACCCGGTTCCGCTGGCCGACCAGGCCTCTCCGGAGTTCTACCGCGAGCTCATCAACACCGGTGAGACACGCCTGGTACACATGACCATGGCCCCCGGCGCCGCTGATGCGCCACACCGCCACCCCGAAGAGATCGTCTACTTCCTTTCTGCCGGCCGCCTGCGCATCGCGCTGGAAAGTGGCGATGTCGTAGAGCGTGACGTGGTAGCAGGGGACGTCATGCATAACGAGGCCTGGGCCCACCAGGTGACCAACGTTGGCGCGACTTCCGTCGAGGCCATCATTTTCGAACGCCTGGATCGCGACGACCTGGCGTAACCCCACTTATCGTCACTCCACTGAGGAAGCCTCCATGCCACAGCCGGATATTCACCTGTACACCGCTGCCACCATGAACGGCTACAAGCCGGTCATCTTTCTCGAAGAGGCCGAGGTGCCCTACGAATTGACCTTCATCGACTTTGGCAAAAAGGAGCAAAAGGCGCCCGACTATCTCAAGCTCAACCCCAACGGGCGCATTCCCACCATTGTCGACCGAGGCAATGACAACTTCGCCGTGTTCGAGAGTGGCGCCATCCTGTGGTACCTGGCCGAGAAGTACGACCAGTTCCTGCCCAGAGAGGCCAAGGCCCGCAGCGAAACGCTACAGTGGCTGATGTTCCAGATGGGGGGCATCGGTCCGATGATGGGCCAGGCCATGTACTTCCAGCGCATCGCCGCCCCCAACGGCCAGCAGGAACCCTTCTCCATCAAGCGTTACGTGGATGAGTCCCGTCGCCTGCTGGAGGTCCTGAACACCCGTCTGGAAGGCCGCGAGTGGCTGGCAGGGGATCAGTACACCATCGCCGACATGGCGACCTACCCCTGGGCCCGCGCCTACGTCTGGGCCAAGGTGTCGATCGACGGTCTCGACCACCTGAAGGCCTGGTTCGAGCGGCTCGATGCGCGCCCCCAGATTCAGAAGGCCTTGACCATCCCGGAGGCACAGCCCGCCTTCTGGGGTGACGCCGACGAAAGCGAGTTCCTCAGAGAAAATGCGGCACGCTTTTCCTCCGATGTGCGCACTTGAACTCGACCCGACGTGGCTCATCGCTGAAGGTATGTAGCGACGCCATAGTGACAGCCCTTGGCCAGTGTGTATCGTAGGCGCTGTTCAGAATTATCCTCACAATGAGATCACCGCCATGACCACCGCCGACGATATTAACCGCATGCTGGCAACACACTGGCCAAGCTGTCCGTTTACCTGTCTCGAACTTGCCGAGCGCCACGCCATTGCCACGGTCGAGGTCCGAGAAGAGGACCTGCGGCCCGGTGGCTATGTGTGTGGCCCTGCCCTGTTTGCCGCTGCAGACGCGGCACTGTGGTTTCTGGCCTCTGCTGGCCGTGAAACGCCACAGGCCATGGCGTTGACCTCTGACCTGGCGATTCGCTATCTGTCGCCGGCTGTCGGCCAGCGGATCATCGCCCGGGCCGACCTCAACAAGAGCGGAGGCAGAACCATGATCGGCAGCGTATCGGTGTGGATGGATGACAGCGAAAGCGAGCCCTGCGCCATCGCACAGGGCGCTTATATTCTTCCCGCCTGATCGTTGTTGCCGGCTCCCGCCCGTCTATCACCTGGGAGCATTCAACTCTTTGAGCGGCCGGGCGCCGATGGCCTCAGGCCTGCTCGGCGTTGGCTTACCGCGGTGCAGCGTCGTGCTGCTTGCTGACATCCTTCAACGAGTTCTGACCCGGTTTTACAACGCACTAGAGCTTATCGATCCACCTCAGAGCAAGGAGGAGGTGAAATCGCGCTGGCGCGCCATTTAGCGACAGTGACCTTGCCTTTCAAGGTGTCAGTAACCACAGCTTTTTGAGTATCCCTGTTCGTCGTTCACAGTTCAGCGTTCGACGGGAGGTTCGTTGCTCATTTCACCCTCCCGATGGCTGCGCTACTGCCTGTGCAGCTTGGGAGGGGGGCACTTCAGGAACTCAGAAAGGTCAAATCTGAATGCTTTTCACCAATTCTGCAGGATTGTAATCTTTATACATAAAGACCAAAGCTCGACTCAAACAAGCCCGAGCATTCACTTAATCACCGTCAAAAACTCCTTATCAACCTAATACAGCTTTACGGTATTCTGAAAGCTCGGCAAAAAACTCTACCATATCACCAGACCCAACTTCCTCATAAGAAATATCTTCGGTCCTAACCATAATTTTTTCCAAAGAAACAGGGAAAACTTCTATTTGACTAGACAAGTACCTTTTGCCAAGTTCAACTTGATATGGAGTACTCAGAAAGAACAAAAAATCTTCTACACTAGGCTTACTTGATGACCACTGCGTGTAGACTTCAACATCACCAGCCGGATAATTAACATCCACACTCCTTCCGTTGAAGAACCTAATAATGGCTGGCATATCTATAACATAAGTATTACCAAGCGGTTCATCGAGAGCAAAAGGCATGCCATTTACAACACAAGGAATAATCTCTTGCTCATAGCTCCCACTACCAAAATGCTTCTCAAGAATATCAGGGTATTTTTTCAAAGCACCACACAGTCTAGCAACCTGCTCTTGATGCTCAACAAAGTCATCTCGCATATTTCTAGATAAAATCGGGTCATTTGCTACAGACCTGTTCTTGCACTCAAAAACAAATACCTTATCACCCCACTTCACAACTACATCATACTCATAAGTCTCTCCTTTCCTCCTCTCTTTGATTTTTTTAGGACCAAGACCCATTTTATAAAAAATAGAAAACAATTTTTCCTCAAGGGCATCTCCTTTCCGTGAAAGCCTCTCCTTGTTCCTTGTTACATTTGATAAAACCAATTCATGCAAAATCGCGTCTTTCAGAGAGGGAACGTAAACCAAATAATTATCTCCAAACTTTATGACAGGAGTGTCATAGAGATCGATTGCCCCCTTCCCAAAAAGCACGTTATTTAAAAATGTTTCAGCAACCCCTTTCAACATCCCTTTTTTTGAAAAAACGTCTAAAAGCTCGCTTTTTTTCAACATAGGGAAAAGTGACTTAGAATCCCCGTCCACAAAAGAATCTTTGGCAAAATCCTGCAATGCAGCATAGCCATCTAGCCACTGCCGAAGTGTCAAGCCTAGACATTTATTCCTTTCATCATCTACCGTTAGAGACAAAACCCTCTCAATGACCAACTTGGTAGAGAGCACGCCTATCTCATACTCACTGAGGCTTACATTATTATTGCGGAAAAACTCAAACGCGCCATAATATATTTCTTTTGTTAGTTGCCTAAGCCTATTTCTAGCTATTACCTCATATTTCCTCCAGTTGTACGGCGCGCATACATCTAAATGCTCATCAATCTTATCCTTATGTTCATCAGGAACATTTCTGTTATCCGGACTATAAACCCATTCCCGCTCACAGTGTCTGATGTCTTTTTGTATATCATCAAAACGCTTCCAAGCCATTGCATTTAAATTCAACGCACCTATCTTAAAAAGAGCATCTTCCCCAGGGTAAACAAAATCACCAAAATCAAAGCACTCTCCGACCAATTTTTTTTCTAGATGGCCGGTACTTTTTAAAACCAGAAAAACTGATTCAAGCACGGTCCATATAGCCGCATCCGGATCAACTCTATTCCCAACAGAATCCTCAATCAAATACGACCGCTGAGTATCTAAAAAACCATCCTCTGTTCTTCCTTTGAGAACCTCCTCTCTTGCTCTACGAGTGATTTCGAGATAATCCTCACCACCTCTAACTAAAGAAGAAGATACAATCTCTTCGACGCTCATCTCCTTCGCAGCCTCAGTCTGGTACCTCCATTCCTTTAATTTAAGAAAGTACCTGTTCGCCAACCTCAACATTTCAGCTCGGCTTATGAAAACTCCCGAGCAGAACTCCCCAGCCTCTTCACAAAGAAAACCATCTAACTCATTAAGGAAGTTTTCAACCCAAGACAACTTATCGGAGTCACCATCCTTTACAACCAGTGACTCATTGCGCAAAACTCCGTCCAGTAAGGCGTCGAAACCTTTCGCACGATAATGTTTTTTGGCCGCATCCAAAGAAGCATTAAAACTACAAGAGGGAGATATTTTCTCAAATTTTAAAGACTTTGACTTTCCCACAAAAAACTCCAAAACTTAGCAAGAAAAAAATCAATCCGGCATCTCGCCAGGCTCCAGCAACCAGAGAAAGTCTGACTCATCGAGCACTGCCACACCCAGGCCCTGCGCCTTACTTAATTTTGTCGGCCCCGCATTGGGGCCAGCGCAGGTAAAGCTGAGAGCTTAAGTCACGGTTTTACGCAGCTGCATGCCTGCATTAGCCGCAGTAGCCTCCAGATCGGCGCGACGAACCTTGGGAAAACTCGTAAAGAGAATCTCGAGGGTATCGTGCGGCGACTTGGCTGCAGGAAGTGCTGTACTGGCCGTGACATTGGCCGGCATCTCGAAGGGTTTCAGCAGAAAGGCGCCTTCATCCACAGCCAGAAAGCGGTCGCGCCGAAAGTTTCGAGGCCCTCGGTCCTGACTGTACACGCCCTTGAGCAACCAGCCGTCGTCGGTCCACTGGGTGACCTCGCGAGTCGTGGAGTTGCCTCGAGCGTCTTGATAGTCGAAACGAATAATCGCCATGCCCCCTCCTCCCTGAAAGGCTGACTTGTTGTGTTGTTGCAATAACTCCCGCTACGAGATCCGCCCGATCCGAATCTCGCACCGCCCCAGGATCTCCACATCCTTCATGTCCTGCAGCTTGATCAATTCCTTCTCATAGCGCGGGTTGTCGCTGATCAGCAGCCAGGCGCCGCCGGTGACGCGCTGCACGCGCTTGATGCGCACCTCGCCATTGACGAGCAGCAGCCCCCTTCCGGGTGCGGATCGCGGCCACTGCGGACCACCAGCACCCAGTCGCCGTCGGCCAGAGTGCCGTCCATCGAGTCGCTGCGGACCTTGACGCCGACCACCCGGGCCGGATCGAGGCCCTGGGCGGCGAGCTGTTTGGTGGGGACTACAGCGTGGACTTGACCTCTTCCCGCTTGAGCTAACGGCCACCACCGACAGCGACCTCAATGTCGTACATGGCTACAGCTAATAGCTTTGAACTTTTCGGGCGCGAACTCATCTTGAGATAGTATCAAACGCAGCCTCTCTTCCTTGAGACGCTCATGGATCGTCACACGGACTCCTCCAGTCCCTCTGACACATGTATATAAATGCATTGGCGTTCAATCCGAAGCAAGCGCATGTTCATCAAAGAAGGAAGCCGCTGTCGAATTCATGGCTTAGCTACCCGCGCCTCGCGCGCTATCGCTGTCGATATCTCTGACACTAACCCCAGCCCGGACAGTATTGCCAGCGATGCAGTGGACAGTATCAACGCCCAGTTGGAAGCTGGCAGTCCAACGCCCTAAGGTCGGCCAACCCCATTGCTCGACAAGCCAACTGCTGTCGAAGCCACTACCCACAGAGGGTCTTCATCCACACCACCCCTCATGGCACTTCGCTACATTAGCGAAGCCTACCTTAATAGTCATCCTGAAGCCATCACTAGCCCATCAGGCACCTGGTAAGAAGGGCTGCTCATGTCGGTCAAGGAGTGTGTTTTCCGCCATTAGGCGGCCGACAGGACATAATTCGACGTACGGCCAGGGACCAGCCTTTCAAAAACCCGTGTTTGCGTAGTGCAAGGATGGCGTAAGTCGAGCAAGTCGGTTCATACAAGCAAGCATCACGCAGGCGGCGAGGCGCTATACGCTGATATAGTTTCACTAGCCCAACAGAAACCTTTACGAGAAACACAGAGTGTCACTCGGCAGGCTTACGGAAGGTAATTACGTAATATGTTGTTTCATCAGCCTTCTGTCCAAACAGCGACGCCAGGCATCCCGGACGCACATGTACACCGATGGGATCAACACGATGAAACTCCCAACCATTGCGAGCCTGCTCGTTGACTACAGCCTCTAGATAAGCCGCTGCTTCGTTGCCTTTCTGCCCTTTCGACTCAATCGAAATGTTCGGCGGAACTTGCTGCATCTTATATGTGTACATCGACTCCACTCCTTAGCTTAAAGAATTTTAGAATGACGCCCGACTCCCATCGTCCGACGTGAGAGCATCAAGTCGAAACCTGCAACCTATTCCCATGTTTCACAGCAGTTCTCTGCATATTTTCGAGGCCTGCCAACCTAGGCCAGCTCGGACAGACTGAAACGGGACGCGTCCGTATGCCTGATCCGGAAAACTAATGGCGAGCGCCACATTACGCGATTGCCAGTATCATCCTCAGGGGTCACTCTCACCATAAGCCTTTTTAACTAATTAGGCCAACCCTGACTGAGTAAATATCTGGTTTAATCAGCCTCTTCCCGAAGCACGGCTGACTGCTCGGTTCGTTTGCAGTGAGCTGAAGCGAACGACCAGGAAAGATACGTAAAATGACAATCGGCTGCGTAGAAACACTCTTGCCGCCACCCGAAGTTTGGCTTGCCATAGATGTGTTCAATGATTGCGTGCCACGCAGCATGCCGGGTGGGCTCTGCAAGGGCTCCCACGGAAGCACTGGGCCCGTACTCTCGCATTCCAGCATCTATGAAAAGGGCCCCGGCTACCCTGGAGTGAGGAAAGCTGCCTAGCGTCTAACACACTGCGACGGATCAAACTACAAGTACGGCTCAGCGCCTAGACATTGAAAACATGGTCGCGGCCCTCTAAAAAATGGGGCGAGCACAGGAGCCCCCTCCCGGAACCCCAGCGCCGATCTAGAGCGCTAGCGAGCCTGTCTTGATGAAGGCAACAGACGAAGCAGCAGGCCAATGGCCACAAGGCTTATCCAAGAAAGGTACGCGGGAAACCAGCGCGCCCACCACTCACTGGAGTGCCACGGCAAGCCATTGAGAGACTGCACGTTCAACGCCATGTACAAGTTAAGCGACAGCACCACCGCCAGTCCGGCCATGCCAATTCCCAAAAGTAATCCCGACAGCCGACGCCTATGCATTCGTGCGTTCTCCATGCGAGTGGTACCGCCAGTGTCGTCCAGACAGCCCTCCACGTCTACTCGAGCTGCACGCAACACTGTCCGAAATCGCTGGAATAAGCCGCAGTGATCACCTATTGGGTCGACGTCAATAAGACGACTCGGTTCACGCGCTTATCTTGTCCAAATTCGATCAGAGCAAACCATTCCCGGTAAGCATCCTCAGAATGGGTATCGGGAATGTCGGAGCAGGCCGGGATAACGAAATTTTGCGATCTGGCAGTATATCCTGAGGGCACGCGTCCAAGAATGCGGATCACTTCCCCACGGGTCAAACCAACCCTGATCCCTGAGGGCGTCTGCCAGTTCGGCGAGATGGTGGACATATTGACAACGACGTCCCGGAAAAAATCGATATTCGCGCCATTCAGGGCTAGCCGGTCAATTGGCTCATCACTGAACGAGGTTGCGTCGGTGGCTTTCGGTGTTCCGAACTTGCTGAGTGCGCCCACTGGCGCGCCCATCTTTATCCCATTGAGGCGAAGCTCCGATGGGGGAAGGCAATCAAATTCGTCGCTGTATCGATGGTTTTTTAGCAGGAGCGGTATGGAGGCCGATGAAACAGCATCCGATATCCAGGTCTGGGAGTCCCAATCCCACGTCTGGCCGGCGGCCACTTTGACATCATGGAGCCCGCCGCCAAAGCCATAGCTTACTGTCTCAGGGATGCACTCAAGGCGGGCGATCCGCTCGCCGCTCTCGGTCACTTCAACCCACCCAAAGCGCCTTATCGGACGCTGCATCTCCTCCTCGGAAAACGGACGGTCAAAGCCGCCCACAACGTTGTAACCGTAATCTTGATTGAAGAAGGTGACTGACTCGCTGATCGCCTTGCCAAGCCCCGACCATGGCTCAAAATCAACGCGTTCAATGGGTTCTGACAGAGTGAGGTCCGCTGGCCCGCCAATTGGGCCGTAGCTGTAGGTGGCAGTCTGGCTATCGAAACACACGAAGACTTCGGTACCGAGGCCTTCCATCTGGCAGGAGGTGAAGGCTTCCTGCCCTTGTGGGCAGCCTGCCTCCGCTCCCGTCGCCAGCAGACCCATCACGAGCAACAGGCCGCCCATTAGTCCGTATTTCAGTCGCCCAAGCCTTTTGAGATGCATGTCTCTATCCCGGCACTGATGAGGAGGTTTCACACCAAACACTATAGCGCTGCAGGTGCCACGCTTGAGAAAAATTCCTAACGCGCGGTCGAACAGGAACACATGCTCGATCTGACCAGAGCTTGGTGCCTGGTGCGAAACTTGGGGATCCCTTCGCTCTCGTGGGGCGCTGACGATACGCTCCAGGCAGCATCAGCTAAATAGCCGCCGTTCACTGCTCGTGTTCAGGATCTCTGGGGCGGGACGATGCAGGCTTAGCCCTTGGCACAAGTCCCCGGGACCACCTCGCGTGACAGGTCAACAGATGACGGTTTCCAAGAGCAAGTAAACAAGGCCAGGTAAACAAGGTCTGGCAAACACCACCCATATAGAAAAGCCCGCTGATTTCTCAGCGGGCTTTTCAACAATTCGTGGCGGAGGGGGAGGGATTCGAACCCTCGAAGCCTTTCGACTTACACACTTTCCAGGCGTGCTCCTTCGACCACTCGGACACCCCTCCGCATTGTCATCTTGAAGAACATGATGCCCGCGTTGCGCGGTGCTTATCCCTCAAGACGGCGCATACTTTATCGCCTTAAGTTCTCGATTGCAAGCCGTTTTTTGCTACTTTGCCCATACTGGAGATCGGTTTGGTGCCTAGACGGCAATTGGCGGCTCGCTGGACAGCACGGCGTAGTCACCACGCGCCTCAAGGCACAGCGTTTCACCACACCACAGCTCCTGGACCAGGGCGATTCGCCCCTTCCCTCGCTCGGCCAGGCGACGCTCCAGCGCATCTTCGGGCGATGTCTCCCCGGCGATAGCACTGTCGAGCATTGCTCGGTCGTCGCCCGGCTCTTCCGGCCGGCAGATCAAGCGATAGTCCCCGGTCACCGGCGCCACAAAGCGCTGGCTAGCCTGCGCTACCACCACATCCTGGTTGATCCCGCGACGCCTAAGCCACAGCGTCGTCCAGCACCAGCCCAGCAGGGTGGTCTGAGCGGTCAACGAACCGCCAAAACCGGTGCCCTTGTCATTGAGGTTGGGACGCAGATCGAGCTCCCACACGAGAGCGTTACCCTCTTCCCGCATGCGCTGGATGCCAAGCGATCCCACCAGGGGGATGGCCTCCCCCAGCCAGTCAAGAAAACCGTTCAGGTCTTCAGGCACACCTGTGGGCGGCAGCGCTGGCCGCGGATGCGCGTGGCCAACCTGTCTTGTCATGTCATCCATGAACGTGCGTCCCGTATCGCTGACCCAAGCGCAACGGCGCTTAGTCCCATACCTCGACGTAATCCTCTACCCGGTGCTCGGCGATGGGCTTGTGACGACCACCCAGCTGGCCCAGGTAGATGAAGGCGACCAGCTCATCGTGCTCTCCCAGCCTGAGCCCCTTGCGCACGGTGTCGTCGAAGGCGTACTTGCCACTGCGCCACATGGCGCCCAGACCCTGGGCGTGAGCGGCCAGCAAGATACCGTGGGCGGCGCACCCTGCGGAAATCACCTGCTCGATCTTCGGTACCTTGGGCACGTCCGGGTCCACCTTGGCGACGACGCCGATGATCATCGGTGCGCGCTTGGGTTTCATCCGTGCGCTGTTGAGGCACTCGTCGGTCGCCTTGGGGTCTTCGCGAAACTCGGCCTCGGCGAACAGCTCGCCTAGTCGATCGAGGCCTTCACCGGAGAACTCGATAAAGCGCCAAGGCCTGAGTTCCTTGTGATCCGGCGCGCGCAGCGCGGCTCGGTACATGGCATCGAGCTGCTCACGGGACGGAGCAGGCCCCGTCAGCTTGCCCATGGAGCTGCGTTCATGCAGCAATGTCATGGCATCCATCGTGTCACTCCAGAGGGCGAATGCCCTGTCACAATTCAATGGTTGAGACGCTTTCGCATTACCCTACCAGACCACTCAGGTATTGTCCCTGCGGCACCATCTATCGCCGCGATCTATCCCCGCGATCTAGGGCGCCGCATCCACTGCGTGCGGCTGGTCACTGCCGCGCCAGGCGCAGCGGCGTGGGAGGCGTTTCGCCGGGGGTGCCGCGCCAGGGGCTGATATCCAGACCACCGCGCCGCAGGTAGCGCGCCAACACCAGCAGGCGTTCAGGGCGGGCCCTCTCCATCAGGTCCACGAACATGTGCTCGACACAGTGTTCGTGAAAGTCCTGATGCTGGCGGTAACCGACGATGTAGCGCAGCAGGCCATCTCTATCGAGCCTGGGCCCACGGTAGCGAATCATGACGCTGCCCCAATCGGGCTGTCCGGTGACCGGGCAGTTGGACTTGAGCAGGTGGGAGGTCAGCGTCTCCTCGACAATCTCATCGCTCACCGTCAGGTGATCGGGAGTGGGGGTATAACGAGCAATTTCGATATCCCGGTCGTCGATGCACTCACCCGGCAGGCGGCGCGGTGACAGCTGCTCATCCTCGACGTCGAGAATCTCAACGCTCACCGCTGCCCCTGCCGCCTCGCCAAGGTCCCGCTCCAGGGTCGCGATGAGCTCACTGCGCGAACTCAAGCGCGTCTGGTTCAGGCTGTTGAGGTACAGCTTCCACGACTTGGACTCGATCAGGCGTGGTGAGCTCGCTGGCAGACGAAAGCGCGCCACGGCAACGCATGGCTTGCCCTTGGGCGTCAGCCAGGACAGCTCGAAGGCGTGCCATTCGTCTTCTCCCACGAATGGCAGTGCATCCTCCGCGATGCCCAGGGGCGCTCGGTTGGCCGCCCGCTCGATGGGGAAGAGAAGCCCCGGATCGTACTGGTCGGGGTAGGCCGACTCTCGTCCCAGCGGGGCGTCGGCCAAGGTCGCGGGGCGATGGTGAGGATGATCGGACGAGTGACTCATGCACGCTACCTGAACACAAAAGAACCAAGAAAAAGGGTCACGGCAAACGCCGCTATGACGCGGCGCTAGCTACGAATGCCCTTGCCATTTTCCAGCATCCACAGGGCAATGGCGAATAGACCAATGATAAAGCCAAAGATCGCGGTCAGGGCCCAGCCCACCGGGATATCCGACACCCCAAGAAAGCCGTAGCGGAAGACGTTGACCATGTACAGGATCGGGTTGAGCATCGACGCCCCCTGCCAAAAGTCCGGCAGCAGGGAAATCGAGTAGAACACCCCGCCGAGGTAGGTCAGTGGCGTCAGCACAAAGGTCGGCACGATGGAGATGTCATCGAACTTCTTGCCCAGCAGCGCATTGATGAAACCGCCCGTGGCGAACAGTGCCGCGGTCAGAATGACCACGCCGATGGTCAACAGAGGATGCGCGACCTCGATCCGGGTAAAGAACAGCGACACCCCGGTGACGATGATGCCAACCCCGAGCCCACGTGCCATGCCGCCCAGAATGAAGCCCGCCAACATCACCCAGTTGGGCATCGGCGACACCATCATTTCCTCGACACTGCGCTGAAACTTGTTGGAGAAAAACGACGACGCCACGTTGGAATAGCTGTTGGTGATCACAGACATCATGATCAGCCCTGGCACGATGAAGTCCATGTAGCTGTAGCCGTCCATCTCACCAATGCGCGAGCCAATCAGGTTGCCGAAGATGATGAAGTACATCGTCATCGTGATCGACGGCGGCAACAGCGTCTGAGGCCAAATGCGAGTAAAGCGACGAATTTCCTTGATCACCAGCGTCCATAGGGCGATCGCTATCTGGCTCGGATTCATCCACGCATCTCCTTGTCTGCGTTACCGCTTTCCACCATGGAGACAAACATCTCCTCCAGCCGGTTGGCACGATTGCGCATCGACAGCACCTTGATGCCGTCCTGCTTCAGCGCGTCGAACACGTCATTGAGGCACTGCCCACGATGGACCACGACCGACAGCTGGGCATCGTCGACCTTGCCCACCTCGAAGCCCTCGATGACCGGTGCCTCGGACACCGGCTCTGCCAGGTCGAGCAGGAAGGTTTCGGTGTCCAGCTCCGCCAACAGCTCTCTCACGCTGGTGTTACGCACGATTTCCCCGTGATTGATGATGCCCACGTTGCGACAGAGGCTCTCGGCCTCTTCCAGGTAGTGGGTGGTGAGGATGATGGTGGTGCCCTCCTCCCGGTTGATGCGACGCATGTACTCCCACATGCTGCGGCGCAGCTCGATATCCACGCCGGCGGTCGGCTCGTCGAGAATCAACAGCTTGGGTCGATGCATCAGCGCCCGCGCAATCATCAGCCGCCGCTTCATCCCGCCAGACAGCATGCGCGCACTGCCGTTGCGCTTGTCCCACAGGCTCAAATCCTTGAGCAGGCTCTCTGCCCGGGGCAGCGCTTCGCGCCGGGACATCCCGTAGTAGCCCGCCTGCGCCAGCACGATATCGATGACTCGCTCGAACTGGTTGAAGTTGAATTCCTGGGGCACCACCCCGAGGTGATACTTGGCACGGGCAAAGTCCTTGTCGATATCGATGCCGAAGATCGATACCTGGCCCGCGGTCTTTTGCACCAGCGAACAGACCACGCCCAGTGTGGTGGACTTGCCGGCGCCGTTGGGACCCAGCAGCGCGTAGAAGTCGCCCTCCTGAACATCGAGGTCGATGCCCTTGAGAGCCTTGAAACCATTGCCGTAGACCTTGGTCAGGCCTCGAATGGACAGAGCCGGTTCGGCCATGAGGGATCCTTGGTGTGGGTGTCAGGAGAAATAGATAGAAGGCTCACCATATGGGGTCACTCAGCCACATCTTCAACCGGCAGCCCACGGGGCATGACGGCCAACCGTCTCGAGACAAGGTTACGCCCCGGACTGGATAACAAGTGGCACAAGCGGAGCACAAGCAAAGGAGCCGCTGACTCGAGTCGCCGCGGAGGAAAGCACAAACGCAAAAAAATCGCCGATCAACGCGAAGTCTCGCGTCGCTCAGGCGACCTATAGTAACGCTAGCGTTGTGACAACAAAGACCGATCGATACTGGAGCGGGAAACGAGATTCGAACTCGCGACCCCAACCTTGGCAAGGTTGTGCTCTACCACTGAGCTATTCCCGCTCTATCGATGCAGAGACCGCGACAGCTGTCGACGTCCCTCTGCTGCGTTGCGAAGTGGCGTCCCATAGGGGGTTCGAACCCCTGTTCCCGCCGTGAAAGGGCGGTGTCCTAGACCACTAGACGAATGGGACGCATGGAGCGGGAAACGAGATTCGAACTCGCGACCCCAACCTTGGCAAGGTTGTGCTCTACCACTGAGCTATTCCCGCAAACGCATCGCAAATTGTACCGGAAAGTGGCGTCCCATAGGGGGTTCGAACCCCTGTTCCCGCCGTGAAAGGGCGGTGTCCTAGACCACTAGACGAATGGGACGCATTGGAGCGGGAAACGAGATTCGAACTCGCGACCCCAACCTTGGCAAGGTTGTGCTCTACCACTGAGCTATTCCCGCATTCCGGCCCTTCAAGAGGCGAAGTGGCGTCCCATAGGGGGTTCGAACCCCTGTTCCCGCCGTGAAAGGGCGGTGTCCTAGACCACTAGACGAATGGGACGCATCGGCCTCGTCTCTCTCGAGGTGGCGCGTATGTTACTGAGCACCCTGAAAAGTGTCAACCCCGAGTCACGATTTTCCTGTTCGATTCAACGCCCTTCTCTATTACCCGTCCTATTACCCGTCCTGCTTGCCCCATTCACAGGCACACGTACATGGGCACATGTACATAGGCACACGTACATAGACACACGGGCCTCGTATGACGCCGACACCCAGCGCGGTATTCACGAGCACGTCCCACGTACACCATGGAACGGTGAGCGTGAAACCGTCGGGTTGGTCAAACGGCCATAAACGTCTTAGCTTGAAGTGAGCGCCTGCGTCGAACCTCACGGGAGAACATCCATGCGCAAGAAGATCGAGAAAACCGATGCCGAATGGCGGACACAGCTTTCCCCGGAGCAATATCACGTCACTCGCGAAAAAGGCACGGAGCGCCCCTTCAGCGGCGACTACCACGTCACCGATACCCACGGCATCTATCACTGCGCCTGCTGCAACGCGCCCCTGTTCGAGAACGAGCACAAGTTTGATGCCGGCTGTGGCTGGCCAAGCTTCGACCGGCCGCTGTCCGAGAACTGCATCCAGCTCGGTGACGACCATCGACACGGCATGCACCGTACCGAAGTCAGCTGCCAGCGCTGCGACGCCCACCTCGGCCACGTCTTTGCCGACGGCCCTACACACACCGGCCAGCGCTACTGCATCAACTCACTGGCACTGAACTTTCACGAAGGTGAATAGCGCCTGGCGCACCTAGCACGCCCTTCCCGCCCCTTGGCGACCACGGCCACGCCGGCGGCTCGTGGTCGCCCACTCACTGCATCGACTCGCGCTTCAGCAGCCTGCCCGCATCTCTGCTGACGACATTTGACTCGGGTTTCCCTAAGATGGAGCGTCATTTGCGCTTATAGAGTAGGCAGGAGAAAGAGATGCTGGGCTGGTTTCCGGGACACATGAACAAGGCGCGCCGTCAGATACTGGAGGCGCTGCCGGAAATCGACGTGGTGATCGAGGTGCTCGACGCCCGCCTGCCCTACTCCAGCGCGAACCCGATGCTGGCCAGTCTGACCCGCCACAAGCCGGTGCTGAAGATTCTGTCCCGCGCCGATCTCGCTGACCCGGAGGGCACCCGCGCCTGGACCGCCTTCTTCGACGCACAGCCAGACACCCGCGCGCTGGCGGTGACCACGACCAACACCCGCGAGCTGAAGCGCATCCCCAAGCTATGTCACGAACTGGCCGGTCAGGTTCGCGCAGACCGGGATGTGCGGGTCATGGTCATGGGCATCCCCAACGTCGGCAAGTCGACGCTGATCAACGGACTGGCTGGCCGCACCATTGCCAAGACCGGTAACGAGCCCGCCGTCACCAAACGTCAGCAAAAGGTGCGCATTCAGGGTCGCGTTGCCCTGACCGACACTCCCGGCGTGCTGTGGCCCAAGATCGAGGACCAGGCCAGTGCCTACCGCCTGGCCGCCAGCGGCGCCATCCGAGACACCGCTATCGACTATGTCGATGTGGCCTTGATTACCGCTGCCGAACTGGCGAAGCGCTATCCAGAAGCCCTCAGGTCACGCTATAAATTGACGTCACTGCCTGCCTACGACGCTCATCCTGACGCAGACAAGGTCGACGCGGATGGTGACGAGCGTCCTGACCTCATGGCCCAGGCTGGCTTCGACGGCCACGCTATCCTGGCGGATATCGCCGCCAAGCGTGGGGGACTGCGTGCCGGCGGGGAAATTGACCTGCATCGTGGCGCCGAAGTGCTGCTGCACGAGCTGCGTGATGGCAAGCTCGGCCGACTGACGCTGGAAACCCCGGATGACATCCCGGTGGATGCCCCTGCCGACGACGACATCAGCGCCGAGGCCTCCCCGGCTGAAGCAGACGACAGCTCGGCATCGGGTGGTGCGACCTCGGAAGACTGACTACCCGGCAGACGGCCATCACGACCTGCCACACACGGCTACACGACCGGCCCGCCCTCAGCGGGCACGTTACAACGGATTCTGCGAGACCCGCGCCATGGACACGCCTACCCTTTCAAAGTCACACAAGCTGGATAACGTCTGCTACGACATTCGCGGCCCGGTGCTGGAGCACGCCAGGCGCCTCGAGGACGAAGGCCAGCGCATTCTGAAGCTGAATATCGGCAATCCAGCCCCGTTCGGCTTTGAAGCGCCGGAAGAGATTCTTCAGGACGTGATGCGCAACCTGCCCACGGCCCAGGGCTATTGCGACTCCAAGGGACTGTACTCGGCACGCAAGGCCATCATGCAGGAATGCCAGCGCAAGGAGATCCCCGGCGTTGGCATCGAGGATATCTACATCGGCAACGGCGTGTCAGAGCTGATCGTCATGGCCATGCAGGCCTTGCTGAACGACGGTGACGAAGTGCTGATTCCGGCCCCGGATTACCCCTTGTGGACCGCCGCCGTCAATCTGTCCGGTGGCCGTGGCGTCCACTACCTGTGTGACGAGCAGGCGGACTGGGCGCCCGCCATGGATGATATCCGGGCCAAGGTCACCAGCCACACCCGTGCCATTGTCATCATCAATCCCAACAACCCGACCGGCGCCGTCTATCCCCCCGAGGTACTGCGCGAGCTGCTCGACATCGCCCGCGAGCACAACCTGGTGGTGTTCTCCGACGAGATCTACGACAAGATTCTCTACGATGACACCGTGCACGTGGCCACCGGGGCGCTGGCCAGTGAAGATCAGCTGGTCGTGACCATGAATGGACTGTCCAAGAGCTATCGCTGCGCCGGCTTTCGCAGCGGCTGGATGACGCTATCCGGCACGCTCGCCCGGCAGCGAGCCAATGACTTCATTCAGGGGCTGACCATGCTGGCATCGATGCGCCTGTGCGCGAATGTGCCTGCGCAACATGCCATTCAGACAGCACTTGGCGGCTATCAGTCGATCAATGATCTGGTCCTGCCCGGTGGGCGGCTGCTGGCACAGCGGGACATTACCGTAGAAAAGCTGAATGCCATCCCGGGGGTCAGCTGCACCACGCCGAAGGGCGCCTTGTATGCCTTCCCGCGCCTGGACCCCAAGGTCTACAACATTCAGGATGACCAGCAGCTGGTACTCGACCTGCTGCTGCAGGAAAAGATCCTGCTGGTACAGGGCACCGCCTTCAATTGGCCGGATCCGGACCATGTCCGCATCGTTACCCTGCCCTGGGCGGACCAGTTGGGTGATGCGCTGGATCGTTTTGCCCGTTTTCTGTCGCGCTATCGCCAGTAAATCGGCAAGCACAGGCACGCACTGGCAGGCGCAATCCGACAGGTACTTGCGCTTCGCTCGACAAGCGATGGAGCGATCAACGCCCGGGCGCTTGAAACTTGGCGCCCCAGGGCTTATCTAAGCATCTGATTCCCCCGTCGAGCCACTGGGCTCTTCAGGTTTCCTTCCTTACGGAGAATGTCGGCAATGATGAGAATCCTGCTCTTTCTGGGCACCAACCTGGCGGTGATCCTGGTCGCCAGTATCACCCTGCGATTGCTGGGCGTGGAGCCGTACCTCAACGCCCAGGGCATCAATTTCAACAGCCTGCTCATCTTCTGCTTTGTGTTCGGCATGGCAGGGTCCATGGTATCGCTGTTCATCTCCAAGTGGATGGCCAAGCGTTCCACCGGCACCGTGATCATCGAGAACCCGTCCAACGCCACCGAAAAGTGGCTGCTCGACACCGTGGCCGAACTCGCCCGCGAGGCCAACATCAAGACGCCTGAGGTCGGTATCTTCCCGGCCCAGCAGTCCAACGCCTTTGCCACCGGCTGGAACAAGAACGACGCCCTGGTCGCCGTGTCTGCGGGACTTCTCAACCGCATGCAGCCGGAAGAAGTGAAGGCCGTGCTGGCCCACGAGATCGGTCACGTGGCCAACGGTGACATGGTCACCCTGGCGCTGATTCAGGGCGTGCTGAACACCTTCGTGATGTTCTTCGCTCGGGTGGTGGCACAGCTGGTCGACAGCTTCCTGCGCCGCGACGACAACGAAGGTCTCGGCTTCTTCGGCTACTTCGCCGTGGTCATGGTCGCCGAGATCGTGTTCGGCATTCTCGCCTCGATGATTGCTGCCTGGTTCTCCCGCTTCCGTGAGTACCGTGCCGACGCTGCAGGAGCCAAGCTCGCGGGCTCCGGCGCCATGATCAACGCCCTGGCACGCCTCAAGGCCGAGACCCAGATGCCTGATCAGATGCCGGATACCCTGACCGCCTTCGCCATTACCACCGGCCAGACCCGCAAGCTGATGGAGAAACTGTTCGCCAGCCACCCGCCGCTGGACGATCGTATTCGCGCCCTCAAGGAAGCCGCTTACCGTCAGTGACGAAAGCGCCGTCCTGCCAACACCCCCGCCGGTCCTGCCGGCGGGGGTGTTTCTTTTTCAGCATCATTTTTTGCTGTGGTCTAGCGCGCCTCTTGTCGTGCCTGCCACGGCCCCGGCTCCTCGCCACTGCGCTTGTACCGGTCGCCCTCAGCTCCCTTCGACACCCGCACACCTCTCTTGTTGGCGCCCAACCTTATTTGCGCTGTGGTCCATGGGCGTCAATAGTAAAACGGCGTGTCATGCCTGATGGCCGCAGCACCACTCGACAGTGCCACCATTCCATCACACAACGATCCGACAACCTGAGGGGTACGCCATGTCGATCTCCCGCCGTTTACGCACCACCATCACTGGTTCAGCCATCGGCCTATCACTGAGCCTGAGCGCGAGCCCAGCGCTCAGTGACAGCCAGGCCATTCTCGAAGGCGAACGGTTCCATCCGGAAGTGAGCACCAGGGGAATGGTCGCGACCAGCCATTTCCTGGCCTCAGAGGTGGCCCGCGACGTGCTGGCCAACGGTGGCAACGCGGTGGATGCCGCCGTCACGGCAGGCTTTGCCCTGGCTGTCACCCAGCCACGTTCGGGCAATATCGGCGGCGGCGGCTTCATGCTGATCTCCGATGAGACAAGCGGTGATGTGATCGCCATCGACTATCGCGAGAAGGCCCCCAAGGCGGCCTACGAGACGATGTTTCAGGATGACAGCGGCGACGCCGTAGCCGAGCTGTCACGCTATACCCACAACGCCGCCGGCGTGCCCGGAACGGTTGCCGGACTCGCCCTGGCGCTGGAGCAGTACGGCACCATGACGCTCGCCGAGACGCTGGCGCCGGCCATCAAGCTCGCCGAGGAGGGTTTCGCTGTGCCGCAACGGTTCGTCGATGGCATCGAGAGCGCCAGTGAACGTTTCGAGCCCTGGGAAGCCAGTCGCGCCAAGTTCTTCAAGGAGGATGGTTCCCGTTACCAGGTAGGCGACATCTACCGCCAGCCAGACCTGGCAGCCACCCTGAAGCGAATTGCCGAACAGGGACCCAGGGAATTCTACGAGGGCGAGACCGCCCAGCTGATCGCGGCCGAAATGGAACGCCACGATGGCATGATGACCCTGGAAGACCTGGCCAGCTACCAGGCCACGGTGCGTGAGCCGGTGCACGGCAATTACCGGGGCTATGATGTCTACGCCATGAGCCCACCCTCCTCCGGCGGCGCCCATATCGTGCAGATACTCAACATGCTCGAGGGCGACGACATCGGAGCGCTGGGCTTCAACTCCGCCAGCACCATCCACCTGATGTCCGAAGCCATGAAGCGCGCCTATGCCGATCGCTCGCAGTACCTGGGAGATACCGACTTCGTCGACGTCCCCCTGGCCGGCCTGACCTCGGAAGACTATGCCGCTGAACTGCGCAGCGAGATCGCCACCGACCAGGCTACGCCGAGTGCCGATATCGCCCCCGGCAACCCGCTGCCCTACGAGTCCAACGAGACCACCCACTTCTCGATCGCCGACGGCAACGGCCTCGCGGTCTCCAATACCTACACCATCAACTTCAGCTATGGCTCGGGTATCGTGGTGGATGGCGCAGGCTTCCTGCTCAACAACGAGATGGACGATTTCTCCGCCAAACCGGGGGTACCCAATGCCTACGGGTTGATCGGCGGCGAAGCGAACAAGATCGAGCCTGAAAAGCGCATGCTGTCATCGATGACGCCCACCATCGTCAAGAAGGATGGCGAGAACTTCCTGATCACCGGCAGTCCGGGCGGATCGCGGATCATCACCACCACGCTGCAGGTGCTGATGAATGTCATAGATCATGGCATGAACATCCAGGCTGCGGTAAGCATGCCGCGCATCCACCATCAGTGGCTGCCTGACGAGATCCGCATCGAGCAGGGAATCAGCCCGGACACCATCCAGCTGCTCGAGAACATGGGCCACAGCGTCAGCCTGCAGGAAGCCATGGGCGCCGCTCAGTCCATCATGATCGAGGACGGCACCTTCTACGGCGGAGCCGACCCACGACGCTCCACCTCCTCTGCCATGGGGCTATAAAGGACGAAGGCAGGCCGAACCGGCCAAGACAGGCCAAGACAGGCCAAGACAGGCCAAGACAGGCTCTGACAGTCCCAGCACCACGCACCGGATGCGTCCCGCCCCCCTCAAGGCGGGACGCGTGCAAGCGGGGACGTCTCCAAGGAGGCGTGCCCAAGGCTCCCGGCCACGGTTGCTCAAAGGCCATGGCCTCCCGGCTTGCCTTGCCTCCTCAACCTCAGCCTCAGCCTCAGCCTCACACTACGCGAAAGCCTGCGCCTGACAGCACCTTGGCCATACCCTGTGCTTCGCCCGTCAACTCGACGCTCAGGGTCGAGAACTCGCGGCGCAGCGGATAGCTGGCGCGGCACTGATCGAACCCCTGAGCCGGCGAGCTGGTGGCGAGGGCCTGGGCCAGCCGGTCGTGGTCGCATCTGGGCTCATACACCGCGCGCATGCAGGCGCGCAGCACCTCCTCGACCGGCAGCGCTCGCTGCCAGGTCATGCGCGCCAACGCGGGAGGAGGCAACAGTTCCTGGAGCGTGACGGCCTCATCCACACCAAGGTGTTCGACCAAGGCCTGATAGATCTGGTGAGTGCCACGCAGCTTGCCCTCCAGGCTGTGCCCTGCAATATGAGGAGTGCCCAGCATTACCTGGTGAGCCAGCGTCAGATCGATGGCCGGCTCACGCTCCCATACATCCAGCAGGGCCGTCATATCGTTGTCGCGCTCGAGCCTCGCGCTCAGCGCCTGCCCATCGACGCAGTCACCGCGCCCGGCGTTGAGCAGCAGGCTGCCTGGTTTCAAGGCCTCGATGCGCCCTGCGTCCAGCAGGTGTCGGGTGGCGTGGGGCCCCTCCTTGACCAGCGGGGTATGCAGGCAAAGCACATCACAGCGCTCGATCAGCGTATCCAGGTCGACAAACCCTTGCTGACCTTCTCGGTCTGCCCGGGGAGGATCGCACAGCTCGTGGGCCACTCCCATGGCGGCCAGACGCGCCGCCAGACGCCCCCCCACATTACCGACACCCAGGATGCCCACCCGTTTATCGAGCAGCGACTCGCCCCGCCGCTCGCAGGCCAGGGCCAGAGCGGACAGCACATAATCCACCACTGGCTCGGCATTGCAGCCAGGCGCGCTGGCAAAGGCTATTCCACTCGACGCCAGGGCTTCGAGACTGACGTGATCGGTGCCGATGGTGCAGCTGCCAACGAAGGACAAGGGCGATCCCAGCGACCGCGCCTGGTTGATCAGCGCCTCATCCACTTGGGTAATGGAACGAATCACCAGCGCGCTGGCATCAGCCAGGTGATGGGCATTGATCTCGCGTCCCGGTACGCGCACCACCTCTCCCAGCGGGCCAAAACAAGCATCGGCAGCGGGCACGTTGGCGTCGACGACAATCTTCATGAACGGTTCCTGGCGGCAGGGCAATCGACAGCCCGACCCAAGATCGGGCTATTTGTGGATGAGCCTCAAGGGCTTACAATGGCCATCTTAACCGAAAAAAGACGGTGCTTGAGGCCATCAGGTGCCGACCACTGCTGATAGACGGGAGTCGCCGTGATCGTCCGCTGGGAAACCGACCATGACTATGTCCTTGTGCATGTGCATCAGGACATGTTCGGCGACTGGATCTTCAGCCGTGCCTGGGGGCAGATCGGCACCCAGTTCGGCGGGCTCAAGCATCAGTTGGCCGATGACTATGCCCAGGCCATGATGTGGCTGGAAGACGAAAAGACCATCCTGACCTCGCGCGGTTTCAGCAAGGTCCTGGAAGCCGATGACCACAGCCCTGAAGGGCGTGAGGCCGTCGGTCAACTGTCGCTGCTGGACGCCAACTGACATGCCGCCAGCTGACGCCTCCGCCACCAGCAACGCACTGGCAGCACGTTTGCGAGCCCTGCTGGAGGCCACTGAGACCCACCAGCTACCGCTGACCTACCAGCAGGCTGCCGAGGCACTGGGGCTGATGCCACCCCGGACCATTCGCCGGGTTGCCGAGGCGCTGGAAGTCACCATCCATGAAGACGTGGCAGCGGGCCGCCCCTTGCTGGCCACTCTGGTGGTCAGCCGCCAGCCCCCTCACCTGCCTGGGCCCGGCTTCTTCAGCCTGGCCGTTGCCCTGGGGCGCTTTCCCGAGCATCAGGACGATCACCCGCAGGCCTACCGCCAGGAGCTAGCCGCCGTCCTGGCCAGTCGGCGCTGACCTTGGTCAGCGACCGCCGAATACCCGCCTACCCCGTACCAGCCTTGCGCCCATGACATGGTCTGCCTCACCCGCTTCAGTCTGCTGGACCAGCGCCCGCCACGCGCTGTGATCAAGCAGACCGCGAGCATCCAGCCAACGAGCCACGCTGTCGGCATCGACACGCCCCTCCAGCACATCATCGGGGCGCGTCTCGTCGATCAATACAGGGATGCGCTCGGCAAAGCGCTCCAGCAGCGCCTCATCGTCGCTGATCTCGACGCTGTCGATGGCAATGTCCTCCACCGACAGCGTCTTGACCAGCGCCGCCATCTGCTCGCACAGGTGGCAACCCAGCGTGGTGATCATCACCCAGCGCCCCATCACGATGCCCGATGGCGAATCAGGAAGCAGTGGTGAAGGTCGGGGCGCCGGCTGAAGTCCGGATCAAACGTCTGGCGTGAGATGTCCTTGATCTCGAAACGCTGCTCCAACGCCTCATCCATCTTGAACCGGCGCTGGTTGTTGGAGAACACCAGAGTGCCGTCTGGGGCCAGTCGCGCCATCGCCAGCTCGACCAAGCGGGGATGGTCACGCTGGATATCCAGCGTGTCGTCCATCTTCTTGGAGTTCGAGAAGGTCGGCGGATCCATGAAGATCAGATCAAATTCGCCCTTGGCCGTCTCCAGCCAGCGCAGGCAGTCGTCACGCACGACCCGGTGGCGTGACGGGTCGAGACGGTTGAGCGCGAAGTTGTCCCGGGCCCACTCCAGGTAGGTGTTGGACATGTCAACACTGACACTGTCGCTGGCACCGACTTGCCCCTCCTTGCCACTGCCGAGTGCCGCCTGCACCGTCGCCGTCGCGGTATAGCAAAACAAGTTGAGGAAGCGCTTGCCCGCGGCCATTTCCCCGAGCATCCGACGTACCGGACGATGATCCAGGAACAGACCGGTATCCAGGTAGTCACGCAGGTTGACCCAGAAACTCGCCTGCCCCTCGCTCACCTGAAAACGCTGCCCGCTGCGACCTTGCTTCTCGTACTGTGACTTGCCCTGCTGGCGCTGGCGCTGCTTGACCACGACCTTGCCGGGCTCCACGCCAAGCACATCGGGTATCACGCCGAGGGCATCATAGAGCCGACGCTGAGCCTGGGAGGCATCGATCGACTTGGGCGGCGCATACTCCTGTACATGCACATGGTCACCGTAGACATCGATGGCCAGGGCGTACTCGGGCATGTCGGCATCGTACAAGCGATAGCAACGCTCACCGCTTCGCTTGAGCCACTTGCGCAGCTTCTTCTGGTTCTTCTCCAGACGGTTGGCGAACATCTGCGCGCCTGAACTACGAGCCGGCTGTGCCTGGCTGTCGGCCTCGCCTGCCTCTCGACGGGAGTCACGCTCTGCACTGGGGTGTTCTGGCCCCTGCCCTGGCTGCGGCTGCGGCTGCGAGCCTTTAGGCTCGGCGCTGGCACTGCCCTGGGGGCTGTGCGCAGCATCGTCAAAGGATGACGCAGGCCTCGCCTCCGTCGCCTTGTCTGTCAGCCCTTCCGCTGATGCAGATGCATCGCCCTCACGACGCTGGCCAATGTCGATCAGCAGCAGCTTGGCGTCCAACGGCCCATTGCGCAGCGCATACTGCTTGTGGGCACGCATTCCCAAGCGGTGTCCCAGATCAGGGTTGCCGGTGAACAGCGCCAGGCGCCAGCCGGAAAATTCCGCCTTGAGGCGCACACCAAGATCCGAGTACAGCCTGACCAGCTCCGGCAGCTCGCCGATTCGCTCACCATAAGGGGGGTTGCTGATCACCAGTCCAGGCAGCTCAGGGTCGAGTACCCGCGGACGTGACAGGCGCTGCACGCTGGCACCATCCAGGTGAATCAGTGCCGGAATGCCGGCTCGCATGGCGTTGGTCTTGGCGGCCGTCAGAGCGGGCGGGCTCTGGTCAAAGCCGAAGATCGACGACTGCGCGCGCTTGCGCCCAAAGCTCGCTCTCGCCTGGGCCTCCCGCAGCACCTCCTGCCACAGAGCTCGGTCGTGCCCGGCCCAGCGATGGAAACCGAAACGCTCACGAGACAGGTTGGGAGCCATGTCCGCCGCCATCAGCGCCGCTTCGATCAGCAGCGTCCCCGAACCGCACATGGGGTCGATCAGGGGCGCGCCCTGCTTGGCCAACTCAGGCCAGCCGGCACGCACCAGCAGAGCCGCCGCCAGGTTCTCCTTGAGCGGAGCATGGCCCGTGTCACGACGATAGCCGCGACGATGCAGACTATCGCCGGACAGGTCGATCCCCAGCACCAAGCGCCCCCGGTGAAGGTGCGCGTATAGACGCACGTCGGGTTGGCGAGTATCCACATCGGGGCGCGCCTGGCCCGAGGCGGTCAAGCGATCCACCACCCCATCCTTGACAGTCTGCGCACCGAAACGGGTATGACGGATCTCCTCGCTGCGACCGTGGAAGTCCACCGCGATGGTCGCTCCGGGACGGACATGGCGCTGCCAGTCAATGGCCGCTGCCGCGTCGCGCAGGGAATCGGGAGTTTCCACCCCCTCGACGCGAGCCACGCAGAGGATGACCCGATTGGCCAGACGCGACCACAGACACGCTCGATAGGCACCCTCGAGGTCACCCTCGGCGTTGACTCCCGCCACGGTGGACTTACCAGGGGCGAGACCGAATGTCGCAAGCTCAGTGGCCAGCAACTGCTCGATGCCGCGTGGACAGGTCGCCAGAAGGTCTAACTTCTCAGGCACTTGCTTCTCCTACTGTGATGATGATCCTGCGAGTCATTTTTTGGCTAATCGTTCAATGACCGCTGGATGAACAGGTTGTTACAAAACAAACGTCGACAACGGCTCGTGGCTTACGCTATCAATGAAATGGTAGCTACGAGATACGACACATGTGATCCTGTCAACAAGCCTTCATTTCGTGCTTCTCACGCTAGAACGCACATCGCAAGGCTTGGGCATCACGGGCCCGTTCCACGCTCTTCCCCAATGTACGGCGGGAGCGGGTCGGATTGGTACCTTTGTCACGAGGTAGACCCATGAAACGACAGAAACGTGATCGCTTCCAGCGCGCCTATGTACACGGCTATAAGGCAGGCCTCTCGGGTAGATCCCGAGACGATTGCCCCAGCCAGGACATCAATCTACGGGAGTACTGGATGAGCGGTTGGCGTGAAGGTCGTGGGGACCAGTGGTCGGGCATGACAGGAGTGTCCGGCATTCACAAGAACCCCATGGTGCTCTGATAACGCTGTACTGTTGAGGTAAGGGAAAGACCCCGTAAGCCCATGGCCGTCAGTGCCATGGGCTTTTTGCTGCCACATTCTGCAGCCCTTCTTTCAGCAACATCGCCACGCTCTTGCCCGCGGCCCCGCCAGACAACCTGCCTGGCGATGCTCCGCTAGCGGCTGGACGCCAGCGCCCTCGCCGTTTCACGAACCAGCGCCGGGCCACGATAGATAAAGCCGGAATAGAGCTGCACCAGATCCGCGCCAGCCTGCCGCTTGGACACCGCCGCCTGGCCGCTGTCCACACCACCGACACCGATGATGGGAAGCTGCGGCAACGCCTCGCGTAGCTGAGCGATGACGCGGTTGGACGCATCCAGCACCGGACATCCTGACAGGCCACCTTGCTCGTCGGCATGTTCAAGCCCCGCCACCGCCTCACGCGATACCGTGGTGTTGGTCGCAATGACCGCATCGATACCGTTGCTGGCCAGCGCGCCGGCCACTAGACGCACCTCATCCTCATCCATGTCCGGCGCAATCTTGACGGCCAGCGGCACCCGGCGCCCGCTACGCTCGTCCAGGCGTGTTCCCGCTTCTCGCAGACTGGCCAGCAGGCGGTCCAGGTGATCACCGAACTGCAGGTTGCGCAATCCCGGCGTATTCGGGGACGAAATGTTCACTGCCACATAGTCGGCGTGATCGTGGACTCGCTCGAGACAATAGAGATAGTCGGCCTCAGCGTCTTCCACCGCCGTGGTCAGGTTCTTGCCGATATTGATGCCGATGACGCCGCGATAGCGGCTGGCCTTGACCCGCTCCACCAGATGGTCGACACCGTGGTTATTGAAGCCCATGCGATTGATGATCGCGCCGCGCTCCGGCAGCCGGAACAGCCTCGGCTTGGGGTTACCGGACTGCGCTCGCGGCGTCACGGTGCCTACTTCCACGAAACCAAAGCCCAGCGCCCCAAGCGCATCGAGGTGGTCAGCATTCTTGTCCAACCCGGCCGCCAGACCAATACGGTTGGGAAAGGTCAGCCCCATCACGGTGGTCGGGTCATCTACCGGCGCTCCCGCCATCCATCGCGTGGCCTTGACCCGCGCCGCCCAGTCCAGTGACGTAAGCGAGAGGTCATGAGCCCGTTCAGGGTCGAGGCGAAACAGCAGAGAGCGGGCGAGATCGTACATGACATCTCCGGAACGAGAAAAAGACGAGGGCGTGCGGCCGGGCGCAAGTATAGCGCAGCCACGCCTTTACGACGACGCCCTGCATCAAGGGTCATGAATTTTGCCCCAGCGAGCTTTCCTCCCCGGGGCAATCAACGCTCGTTCAATGGCCGATATCGCCGTCAGTAAACAGAAACTCGCGCAGATACTTGTCCATGACGGGATCCTTGCGACGCAGCCACTCCAGGGTCATGGCAGCGTGTTCCTTCTCCTCATCGCGGTTATGTTCGAGGATCTTGCGTAGATCGTCGTCCTTGCAGGCATCTACGCGCTGGTTGTACCAGTCTACCGCCTCCAGTTCCTCCATCAGCGACACGATGGCGCGATGGTAATCACGGGTCTGAGCCGTCAGCTCTTCCACCGGCTCATGATAGCCCTCGCTCGATCCGGCCATGTGCAACTCCTTTTCTTTGCAAACAGTTGTGGTCTACTGGTGTCCTGATTCACACGTTGGTGGCAAAGGACTTCTGCCCAATCAACGTAGGACACGAACGTTGCCTTGTCAGTCAGCAACATATGCCGGGAGGGACCATGACAGAAGTGACCGAGACCTTTGAAAGCCAGCTGTCGCGCATCCACCTGGCCCTGGAAGATGAAAACTCGCAGGAAGTCTCCGATGTCCTCGAGGATCTCGAACCTGCCGAGGTAGCTCTGCTGCTTGAGTCGCTGCCGCTGAGCGAGCGCATCAAGCTGTGGGAACAGGTGCCATCAGAGGACGATGGCGAAGTACTGCTGCACGTTCACGATGAGGTCCGCAGCACCCTCATCGAGGACATGGATCCAGAAGAGATCGTGGCGGCCACCGCCTCACTGGACACCGCTGACCTGGCCGAGCTGTTCGAGGACCTGCCCAAGCAGGTGGCCGAGGACATGCTGCGTACCATGGACGAAATGCAGCGCACACGCCTGCAGGAGACGCTGTCGTTCGAGGAAGACAGCGCCGGTCGCCTGATGCGCACCGACGCCATTGGGGTGCGCTCGGACGTGACGCTGGAAACCGTACAGCGCTTCCTGCGCTGGAAGGAGTCGATTCCGGACAACACCGACAACCTGATGGTGGTGGACCGCATCGGCCACTTCGTTGGGGTCTTGCCATTGGCCCGACTGGTCTCCCACGACCAGGAAACGTCGGTGGTCGAGCTGATGGATGCCGACGTCGACGTCATCCAGGGGGATATGAAAGCCCGCGACGTCGCCACCCTGTTCCAGACCCACGACCTGACGTCGGCACCCGTGGTGGACAACGATGGGATGTTGCTAGGCCGTATCGTCATCGACGATATCGTCGACGTCATCCAGGAAAACTCCGAACAGGCGCTGATGAACATGGCCGGCCTGGATGAAGAGGAAGACCTCTTCGCCCCGGTGTTGCCCAGCGCCAAACGCCGTGCCGTGTGGCTGGGCATCAACCTGCTGACGGCGTTCCTGGCGGCGTGGGTCATCGGGCAGTTCGAAGATGCGCTGGAGAAGGTGGTCGCGCTGGCGGTGCTGATGCCCATCGTCGCCAGCATGGGCGGCATCGCCGGCAGTCAGACTCTGACACTGGCCATCCGTGGTCTGGCCCTGGGACAGATCAGCAAGACCAACAGCAACTGGCTGCTCAGAAAGGAAGTCGGCATCGCCTTGCTCAACGGCGTGGTGTGGGCGCTGGTGGTCGCCGTACTGGCGGTCCTCTGGTTCAAGAGCATGGCCATTGGCGCCATCATCGCCGCCGCCCTGGTGATCAACATGCTGGCTGCCGGCGTCTGCGGCATCGTGATTCCGCTGATTCTCAAGCGCATGAACATTGACCCGGCCCTATCGGGCTCGGTCATCCTGACCACGGTCACGGATGTCATCGGCTTCATGTCATTCCTGGGTCTGGCGACCATCTTCCTGCTCTAACCCGCATCGCCCCCACCAAGCCATGGCTGGCTTGGTGGGGCACGCGGCCCCCTCTCTGGCGGTGATGGCCGGTGATGGCCTGTGCTCTGTATCGCCCACCGCGAATTCATGCCCGGCACCGCCTCGTTACCCGCGGCAGGCATCTGTCTCCTTTAAGCGACATATAGCGTCGCAATCTCTCTACTCTTGTGCTGATTGCTGTATTCGTTAGCATGGTCACCAAGGCGCACGGATATTGCGCCGGTCTGCACTGTCCCGAACGGAAAAAGGAGAGACCGCATGATGACCAAGACCCGCTCCATGATGCTCGTGCTGGGCGCCGCTTCTCTGGTAGGCCTGGCTGGCTGTGCCAGCGATAGCGCGTCAATGGAAAAGCAGAGCACCGACTACATCGTCACCGGACTCGGCGACGATCGTCAGGAGGCGCTGGAAGAGGCCAAGGAACGCGCACTGGAGCAGTGCGAGGCCCAGGATCGTGATGAGTTCATCATTGAAGAGCAGCAAGTGCTGGGTCCCAACACCAGCGCCGAGAAGCGTGAACGCGCTGAGGCCATGGTCGAAGGCGGCACCGTCAGCGAGGACACCAACCTGGCCGCGCTGAACGACGACAGTGCCGAGTTCAAGGCGATCTGGAGCATCAGCTGCCGCTGATATCAGCATTCCAGCAACGGCCATGACACAATAAGGGCGCCCCGAGGGGCGCCCTTATTGTTGTCTACCATCAGCTGTCTACCATCAGCCGTCTACCATCAGCCGTCTACCATAACGACTGCCAACAGGCAGCGGCAGTGAGGGCATCAGTATGATGCCCTCGACGGCGCGCGGGTGATGGCGGTTACACCTCGCTGTTGCTCTCTGCCAGGTCGACCAGTTCGCGCACGGCCACGGCGAACAGCGGGAAGCCACCCTGGGCGCCACTCTCGACCTCGTTGATCAGACGACACCAGCGCTTGTGCATCGACTCATGATGCTTGAGCCACTGCTCGACACGCCCGGCGGTATCACGCGCACCGCTTTCCATGGTCAACACGCTGGCGGTCAAGGCCATCTGCTGACGCTCGATATCGTCGCGGAAGGTCTCGCGGGCCTTGGACTGCCAGCCATCCTTCACCGGCAGAGCGGTCACCTGCTGGATCATCCAGGGAAGTTCCAGGCGAGCCCCGATCTCGTAGCAGACCTCGGCCACTTTCTGCGGCTTCTCGTTGACCTGGCGCGCGGTCTGGATAATACCCAGTGCCGTGTACAGGCTATCGGTGGCGGCGACGGTCGATGCCAGGGCCTCAGGCACTCCTGCGGCGACCAGTTCATCACGACGGGCCTGCCAGGCCTCGAGGTCTTCACCGCGCAGGCGCTTGCCGATGTTCTCCTGCAGCTGAGCGATGCGCGGTGCAAAGTACTCGATGCAATCTGCGGCAGACTGGCCAGAACGGTTACGCAGGAACCAGCGTGACGCCCGACGGATCATCCGCATCAGGTCCAGCATCATGCTGTACTGGATGTCCGTGGACACCTTGTTGTCCAGCGCCTCGATCTGCTCCCACAGCTTCGGCAACTGGAAGCTGTCTCGGGCAATCACGTAGGCACGGGCAATATCGGCACGTCCCATCCCGGTGGAGTCGATCAACCGGCGTGTGAACACGATGCCCATATGGTCGACCAGATCGTTGGCCAGCTGGGTCGCGACAATCTCACGCTTGAGGCGGTGACTGAACACCTGGTCACGGTAGCGCTCCACCAGACTCTGGGGGAAGGCCCGCGCGGCATGCTGGGCAATCACTTCGTCGTCAGGCACGTCCGAGGCGATCAAATCGCCCTTGAGGGTGCTCTTGGCGTAAGAGATCAGCACCGACAGCTCCGGCAACACCATGCCTTGATCGTTGGCGGCCCGCTCCTGGAGTTCTTCGTCGGACGGCAGGAACTCCAGCTCACGGTCGATCTGACCTGCGGCTTCGAGCTCGCTGATGAAGCGACGATAGGGGCCGATACCCTGCAGCGACAGACGTTCGGAGAGATCCAGCGCCTGGGTCTGACGATAGTTGTCGGTCAGCACCAGCTCACTGACTTCCTCGGTCATGTCCGCCAGCAGCTGATTACGCTGCTTCTCGGTCATGTCGCCGTTGGCCACCACTTCATCGATCAGGATCTTGATGTTGACCTCGTGGTCGGAACAGTTGACCCCGCCCGCGTTGTCGATGAAGTCGGTGTTGACCCGCACACCCCGAGTGGCAGCTTCCATGCGCCCACGCTGGGTCAGGCCAAGGTTACCGCCCTCGCCCACTACCTTGCAGTTGAGCTCATTGCCATTGATGCGCAGCACGTCGTTGGCCTTGTCACCGACCTCGGCATCGGTTTCGGTACTGGCCTTGACGTAGGTACCAATGCCGCCGTTCCAGATCAGGTCGACGCGGGAGCGCAGCATGGCCTGAATCAAGTCATTGGGTGCCAGCTTGTCCTCGGTAATACCGAAGGCGTCTTTCATCTGCGGCGTGATGCTGATGGACTTGGCCGCACGGGAGAAGATGCCACCGCCCTCGGAGATCAGGCTCTCGTCGTAGTCCTGCCAGCTGGAGCGAGGCAGCTCGAACAGACGCTTGCGCTCTTTGAAGCTGGACGCGGCATCCGGCGTCGGATCGACGAAGATATGCAGATGGTTGAAGGCCCCGACCAGACGAATGGTCTCGGACAACAGCATGCCATTGCCGAACACGTCGCCCGCCATGTCGCCGATACCGACGACACTGAATTCGTCGGACTGGGTGTCGACCCCAAGACCGCGGAAGTGACGCTTGACCGACTCCCAGGCCCCCTTGGCGGTGATCCCCATCTTCTTGTGGTCATAGCCGTTGGCACCGCCGGAGGCGAAGGCATCGCCCAGCCAGTGGCCGTACTCCAGGGAAATCTCGTTGGCGATATCAGAGAAGGTTGCCGTGCCCTTGTCCGCCGCCACGACCAGGTAGGGGTCGGCGTCATCATGGCGCACCACGTTCTGGGGCGGAACTACCTCGCCGCCGACCAGATTGTCGGTCACGTCCAGCAAGGCGCGAATGAAGGTCTGATAGCAGGCAATGCCTTCCTTCTGCACCGTTTCACGATCGGCCCCCTCGGGCATGCGCTTGCAGACAAAGCCGCCCTTGGCACCGACCGGCACGATCACCGAGTTCTTGACCTGCTGCGCCTTGACCAGCCCCAGCACTTCGGTGCGGAAGTCCTCGTGGCGATCGGACCAGCGCAGGCCGCCGCGGGCCACCTTGCCACCGCGCAGGTGGACCCCTTCGACCCTGGGAGAACACACGAAGATCTCGAACATCGGGCGCGGCTTGGGCATGCCCGTCACCTTGGACGGCTCCAGCTTGAAGGCCAGGTAGTCCTTGAAGCCGCCCTCGTCGGTCTTCTGGTAATAGTTGGTCCGAAGCGTCGCCATGATCAGCTCTACATAGCGGCGCAGCAGACGATCGTCATTGAGGCTGGCCACATCGTCGAGCAGGGTGTTGATGCGCTCGACGCAGGCCTCGACCTCGCCTTCGTCAGGACGATCCTCTGGGTCAAAGCGCAGTTCGAACAGGGTCACCAGCTCGCGGGTGATGTGCGGATGCGCGACCAGCGTATTGGCGATGAAATTCTGAGAGATGCCGAAGCGAATCTGCTTGAGGTAGCGCGCATAGGAGCGCAGCATCGCGACCTCGCGCCAATCCAGATTGGCACCAATGATCAAGCGGTTGAAGCGATCATTGTCCGCCTCACCGGCCCAGATACGCTGGAAAGCCTCGACAAACGGCTTGCGCATCTCCTGCAGATTGACCTCGGTGGCCGTGTGATGCTCCAGATCGAAGTCATGGATCCAGTAGCTCGCATCCACGGCTTCGACCTCGTAGGGTCGCTCACCGATCACTCGCAGGCCAAGGTTTTCCATCATCGGCAGCACGTCGGACAGCGGAATCTGGCTGCCCTTGTGGAACAGCTTGAGATTGACGCCGCTGCCCTCTTCTTCGATCAGCCGATACAGCGACAGTGCCAGCGGCTTGCCGTTGTCGAGCTCGCCGATGTGCTGCAGGTCATAGACCGCAGTGCGGGCGCTGAAATCGTCCTGGTAACCCGCCTGGAAAGCGTCACGGAAGCGGGCCAGCAGATGATTGGCCTGTTCTTCGCCGTATCCGTCGATGGCCGCATTGAGCAGATCATCACGCCAGTTGCGAGCCAGTCGGGCCAGCTTCTCTTCGAGCGCCTTGATGTCGTAGTCGCTTGGCGCCTCTCCGTTAAAGCGCAGGATGAACTGGATACGTGCCAGCACCGACTCGGACAGGTACGTATTGAAGTCACCGAAGGTAGCGTCGAGTTCCTCGCACAGCACCCGCTGCAGCCGCAGTCGCAGCTCGGTGGAGAACACATCACGAGGCACAAACACCAGGCAGGAGTAGAACTGGCCGAAGCGATCCTCGCGAATGAACAGACGCACGCGGCGACGCTCGCGGATGTCGAGAATGCCCAGTGCCGTCTGCGCCAGCTCGTCGGTGTCGATCTGGAACAGGTCATCGCGCGGATAGACCTCCAGAATCTGCGTCAGCTGCTTGCCGTTATGGCCCTTGGGGTTGAAGCCGGCAATGTCCATGACCGCCTTGAGCTTACGCCGAAGGATCGGAATGTGACGCGGAGAGTCGTTGTACACCCCGGAAGTGAACAGGCCAAGGAAGCGGCGCTCGCCGATCACGTTACCCTGGTCGTCGTAGCGATCGATGGTGACGTAGTCCGGGTAGGTCGGACGGTGCACCCGCGCATGAAATGCGCTCTTGGCAAAGGACAGCAGCTGCGGAACCAGAACGTAACGATCCCCCTCGACCCCCTGGTCGGTGCGGATACGCTGGCGATACTGCGCCTCGGACAGGCGGAACAGTCCTAGTTCGCTGCCGTCCACTTGATTGAGACTCTGCCCCCCATTGGACCCATCGACGCTGAATTCGTCATAGCCCAGGAAGGTAAAGTTGTCTTCCAGCATCCACTCCAGGAAGGCCACCGCCTCGGCGTGGTCGTCCTTGTTCACCGGTCCGGGGCAGCAGGTGTTCAGCTCATCGATGGCTTCGCGGATGCGCGCACGCATTGGCTCGAAATCCGCCACGGCAGTGCGGACTTCCTGCAAGACTTCCTGCAGGCTCTGCTCGATGGCGGCCAGCTCGGCGGGATCGGAGTGGCGGTCGACCTCGATGGCGATCAGCGACTCGCGCTGCTCCGGTGCGTCCTTGTCACGCGGAGACGCCAGGCGCACCACCCGGTGCTGCTCGTCCCGGGCCACCGACAGCACCGAGTTGTGGATCGCATGCACCGTCATGCCACGGCGATTCAGCTCGATACGCACGGAATCCACCAGAAACGGCATGTCCTCATGCAACACGGCCACGAAGGTGTGGGTCGATTGCCAGCCGTGCTCCTCGAAGTCAGGGTTCATCACCTTGACCTTGGGCGAGGCAGGATCAAACTGCTGCAGAAAGTGCCATACCGAGAGAGTGGCGCCGTAGAGATCGTCCAGGCGACGCTCAGTCAGATCTTCCAGCGGAATCGTGGAGTAGAAGTGACGAGCGAAGTTACTCACCTGGCCGGCCTTGTCCTGATCGAGTCGCCCCTCGAGCCTTTCCTCGAGCTGCTTCAGCAGATCTTCGCGACTGTCATCCTGTGCGACGTGTAACATCCTCACCTCGGTTGGCGGCGGCCACTTCACTGTGGCCAGTTGAACGGTTATGACGAGCGTAGTGCATGGTCGCCAAGCTTACGGCAATCCCTTCCTCTCCCCCATCCAGATGCCCGCCTTCTCATGGAGCATGACGGTTGCGCATCGGTCTTGACAGCGGCCTCAGCTTGCGCCTTGGTGCTAGCGGCGCTCCAGCAGTACGCCACATTCACAATGATGGGTGAAAGGAAACTGGTCAAACAGAGCAAACCTCACCACATCATGGGTCTGGGTCAGCTGTTCAAGATTGTCGGCCAGGGTGTCAGGGTTGCAGGAAATATAGACGATACGCTGATACTCGCTCAGCTGTGCGCAGCTGTCGGCGTCCAGGCCGGCCCGCGGGGGATCGACCAGCACTGTCGAGAAGTCATAGCCGTCCAGGGCCATTTCGTCGACACGTCGTCCGCCCTTGTCCCCTTTCAGCGCAGCCGAGAAATCCTCGGCAGACATCCGGGCGACGACGGCGTTGGTCACCTGGTTGGCCTCCAGATTGACCTTGGCACTGGCCACTGATGTGCGCGAAATCTCGGTGGCGAGGACCCGACGGAAGTTCTCGGCCAGCGCGATGGTGAAGTTGCCATTGCCGCAATAGAGCTCTACCAGGTCACTGTGCTGGCTCCCGGCGGTGACATCGCGGGCCCAGCTCAGCATGGCGGAGCAGATCTGTGCATTGGGCTGGGTGAAGCTGTTTTCGACCTGCTGGTAGTGCAGGGTACGGCCATCCACCTCCAGACGCTCCCACACGTGATCGCGCGTCAGCACAATACGCTGCTTGCGCGATCGGCCGATGATCATCACTCCAAGCGCCTGCTCCAGCGCGCGCGCATCCGCCTCCCAGTCGTCCTCCAGCGGGCGGTGGTAGATCAGGCTGACCAAGGTTTCCCCCGCCAGCGTCGAGAGAAACTCGACCTGAAACAGCTTGCGCCGCATCACCGGGTTGTCGCGTATGGCATCCAGCAGGGCTGGCATCAGGGCGTTGATCCGCTCGCTGGCCACGGCGAACTGATCCATACGCACCAGCGCCTTGTCAGAAGGATCGTCGGGATTGACCTCGAACATCACATAGTAGAGATCATCCCCTTCGTGCCACACCCTGAACTCGCAGCGTTGGCGATAGTGGCTCGGCGGTGACGGATAGACCTCGAGGGCCGGCGGCGAGAAGCGGGCAAACTGAGCTTCCAGGCGCTCGCGCTTGGCGTCTAGCTGTTCGGTATAGCGTTCAGGGTCAACAACAGGTATGGCCACAATGACTCCGCAACAAACATTGGATAGTAGAGAAACCAGAGAAAAAAAGGGTAGACAGACAGCGTCGGCAGCAAGAACCGTCAAAACGAGCTGTCATAAAGCGCTCTCATCAAGAACTGCCAGAACGAGCAGCGACCAAGGCGACATCAAGACGGCATCAGGGCGACATCAAGACGACATTGGATGTCCGGCTCTGCTTTATCCGACCCAGCGCAACCCGGCCCAGCGCTGCCCGACCCCGCCGGACAGCCTCAAGGCTGGCACGCACAGGTCCACGTCAGGCAGACGCTTTAGACCGTCGGCAGCTGGCGAACCGCGTCGAAACCAAAGCGCGACAGCCCAGGCTCCAGCGCCGGCGACGATGCCGTCAGCCAGGCGCACTGCGCTCCCTGGCGCGCATCGGGTTGCTGCATCACTTGAACCGTGCGCCGGGCAATGGCGTCCCCCGAGTCGATCCAGGTGATGGCTCGCGGCATGACCTCGTCCAGCCAAGGCAACAGCAGGGGAAAATGGGTACAGCCGAGCACAACCGTATCCACCAGCGGATCGTCGATCAGCGGCGCCAGGGCGTGACGCACCACCTCAAGATCCACCGCTCGCCCTGCCAGCTGGTGCTCAGCCTGGGTCACCAGCGCATCTGCGGCGACCTTCTTTACCCGACAATGAGGGGCGTAGCTATCGATCAGTCGCTGCGTGTACGGCCTTGATACCGTCGCACTGGTGGCCAACAACGCCAGACAGCCGCTGCGTGATGCCAACGCAGCAGGCTTGATGGCGGGTACGGTACCCACCACGGGCAGCGCAAGACGTTCACGAAGCTCGTTGAGCGCCAGCGTGCTGGCGGTATTGCAGGCGACCACCAGGGTATCTGCAGAGGTCGCGTCGACGGCGGCAGCACACACCGCAACGATACGCTGGACCAGCCAGTCATCAGGGCGGATGCCATAGGGCATCATGGCGTTGTCACAGCAATACGCCATTGCTGTCTCGGGCAGGTGCTGGCGCAGCGACCGAACCACCGACAGCCCGCCAACCCCTGAGTCGAAAACCAGTACAGGACCTGCCATCAGTCCCCCACGCCATCAACGATCACACGAAGGCCCATCCTCGGCGACGATGGGCCCTTGGTACGGCGACGAAGAAGATATTGAACGGGAGCAGACACAGGATATGGCGCCATGATCATCATGGCGCCATTCTACCCGAGAGGATGCAGCGGAGTCAGCAGCAGCGCGAGTCAAGCGCCACCGCCGTTACCGCCATTTACCCTGGAGTGACGTGTCAGATGGAAGGTTGCGTGCGCACCGACCGTCAGGCCGGCATGGGTTCTTCCCTGAGCTCTGCGTAGAGTTCCGGGTAGGCCCCCTGCAGCCTCTCGAGCTCAGAGGTGGCGTGTTCCGGCAAGGCATGCGCCAGCCGTTCGAGGTCCTCGTCAGAGAAGTGCTCGCTGATCAGCGGAAACAGCTCTTCCCGTTCCTGGCGCAGGTAGGTCCGGTGGCTGTCGAGGTAGTCGCGCAGGTCGCTGGAGAACTGGTCCATGGGAACAGCGACGTCCATCAGAATCATGTCGATGTCGCGAGACAGGCGGGAGAGCCTTGCCTTGAGCTTGCGGTAGTCTCCGGAGAGGCGCTCGGCGATGTCTTCGCTGGCAGGCGCCACCTCCCTGAGGCGATCGGTGCAGATCTGTTCCAGCGGCAGCGTGAAGCCTGCCATGTAGTCGAGAATGTAATCGACCACCTCCCTGACAAGCTGGAAATTGGGCCGCTCTCCCTGAGCGAGGGTCTTTTGCTTGAGTTGCAGGACGTGCAGTATGCGCGCCATGTTGGCGTGATCCCGTCGCAGTTGCTTTAGCATGGGCATGACGGAAACCTCCTGTGGTCAGCGTGAGCTGAAGGCACCCTAGCTTAGACTGGCCTTCTCGGATCAGGTTCCGGATCGATCACACACCGGAATGTATCACCCTAGACGCATAATCACGTTTCTGCCCGACGAATTCCACCACATAAGTAATGAACGATTTCTTACAATCCGCCTAAGCATTAACCTCTGGCGCATTTTTCCATTTGAGCAGGAGTCGGCGATGGACATGTTTCAACAGGCCCACCAGGAAGACGCAGCGCCGCTGGCCTGGCGCATGCGCCCGAGAACCCTCGACGACTACCTGGGACAGCCATCGCTGGTGGGCCCGGGCAAGCCTCTGCGACGCATGGTGGAAGCCGGACAAATTCGCTCGATGATCCTGTGGGGCCCCCCGGGAGTCGGCAAGACCACCCTGGCAGACATCCTGGCCCACGCCTCCCAGTCACGCCTGGAACACCTGTCTGCGGTGATGGCTGGGGTCAAGGACATTCGCGAGGTCGTCGAGCGGGCCCGGGCGGCCCAGGGACAAGGCCAGACCACGGTGCTGTTTCTGGATGAGATTCACCGCCTCAACAAGAGCCAGCAGGATGCCTTGCTGCCCCACGTGGAATCAGGCCTGCTGACGCTGATTGGCGCCACCACGGAGAATCCGTCCTTCGAGGTCAATTCGGCGCTGCTGTCCAGGGCGCGGGTCCATGTGCTCAAGGCCCTGGATGACGACGCCCTGATCCAGGTGATGCGCCGAGCACTGAGCGATACACAGCGAGGCCTTGGCCAGCGCAATATCCAGGTCGACGATGAGGTACTGGCCACCCTGGCCAGGGCCGCCGCGGGCGACGCACGCCGCGCCCTGGGCCTGCTCGAGACCGCCTGCGATTTCACCGTTCCCTTCAGCGCGCCCCAGGGCCAGGGAGAACGGCTTGAGGCCGGGGTGCTCGACGACGTTATCGGCCACACGGCGAGCGCCTTCGACAAGCAGGGAGATGCCTACTATGACCTGTTGTCGGCCATCCACAAGTCCGTGCGATCTTCCCGTCCAGATGCTGCCCTGCTGTACATGGCGAGGTTCATTCAGGGCGGTGGTGACCCTCTTGATGTGGTGCGCCGACTGGCCGCGATTGCCTCGGAGGACGTCGGCAATGCCGATCCGCGCTGCCTGCCCCTGGTGATGTCGGCGTGGGACGCCTATCTGCGCCTAGGGGACTACGAGGGACAGCGCGCTATCGCCCATGCCGCGATCCACCTGGCGGTGGCGCCCAAGAGCAACGCCATCGACCAGGCCTGGAAAAAGGCGCAGGCATTCGTCGCGTCACAACCACGCCTGGAGGTGCCCACCTACCTGCGTAACGCACCGACCAAACTGATGGCATCCCTCGGTCATGGCGACGGCTACCGCTATGCCCACAATGAACCCAACGGATACCCAGCGGGCAGCCAGCACGACTGCTGGCCGGAGGAGCTACCCGTTCAGGCGTTCTATCAGCCGTCTGACTACGGCCAGGAAGAGCGCTTCAAACGCATCATGGATTGGCGTGCACAGCTGGACAGGACAGCCGACGGGAACAGCGACTGATCACCCATCACCCGCCGCAGGGGCGCTGTGGCGGGCCGTGCCCCCCTGTTAGCGTTGCGGCACAGGGCGCAACGTCAAGGATAGGTCCCTCGCGACGACTACCTCCCATGCCAGGGCCCACGATGGGCCTTGTCCCCGGAGGAACGCTCATGACTACCACCCCAGTTCAGCAAGCTCGCAAGATTTTGGTGCGCAACGCCCGCCACCCCAACCACCACGACCTGCTGCTCGCCTATGCGCGCCAGCAGGCCACGCCGGCAGTGCGGCGCGCCCTGTTCAAGCTGCTGTTCGAGCAATGACCACCCCCGCGCCGTCTCTCCCCCCGGCGCGTTTCACCCCCGCCGTCTTTCACCCCCGCGGTCTTTCACATAGCTGAGTGGGAAACGAAGGGGGCGGATGACACCCACGCAGGCGCAGGCGCCGAGCGTCAGGTGCCACTAGCCTTACCGCAGGCAGAATCTGACGCCGTTGGATGGCCAGTGGACGGATCGCTGGACGTTGCTTCCGGCCCCGCCGTGTCCTTGACCGCTTCGGACTCGTGCTCATCGACAGCCTCGGTGGCCTCGTGATGATGCAGCACCCCATCGTGGAAGCCGGCGTCGTCAAAGTAGGCCACGTACTGTCCCTCTTCGACCGGGGGCCCGACGATAGGCTCGGCCACATCCACGTCAGGCACCACATCTGACAAGTCTTCCATGTGCTCGTGCTCCTTGGCGCCTTGCACCCACTCGTCGGTGACCACCAGCTCCGCGCCCACCGAGGACAGCGGGGTGGCCGCAGAGAACGGCACCACAGGCACCGGAGCAGGACGCACCAGACGACGCCAGGCGAAGAACAGCACCAGGGCAGCTCCCAAGGCACCAAAGGACATGAACAGCGCCGTGTCGCCAAGCGCGGCCATGACCGGACTGATCAGAGGCGGACTCACCGACGAGCCCAGCGCGCTGATCAGCAGCAGTCCCTGGCTCATCGGCACCAGGGCACCGGCCGGGGCGCGGTCAGCGGAGTGACCGACGGACACCGGATACAGCGAGAACACCCCACCCCCGAGCAGGAACAGCAGCGCCGCAAGCCCCCAGGAAGGCAACGGCACCAACAGCACCGTCAGCGAGATCGCCAGACAGAAGATCCCGATAAGGATCAGCACAGTCTGCCGGTCATGACGATCAGACCAGCGTCCGACCGGGTACTGAAGCAACATCGCGCCCAGCACCGTGGCCGCCATCAGCTGGCCAACATCCGCCACGCCAAAACCGTTGCGCTGAAGGTATAGCGGCAGCAGCGAATAGACGGCAGCGGCCAGCATGCCAGAGCCAAACGCCCCCACGACCCCTGTCGGCGTCAACACCATCAGCCGGAACGGCGATAGGGGTTCGATCTTGTCCAGAAGCGGGGTCACGCGGGGAATCATCGCCATCGGCAGCACCGACAGCGAGGCCAGCGCCCCCACCACCATGAACGGTGCGGTGTCCCCCAGGTTCTGGGTCACGCCAAGCAATAGCTGCCCGAGCACGCCAGAGCCGTAAAGCGCGATCATGTAGAGCGCCAGCAGGCGACCGCGAACCTGGGAGTCACCGGACGCCAGCAACCAGCTTTCAATGACCAGGAAGACACCCACCGTGGCCCAGCCACCGATCAGACGTAAGCCGAACCAAGCCACCGGGTCCAGCATCAAGCCTTGCAGCAGCACGGTCACGGCAACCAACGAGGCAAAGCTGCCGTAGGCGCGGATATGGCCAATGGCCAGCAGCAGGCGATCGTTGAACAGCGCCCCCAGCCCAAGGCCAATGTAATAGGCGGCAGACACCCAGCCGACCACGACCGGGGATTCCCCGGCAGCATCGAGCCGCAGGGTAATCAGCGACGACAGAAAACCATTGCCGATACCAAGGATGAACAGCCCCAGAACAGGGGGCAGAGCCATGGCCAGAAGCTGAGGAGACATGACAGGTCTGGGCTCCAGCGATGCGGACGACGCGGACGACGACGGCGGGTGAGTGATGGCATATCGAGTCCGTCCGTCGCGGTGCGTTATTGACGACTCTTGGGCGGCGAATATACCCCCGTTTGTCCGTCTGTCAACGGCTTTCGAGCCGCTTTTGCAGAGCTCCTGCAACGCCTTGTTGACAAAGCACAAATTACAGCCATGTCAGCGCGCTGGCCGCTGCAGCAACGCGACATCCGAGCCCACCAGTTCCAGCGTGACGCCCAGTCGCTTGGCCAACCAGCGAAAGCTCGCGTCACTGAAGAACACCACATGGGTAGGGTCGCGGATATAGTGCCAGCCGGAAAAGTCATCCGGTGTGCGCTTGGTCATCAACCCCAGCCAGCCACCGGGACGCAGGCGTTGCACCAGACTGGCCAGTACCTCACCGGGGGCGTACAGATGTTCAGCCACCTCGGTGGCCGTGATGAAGTCGTACTCCGCCTCTGCCCACTGCGGGAAGGGGTGGTAGTAGGGATCGTGAATCCGCATCGAAAAGCCGGCCTCTTCGAACATCAGTGACAGCGTGGGGCCAGGGCCAGCGCCAAAATCCAGCCCACTTGCCCCGTCAGGCAAGCGTTCGCTCAAGGGCTCGAACAGCCGTCCCAGGAAACGCCGATAGCCGGGATCGTCGGGCCGGTTGTCGTGCTGGTCGTAGATCGCTTTCTCCGCGGCTGGCGCCAGACGCTGAGCCGGCGGCACGGCAATCAGGTCACAGCGCGGACAGCGGAAGTAGTCGCGCTGTCCGTCCCAATGAAAATGCTGGGTCGTCGGGTTTGTGCATAGCGGACAGCTCGGCATCGTCGTATTCTCTGAGGCTTGATTCACTTGTGGAGAAAGGCATGCTGTCAGGTCTTGATCACCTGGTCATCACCGTGACCGATATTTCCCGCGCCGTTGACTTCTACACGCGCGTGCTTGGACTCGATGTCCGCTACCGAGACCGTGAACGTGTCGACCTGATGCTGGGCGAGCTGGCCTTGCGTCTGCACTGGACCGCGACCGACGTCCATCCGCGCGCCGCCACACCGACGCCCGGCAGCCTCGATATCTGTTTCAAGAGCCAGCTACCCCTTGCTGACGTCCAGCAACACCTGGAGGCACTGTCGGTCGACATCGAGCTCGGTCCGGTGACTCGTCAGGGCGCCACCGGCAAGATCGAGTCGCTCTACCTGAGAGACCCCGACGGCAACCTGCTGGAGATCTGCCGCCCACTGCGAGAACCCCAGGAGCACGGTGAGGTCTAGAGCGGGATGAGGCCGAGGAACGAGTGAGATCCAGCGACGAATCTCCCCCGTTCATCATGGCATTGCGGCACAGGCTGGGTATCATAGCGAAGCCGTTTTACATGCACAGAAAGGAACACGGATGAGCCAGCGCGACCTCGAGCCCCAGCCTCCCCACGTCACGCCCCCCGAGCCGGAGGGCTCCGGAGCCGACACCACCATCGCCATGGTCGGCTACGCCTTGCTGCTGGCCAATCTGGTCACCGGCTTTACCGCCGTGATCGGCGTGGTCATCGCCTATGTCTACAAGGGCAAGGGTCCCGCCTGGCTGGACCAGCATTATCGCTACCAGATCCGCACCTTCTGGATCGGACTGGTCTATGCGGTCGTCGCCTCCCTGCTGACCTTCGTCCTGATCGGGCTACCGCTGCTGCTGGCGCTGGCCGTATGGTTGATCGTCCGCTGTGTGAAGGGTTTCAAGGCCCTGCAGGAAAAGCGTGCCCCGGACAATCTGGAAAGCTGGCTGATCTGATCATGCAACTCCCCTGGCAACAACGTCTGCAGGCCTTTGCCGTCGCTCGCCTGTGGACCCTCCTGTCGCACTGCTCGCCCGCCTCACTGTGGCGGCTGAGCCGCGTTCTCGTCAGCCTGGCGTACCCCTTGCTCAAGCGCGAACGCGCGGTCACTCGGCTGAATCTGGAGGTCGTCTACCCCGACGCCAGCCCGCAGCAGCGGGAATCGCTGGCTCGCGACAGCCTCACGCACTCGACCGCCACCATGCTCGAGCTCGGTTTCTCCTGGCAAGGCGACCCGCAGCGCGTGGCTGACAGCATCGTCGAGGTGCATGGCAGAGCCTTGCTGGATGACGCCCGCGCCGAAGGCAAGGGGGTCATCATCCTGGCACCTCACTTTGGCAACTGGGAAGTGCTCAACTTCTGGCTGTCCAGCCACTTTCCCTTCACCGCCATGTACGAGCCGCCCAAGCTGGCCCCCTTGGATCCCATCATCCGTGCGGGACGTGAGCGCTGCGGCGCCAGCCTTGTGCCGACCAATCCAAGAGGGGTCGCCGCCCTGCTCAAGGCGCTGAAGCGCTGCGAGGCCGTCGGCATCCTGCCGGACCAGGAGCCCAGCTGGGGCAGCGGTGTCTTTGCTCCCTTCTTCGGACGCCCGGCCTATACCGCCACCCTGCTGCCCAAGCTGGTGGGACGCACCGAAGCACGGGTGGTGACAGGCGTCGCCCTGCGCCTACCCGGGCGAGGGTTTGCCCTGCACTTCCTGGCCGCCGACGAGCGAGTCTACGATGCCGACGAGACGACCTCCTGTACCGGTGTCAATGCCAGCATCGAAGAGGTCATCGCGCTCGAACCCGCCCAGTACCAATGGGAGTACAAGCGTTTCACCAAGACCCTGGAAGAGCAGCGCGGCGATCCCGACTTCCGCCGCCACCGGCTGTACAGTTCGAGGAATATGAAGTGACCCGTCCTCAGGACTCGATCTCACGCGACACCCATGTAGGGCACGCCTTGTACGTGATGTACCTGGCGGGCCTGGTCACCGGGTTCCTGACCCTGCTGATCGCGCTGATCGTGGCCTACGTCTATCGCAAGGATGCCCCGCCGTGGCTTCGGGCCCACTATCACTACCTGATTCGAACCTTCTGGATCGGCCTGGTGTATGGGGCCGCCGCGGCGGTGCTGACGGTGCTGGTCATCGGCCTGGCCTTGCCACCACTGCTGGTCAGTGCCTGGTTCGTGATTCGCTGCATCATCGGCTGGCGCGCGCTACACCGGCGGCTGCCGCCGCCTCGGGTAGACAGCTGGCTGTGGTAGCCATCTGCCGCAGCCGAGCCGTCACCCGCCAGATCAGTCCCTTCTCCTTCCCCCTACCCCTTCTCCCCTGCCCTTGCCCCTGCGACATGTATCCGCAGGGATACATTTCTTCGCAATTTTGTCGCCATAAGGCGACACGGAACCTCACTTTCCCCCTCCTCTCAAAGGCAGGTAGAACCCATCTATTGCATCTTTACCATCAGACAATAGGCTAGAGTGTGAAGAGCATGGATAGCCGTTTCAGCACAAATATGGGCAAAGTGATACACGCGACCTGCTGGCTGACCGCCTCTCGACCATCGCCGCAACGGCAGTCGCGGCGATGGTCGCGTATCACGGCGATCCGCGGCAGACCGTGATGGCTCCGCGATAGCCGTGACAGGTCCCGACGCCCACTGCCCAACGTCCCACTGGTTCCGCCTGACAGAGCACTGGCAGTTCGGTGCCATCAGGCCGCAAGGAGAGCGAACGTGAACACCCCAGTCATCTGCGGACGGTCGACACCGCCCACTGCCTACCCGGCCGAGTCAGCCCGCGTCAGTGGACGCGGCGGCCTCCACTGGAAGGCCGCTGCATCATGGGCACTGGCCGGCATGCTGGTCAGCGCACCCGCGCTGGCGGTGGATGCCGACAGCCTTTTCGAACAGGTGACCGATCAGGCGAGAACCCTGGCCGAAGCGCCCTACGAAGCACCAGAGAGTACACTGCCTGACGCCGTGGCCGAGATGGGCTACGACCGCTACCGGCAGATTCGCTACCGCGATGAACAGGCGCTTTGGCGCGATCACGGCAACTTTCAGGTGGAGCTGTTCCATCCCGGCTTTCTCTACGACCAGCCGGTCGATATCCATCTTCTCGAAGATGGTGAGGTGCGCACCCTGCCCTTCGAGCAGCAGCGCTTTCGCTACGACGACGATGCTGCTGAGCTGGCCGAACTGGATCTCGGCGACCAGGGCTATGCCGGCTTCCGTCTGCATTACCCGCTCAACCGAGCGGATGTCGACGACGAGTTTGCCGTCTTCCTCGGCGCTTCCTACTTCCGCCTGGTGGGCAGAAACCAGGGCTACGGGCTCTCCGCAAGAGGCTTGGCGATCGATACGGCCATGCCCCAGGGCGAAGAGTTCCCCTCCTTCCGCGAGTTCTGGCTGGTCCAGCCTGAGGCTGACGCCAACCGTATGACGGTTCTGGCGCTGCTGGACAGCCCGTCGCTGGCCGGGGCCTACCGCTTCGAGATTGCGCCTGGCAAGAACACTGTCGTCGACACCGAAGCGCGACTGTTCGCCCGCAGCGATGTCGAAAAGCTCGGGGTCGCGCCGCTGACCAGCATGTTCCTGCATGGCGAAATGGATCGGCAGGAAGAAGATGACTATCGCATCCGCGTGCATGACTCCAGCGGGCTGCTGATGGCCACCAGTTCTGGCGAGTGGACCTGGCGCGTGCTCGATAATCCCGCAGACCTGCAGATCTCTGGCTTGCAGGATACCTCTCCGAAGGGCTTCGGCCTGGTCCAGCGTCCGCGCCACTTCGATGCCTATCTGGACATGGAAGCCCGCTACGAACGCCGCCCAAGTCAGTGGGTACAGCCCGCTGGCGACTGGGGAGAAGGCCACGTGGAATTGATCGAAATTCCGACCGACAGCGAGGCCCACGACAATATCACGGCCTACTGGGTTCCCTCCTCGCCCCTCAAGGCGGGAGAGTCACGCACCTATCGGTATCAGACCTGGACCTTCGCTGATACCCCCATGGAAGAACCCCTGGCGCGGGTCGTCAGGTCACGCCAGGGCTGGGGTGGCATTCCCGGTCAGAGCAATCCCCCCGACGAACAGCTCAGGCAGTTCATCATCGACTTTCGCGGCGGCGAGCTCGAGGGTCTCGATGCGAGCCAGCCGGTCAGCGTGCACCTGACCACGTCCAGTGGCGAAACGACGGAAGCCAAGGTGACAGCACTGCCCGATGGAGACACCTGGCGGGCCAGCTTCAAGCTGCTGCCTGATGGCGATACGCCGGCAGACCTGCGCCTGACCTTGATGCTGCGCGACCAGCGCCTGAGCGAAACCTGGAACAGCATCTGGAGTCCCCGATGAACGAGCATACCCCGGAAGTCCCCTGGCCCCGGTGGCGCAGAACGCTGGTAGGCATGGCCATTGCCGCCACCACCGCGCTGGGTGTCTGGACCATGTTCAAGATCCTGTATGTCGAGGGCATCACTCCCCTGGAAATGGCCATCCTGGGGCTGTTTGCGATCACCTTCGGCTGGATCACCATGGCCTTCTGGAGCGCCGTGATCGGGTTTGTGCTTCACCTCACTGGGCGTGACCCCTTGAGCCTCAAGCGGCGTGGCGCCGGACCGATGAGGCCCGCCGGCTCTCGCTCTCGCACCGCCTTGGTCATGCCGATCCACAACGAGGACGTGGCCCGGGTCGCGGCTGGGCTCGAGACAACCTGCATGGACCTTGGCGAGCTGCCGGAGGGCATCGACGTCGAGGCCTTCGTGCTCAGCGATAGCACCGACGACGCCGTCGTGGCGGAAGAAAAGGCCGCCATGGCAGCGCTGCAGCAGCGACTCGAGGGCCACTGCCGGCTGCACTATCGCCACCGGGACAGCAACGCAGGGCGCAAGGCAGGCAACTTGGGCGACTTCTGCACCCGCTGGGGCAGCCACTACGACTATATGCTGGTGGTCGACGCCGACAGTCTGATGAGCGGGACCACGGTGGTCGAGCTCATCGACGAGATGATGGCCAATCCTCGGCTGGGGCTCCTTCAGACGGTGCCCATTCCCGTGCGCCAGCAAAGTCTGTTCGGGCGCTGCAATCAATTCGCTGCCGCGCTCTACTCGCCCATGCTGGCGGCAGGGCTGAGCTTCTGGCACGCCACCGCAGCCAACTATTTTGGCCACAATGCCATCATTCGGGTGGACGCGTTCACCGACGCCTGTGGCCTTCCCGAGCTCCCTGGCAAGCCGCCCCTGGGTGGCGATATCCTCAGTCATGACTTTGTCGAGGCAGCGCTGTTGCGCCGGGCCGGCTGGCAGGTGCGCATGCGCACCGACCTGGGCGGCAGCTATGAGGAAATGCCCAGCCACATTCTCGACTATGCCAAGCGTGATCGACGTTGGGTACAGGGCAACCTGCAGCATCTGCGCCTGCTGAATGGCCATGGCCTGCATGTGCTGAGCCGTCTGCACTTCTTCTTCGGCGCGCTGGCCTACCTGTCGTCGCTGGTGTGGCTGGCGATCCTGGTCATCAGTACCATCGATGCGCTGATCAGGGCGCTCGTTCCCACGAACTTCTTCACCGCCAGCTCGCAGTTGTTCCCTGACTGGCCCATCGCTCCGCCCAACCTGATCATTCCCTTGTTGATCGGCACCTTGGGCATGCTGCTGATGCCCAAGGTGCTGGGACTGATACTCGGTCTCATGCGGGATCCAGAGGGCTACGGGGGACGCCCAAAACTGGTCTTGAGCATGCTGGTGGAGACCCTGTTCGCCATGCTGATCGCACCGCTGATGATGGTCTTCCACAGCCGTTTCGTGATCCAGGTGCTGACCGGTCGTACCGTTGCCTGGGACCCGCAATCCCGAGAGGGGCGGGCACTGCCCTGGCGGGAAGCCTTCCGCCATACCTGGCTGTGGTCGCTGATTGGTGCGGTGTGGGCTCTCGTCACCTGGGCCTACACTCCGAGCTTCTTTCTCTGGCTGACGCCCGTCTGGCTCGGCCTGGTGCTGGCGGCTCCGCTGGTGCGCTGGAGCTCCAGCCTGACCATCGGCCGCCGCCTGGCCCGCGCCGGGCTTCTGCTGGTACCCAGTGAGACACGCCCCCCCAGGGTCGTCGCCGATCTACACATCGAGAGTCAGCTACCCTCATCGGGCGCGCCGGCCGCTCCCCCCAGCGAGCGTCCCCGAGACATGCCTGTGCAGTCCTTCCGACGCCCCCATCAATCGGCTGAGGTGCACAGCGACCCTGGCCACCCGATCGACACCCCCACGCCAGATCGTCGCTGATCCATCATAAGCCATCATCAGCGTCGGTGCAGGACGCCGCGGCCGTGACCCTCATGGCCGCGGCGTCATCATTAGGTAGTCTCTCTCGACAACCTCCCTTGACGCCCCCTTCCGATGCTATCCGAAAGTGGTGTCTGGCAAAGCCGCAAGGGCGTGCTAGACTGCGGTCGACTCGCTTGACGGGGTGCCGGTCAATCCGGCTGAGATGGTGCAGGGCCAGCGTGGTGTAGCGGCCCGACAGCACCGATCCCGTGGAACCTGATCCGGGTGCGGTGTGGACTCACACCTTGAACCGGCGTAGGGAATCAGGCGGTGGCACGCCTTCCCTGCGGGGGCCTGCCCTTCCTCCCCGCCGTCCTTCTCTGCCCCGCCCACCGGATCCACTATGCCGGAGCTATCATGGGCTATTGCTTCAACGATCTGATCGCTGCCTGCCGCGACGACTGGCGGCGCTATACCGAGCACGACTTCGTTCGTGCACTTGGGCGCGGCGACCTGAATGACGCCAGCTTTCGCCACTATCTGAAGCAGGACTACCTGTTTCTCCTGCAGTTTTCACGCGCCTACGCCCTTGCTGCCTACAAGAGCCAGGACCTGGAGAGCTTGCAGGGGGCCTTCAAGGGGATGCAGACGATCCTCGAGGTCGAACTGGGCCTGCATCTTGCCTACTGCCGAGAATGGGGCATTGACGACAGCGAGCTCAGCCGTCTACCGGAGGCACGTGCCACCCTGGCCTATACCCGCTACGTCCTCGACACCGGCAGTCGTGGTGATCTGCTGGACCTGCACGTCGCCCTGGCGCCCTGCATGGTCGGCTACGCCGACATCGGCCGCTGGCTGGCGGATCATCCCGAGACGCTGCGTGGTGGCGACAATCCCTACGATGCCTGGATCACCATGTACGCAAGCCCTGACTTTCAGGCCTCGGCCGTGCGCGAAAGGCACTGGCTCGACGACCAGCTCAGCCAGGTATCGAGCGCTCGTTTCGACCGGCTGGCGCGCATCTTTAGCGACGCGACCCGTCTCGAGACTGACTTCTGGCAGATGGGACTGGACCTGAGCGACTGACCTTGGCGACGCCTTTAGGCGATCGAACTGGGCGATCGACCTGGGTGATCGCGCTCGACAACACAGACAAGCTGACAATAGCAACGCTTGACGGGGTGCCGCAGCCAGCGGCTGAGATCATGCAGCGCATGAGACCCGTTGAACCTGATCTGGGGATACCCCCGATGTTACGGCATCGAGGCGAGGACCAGCGTAGGGATCAAGCGCTCACGGCCACGGCCTCGACGCCCCCCCCTTCTCCCTCGCGACGTGCCATTACCACCATCAGGGCGACGCCACTTGCCCTGCACCGCCGTGAGAGGAAACCACCTATGTCACTCGACCACCCCTCGTCTCATCCGAGATCCCGCCATGACGCCCACTTCCTGGCCGAGACGGCCAGGGTCGACCAGGCCGCCGTCACTCCCCTGCCAGGCTCTCGCAAGGTCTATGTAGAGGGCTCCCGGCCCGACCTGCGGGTGCCATTTCGCGAAATCACCCTGTCGCCGACGCGCACCTCAGGCGCCGACGAAGCCAATCCACCGCTACTGGTGTACGACACCTCAGGCCCCTATACCGACCCGGCGGTACAGGTCGACCTGCGCAAGGGACTAGCCGAGTTGCGTAGGCCCTGGATTGAGGAGCGCAACGATACCGAGTGGCTCGACGGTCCCACCTCCGAGTACGGCCGCCGGCGTGCCAATGACCCGCTGCTGGCCCCCCTGCGCTTCGAGCTGACGCGCACACCACGCCGCGCCACCAGGACCGCCGATGGCCGCCCGGGCAACGTCACCCAATTGCATTACGCGCGGCGCGGCATCATCACACCGGAAATGGAGTTCATTGCACTTCGCGAGAATCAACGTCGACAGGCCCTTCAGGACCCTTATCGTGGCAGTGACGAGGTCGAAGCGATACTTGGCCACCAGCACCCCGGCCAGTCGTTCGGAGCCCGTTTGCCGGATGAGATCACCCCCGAGTTCGTGCGCCAGGAAGTGGCCGCCGGACGCGCCATCATCCCGGCCAACATCAATCATCCCGAAGCCGAGCCGATGATCATCGGGCGTAACTTTCTGGTGAAGATCAACGGCAACCTAGGCAACTCTGCGGTGACGTCCTCCATCGAAGAGGAAGTGGACAAGATGACCTGGGGGATTCGCTGGGGGGCGGATACGATCATGGACCTGTCCACTGGACAGAACATCCATGAAACCCGTGAGTGGATCATCCGCAACTCACCGGTGCCGATCGGTACCGTGCCACTCTATCAGGCGCTGGAAAAGGTCAAGGGCGTGGCCGAGGACCTGACCTGGGAGATCTTTCGCGACACCTTGATCGAGCAGGCGGAACAGGGGGTGGACTATTTCACCATCCACGCCGGTGTGCTTCTTCGCTATGTGCCGCTGACCGCTGGCCGAGTCACCGGCATCGTCTCGCGGGGAGGCTCGATCATGGCCAAGTGGTGCCTCTATCACCACCAGGAAAGCTTCCTCTACACCCACTTCGAGGAGATCTGCGAGATCTGCAAGCAGTATGACGTGGCCTTCTCGCTGGGCGATGGGCTGCGCCCGGGATCCGTGGCAGATGCCAATGACGAAGCTCAGATGGCCGAACTCAAGACCCTGGGCGAGCTGACCCACATTGCCTGGAAGCACGACGTGCAGGTGATGATAGAAGGGCCCGGCCACGTGCCCATGCACCTGATCAAGGAGAACATGGACAAGCAGCTCGAGTACTGCGACGAGGCGCCCTTCTATACCCTGGGCCCGCTGGTCACCGATATCGCTCCCGGCTATGACCACATCACCTCAGGCATCGGCGCGGCGATGATCGGCTGGTACGGCTGCGCCATGCTCTGCTACGTCACCCCCAAGGAGCACCTGGGCCTGCCCGACAAGGACGACGTCAAGACCGGGATCATCACGTACAAGATCGCCGCCCACGCGGCGGATCTGGCCAAGGGGCACCCCGGCGCTCAGCGCCGGGACAATGCGCTGTCCAAGGCACGCTTCGAGTTCCGCTGGGAGGACCAGTTCAACCTGGGCCTGGACCCGGACACGGCCCGCGCCTACCACGACGAGACGCTGCCCAAGGACGCGGCCAAAGTGGCCCACTTCTGCTCCATGTGCGGACCCAAGTTCTGCTCCATGAAGATCAGCCAGGAAGTCCGCGACTATGCCCGCGACAACGGCCTGGACGGCGACAGCGAGGCGGTCATGGCGGGCATGGAGGCGCAGGCACAAGCCTTCCGCCAGCAAGGCGGTGCCCTGTACAAGGAAGTCTGACGCAAGCCCATCACGGCCACCTTCCCGCCCACGGCCCCGCGGGCGGGGAGGTGGCTGCCGTAAAGCCACTGCTGCGGCGGTGGTTCAGGGCCGCCGGCAGCCTTCACGCTGCACCGCACAAATTACTACCAAAGTCTAACCTCTTTGCCCTATCGCTTGATGGTCGTCACAAGCTGTGCTGTTCCCCCAGCAACTGACTCTCCCTACCTCCCCAGGACAATTATTTGACGCCAGGCTCGGTGCTAGATTCGCCGCCATCCCCCCGTTTACACGCCCTAACAAGGCGTCTTTCTCTGGAGATGGCATGAAAGCCCCGATACTGGTGATCAACTGCGGCTCCTCCTCGATCAAGTTTGCGCTGGTCGATCAGACCCCTGGCGCACCTCGGATATCAGGCATTGCTGAGCGCCTGGGCAGCCACGATGCCTGCCTGAAGCTGGAAGAAGAGCACGGCAACCGGCGTGACATTTCGCTACCTCGAGCCACCCACGCCCTGGCGCTCAAGACCATCCTCGACCACCTGGGTGATCAACGTCCCGTCGGCATCGGGCACCGGGTGGTCCACGGCGGCGAGCGCTTCACCTGCGCCACGCTGCTGGACGACACGGTAGTCCGCACCATTCGCCAGACCGTCAGCCTGGCACCCTTGCATAACCCGGCCAACCTGGATGGCATCACCGCCACCCGACGACTGTTCGAGCACCTGCCCCAGGTGGCGGTATTCGATACCGCCTTCCACCAGACCCTGCCGGCCCACGCCTACCGCTATGCGATTCCCGAAGACCTGTATCAGCGCCATGGCATCCGGCGCTACGGCTTCCACGGCTCCAGTCACGCCTACGTCAGCGAGCGCCTGGCCGAGGTCAGCGAGCGGGGACACGGAGGTTGGCTGATCGCCCATCTCGGCAATGGCTGCTCCGCAACCGCAGTCTGGGAAGGCGAAAGCCAGGATACCAGCATGGGCATGACGCCCCTGGAGGGGCTGGTGATGGGCACACGCAGTGGCGACGTCGACCCGGGCCTGCACCTCCATCTGGCCCGCCAGCTGGGGATGTCACTGGAATCGATTGACCTGCTGCTCAACCAGAAGAGCGGCCTTCTCGGCGTATCTGGGCTGACCAATGACATGCGCGAGCTGGAGCAGGCCGCAGGCGCAGGACACCCTGGCGCGACCCTGGCCATCGAAGTGTTCTGCTATCGCCTGGCCAAGTCCCTGGCCGGTCTCGCCTGCGCGCTTCCTCGGGTTGATGGCATCGCCTTCACTGGCGGCATAGGAGAAAACTCGTCGCTGATTCGGGCCCGCACGCTGGGCCACCTAAAGGCGCTGGGCGTGCATCTTGATAGCGCAGCCAACAGCGCTCTTGCGCGCGGCAGCGAAGGTGCCATCCATGACGCCAGCGAGTCCGGTTCGCCGGAAATCCGCGTCATTCCCACCGATGAAGAAGGCTATATCGCCAGCCAGACCCGAGCACTGATCACCCGTCTGGCACTGGCCGACAGGTCCGAGGAAGCCGTATGAGCCTGCAACCCCGTACCCTGCTGTTGATCCCGGTGGATGAGGGGGTCGCCCTGACCTCTGCGGCGCTGGGAATGCTGCGCGCGCTGGATACCCTGGGCCTGGAGGCAGGCTTCCTGCAGCCATTCAGCCAGGCAGAGGGCATCGATGACGATAGCAACAGCGCCGAAAGGGCTCGCTCGCTGGTCGCCAGCACCCTGGGCATCGGCTCGCCTCGTCCAGTGCCCCGGGAAGACGTGGAGCACTACCTGGGCAGAAATGACAGCGACGGTCTGCTTGAGCTTGCCGTCGAACGCCACTCACGGGTCGCCAAACCGGCGACCGGCAAGCGGCCGGCCTTTATCGTCGTGGAAGGCATTCGCCCCCTGCGCAAGAACGCCTACGCCCTGGATCTCAATGTACGTCTTGCCAGCGCCCTGGACGCCCAGGTGATTCTGGTCGCCGATGGCCAGACGAGCGACCTTAAGGAGCTGGCCAAGAGCCTGGCCTTCCATCGCCAGAGCATCGACGCGGTAGGTTCCAGGCGCACCCTCGGCACCATTCTGATGCGCCTGCCCGGTGACGGCGATGACTCGGCCAGCGATCAGACCCTGGCCTCCGTCAGTGATCGTGAAGCCAGCGTCCACCGCCAGCACTGGCAGGACCAACTGGCAACGGCATCCGAGCAGAGCCTGCCGGTAGTGGCCGCGGTACCCTATCGCGCCGCGCTGACCGCGCCGCGGACCCTGGATGTGGCCCGCGCCCTCGGCGCCAGGATCCTGCATCACGGTGATGCTGATAGACGTCGCGTCGCCCATACCACCCTGGGTGCCCGCAGCGCCGAGCATCTGCTGTATGCATTGCGCCCGGGCGAGCTCATCGTGTCGCCTGGTGATCGCGACGACACCCTGCTGGCTGCTGCCCTCGCCACCATGAACGGGGTGCCCCTGGCGGGCCTCCTGCTCACCCACGGCGAAACCCCCAGCAAGCAGCTGATCGACGTCTGCCAGCCAGCGCTATCCTCCGGCCTGCCTGTCCTGTCCGTCGATACCGACAGCTTCACCACGGTGGCCAAACTGACCGACATCCCTGGTGGGATTCCGGTGGATGACCAGGAGCGGGCGGAGGCCATCAGCGCCTTTGTGGCGGATCACCTCGATCGAGAATGGCTGCTGACATTGATGGACGACGAGACCCAGCGCCGACTGTCTCCCGCGGCCTTTCGCCATCAATTGGTCAGCATGGCCCAGCAAAAACGCCAGCGCATCGTGTTGCCCGAGGGGGAGGAGCCACGCACCCTGGAAGCAGCCATCTTGTGCCAACGCCGCGGCATCGCCAACTGCGTCTTGCTGGGTAAGCGCCAGGCCATTGTGGAAGTGGCAAAGGCCCGCGGCCTTGAATTGCCCGATGATCTGCAGATTCTCGACCCCGACAGCGAACGTTGCCGCTTCATCGCCCCCATGGTGGAACGGCGCAAGGGCAAGCTGACCCCCTTGACCGCCGAGGCCCAGCTTCACGACAGCGTGGTTCTGGGCACCATGATGTTGGCGGAAGGAGAGGTCGACGGGTTGGTATCAGGGGCGATACACACCACCGCCAACACCGTTCGACCGGCCTTTCAGCTGATCAAGACCGCCCCCGGATATGCTCAAGTGTCGTCGGTTTTCTTTATGCTGCTGCCCGATCAGGTGGTGGTCTACGGCGACTGCGCGGTCAATCCTGACCCGGACGCCGACGCGCTGGCCGAGATTGCCTTGCAGAGTGCGGCCAGCGCCGAGGCCTTCGGCATCGAGCCCAGGGTCGCCATGATCAGCTATTCCACCGGCGAGTCAGGCACCGGTGCTGACGTTGACAAGGTCCGAGAAGCCACCCGCATCGCCCGCCAGAAAGCCCCGCACCTGCCCATCGATGGTCCTCTGCAATATGACGCTGCGGCGATCGCCAGCGTGGCCCGGCAAAAGGCACCGGATTCGCCGGTGGCAGGGCGCGCTACGGTGTTTGTCTTCCCTGACCTCAATACCGGCAACACCACCTACAAGGCGGTCCAGCGCAGTGCCCGGGTGGTCAGCATCGGCCCCATGCTGCAGGGCCTCAACAAGCCGGTAAACGATCTGTCACGGGGCGCCCTGGTCGAAGACATCGTCTACACCATTGCGCTGACGGCGATACAGGCTGGGCAATAGCGGCCCGCCGACGTTTCCCGTCACGCCAATGCCGCCACTGGCGTCCTGATCGCCGCATCTCGGCGCTGATACAACCTAGCCCCGGCGTTGCCGGGGCTAGGTTGTCTGCCACGCCTGCCTCCACGGTCACCACTCGGCGATACCGGTGTACAGGCACACCAGCACCAGGCCAAGCAGGAACAGCGTCTCGGCAATCATCAGAATGACCGGTTTCCACCCCACCACGGCCAGCTTCTGGAACGACGTCTTGATCCCCAGCGCGGCGATCGCCGTCACCAGGCACCAGCGCGACAGGTCCGTCATACCCTCCACCATCACCGGGGGTATCACGCCGAGACTATTGATCAGTACCAGCACCACAAACGCAATCAGAAAGCTCGGGAACATGGGGACCTTGGCGCCATCCGCACCGCCTTCGGCCATCCGGGCACGCCGAAACAGCAGCATGAAGACCATCACCGCCGGCACCAGCATAGCGACCCGCAGCAGCTTGACGAAGGTCGAGATATCGCCCGTTTCGTCCGAGATCATATAGCCAGCACCGACGACCTGGGCCACATCATGTATCGTGCCGCCCAGAAAAATACCCGCCTGGGTGTCGCTCAGATCCAGCGCTCCCACCAGCAGCGGATACAGCACCATGGCCGCCGTGGATAGCGTGGTCACGCCAACCACCGTCAGGATGGTATTGCGCTCGGCCACCTCGTTACGAGGCATCGCCGCCGACAGCGCCAGCGCTGCCGATGCACCGCAGATGGCGACCGATCCCCCGGTCAGTAGGCCCAGGTCATTGCGCAGGCCAAGCAGCCGCGCCAGCACCCCACCCGCGACGATGGTCAGGATGACCCCGGCCACTACCGTTACCACCGGACCGATGCCAAGCTCGGCCACCTGTTCCAGCGTGATCCGCACGCCCAGCAAGGCCACGCCCAGGCGCAGGATGGTGCGAGCCGCGAACTCGACGCCCAGGAGACAGGGGCCCTGCTCGCTGAGAAAGTGCAGCGTCATGCCGAACAGCAGCGCGTACAGCAGGGTTGGACCACCATAGTGATCAGCGATGAAGGTCGTCGCGAGGGCGATGGTGATACAGATCAGTACGCCGGGCATACGCGCCCTGGCGGGCTCCAGATGCCGCCTCCACCCACTGTCTGGGGCGTCGCTAGGGGCGTGGGTCGTTGGCTGGGACATGACGTGTCCTCTGTTGTCGTTGATATCGCCACGTCGTGGCAGCGTCTTATGGTGTGAGCAATACGGGGACCGCTGCGGCCGGCACTGCATGCAGCACATGCTGTCCCAGGCGCTGCGGTGGAGTTAGGACCAGCGCCGGGCCTTGCATGAGTCCAGCTAGGCGCCCTGGCGGCGCGCCGTACTCAGGCGACCTGTGTCCTTGCCTGGCGGTCGGCCTTGATCATGTCCGCCGCGCGTTCGGCGATCATGATGGTCGGTGCATTGGTGTTCCCCGACACGATGATGGGCATGATCGAAGCGTCGACGACCCTGATCCCCTGGAGCCCATGCACCTTCAAGCGATCATCCACCACCGCCAGTGAGTCGTTGCCCATCTTGCAGGTGCCCGCCGGGTGGTAGATGGTCTGGCTATAGCGGCGAGCGGCGTCCAGCAACTGCTCATCGCTTTGATAGGCACGTCCGGGCACGTACTCGTCAGTAATCACATCGGCGAGGGGAGCCTGCTCGGCGATACGCCGGGCGACCTTGATGGCGTCTACTGCCACTCGGCAGTCCTCGTCGGTGCTGAGGTAGTTGGGCTGAATGGAGGGATAGACCGCCGGGTCCGGACTGGTGATACGGATGCGTCCGCGACTCGTCGGCCTGAGCTGACACACCGATGAGGTGAAGGCCGAGAACGGATGCACCCCCTCCGCCGGCTTGTCGGCGGACAGCGGCTGCATATGAAACTGGATGTCAGGGCGGTCCAGCCCTTCCCGCGACTGGGTGAAAATGCACACCTGACTGGCGGCCAGGGTCAGCGGCCCGGTGCGGGTCAGCGCATACTGGGTGCCCACCGCCAGCTTCTTGAGTGGATGGCGCACCTCATCATTGAGCGTTCGGCAACGCGTCTTGAACACCAGGCGTATCTGCAGATGGTCCTGCAGGTTCTCCCCCACACCAGGCAACTCGTGAAGGCAGTCGACGCCGACATCGGCCAAGTGCTGTGGGTCACCGATACCCGAGCACTGCAGGATCTGCGGCGAGCCTATGGCACCCGACGACAGCAGCACCTCAAGAGTGGCGCTGGCCCGACGAAGCACATTGCCCTGGCGGTACTCGACGCCGACCACCCGCTTTCCTTCCAACAGCAGGCGCTGGCAATGGGCCCGTTTGACCAGGGTTAGGTTGGAGCGCTTCAACGCGGGGCGCAGGAATGCCTTGGCCGTGGAGCAGCGAAAGCCCTTGTACGATGTCTGCTGGAAGTAGCCGACTCCTTCCTGGGTCTCGCCATTGACGTCTTGATTCTCGGGGATACCCGCCGCCTTGGCGGCCTCGATAAAGCGCTCGGCGATCTCGCGACGCAGTCGCAGGTCTGACACCTTGAGCGGCCCATCGGTGCCATGAAAGGCATTGGCCCCGCGCTCCTGGCACTCGGACTTCTTGAAATAGGGCAGCACCGAGGCGTAATCCCACCCCTGGTTGCCCATGGCCGCCCAGTCGTCATAGTCCTGACGCTGCCCTCTTATATAGAGAAGACCGTTCAACGAGCTCGATCCCCCCAGGACCTTGCCCCTGGGCCACTGCAGCCGCCGACCATCGATGCCGTCATCCGGGTCCGTCAGGTAGCACCAGTCGGTCGCCGGGTTATGCATGGTCTTGAAGTAGCCTACCGGCACGTGAATCCAAGGGTTCCAGTCCGATCCCCCTGCCTCCAGCAGCAGTACGGAAACCTCCGGGTCTTCGCTGAGACGGTTCGCCAGTACGCAGCCGGCTGAACCGGCTCCCACGACGATGTAGTCGAAGACGTCTGACGATGGTGTTGTCGTTGTCATGGCTCTCACTCAAACGAGACGTTTTGTCTCAAAACATCGTAGACCCATTTCTAAAAATATCAACATCGAGACAAATAGAATCAATTTTATTGCCAACACCCAAAAGGCGATCTATGGTGTGGTCAAGGCCGAAAAACGGCCCGGAGGCATTGCGCCGCCATGGCCTGCCTCCTTCTGCATCCCGACACCAACCACAACATTGGGAGCAACACATGAGTTCACGCCTTTTCCCCTCACGTCTGTCTCGCCGTGACTTCCTCAACATCTCCGGTCGCTTCGGCATGACGTCTACCCTATTGGCCGCCAGCGGCCTCGGCGCGGGCCTGACCGCATCGAGTCTTGCCCGCGCTGCGGAGTCCGAGCAGCAGCGCCGCTACGCCAGCGAGCCAAAGTTCCAGCTACGCTTCGGCGCCTCCGGTTTCAATGAGCGCAACCTGGATATTCAGAAATCCGGTCAGCTGTTCTTTGCCCGGGACCTCGAGGAGCGCACCGACGGCGCCATTCGCGTCGAATTCATGGGGTCCAACGAGGTCTGCAACCAGCTCGACTGTGTCAGCAAGGCACAACAGGGCATCGTCGACATCTTCTCGGCATCGACCCAGAATTCCGCTGGCGGCGCGCCCTACCTGAACGTGCTGGACTTCGCCTACATGTTCCCGAGCGTCGCCTCGATGTTCCATTTCTTCTACGACCACCGCAGCGAGGCCCTGCTGCGCGAACCGATGCGCCAGCGCCACAACCTGCAGTTCCTGTTCACCCACTGCGACCTGCGCGGACTGATGATGGGCCAGAGCTGGGCGGACCGTCCGCTGGTCGACAGCCTGGAAGTGCTGCAAGGCACCAAGAACCGGGTGACAGGCACTCAGCTCGGTCGTATCGCCATGGAACAGCTTGGTCTCAATCCGGTTCCGGTGGCCTGGGAAGAGACCCTGGACGGACTGCGGCAGGGGCTGCTGGATGGCGCGGAAACCTGGATGAGTGCGGTGGCCTACGCGGGCATGGCGCCGGTGGTCTCCCAAGCGGTCGACCTGCGCTTCTTTGCGGGCACCGAGCATACCGCCATGAATCTGTCCAAGTTCGAAAGCCTCGGCGCAGAACTTCAGCAGCAAGTGATGGAATCTGCCTATACCGCGCAGATCTTTACCCAGGGCATGAACGAGGCCGGTCGCTACCAGATTGTCGGCGCCAGTGAACACCCTGCCGCGGGCACCGTCTTTGCAGAAAACAATGTGAGAGTCGCGCCGCTATCCGATGAGATTCGCGCCCAGGCCGAGCAGCTATGTGCGCCAGAGTTCAACCCGGGCCCCTGGGAGCAATGGCGTGAGCGCTTGAATGGCTGGGCGGGCGACATCGATATCTACCAGGAGATTCACACCATTGCTCGCGAAATCCCCCGCGATATGGCGGCTGTCAATGTAGCGCCGAAGCGCTGGTGGAGGGCGTAATGACCGATCACAAGGCCACCGCGGCTGAGGCGACGTCGTCTGACGTCGCCAACCGCTCGACTCCCGCCTGGCTGCTGCCTCTGAAGTGGATCGATGCCAACCTGGAGAAGGTCATCATTCTGGTGTCCTACAGCGGAATGGCAGGCATCATCTTCGTCGAGGTCATCCGCCGCTTCTTCTTCAGCCTGCAAGCCCCCTGGAGTACCAGTATTCCGGTGCTGCTGTTCCTGTGGCTGACCTGGTTCGGCGCGTCGCTCAACGTCAAGCAGCGTACCCACCTCTCGCTCAACGAGATTCGCATGCGCCTGCCCTACTCAGGCCAGTTCGCCTGTCAGGTCCTCGATGCGGTGCTGTGGATCGCCTTCGGCGCCCTGGTCATCCATTTCACCCTCATCCAGGTGCAATTGGCGCACATGAACTTCGCCATCGTGCCCGGCACCGACAATGTCATGCAGTGGTGGTTCTACCTGGCCACGCCGCTGGCCTGGGTGCTGATCATCTACCGCGTCCTCCAGAATCTGGCGACCGACGTCGCACGTTTCCGTCGAGGCGAACCTTTCAACCTGCAACCGTCCATCATGGACTAGGAGAAGCGTGATGACAGACGGCATGCTTATTGGCCTGGTCACGGCGGGCTGTACCACGATCTTTCTGCTGGGGGTCCCGATCTTTCTGGTGATCGGGCTATGGGTGGTCGGCACCAGCCTGATCATCGACTTCACCCTCGCCAACGTTGGCGTCACCCTGTTTCAGGGGCTCAGCTTCTTCGGGCTGTTGGCGCTTCCCTTGTTTATCCTTACCGGCGACCTGATCAATGCCGCGGGCATTGCCAAGCGGCTGTCCGACTTTGCCTACTCGGTACTGGGTTGGCTGCGCGGCGGCATGGGCATGGCGACCCTGGGCGCCTGCGGCCTGTTTGCGGCAATCTCGGGATCCAACGCCGGCACAACGGCCACGATTGGCTCCATCATGCAGCCTGAGATGGTCAAGAACGGCTATGACGAGCGCTTTTCGGCGGCCACCGCGGCCTCCGGCGGCACCGTAGGTATCATCATCCCCCCCTCGATCATCTTTATCGTCTACGGCTTCATGATGAACCTGTCGATCAGCGATCTGTTCATCGCCGGGATGATTCCCGGAGCGATGATGGTGCTGGGCATGATGGTGGCCTGCCACCTGGTCGCACGGCGCCACGGCTGGGGCACGCTGATTCCCTTCAAGGGCGGAGACAGCGCTCGCTTCGCACGCCGCGCCTACCTGGGCTTCGCGACTATCGGGGTGGTGCTGTACGGCATCTATTCGGGCAAGTTCTCGCCCACCGAGGCGGCAGCGATCACGGTCGGTTTCACCTTGATTGCCGGGCTGCTGATCACCCGCGAGATCCGCTTTACGGCACTGCCGTCGATCATGCTGCGCTCCGGCCAGATCGCCGGCATGCTGGCACCGCTGATCGCCATTTCGGTGGTCATGCAGCAGCTTCTGTCGGTGTTGGGTGCGGGGCAGGCGCTGGAGACCCTGCTCAGCGGGCTGGGCAACTACTACGTCATCCTCGGCGCATGCATGCTGATGATCCTGTTGGCGGGCATGATTCTCGAGAGTCTGCCGGTGACCATCATCCTGGCCCCGATTCTTGCGCCAATCGCCCAGAATGCGGGGGTCGATCCGATACACTTCGCGGTGATCTTCCTGGTCGGTGCCGCCATCGGTTTCGTCACGCCGCCATTCGGTCTCAACCTGTACGTCGCCAGCAGTATCACCGGCATTCCCTACCTCAGACTGGTGAAGTTCGTTATTCCCTACTTTATTGCGTTGATCAGCTGCTGGATTGCCATCTCGCTATGGCCTGCCCTGTCGCTGATGCTGGTGGGATGACATCGCTTGAACCGGTGCACGCTGACGCGGCAAGCCTCTCCGGGCTTGCCGCGTTATCATGAACGTCAGGTTTTTCATTTCGACGTCGCCAAGGATCGCCTATGCCGACCAACGACAGCTCCCGCAACACGACCAATTCCACGCTGCAACGGGGTCTGATGCTGCTCGAGAGCATCGCCACCGCCGTGCATGGCGTCAGTGCCGCCGACCTGGAACGCCAGCTGGACATCCCCAAGCCGACGCTCCACCGACTGCTCAAGCAGCTCGAGGAACAGGATCTGATCGTGCGGGACCCAGAGGGCCGTCACTTGCTGCCGGGAGATCGCCTGCATCAGATGGCCATGGGGGTCCTCGCCAACGAGAGCCTGAAGGCTCCGCGCCGGATGCTGCTCAAGCGTCTCGCCGAAGACGTCAACGAGACCTGCAACCTGACCCTGCTGGAGGGTCACGAGGTGCTCTACTACGAGCGGGTGGAGACCAACTGGCCGGTACGCATCCAGCTGCCCCCTGGCTCTCGCATCCCGCTGCATTGCACCGCCAGCGGCAAGCTGTTTCTTGCCCTGATGGGCGCCAACCAACGCCGCCAGCTGCTCAAGCACTTGCCGCTGGAGGCCTACACGCCCTACACCGCCACCGACGCCGACGAACTCGAACGCCGCCTTGAGAATATCGCCGCCAACGAGCTGAGCACCGACAACGAAGAATTTATTCAGGGCATGGTGGCTATCGCGGTGCCCATCTACGACACAGCGGGCCGTATCCAGGCGACGCTCGCCATCCACGCCCCGCGACTGCGCCACACCATTGATTCGCTGATGGAGTGGGCCCCGCTGATGCGCCGTATCGCCGGCCAGCTGCAAGAAACGTTTCAGCGCTGAGAAGCGGTCCAGCAGCGCCCCATCAAGCGTCTCATCTTGAGAGGCCCTGGGCTCGAGGACATGAAGAGCCCGACGCTGCGCGGCGTGACGTGACGTTGCACCGGGCTCTTTTAAAGGGCTCTTTTAACGAGCTCTTTCAACAGGTTGTTTCCACAGGCTCACACCGGTGGCACCACCACCACGGGAACGCTGGCACGCTTGATCACGCCCTTGGTGACCTTGCCGGCGTAGGACGCGCTGAACCCCCGTTTATTGGTGGCCATGACGATCATGTCGCAATCATGTCGGGTGGCATAACGGATGATTTCCGACGCCGGATATCCCTCCACCACGGCACGAGCGGTGATCAGGCTCATGTGGCTCGGCGCGTCGGCGGATACCTTGTCACCGCGCTGTCGGCCGCTTTGTTCGCTGTCTGCTGGGTGACTCCCCAGCCAATCCTGCTGAAGCGCCTCGATAAACTCATCGAGGCGCTGTGCCGCCTGTGCGCGTCGCTGTTCCATCAACGCATCCAGAGTGCGTCGCTCGCGAATGTTGGCCTTGAGAGTCTGCATCACATCGTCCGAGAGTGACTTGACGGCGTGCAACACGTGAACCTCTGCCTGGCAGGCGCTGGCGAGGCTGAGGCTATGGGCCAGGACCTGACGGCAGTCGTCCTTGAGCCCAAGGCAACACAGCACACGTGAGATGGTGGTAGGCATGGCAACCTCTCTATGGGGTGTCAGGCCGGGACGCTGGCGTGGCGGTTCCCGGCGAGGTTCAGAGGGCGAGTTCAGAGGGCGAGTTCAGAGGGCTAGTTCAGAGGGCGACACTCACACTGGCGCCCGCGACGCCGCCATGACCCGGCGGCACCTGCACGACGTCAATAGCCAAGAAGCCCGGGTAGCCACAGCGACAGCGCCGGGAAGTAGGCGATCAGGAACAGCGCGAATACCGATGCGGCAGCAAATGGCAGCGCCTTCAGCGAAATTTCCTCGATCGACGATCCTCCGATACCTGACGCCACGAACAGGTTCTCCCCCAGAGGCGGCGTCTGGAAGCCGATGGCCAGCGCGCACACCACTACGATGCCGACATGCACCGGATCCATCCCCAGCATGTACATGATGGGCAGCAGAACGGGCGTCAGGATCATGATGGCCGCCAGGGTTTCCATGAACATGCCGACAAACAGCAGGAAGGCGATCACCATGGCCCAGATGAGATACAGATTGTCGGTCAATCCCAGCATGCCCTCGGCAATGACGGCAGGAACCCGCTGCTCGACCAACAGTCGTCCAAAGACGGTCGCGGTGAACAGGATCAGCAGCACCCGACCAGTGATCCAGGTAGTCGTCTCCAGAGTCTTCAGCGTGGGTTTCCATTTCAGCTCGCGGTGCAGGAAGATGCCGACGATCAGGGTGTAGGCAATGGCCACCACGGCGGATTCCGTGGGGGTAAAGAGTCCACTGTAGATACCTCCCAGAATGATCAGCGGTGCCAGAATCGACCACACACCGCGCTTCAGACTGCGGCCAATGGTCTGCCAGGACCAGGTATCACTGAGCCCCGAATAGCCGCGGCGTCTGGAGATCACATAGTTGATGGTCAACAGGCAACCGGCAATGACCATGCCGGGCACGATACCGGCGATGAACAGCTTCGGAATCGACAGACTCTGGAAGGCGCCATGCTGCGCCACGGCCTCGGCCGGGGGCTGCAGCCCCATCCCCGAAATCCCGAAGATCACCATCGGAATCGACGGCGGAATGACCACTCCCAAGCCACCGGACGAGGCGGTGATGGCGGAACCATAGCCGCGGTCATAGCCACGATTGGCCATGGCAGGGATCATCAGCATGCCCACCGCAGCGGTGGTAGCAGGCCCCGATCCGGAGATGGCACCGAAAAACATGCAGGCAAATACCGTGGCGGCGGCAAGCCCCCCCGTCACCGGACCCGCGAAGGCTTCCGCGATATCGACCAGGCGTCGGGATATGCCGGCGGCCTCCATCAATGCCCCCGCCAGTATGAAGGCTGGCAATGCCATCAACGGAAATGAGCCTACCGAGGTAAAGGCGATCTGGACGAAGGCCATGGGGTTTTCCCCCAGCCACAGGTACGTCGCCAGGGCGGCGACACCCAGCGACACCGTAATCGGAGCCCCCAGCAGAAGCAGCAGAAAGAACACGCCAAACAGCACGTAGATCAGGCTGGTTTCCATCGCTACTTCTCCTCGGCCGAGGGTGACAGTGCGGCCATCCGTGCTTCCTCGATGGCTTCGGCCTCCGGGTCTTCCGGCTCCCGATGCTGAACAAAGCGCACATAGTTGTTCTGCACGATACGTAGCGTCATGAGCACGAATGCCAGCGGCAGGATCAGGTAGAACACCTTCATCGGCACCCCAAGGGTCTGGGATTTCCAGAAGTCGTTCATCCGATGGAACACGAAGTCGTAACTCAGCCAGATGAACACCAGATTGAAGCCGACCCAGATCAGGTCGGTCAGCACACCACAGGCAAGCCCCACCCACCTGGGCAGGAAGCGAAACTGAAACGTCACCCGGTTATGGGCAGACTTCTTGGCGGCGTACACCGCGCCCAGATAGGCAAACCAGACAAAGGCGTAGGTCGCCAGCTCATCGGCCCAGGGCAGCGAGTAGCTGAACAGATTGCGCAGCAGAATCTGCGCGAAAAGGAGAACAACAAAGGTCACCAGCAGCAACTGACACAGCCAGTTCTCGAGATTGTCCACCACCTTCCAGACACATTTCATCACGACGACCTCCGAGCAGTCGCCGCCGACCCTGCCAGTGGAGTCAGCGGCCATGGTGCCCGACACCGGGCACCAGGAGGGTTCAAGGACATTCAGGCGAGGGACGCTATTCAGGGAGCGGGTTCACGTCCTAGAGCGGCCAGGGCGGCATCCAGTTTTTGCTTGCCGCCAATGCTGTCGTAGAAGTCAGGCCAGATGGCAGTGGCCTGTTCGATCCAGGCTTGTTCGCCATCGGCAGGCTCGGTGATTTCCATGCCGTGCTCTTCTACCAGGCGCGTCTTGATGGCGTCTTCCTGGGCAAGCAGATAGTCATAGCTGTGGTCGGTGGCCTCCTGAGCCGCTGCCAACACCCACTGCTGCTGTTCTTCGGGCAGGCTCTGGAACTTGCCTTCGCTGATGATCAGCGGCTCCATGGAGAACACATAGCAGCTGTCGGTCACATGATCCTGGACCTCGTAGAACTTCATCGCATCAATGGTGATGTAGGGATTGTCTTGACCGTCGACCACGCCCTGCTGCAGCGCCGTGAAGGTCTCCGACCAGGCCAGAGGATTGGGGTTGATGCCCCAGGACTGATAGGCCGCGATCATGATCTCGTTCTTGGGCACGCGAATGACCAGCCCATCCAGATCGTCCGGGGTTGCTACCGGATGGGACGAATTGGTCAGCCGTCGGCATCCCGAATAGGCCCAACCGAGGATGCGCACGCCAGCATCGCGAATGGTGTTCTCCACCATTTCCTGGCCGATCGCGCCTTGGGTCAGGGTGCGGGCATCTTCGGGGCTCTGAATGACATAGGGGAGTGTCATTACCCCCACCGTTGGCGAAAAGGGGGTGATATTGTTGATCGCCAGCACCGACAGGTCGAGCAGCCCCATGCTGGCGTTGTTGACCGTATCTTGCTCGCTGCCAAGCTGACCGTTGGGGAACAGGTCGACGTTGATCTCACCCCCTGACTTTTCCTCGATCAGGCTGGCAAAGGTCGATCCAAGCTCATATTGGGTGCCACCGGCGGCATCACCCAGCGCCATCTTCCAGGTCGCCGCCTGGACAGTGGTCCCAGCGCTCAGCAGCGCCAGTGACAAGCCGGTAACCAGCCCGCGCGGCAGAACGCGTGAGGACTTGGGGTGCGTATAGGGTGCCTGGATATGCATGAGGAACTCCCATCATTGTTGTACCGCATCGAGCGGAATATTGTGTCGGGTGTTTCATTTCAGGGGCGGTCGGCGGCATGTTGGCTTCGCCGCCTCACCATGATGCTTACTCTCTATCGACAAACGCGCACCCCATAGGACCAACGCGCCGCCATCGTTTGGGCCAGCCCCCCGGCTCCTCTCGACAGCGTGCGTTGTCTGTAGGATCGTAAGCAGCGGTAGCGAATCTCTTCGTCGCCCCACAATGCCAATAATGACTATCAGGAATGCACCAGCGGAATGAGCGCCCCCCTGTTTCGACTCAACGCCGACCGTAAGGAAAGCCTGCAGTGCCAGCTGCGCGAGCAGATCGCCCGCGCGATCATCGAAGGCCATCTGCCGACTGGAGAAGCGCTTCCCTCCAGCCGTCGCCTGGCCAAGGAGCTGGGCGTCGCGCGCAATACCGTCATGCTGGCCTATGACCAGCTGCTGGATGATGGCTATCTGGTGGCCCGAGAACGCAGCGGCTACTTCGTCAATCCTGACATTCTGGCCGGGCGCGTCGCCGCCACCGGGGCCGACAATCACGCTGCCGCACGCACTGCGGCCGCACCCGAGCTGCCCTGGGAATCACTGCTGACGCGCCGGCTCGCCCAGCAGCCCTGCATCACCAAGCCGACCGACTGGCTCGACTACGACTACCCATTCCTCTACGGTCAGATCGATCCCAACCTCTTCCCCACCCAGCATTGGCGCGAGTGCAGTCGTGACTCGGTGAGCGTGCCGGCGATTCGCCGCTGGTCTGCCGACCACCTGAGTGAAGACGACCCCTTGCTGGTCGAACAGATTCATCAACGCCTGCTGCCACGCCGCGGCGTCTGGGCACGACCCGAGGAAATCCTGGTGACGGTGGGCGCGCAGCAGGCGCTGTGGATCAGCGCGATGCTGACCCTGGGGCCTCAGCGACGCTTTGCCATGGAAAACCCCGGTTACGTCGACATGGTCAATATTGCGCGCACCTTTACCGACGATATTCTGGCGGTGGACGTGGACGACCAGGGGCTGGTGATCGATGACCGACTTGCCGGCTGCCATCTGGCCTATGTGACGCCTAGCCACCAATCCCCTACCGGCGTCACCCTGCCGCTGGAGCGTCGCCGACAGCTGTTGGAACGCGCCGACCGCGACAATTTCCTGGTGATAGAAGACGACTACGAGAGCGAGACCAATTTCATCGACAACCCGACCCCCGCCCTCAAGAGTCTGGATACCAGCGGTCGGGTCATCTATGTGGGGAGTCTGTCCAAGACGCTGGCGCCAGGCTTGAGGCTTGGCTACATGGTGGCGCCCCCTGCCTTCATCGCTGAAGCGCGCGCCCTGCGTCGCCTCATGCTTCGCCATCCAGCGACCAACAATCAGCGCAGTGTGGCGCTGTTTCTCGACCGGGGCTATCACGACGCTCTGCTGCGCCAGATACGCCAGACCTATCAACGTCGCTGGCACTTGATGCGGGATGCCCTGGAAGCGCACCTTCCTCAGTTCCAGATCCGCTCCACCTTTGGCGGCTCGTGTTTCTGGCTGGAAGCGCCCGAGAACACCGACGTCGGGCTGCTCAAGCGTCTGGCCCAGGAGCAAGGCGTGCTGTTTGAAGCGGGAGATGTGCATTTCCTTACCCAGCCGACGCGTCCCACGCTGCGCCTGGGGTTTTCTGCCATCGACGAGTCGCGCATCGAAGCCGGCATCGAGCGTCTGGCCTCACTGCTGCCCTCACTGCGGCAAGCGGCAAGCACACCGGTGCATCGCAGCTGAACGCACATCCGCTTCAGCGTCGGCTCCACACCATCGCCCCTTAGGGCAGCGCTGAATACACCAGCCGAGCAGTATGAGGCGCTAGGCGCCCGCAACGCAGCGAATCGGCGGCGCAGCCATTCATGCAGGTGTCCCCTGGCGGGCTGGCCGCGTGGCGATCTACGGATGGTCGATCAGATGTTCAAGCGGCTCTTCGAGCTGTTCAATCTCCTTGATCAGACCGTCAAATGCCTCGCTCTGGCGGCCGATACAGACCAACACCGCTCCCGTCACCGGACGGCCATGGGGGTGCCAACGACCTCGCGATCCGCTGTATTGGAGGCTGTACCAGCCCCCTTCGCCCCCGGCCTGCCTGAGAAATCCCTTGGCCCGATACAGGCAGTCGCGGTAGCGCTCCAGCACCGTCACCAGTCGATCGGCCGCCACCGCTCCGGTGAAGTGCAGGGTACGCTGCCTCAGCCCGGAGTGATCTGTGTGGCCCCCTGACGCGTCGGCGCCCGCCGGATGCTCAGAAGGCCCCGCCAGCGTGCGGTCAAGCTGGCTGTCAGCGCCGCCACATGACTGAGCGGCGACATCACCATCGTCCCAGGCCCCGGTTTCCGATACCAGGGTGGCTCCTGGCGCCAGCTTTCCCAACCAGGCCAGCAGGCGTTCTCTATCCCCTTCGTCCCGAGGTAGACGATTCACCAACAAGCGCCGCGCCGACGACAACTGAGCGTGCCAGAGATCGCTGACCTGAACGTCTTGGGCCAGGCGCCGCGCCTGGCTGGCATCGACCAGCACCACGGTATCGGAAAGGCTCAAGCCCGGCGCCAGTCGAGCGATGTCGCCGATGCGCCAGGGGTTGGCGACCCCGCTGGCCTCGATCAGTATCTCACTGGGCCTGGCCTTCAGCCGCAACGCCTGGGACAGCTGCTCTGCCAGGGTCCCGCCCAGGGTGCAGCAGACGCAGCCATTGGCCAACGACAGAACGCGATCGTTCCGGTAGTCGATCGATGCCACATCCACATTGACCTTGCCGACGTCGTTGACCAGGATCAGCGCATCCACCACGTCCCCCGCCGCCAGGCGTCGATTGATGTAGGTGGTCTTGCCTGCCCCCAGGAACCCGGCGATGACCGTGACCGGAACCGCCTCGAGCGCACTGCGCTGCGCTGGGCCCCGCGGATGGATGCTTGCGGGCTCCAGGCTGTCCCTGGCGGCTTCCATTACCTCAGCCCGCACTATTCCCTCAGTCCGAACTATTCCCTCAGCCCGTTCTATCCTCTCAGCCCCTATGGGACCACTTGCCAGATCGTCATGGACCATCTCATCTACCTTTGTTGATGCCCATTGCAGGCGGCCGTATCCATCGCACTCTCTTGCCCTTTGCCGGGCACCCTGTCGCCAGCGACGGAGTCAGCAACCTTCATCCTGTGTGGTGTGGCTTGCCTTGCGTTGGTGGATACGCCCGCCCAGCATGGTGGCATGTACCCTGATGTCTCGCAGGGCTTCGGCCGGTTGTTCAAGCGGGTCCTGATCCAGCACGGCCATGTCGGCAAACTTGCCCACTTCCAGGCTGCCCACGCGATCATCCATCCCCAGGGTGAAGGCGGCACCCAGGGTGATCATCTCAAGGGCGGCCTCAACGCTGACGGCCTCCTGCTCACCAAGCTGACGGCCGCTGGCGGTAGTGCGGTTCACCGCGCACCAGGCAGTAAACAGTGGCCCCAAAGGGGTCACCGGCGCATCGCTATGGATCGCGGTCATGATGCCCAGGCGGCGCGCAGACGCCAGTGGCTCCAGTCGCTGGCAGCGCGACGGACCCAGGGTGCGCTGCAGATGGATGTCGCCCCAGTAGTAGATGTGGTTGGCAAACATGTTGAGACACAGCTCAAGCCGGGCAGCACGTCGCAGCTGAGCATGGTCGATGACCTGGCAGTGCTGCAGGGTATGGCGATGATCGGGGCGCGGCCACAGCGTCAACGCCTGGGTCAGAGCCCCCAGCATTAGTTCGACGGCCTCATCTCCATTGGTATGGATATGCAGCTGCAATCCCGCCTGATGGTACGCCTGTACCAGCTCCGTCAAGGCGGCGGGGTCGGCATTCCACATGCCATTGGCGTGGCCGTCATGGTAGTGGGGCCATTTCAGGCGGGCGGTGTAGCCCTGAATCGAGCCATCTGTCATCAGCTTGGCCGGGCCGAACACCAGTCGGTCATGACTGTAGGTCTTGGCACGCTGTAGACGCGCGATCCCCTCCTCCGCCGACCAACCCAATACCCCCATGGCAGGCACCAGCCGTACCGGAAAATCGGCGGCCTGGGTCGCCTCCCGCATGGCCTCGATGGCCTCGTCGGTCATCGGGTTGTAAAGATCGGTGATGGTGGTCACGCCACAGGCACTGGCGATCGTCCCGTATCGCTTGAGCGCCTGGGGCGAGGCCACCGCATTGAACAGGTTATTGCCGATGGCATCGAACACCACGAACATGGCCGCCATTTCCTGCAGCTCACCGTTTGGCCGTCCCTGGTCATCCAGTCGTACCCCTTCCACCCTCGGGCCTTGCTCGATCCCGCTCAGCTCCAGCATCACACTATTGACCGTCATGCTGTGAAAGCTGGCGTGGAGGATCACCAGCGGCCGGTCTGCGACGGCCTCATCCAGCTCTCGACGACTCAGTCGCTGCCCTGGAAAGTAGACCGGGTCGAACCCCCATGCGATCAGCGGCTCCCCCTCGTCCAACGTGGCCGCATGCTGGCGCAGGCGCTGCTGCACCTGGGCGATGGTCTCAAGGCCGCTCCATTGCTGGCCAAGATGATCCTGTCGCGGAAAGAATCCAAGGTACAGGTAGTCCCACATCGCGCCTTCCAGGGCATGGCTGTGGCCTTCCACGAAGCCCGGCAGGATCACCTTGTCGGCAAACTGATCATCGGTGCGGGCATGGCTCGGCATATCCTCGGCGCCGCCCACCGCCAGGATTCGGTCATCATGCACGGCGACGTGGGTGGCCCGGGGCTGGGATGGATTCATGGTCAGCACGCGGCGAGCAGGATAGACAACGATACTCATGAGCGAGACGCTCCCTTGGTCACGGTCGATGAAAGGCTGGCGGGTGAGCTGGTGTATGAAGGTTGGTCGACGCTGGCGGCCCAACCTGACGATGGCGAACTATCTCGCCCGTGGCGGCCCCACATCAGCATCAGCGGGATACAGGCGACCAGGGCCAGCGCCGTGCCACCAAAGGCCAGCAGATAAGTGCCTGCTCCCAGAGACGGCGCGATCGGCGCGAAGATCATCAGCAGGTGCAGCGTCGCCAGCACGATGGCCAGGTTGAAGAAGGCCAGCTCCTTGGGCACGGAGGTGGAAAAGTCGGCGTCCATCATTCGCAGCAGAAGCAGCCCGGTACCGGTTGAACCACAGCAGCAGCCAAAGGACGTCACGGTTCGCTCCGGCCCTAGCTCGCCACTTAGCCGACCCATGACCAGACACCCCAGCAGCGTCGACAAGGTGACGGCCACCGTGACCAGCAGGATGGGCACCAGCAGCGCGTAAAGCACCGCAAACTGGATGCTCATCAGGGTGCCCACGACCATGAAATCCACCGAGCTGCCAGTAATTCTTTTAAGCGTCTCATCATCGACCCGATGAGCGAGGCCAAGACGGTCAATGAGCATACGCATCAGCACGCAGACGCCCAGGCCGTGCAGGAAGAACAGGTTGTGACTGAACAGCACCCCCACGTTGATGCCGAAGGGTGTGGCGTCACCGATCACCCCCTGGATAAAGGTCAGCCACAGGTGCGTGACGACATAGGCAATCGCCAGCAGACCAAGGTGATAGGCCAGGGAGTCCAGATTGCCAGGGTGGGAGATCATGCGCCCCATCGATGGCAAGGAGGTCGCGTCGGCCGCCTCGCCGGCACGGGTGAAGAAGCCGCGACGGAAGTTGTCGTCCAGGCGTGAGGCGCGGTTGGCGTTCAGCCCCTTGGACAGATAGCGTCGCGCCAACGGCACGCCCAGTGCGAAGGCCATCAGGAATCCAAGCGAAGCATAGATAAGTCCCACCTGGGCGGCATTGGCGATGCCGTACTCGCTCTCCCAGATAGTGCCGTAGGTCAGTGCCTGTCCGGGCCCCTGGGTGAAGCCATGGGTGACGATGGCACCGAGAAAGGCGCTGACCTCACTGCCGGTCACCGCGTCGTAGCCGCTGACCACGAGGAAACCTATCACGCCCTGAAGGCCCAGGCTGATACTCCAGGCAAGGGTCATCCACATGCCGCCGCGAAAGATGCTGCCACCGCTGGCCTCGCTCTGGCGCCCGCTTCCGGTCAGGCACAAGGACATGAAGCTCAGGGTAAAAAAGTGAAAGGTCAGCGCGGTGAAATCTCCTGGCTCATAGCCAGGCAGCAGGCCCAGCGACAGCGCCAAGAAACCCAGCAGACCACCGACAATGCTGGCGGGAACCAGCGAGGCTCGCAGCCAGCCAAGGCGGCTGCGCAGCTGACTGCCAAGCCATAGCATCAAGGCCAGCAGCGCGAAGGCAATTACCCCATGAAAGGAATCTTGCATGATGGACTCACCCGACGGTTGTTATTGGAAGTGAAGCGGATGTTCTCAGCCTAGGACCACCGTCGTTGCTCGTATAATATCAATTAGGTTTCATGCGATACCGATGAGGCATCAATGCGCATAGAACTTCGCCACCTCTCCGCTTTTGTCGCCGTGGCTGACTGCCTGCACTTTCGTCATGCCGCTGAGCGGCTCAACGTTGCACAGCCTGCTCTCAGCCGCACCATTGCTCAGCTGGAAGAGGCCATCGGCGAGACCCTGCTGCTACGCAACAACCGCCAGGTCAGGTTGACCGAGCCCGGACGCGTCATGCTGGAGGAGAGTCGCCAGATCCTGCGCCATCTGGACGAGGCGGTGCTCAAGACACAGCGAGCGGGACGGGGGGAGCTGGGACGCCTTGCCATTGGCTACACCGACTTTGCCATCACCGGGGAACTGCCGGCATTGCTGGATGACTTTCGCCGGCTGCACCCGGATATCCACTTTGACCTGCACTTCGGTTCAACGGCATCACAGCTACAGGATCTGACGGATTGCCATCTGGATTTCGGCTTCGTCACCGGGCCTGTGCTGACCCCAGGCCTGTGCTCACGTCCTATCCAGCGCGACCGCTTCATTGCTGCGGTCAGCGAGCATCATCCCCTGGCACAGCGCCGGAGTATCCGCCTGGAGGAGCTCGCCCACGAGCCGTTCATTCTCGGCGCACACAGCATGTGGCACCACTTCCGTCAAAAGCTCGAGTTGATCTGCCGCGAGGCGGGATTTGAGCCCAAGGTGGCGCAGGAAACCTTCAACAGTGAGACGATCTTCGCCTTTGTGGCCTGCGACTTTGGCGTCACCGTGCATCTGGAGTGCGCCAGCAACTACCTGCGCAAGGGGGTCACCATGGTGCCCCTGGAAGGCGTGCAGCACAGCCTGGTCACGGAGGTGGCCTGGCGCGAAGGGGAGCTGACGCCGGTACAAACGGCCTTTCTGCAGCGGCTCGACAAGCAGCTGCCGCCAGAGCATTGAGGGTTCGACGCCTTACACGTCCGACCACTCTAGAGCGAACGGGATGGCGAGTCCGCCGCCCCACATCACAACGACGTCCAGGCCGTCCCGATGGGCACGGCCTGGCTCCCTTGACCCAGCGAGGCAACAGCGCACGTTACAAGAGCGTGGTACCGGCGTCGCCGAATGGCGTCATAGCAATTCGTCCTTGACGTAGTAGTAGCGGTAGAGAAAACGCTGGCCAGCGCGGCGGAAAGGGGCAAACGCCTGCGACTCGATGCGCTCTCTCAGATTGGGAAACGGAAGCTTGGACGTAAAGATCGGCAACTCCAGGGTAGCGCCCTCACCTGCGATCCACTGTGCCAGCCGCTTGCCGGCCTGGGCCGAGTACATCACCCCATTTCCACCGTAACCGAGAGCGTAGTACACGCTTTCCCGGGGATCAGGCTGGTGAATCCGCGGCATCATGTCGTGGCTGACATCGACCCAGCCCCACCAGGAGTAGTCGATCTCGATACCGGCCAGCGCCGGAAACTTGCGCTCAAGATCGGCCTTGAGCATGGCGGCGTAGCGTTCTTTCGGCGCATCACGACCTGAAATCGCGCTGCGACTGCCAATCTGCACCCTATTGTCGGGCAACAGTCGGTAGTAATGGCGCAGGATGCGCGTGTCGGTGAGCACCTGGCGCGTGCGAAACCCGGTCGCCTCGATCTCGTCGGACGTCAATGGGCGAGTGACCATGGAATTCGACAGGATCGGCAGCAGCCGATTATGCAGCGAACGGTGGAGCTGACCGGTGATATAGCCCCCGGTGGCAATCCCGACCGCCCGCGCCTTGACCAGACCGCCCGGTGTGCGCAGGTAGTGCGTGTCGCCGCGGGTCTCCCAGCCCAGAACCGGACTTGCCGGGTGTACCTTGACGCCCAGAGCACGTGCCTTGCGGTGGTAACCAAAGGCCAGCTTTGCCGCATGAATACCGATGCCCTCAGGCTCATGCATGGCGCCTGCCGCCTCACTGTCCCCCACCCACTCACGCTTGACGGTGTCGCCATCGATGATCCGCGCATCGTAGTCGAAGGTGTCTCGCAGCAGTCGCGCCTCTTTCTCCAGGCCCGGCATCATCCGATCCTTGTGGGCGATATACAGATGCCCGCCGGGCTGTGGATCGCAGTCAATGTCGGCGATCAGGGACTTGAACGTCTGCATGCCCTCGACGCATTCCCGATGCAGCTTGAGCGCCGTATCGAGACCGTAACGTGCAATCCACTGGGAGCGCTTGAGGCGCCCTGAGGCGCACTGAGCCTGGCCACCGTTGCGCGTGCTGCAGCCCCAGCTCACCCGATTGGCTTCCAGTACCGTGGCCTTGATGCCATAGCGCTCCGCCAGGAAGATCGCCGCGGTCAGCCCCGTGAAACCCGAGCCAACGATGACCACGTCGGCATCGGTATCGCACTCAATGGGGCCGTCGTCGGCAGGTGGCTCGCCGGCGGTGGCGACCCAGTAAGTGGGCGCATAGTCACAGCCGGTACCCACCTGCTTCGCCGTCAGCGGGTCATAGGCAGGATCATAAGGGGCGCGCGCAGACGTCGCCGCACCTTTGCCTTGCAGCGGCCCCTGGCCGGTGGCATCCAACGCTCGCTGCTCCGCGGTCTTTAGCTCCAGCATGTCGCTCCTCCCGGATCGCGAATGGGGTACCCTCAGCCCTGACGAGTCGGCGTGGCCGGCCGCTGCTTGCGGAAGGCATTCTTCACCGCAATCTTGCCGTCGCGGAAGGTAAAGGCATCGATCATGCGAGCCTCGGAGCGCATACCATCGGCCGTGGTCCCACAGTAGGTGCTCTCGCTGTAGCCGCGATCTCCAATCACCTGATGCACCCCGTCAAGCCACTGGGCATCCGGGGCATTTTCCCAGGCCGCCCTGAGTCCAGCGCGAACCTGCTCCTGACCATGAAAGGTCTTGCCCAGCAGTTCTGGGCCAGCCACGGCATGGAATTCGCAATCGTCGGTCATCATCGACATCACCGCGTCGATATCGTGACGGTTGAGCGCATCGGCGAAATCGGCGAGAAACTGGGCGTCGGGTTGGCTCATGGAGGTTCTCCTTGTTGTTCACAGCGCGACTGAGCGCCTAGAGCAGTATCGTTATTGTGTTGGCGAGGCCCTCTTGGCCTCGTCTACCCCCGAGCCTAAAGGCCCCGAGCGCTCGTCCCTTAGCACCAGTTGCTCGCTGTCGATTGGGCCAGCCCTGCGGGTGACGCCGAATCCTGCACATGGTGTGCGTCGTGCCCAAGCCGATAGGGTGCCGGGTCCACGCAGGGTCGCTCACCCAACAGCAACTCCACGCCGAGTCGAGCCGCCGCGGGCGCCAGCACCAGACCATTGCGGAAATGGCCGGCATTGACGTGGAGTCCAGCCCAGCCAGGCACCTCCCCGATAAAAGGAATGCCGCCAGGAGAGCCAGGTCGCAGGCCGGCCCAGTGATGCTCGATACTGGCCCTGGAAAGCGCTGGCAACAGCCGCACCGCACTGCGGTACAGCGACACCCGTGCCGCGCTGGTGGTGGTCTTGTCGAAGCCTTGATGCTCCAGGGTGGACCCCACCAGAATGCGTCCATCCTGACGCGGGATCAGGTAACGCCCATCCGCCAGCACCACCCGTGAGAGCGGTCGAGTACCATAGGGGGGCTTGAGCACCATCATCTGTCCCTTGACCGGGTTGACTGCCAGGCCAACCCCGGCTCGCCGCAGCAGTTCGCCGCTCCATGCCCCGCCACAGACCAGTATGCGCCCCCCATCGATGCGACCCTGCACGGTCTCTACCCCGACCACGTCATCGCCTCGACGCCTGAATCCAATGACCTCACAGTCCTCCCGGACTTCGACCCGGCGATCCCGTTCCAGCCGCGCACGCAGGGCACGCCCCAGGCGCGGGTTACGCAAGCTGCCGAGTGTGGGCATCCACAACCCGCCCTGCTGCCGACGCAGCCAATCGGTCTCGGCGAGCCCTGGCTCGAGGCCGCAAATGGCATCGGCGTCGATGTCCTCCAATGGCTTGCCGAAGCGCTGCGCCCACTGTCGCGCGTCCTCGGCATCGTCCACCGCGAGATACAACAGGCCATGCCGGGTGAACTGCGGGTCGACCCCGGTCTCGTCATATAGCTGGCGGCACAGCGCCGGGTAGACGCCTTCAGACAACGCTGACAGCGCAGAGACAGGCGCGCTGTAGCGCCATGGATACAGCGGCGAAACGATGCCACCACCGGCCCAGGAAGCCTCTCCGGCACAACGACCCCGTTCTACCAGCGTCACCGTCAGGCCGGCTTGTGCCAGACGCCAGGCACTCATCATGCCGATGACGCCTCCACCCACCACGATCACATCCCGCATGTGCTTCTCCCCCTTGTTCACGGCGCCCCACACATCCCAAGATGGCCAGAAACCATTGAAATCTCATTTTTCGATACAATTTGCGTTATTTTTTAAAACACGTCTATAGTGTCATCACTTTCACAGCAGCGCACCAGGACACACGACCATGGCCGATGCCCCTTCCCTGCTCGATGACAGCCTCCCCGCCCAGCAATGGCACAGCGCCCGGGAGATCTTCGGTATCGATTCGGACCTCAAGGTGCCGGTATTCACGCAGCGAGACGATCATGTGCCCGCCATGGATGAGGCCTATCGCTTCAACCCGGACGTGACCCTGGCGATCCTGGCGGGTTTTACCCGCAACCGTCGGGTGATGGTTCAAGGGCTTCATGGCACCGGCAAGTCGACCCATATCGAGCAGGTCGCGGCGCGCCTCAACTGGCCCTGCGTGCGCGTCAACCTGGACGGTCACATCAGTCGCCTCGACCTGGTGGGCAAGGACGCCATCGTGATCCGAGACGGCGTGCAGGTCACAGAATTTCAGGAGGGCATCGTGCCCTGGTCACTTCAACGGCCGGTCGCCCTGATCTTCGATGAGTACGACGCGGGCAGACCCGACGTCATGTTCGTCATCCAGCGCATCCTCGAGCGCGATGGCCAGTTCACCCTGGTCGATCAGAACCGGGTCATCCGTCCGCACCCGATGTTTCGCCTGTTCGCCACCGCCAATACCGTGGGCCTGGGCAACCAGGACGGCCTCTATCAAGGTACCCAGCTGCTCAACCACGCCCAGGTAGATCGCTGGAACATTGTCGCCAAGCTCGACTATCTGCCGCGGGACGAGGAAGTGAACATCGTGCTCGCCAGGGTGCCGAGCAAGGACAACGCGCGTGGCCGGCGCCATGTCGACGCCATGGTGGCGGTGGCCGAACTTACCCGAAAGGGCTTCGCCAACGGCGACCTGTCGACGTTGATGTCGCCACGCACGGTGATTACCTGGGCCGAGAACTGCGAGATATTCCGCGATCCTGCGCTGGCATTTCGTCTGTCGTTTCTCAACAAGTGCGACGAGCACGAACGCGCCCTGGTTGCGGAGTTCTACCAACGCTGCTTCGATGAGGAACTGAGTGAGTCCATCGCCAGCGGCGACGGTGGCAGTGCAGCATCATGACGACCCCAGGCGATGCGACCCACGCCAGCGCCTTGGCCAGAACACGGCGCCAGCAATATCTCGAAGACATCGAGGCGGCGGTACTGCGGGCCCATACCGGCGACAGCCGCTGGTTCTACGCCAGCCGTCGTCTCTACCACGGGCAACGACGAGTCCCCCTGCGGGCCCCTCACCTCAAGCTTGCCGATGACTGCCTGTCGATTACCGGCTATCGCGCGGTCAGTGATGCCCTGGCCCTGCGCGAGCGCTTCAGCGACGACGCGCTTCACCAGCACCTACGGCCAGCAGAGCCCGAACCACGGCTGATCTACGACTGGCTGGAGCAGTGCCGAGTGGAAGCCTTGCTGGGCCCCGGGGCACCGGGCATGGCGAGCAACCTCGAACAGCGCTTCCGACAGTGGTCGCTGGACTACCATCACGCGCAATTCACCGAAACTGCCCTCGGACTGTTGCTGTTCTGCGTGATTCAGATCAGTCGCTCGCGGCTGATGGCGGCACCGATGCTGGAAGCGTTCGAGGACATGCTGGAGGCCACCCGGGCCAATATCGTACCGGCCCTCGGCCACGCCCTGGCGGGACTGCGACGCGAGCGTCACGATCAAGCGGCCTTCCAGCGTCACGCCCACGCCATCGCCGATTGGATAGCTGCCCAGCTGGAAGGCCTTGAGCCTCAGCAGGATCGCGAGCAGGAGGACAAGGATCCTCGCCGTGCCCTGGCCCTGCTGCTGGACAGTGAAGATGACCTGGAGGAAGAGATCCCGGTCGCGCTCAGCGGGCAAAGCCGTCTACTGGAAGATGACGCCAACCGCTACCGCGCCTTCACCACGGCTTATGACAGCGAAAGGCGTGCCGACAGCCTGGTCCGGCACGCACTGCTGGTGGAGTACCGCGACCGTCTGGATCAGCGGCTCGCCGCCCAGAAGGTCAACGTGCGCCGGCTGGCCCGGGCCTTTCGGCGTCATCTGTCGGTGGTGGAGAGAGATGGCTGGAACGACGGCGAAGAAAGCGGCGTGATCGACGGGCGCCGACTGTCGCAGATCGTGACATCGCCCCAGGAGCGCCGCGTCTTTCTCCGCGAACGCCATCGACCCGTCAGCGATGCTCAAGTCAGCCTGCTGATCGACTGCTCCGGTTCCATGAAGGTCCACGGTGAAGCCATCGCTACCCTGGTGGAGCTATTGGCCCGGGCGCTGGACATGGCGGGGGTAAGCAGCGAGGTGCTGGGCTTCACCACCGGCGCCTGGAATGGGGGCCGTGCCCAACGGGACTGGCTCAGGTCAGGCAGACCCGCGGCCCCGGGACGCCTCAACGAGGCACGCCATCTGATCATCAAGGACGCCAGCCAGCCCTGGCGCCGCGCCCGGCTGGGACTGGCGGCCCTGCTCAAGGCCGATATCTACAAGGAAGGGATCGACGGCGAAGCCGTGCAATGGGCCTGTCAGCGGCTGATGAGCGCCGACGTCAACCGCCGCCTGCTGGTCGTGATCTCCGACGGCAGCCCCTCGGATAGCGCCACCAACCTGGCCAACGATCGTCACTACCTCGACCACCACCTGCGCTCGGTGGTGGCGACGTACAGCGGCGGCAACGGTCGTCGTTCCGGCCCCATAGATATCGTTGGCCTCGGCGTCGGTCTCGACCTGAGCCCCTACTATCCGAGACACCGAGTCATCGACATCGGTCAGACCCTGGACAATACCCTGCTGGATGACGTGGTGGAGCTGATGCTGTCTAAACGAAGGTATTGAAGGAGTGTCACTCGCCACAACCCTTGCCTCATCCCCCGCCTATGAATCGGCATCCTCTGTTCTCGGCCATCTCTACTCGGCCCTCTCCTCTCAGCCCGCTCGTCGCAACCTAGTAAAACGCGCCGGCGACAGCCGTTGTGCGTAGTCAGGCAGCGGGCTGCCATCCATCATAGCGCGGATCAACTCACCGGTCTGGGCGGATAGGGTCAACCCCAGGTGAGCGTGCCCGTAGGCCAGATACAGCCCTTCCCTGCCGGCCACGGGACCGACCACCGGCAAACCATCCGGGGTGGAATGACGAACGCCCATCCAGCGCTCGCTCAGCGTCAGAGAGCGACCGAACATGGCGTCTCCCCACCCCTTCAGGCGGTCCCAGCGGCGCTGGTCGGCACGCCGTTCCGGCGCGGTAAACTCGGTGGTGCCCGCCAGGCGCACGCCGCCCTCCATCGGTGTGGCGTAAAAATGGTGGGCCAGCCAGCCCGCAGGTCGTGTCAGCGAGACCGACGTGTCGAGCCGCACGTGGTAACCACGCTCGCTGACCACCGGCAGCGACATCCCCAGCCACTTCATCAGCGCCTGGTTAGCCATGCCCGCGCACATGACCACCTGATCGGCATGGTGCTCCCCCAGAGCACTGACCAGACGCCACCCGCCATCGACACAAGGCGCCAGTCCCTCGATGCGCGCACGGTGCAATACCGCTCCGGCACGCTCCAGTCGGCGCCACAGCGTGCGACTGACGGCCAAGGGGTCCTTCAGGTGACGTGTGGAGGGGAAGAACAAGGCACCTTCCAGGCGCTCAGGGCTGAGCTCAGGCTCCAGGTCGCGAACGTCAGCGGCCGTCAGCGCGCGACAGTCGACGCCATCGGCCCGCTTGGCCGCGGCTGAGGCCTCGAGCGACCGAGACAGCGCATCCCCACGATACGCCAGCTGCAGGCAGCCGGTATCCGCGTACAGGCCCGGTGCGTCAAGCGATTCGAGCAAGCGGTGTTGCGCCTTGACGGCGTCCTGTATCAGCGCTACCAGATCCGCCTTGTGGCGGGCAAAGCGGGAAGGTGTGGCGGCCTGGATAAAACGCGGCCCAAAACTGGCCAGCCGCGACAGATAGCGGGGATCAATCGATAACGATGCGTCACGCCGAACCAGCTCCCTGGGCAGGGCCTTCAAGGTCTCGATACTGGCCATGGGCGAGGTCGCGTAGTTGGCAATCAGTCCTGCATTGCCAAGGGAGGTGCCCTCCCCCGGTGCTCCCGGATCGAAGAGCTGCACCTGGTAGCCGGCGTCAACGAGCGATCTCGTCACGGCCAGACCGACAATGCCTGCCCCCACAACGGCGATGGTGTTCATGCAATGTCTCCTTGGGGACACTGACGTCCGGCCCGTGGTTCAGGCCGGACGCGCGTAGCGTGGATAGCGGGGATTCAGTTATCGCGGTAGAAGCGCCAGGAGGCGATCCCCACCCCTACCGCGGTAAGGATGCTGACGGCACTGACGGCATACAGGGCAAGAGCGTACAGGGTCATGGGAGTCTCCTTTATTGAGTCTTGGCGACGACGGGAGCATCGGGAACCGACCGGAACAGCTGGTAGACCAGTACAAACACCGAGACATTGGCGATGACACCGGCGATCAGAGCGGTCAAGCCAGTAGCCGCCTGCAGGTCAAAGGGCCCCCACTTCCACAGGATCGTGACCGACGCGCCCGCCAGCATCGCCGCCACAGCTGAGCGGGTGCAGCGCAAGTTGAACAGCACGGCGAACACGAACGGCAGCAGAATGGTCGGCGCCCACAGCGCATAGCTGAGCAGCAGCGCATCGATGATCGAGGTCGCGTACAGGGCGAACACTACCGCACCCAGGCCGATCAACAGGTTGACCAGGCGCTCGATCCACAGCCGCTTCTGCTCACTGACCGTGGGCTCGATGAAGGGCTTGTAGATATCACTGACGAAGATCACTGCGGCGGAGTTCAGGTAGGAGTCGGCGGTCGACATCACCACCGCCAATAGCGATGCCAGTACCAGCCCCGTAATGCCCACCGGCAGGGCATCACGAATCAGCGTCGGCATGGCCTGATCAGGTGAGATCGTTGGATAGAGCACCAACGCCACCAGCCCGATGGTGGCACTGACCAGATAGAACAGGAAACCGAAGCCGCCGGCCACCGAATAGCCGATCCGTGCATGGCGGGAGTCCGGCGCCGACAGGGCTCGCTGGGTGTAGGGGGGAACCAGCGTTTCGCCCAGCAGGAAGGCAATGAAGATCGACAGGAACATGCCCAGCGAATAGTCACCCATCAGGCTTAAGTGGCCTTCCGGCAGGCGCTCGATCAATGCCTGAGGTCCCCCCAGGTCATGCAGCCCAATCAGCATGGTGACCGGCAGGAAGATCGCCAACATCAGAAATTGCACTACATCGGTCTGGATGACCGCCCACATTCCACCGATGGTGGAATACACCAGCACCACGGCCATGCCGATCAAGATACCAGTGGCAACGTCGATGCCGAGTATGGCGTTGAACACGGTGCCCACGGCCAGGGCCTGAGCCCCTAGAATGCCGACGCAGAACACCAGCGAGAAGATCCCGGTAAACAGGCGAGCACTGGCGCCAAAGTGCTGGGCCATGATGTCGCCAACCGTATGGGCATTGACGTAGCGCTTGAGCCTGGGCGCGATAAACAGTCCGGCAAGCACCGTGGCAATGGGAAACGCAGAAGCGGCGAACATGAAGGCATAGCCTTCATCAAAGGACTTGCCGGCACGGCCCATTGAGGCACCGCCACCAAGAAAGGACGCCGCCAAGGTGGCGAACAATACCGGCCAGATGATCTTGTTGCCGGCAACCGCAAAGTCAGCGCTGTCAGAGACTTTCTTGGCACTGCGATAGCCGATGTAGATCAGTATCGCGAAGTACAGCAGCAGTCCGCAGAGGTCGATCGGATTCATGCAACTACCCTCGTTATGGTTGTAGGGGGTGGTGTCAGCTTCGACGACCCTTGTCATAAAAACAACTTTGATCTACCTATGAACCTATAGATAAAACTTAGACCATATCGCGTGCACTTTAGCGGCACTCGCCTCCCGCGGAAGAGCCCAAACCATGTCGCCGCGAACGACGCCCCAGACAGCACCGCAGACAGCAGTGCAAGCGAAGCCACATCGGCCCATGCCGCATCGCGGCGAAGCCTGTCCTCCACCACCCTACCCAGGAGTCCCTGAATGAAGCTGCGCTACCCTCTTCGTCAGCTGCAGATATTTCGCGAGGTCGTGCACACCGGCAGTCTCAGCAAGGCCGCACGACGACTCGATCTCAGCCAGCCGGCGGTGAGCTCCGCCATCGCCAACCTGGAGCAGGAGGCCGGCTTTCTACTGTTCCGTCGCAATAACTACGGCACCGAGCTGACGCCGGAGGCTCGCTACCTGATGGAGGGCGTCGACAGGGTGCTGGCGTCGGTGTCACATCTGGACGAACTGGCCGAAGGTCTGCGCCAGGGCCGCGCCGGCAAGCTGATTGTCGGCTGCATGCCGGGGCTCTCACCGAGCGCCCTGCCCCAGATCATGGCGGACTATCTCAGTGACTTTCCCGATACGCGGCTGTCCCTGCAGACCTTCAGCTCAGGCAAGATTCGCGACTGGGTGGCCGAAGGCCAATTCGATGTGGGCGTCATTGAACGTCAGGATGATCTCAGTGACCTGGAGGTCAAGCATCTGACCCTGCGCATGCATCTGGCGGTACCGGCGAACAGCCCATTGGCTACCGCCACCGTGGTCGGGGCCAAGGACCTTGACGGGATGCCGCTGATCACCCTGGACGAGCACCACCAGAGCACGCTCAAGCTGAAGCAGGCACTACGCCAGGCCGATGCCCGCTGGCATGTCGCCGCCGAGACACACCTGTTTCCGTCTGCCATCAGCCTGGTGCGCGCTGGCATCGGTCATGCGCTGGTGGACCCGGTTTCTGCCGCGGGCTTCCTGCTGCGCCGGGACTGTGACGTGGCCATCGTGCCCTTCGAGCCGGCCATCGACCTGGAGATCGCCATCATCACCCCGCGCTTTCATCCAAGCTCCCGTCAATGCCAGCGCTTCCTGCCCTATCTCGAGAAGGGGCTGGCCCACTGGCATAAGCGCGCCCTGGCGCCCCTTCACGCTTGAGCAGGGACACCGTGGCGTGCCGGAACGGTGCACACCGGGCTAAGCATCTTCACCTGCTGCCGCCACAGGCCCGAATGACCAGATCGAGCGCCGGGACAATATCGTAGACCGGGCAGCGCGCCTCCCGGCGCACCACGTCCGCAAAGGCGCTCAGGTCCGTGCACTCAAGCACGATGGCATCCAGCGTGGTCTTGCGCATCAGCCGTCGTGTGGCAGTCGCGACCTCTTCCGCCATCGCCGCCATGTCGAGATCATCACGCTGTCCCTCAAGGATCACCTGCCGAAACTCGCTCCCGTCCTGGAGACCTTCAAGCGCGGGAAGAGCCCCCTGCCAGCCCGCTCCCAGGAAATGTTGCGCCTTCAATGCCCCTGCGTCGGCCGTCAGCACCCCAACCCGCCCAAGGCCCCCGTGCACGACGGCAAGCCAGGGCAACAAGGTCAGGCTGGAGAGCACCACCGGCACCGACACTGCCTCGGCGACCTGAGCCTGATACCGCGCCATGAAGCCGCAGCTGCCCGCAATGGCGCACACCCCCTCCGCTTCCAGCTGGCGTGCCTGCTCAAGCAACAGGTCGCGCAAGGCGTCGCCGGGCGCGTGCAGCAGCCTGGGAATATCAACGCCCTCGAGCACGTGGTAGCGCACCGGATGGCGGAAGCTATCGGGGTGGCGCAGGTGTCCCAGGGGCTTGGTAAAGGACGAATCCAGGCACAGCACCCCCAGCGGCGCCTCTTCTCTATTGGCTCTCACAGGCCAGCTCCAGATGCATTCGATAGATGTATGGATGCCGTCAGCTCAGGGCAAAGCTCTGGCATCGATTCAGTACTGCCATAGCGCCATGGCGCCATCGATCACCAGCCCAGTGCCGATGATCATCAAGGTCAGCATCGCGACCCGTCGCAGCAGTTCAGCACTGCAGGGTGGTGGATAGCGGCGCCCTGCCCAGGTGGCCAGTGCCGCCGCTGGCAGGGTCCACAGCGCCAGCAGCCACACCTGAGCGTCGAGCCCGCCGCCGGCACCGACATACAGGGTGCGCACCCCGGATGTCATGGCGAAACACGCGATCAACAGCAGACGAATCGTCTCGCGGGGCAACGGCTGGCGGTAGCAGTGGTAGATGATCGGTGGCCCCGGCATGCCGAACATGCCCCCCAGCAGACCCGTCATCGCACCGCTGACCGCGAAGCCGGCAGGAGCCGAGACCTGTGCGCGCGGACGGGGCCTGAGGCCAACGCTAAGGCCGCCGTAAAACACCAGCGCCCCCAGCATCAGCATCAGTAGAGCTTCAGCGCTGACGCTCAGCCAGTTCAGCGCCCACACGCCAAGTCCGATGGACGGTACGATGCCAAGACCCAGCGCCAGCACGTGGCGCCCATCCAGGTGATGCAGTTTGCCAGGTAGCGCCACTGCGCTGTTGACCAGGGTAATCAGGCTGACAACGGCCACCAGGGTGGCAACGCTGACAAGTTCCAGACCGCTGGCCACTCCGATGATGATCATGCCGATACCAAAGCCAGCCACGGTATGCAGGTAGCCGGCCAGCAAGGTGATCGATACCACCGCCGCAAGACTGGACAGCGCCATTCCCTCAGGAACCAGTGTCATCTACCCTCCTTGGCCGTCCCCATACCGTTTACGCTACCGACAGGCGCTGGGCCTGGACGGTGGTCACCGCAATGACGTTGACGATATCTTGCTCACTGCAGCCTCGCGACAGGTCGTTGGCAGGCCGCGACAGTCCCTGCAGCAGCGGCCCGATGGCCTCGGCCCCGCCGATGCGTTCCGCCAGCTTGTAGCCGATGTTGCCTGCCTCAAGGTCTGGAAAGATCAGCACATTGGCATTGCCCTTGACCTTGGACTCCGGCAACTTGCGCTCGGCGATCTCCGCCACGATGGCAGCATCGAGCTGCACGTCTTCATCGATGGCCAGGGTCGGACGCGCCTGCTTGACCCGACGCGCCGCCTCGACAACCTTGTCCACCGCCGCATGATGGGCACTGCCACTGGTAGAAAAGGACAGCATCGCTACCCTGGCCGGCTCGTCCAGCAGGGCTTCGGCGCTATCGGCGGCCGCCATGGCGATCTCGGATAGCGCCCCGGCATCCGGGTCCACCACCAAGCCGCAGTCAGAGAAGATCATGCCGCCCTTGAGGCTGTGGAACTCCTTGCACAGCATCATCAAGAAGAAGCTGGATACCAGGGTGGCGCCAGGGGCCATGCCGATCAACTGGATCGCGGCGCGAACCACATCGGCGGTGGTGTGGACGGCACCAGCCACGCTGCCGTCGGCAAGCCCGGCGCGCACCATCAGGTTGGCAAAGATCAACGGATCCCGCGCCCGTGTGGCGGCATCCTCAGGGGTCATGCCCTTCGCCCCTCGCAGCTCCAGCAGTAGCGCCACCAGGCCCTCGGTGTGCTCGGAATCCGCGGGGTCAATCAGCTCTATCGCATCCAGCTCAAGCCCTTCGGCTTCGGCCCGGGACTGGATGACCTTATGCTCGCCCACCAGCTGAATGCGCGCGTAGCCTGCTGCGCTCGCTGTCAGGGCGGCCCTCAGCACTCGGGGGTCATCGCCTTCACACAGGACGATGCGTTTCGGGTCCTGCCGGGCCATCTCACGAATATGGTTCAGCGCTTTCATCGCAACCGCTCTCCCAGGGGTAAAGGGGTCGACAGACTCGGTCGTGGCGCATCACGAACATGAAAAAAAGCCCTGGCACCAGGCCAGGGCAATGTCGTCATACCGGACGAGAGAGTCGTGTTTGGCGATCAGACTCCAGGGTCCGCCGCCTCCGGTATCAGACGTAGTCCTGGTACTTCTCGAGCAGACGGACCGGCTTCTTCAAGGCGTCGCGGCGGAAGGGGTCACCCAGCTCGCGGGTACACATGATCTCGATGATGCAGGTCTTGCCTTCATTCATCTGCATGTCGACCGCTTTCTTCAGGGCCGGGCCTACATCTTCCAGGCGGTCCACGGTGATACCCTCGGCGCCCATGGCACGGCCGATCTCGGCAAAGCTCTCGTTGTCGAGCTCCCCGGCGACAAAGCGACGGTTATAGAAGTCGACCTGGTTCTTCTTCTCGGCACCCCACTGGCGGTTGTGGAACACCACGGCGGTCACCGGAATACCGTGACGCACGGCGGTCATGGTTTCCATCAGGCTCATGCCCCAGGCGCCGTCACCGGCGTAGGCAATGGCCGGACGATGAGGCGCAGCGGTCTTGGCTCCGATGATAGTGGGCAGCGCATAGCCGCAGTTACCAAAACTCATGGGGGCAAAGAAGCTGCGTGGCTTCTCGAAGCGCAGGTAGCTGTGGGCCACCGAATTGATGTTGCCGATGTCGGTGGAGACCATGACATCTTCCGGCATGGCCTTTTCCAGCTCACGCAGGACCTGACGCGGATGCAGATACTCGCCGCCGGAGAAAGGCTTCTCGTCCTTGGCTTCTTCGATGGCATCCAGGCTGAACGGATCACGCTCGTGGGTCCACTCGTCGAGCTCTTTCTCCCAGGCTTCCTTCTCGGCCTTGATCTTGGCCAGGCGCTCGTCCTTGGACGCATCGCAGGCCAGGTTGCGGCCTTCAAGGCGCTGGCTCAGTTCGATGGCAGCAGCCTTGGCATCGCCGCAGATGCCCACGGAGATCTTCTTCACCAGCCCCAGCATCTTGTGATCGGCATCGACCTGAATGATCTTGGCGTCCTTGGGCCAGTAGTCCATGCCATGCTGCGGCAAGGTGCCGAACGGGCCAAGGCGAGTGCCGAGGGCCAGCACCACGTCAGCCTGGGAGATCAGCTTCATGCCCGCCTTGGAGCCCTGATACCCGAGCGGACCACACCACTGCGGATGACTGGCCGGGAAGGAGTCGTTGTGCTGGTAGCTGTTGACCACCGGTGCACCGAGACGCTCGGCCAGGGCCTTGCACTCTTCCACCGCGTCGGCCATGACCACACCGCCACCGGAGACGATTACCGGGAACTTGGCCTCGGCCAGCAGCGCAGCCGCCTCATCCAGCGACTGGGCGCCACCGGGACCGCGATCGATACGCCGGGGCTCGGGAATCTCGGCTTCGATCTCGCCATAGAAATAGTCGCGCGGAATATTCAGCTGGGTCGGGCCAATTTCGGCCATGGCGCGATCGAAGCAGCGACCGGTGTACTCGGCCATGCGCGCAGGATGGGTCACATGGCCCTGGTACTTGGTGAACTCCTGGAACATCGGCAGCTGGTTGCACTCCTGGAATCCGCCCAGGCCGATGCCGGTGGTGCCGGTTTCCGGGGTGATCATCACCACCGGGCTATGGGCCCAGTAAGCCGCCGCGATGCCCGTCACGCAGTTGGAAATACCGGGACCGTTCTGGCCGATGACCACGCCGTGGCGTCCAGAAACGCGAGCATAGCCGTCAGCCATATGGGCGGCACCCTGCTCGTGCACCACCGGAATCAGGCGGATCCCGGCCGGGGCAAAGATATCCATGGCGTCCATGAAGGCCGAGCCCATGATGCCGAACATGTCGGTCACGTCGTTGGCAACGAGGGTTTCGACGAAGGCTTCCGAGGGCGTCATTTTCTGCTTGCCCTTCACAACCTGGCGGTTTTGGGTGTTGTCGTTGTGACTCATGGAGCTCCTCCAGGGAACAGAATGGGTGCTGGCGGCCTTGGCGGCCTGTGTCTTGGCTCGAGGCTCTGGATAGCCAAATCAAGCTTTTCGATACGATAAGTTCCGTTTTCTAGAACTTGAGGCAAAGGTAGCCGCCGAGTGGTGAGGAGTCAACACGAATTTCAAAAAACGGTACGAATTGCGTTCTTTTCAGAAACAGATAAACTTCACGGCATAGGGAGGCCAGCCATGACCACACTCGGCGTCGACACGCGCATCATTGAAGGCGATACCCCGGCTCAGCGCCTGCTGGCACTGCTCGAGGTCATCGCGGAGAAAGACCAGTACTTCACCCTGCAAAGCCTGGTAGATGAAACAGGTCTGCCCAAGCCGACGCTGCATCGCATGCTTCAGCAGCTGGAGAACTCCGGCATGTTGCAGCGGGAGGCAGACAACCGTCACTACAGCAAGGGCTCTCGCCTACGCCGTCTGGCCGAAACGCTGCTGCTGAACGACACGGTCCAGGGGGCTCGCCACGGGGTGCTGGCCGAGCTGGTAAGGGAGGTGGGAGAAAGCTGTAACATCACCGCCTTGTCCGGCAGCGAGGTGCTCTACCTGGATCGCGTCGAGACCTCTGCACCGCTGCGTTTCTACCTGCATCCAGGTTCACGGGTGCCGGCCCACTGCTCTGCCAGCGGCAAGCTGTTTCTGGCCCAGATGGGCGCATCCCAGCGACGGCGTCTGCTGGCCGATGCCACCCTGGAGGCCTTCACCCGTAACACCCTGACGGACATCGATGCCATCGAAGCCGAAATCGAACAGGTCAAGCGTGACGGCTACGCCTTCGATGATGAGGAGTTTCTTCCAGGTCTGCTGTGCATCGCGGTGCTTGCCCCGAACCCGGCCGGGGTCTCCAATGTGGGATTGGCCATTCAGGCCCCGGTCATGCGTATGGACCGCCAGCGTGCTCTGGACTGCCTTCCCGCCCTGGAGCGCGCCGCCGCCGCCATTGCCCGCATCAATCAGGGCGCCTTGCCGGAGTCGGACGCCACCGGCGAGGACACCACAGAGCACCGACAACCGATAGCCTGATGGTGAGCGATGTCGGCTTTGGACAAGCCCGCCAGCAAGACGCTGGACATCCTAGGTGGTGCCCAGCGTTGTGGGGCTAAGGCGTCAGTTGAAGAAGAAACTGACACAGCGAACAAAGCTGCTGCCGCCGCCGGTCACGCAGCGATGGCGAATCCAGCGATCACGCTTGGACAAGCCTTCGTAACGGGTCCACTGCCAGTACCCTGAAGCAAGATGCCAGGTATGCAAGTGCCTCCAGTTGCCGAAGGCATTCTTGTAATAGTGCAGGGTGGCTGCCGGTCCGTGGCATGCGCTGGTGACGCCGACAGAGTTGCGGCGCTTGTGATTGGAGGTCCAGCGGTCCCGATGATAGTAATGGGCAGCGGGATCACACCACCACCAAGTATTGCTCGGAAAGGACACCGTCTCGCAGTTGTGTTGGCGGAAGAGGTTATAGCCGTCCCCGGGCACGCAGTAGGCCTGGCCGGATCCGCCGCCGGCTGTGGGGCCCGCGCGAGCAACCCCCGAGGCGATACCCAGCTCGTCCAGATCCGCCTCTATGGTGTCCTCGACCCTCTCTACCGTGCGATGCTTGAACGCCTTGCGCTCAACCGCAGGGTTCAGTTCCAGCAACATTTCGGGTACCGGGGCATCCTTGGGGGCAAGTCGCAGATAAAGTTCCAGCGCCGTCACGTCCCTCTCGGCAGCGAAGGTCGCGCCGGTGGCACGCTCGGACTGTCCGAGCTCGCGCATGCCTACTTCAGGTTCCTTGCTGTCACCGCGCAGTCCGACAAACTCGATGGTGTTGCCGTTGCTCAGCTCGATACGAGCCAGCGGCATAGCGTCGGGTGATGCGCCGACCAGCGGCGCTCCGTCAGGCCCTAGCCCAACGGCCGCCAGATCTTCAGGCGGCGTTGCTCCCTGCAGGCCCTGTTCGCCCGTCGATGTCTGCTCGCCCATCTTGGCCAGCAGCCATGTCGCCTGCTCAGGGTTTCGCCGTCCCCACTCCACCCATTGTCGTTCCAGCGCCTCCCACGACGGATCGCCGTGGTCACAGGCGCATGTCAGTGTCTCGTTCATGATCGACATCCTCGATCTGATGCGTCCACTTCATCGGCATCGTCATGCTTTTCAGCGGTACCGACGATCCTGGTCTTGCGCAGGCCAAAGGAGGAATACGCGCCAAGCGAAAAGTAAGAGCTCTTCGGGCCATCGCCATCGCACTATGGGTGACGCTTGTGGGGCCGCCGCTGGACTCACACTCATTCCCGCTCATCCCCGCTCATCCCCCTCCACGGCCTCATTGAGCATGATCAAAGTTTGCTTTGGTCGCCAGTCGCACCCTGCCCAGTGCCCGGCCCCGAACGGCAAAGCAGCTGATAACTCGACGGAAATCCCTGCTAGACCGATAGGCAGAATAAAAAGCACGGGATGGAATAACCGTGCCTGAATCACTGCGCACGGTCGGTCGCCATGGGCCTCTGCGGTGCCTGTGGCCACTGGTCGTCGACCCGCTTTGACCGTATGCTGTGAAGAATAATGAGCACCGGAGCATCGTCGACCGGTGCCGCTACCGGAGGCTCCCTGCGCCCCGGCTTGTTCAACGCCCACTCAAAGGATGTGCCTCATGCCTGGCCTGCTCCCAGACGTCGATCCCGATGGCCTGCTGGAATTTTCCGTGGTCTACACCGACCGCGCCCTGAACCATATGTCGCAGAGTTTTCAAGGCGTGATGCGCGACATCTCGACCACCTTGAAACAGGTATACAACGCGCATAGCGCCGTGATTGTGCCCGGAAGCGGGACCTTCGGCATGGAAGCGGTGGCACGCCAGTTTGCCCAGAACCGCAGCGCTCTGGTCCTCCGCAATGGCTGGTTCAGCTATCGCTGGCATCAGATCCTGGAGATGGGCAACATCCCGGCAGAGCTCAACGTGCAAAAGGCCCGCCGCCTCGACGACAACGACCCTACCTCACCGTTTGCACCGGCCCCGATCGAAGATGTCGAGCAAGCCATCGAGCGGATGCAGCCCGATATCGTCTTCGCACCACACGTGGAAACATCGTCAGGCATGATTCTGCCGGATGACTACATTCGGCGCGTCGCCGATGCGGTGCACGCCTACGGCGGCCTGATGGTGCTGGACTGCATCGCCTCTGGAACGGTGTGGGTGGATATGGAAGCCACCGGGGTCGACCTGCTCATCAGCGCGCCTCAAAAGGGCTGGAGTGGCTCCCCCTGCTGCGCCATGGTCATGCTCTCTGCCCAGGCGCGGGAAATCATCGAGGAGACCCAGAGCACCAGCTTTGCGGCAGACCTGAAGAAATGGCTGACCATCATGGAGGCCTACGAAAAGGGCGGCCATGCCTACCACGCCACCATGCCGACGGACAGCCTGCGAGGCCTGCGCGAGATCATGCGCGAGACCGACGCCTATGGCTACGACAAGGTCAAGCAAGAGCAGTGGGCCCTGGGCAAGAGCGTTCGCGCGCTGCTGGCCGAGTATGGTTTCAAGAGTGTTGCTGCCAACGGCTTCGAGGCTCCCGGCGTCGTCGTCTGCTATCACGATGACCCGGCCCTGGTCAGTAAATTTGCCGACGCTGGCCTTCAGGTCGCGGCTGGCGTGCCTCTGATGTGCGATGAAGGCGACGACTTCCAGACCTTCCGTATCGGCCTGTTTGGCCTCGACAAGTTGCACCGGCCCGAGCGCAGCATCGCCAGCTTGCGGCAGGCCCTCGACAGTATCAAGGGATAGGGCTTGGCCCACGGGTCAGCCATCGCTCATCTTCTTGGCTTTCCCGACAGGACAACGCAAGAGGGCAACGCAAGAGGGCAACGTAATAGGGCAACGCAAGAGGGCGACGCCGCCGCGTCGCCCTCTTGATGCTGCTCTCTATTGTGCTCACTGCGGTCTTGCACGGGTCGACTCTCAGCCGATCAACGACAGGATGATGCGCTCGCCGTAGCCCCACAGCAGTACTGTCATGCCAAGCAGCGCTTCCAGCACCAGCACACCGACGGCGAGGGTGGTGCTCGAGACCACGAAGCCTTCCTTCCGGCTGATGTCGAGAAAGGAGGGAATCCCCAGATACAGCAGATAGGCGGTGTAACACAGGCCAATCACCCCGGCCAACAGACACAGCCAGATGATCGGATAGACCGCGACGATACCGCTCAGGAACATCGGTGTCGCCACATAGCCGGCAAAGATGATGCACTGGCTTTGGCTTGGGGTCTTGGGAAAGCGCTTGGCCGAGTAGCGTATCGTCTTGCCGACGATGTACACCGCCGCCAGTATCACGATGTAGAACGCGATACCCGCCCCCAACGCATCCAGGTAACTGAGCTTGATGGTGGTACCACCTCCAAGACTCCATCCCACCTGCGTCGTACCAATGTACGAACAGATCACCGGTATGGCGGCCAGCAACAGGACGTGATGCGCATACAGATGCGTTATCGTCTCCCTCTCTTCTTTGATCTGTCTCCATTCGCGATTCGGATGGGCCATCAATCCCCAGACATGTGTCAGCATACTGACTCCCCCCTGCTACCGCTGAAATGAGCCCCGGCATCGGTGCTCGATCCACGGGTCTCCGTTGTCCATAACTTGCAGTATAGAACCGAATTTTCGGTTCGCTACTCGATCAACGGTACATCCTGTACACATGCTGTACAAGTTGTGGCTAATATTTTTCTTCTTCCATCAACGACAATGCCCCGCATCACTGATGTGATGCGGGGCATTGAGACGTACATAAGGACCGGTGTCAGCCCTTGGCTCAGAGGATCGCTCTAGCCAGCCAGCGAGGTCCACATGGGCGTGCTGGGCATCAGCGTGGCGTCCAGTGACATCATCAGACTCAGCGCCGTGATGGTCAGGATCGAGATGCCGAAGACCTGCCTGGCCCAGCGCACGTTGTCGTCCGTGCGGTAGCCCTTGGCCGCGATGTACAGCCAATAGACCCCCAGCACCAGTGCCACGATGAAGTAGCCAGGCCCGGCATAGCCGGCAAGACTCAACGACAGCGCCGCGCCGATGAACGCCAGGATATAGCCAAGAATGTGGTGCTTGGCTGTACCGATACCGCGAACTACCGGCAGTACCGGAATATTGGCCGCCTTGTAGTCTTCCATGCGGAAGATCGCAATCGCATAGGAATGCGGCATCTGCCACAGGCTGAAGATCACCAGCAGCGTCAGGGCGCCGGTATCGAAGCTACCGGTCACCGCGCAGTAGCCCACGACCGGTGGTACGGCCCCGGACAGGCTGCCGACCAGGGTGCCGAATTCCGAATTACGCTTCATGTAGAGGCTGTACGCTCCTACATAGATAACGAAGCCGAAAGCGGCAAGACAGACCGTCAGCGCATTGGTCCCCAACGCCAGCAGGCCGAACCCGGCCAGACCCAGCAAGGTGGCAAAACGCAGCGTGGCCGCCTCGCTCACCCGCCCCTGAACCAGGGGTCGGGTGCGGGTGCGCTCCATCAAGGCGTCGATGTCCTTGTCGATAACGTTGTTGTAGGCACAGCCCGAGGCAATGACCAGGGCCAGGCCCAGCAACGCTGACAGAAACACCACCACATCGAACTGGCCCTGGGCGGCCAGGAAGTAGCCGCCCAGTACCGAGATCACGTTGCCGCCGATAATGCCCGGCTTGGTGATCGTGAGGTAGTCCTTAAGAGTGTCCCTGAACATCATGGGTGTCGGCGTCAGCCGATCATCATGTTGTGATGCAGGTGGTACATGATCCATAGGGAACCTCCGATGACCAGAACCAGGATCGCCACGGTGAAGACGAAGGACATGAAGTTCCAGCCTTCATCGGCCTTGGTGTTCATGTGCATGAACAGCACGAGCTGCACCAGCACCTGAGCCACCGCGGTACCGACGATCAGGATCAGGGTCGCCCCGGTGTCGAAAGCACCGGTCATCACCGCCCCGAAGGGGATGATAGTCAGCACGATGGACAGGATCAGGCCAATCACATAGGACTTGACGCTGCCATGGCTGTGATGGTCGTTGGCGTGTCCGCTCATATCACAGGACTCCCATCAGGTAGACGAAGGAGAAGACGCAGATCCAGACGATATCCAGGAAGTGCCAGAACAGGCTCAAGCACATGATGCGCGGGCGCACCATATCGTCGAGACCGCGCTGCTTCACCTGAATCAGCATCACCAGAATCCAGATCAGACCGAAGGTCACGTGCAGACCGTGGGTACCGACCAGGGTGAAGAAGGCGGACAGGAAGCCCGACCGATCAGGACCGTAGCCGATATGGATCAGGTGAGCGAACTCGTAGATCTCCATGCCTACGAAGGCCGCGCCCAGCAGGAAGGTGATCCCCAGCCACTTCAGCACTTTCTGGGTCTGGTTGGCGTTCATGGCCAGTACGGCCATGCCGTACGTGAAGCTCGAGAACAGCAGCAGGAAGGTCTCGACCAGAATGAACGGGAGCTCGAAGATCTCGCCCGGCGTCGGACCATCCGCCGTGCCCCGAAGGAGCACGGCATAAGTGGCGAACAGTGATCCGAAGATCACCAGGTCGCTCATCAGGTAGACCCAGAAACCGAAGACCTTGGTGCCCGCGGCATCGTGATGATCGTGGTCGTGATCATGGTCATGCCCGGAGGCATGACCTTGCTGATTGAGTGTATCGGTAGCCATGGTTATGCCTGCATCTCCACACGGTTCTGGTGTTCGCGCTCAATACGCTCGACTTCCGCAGCGGGCACGTAATAGTCGACGTCAGTGTTGAAGACACGCGCGATGAAGGTAGCGAACATGCCCAGTGCGGCCACGATGGCCAGCCACCAGATATGCCACACCAGAGCGAAGCCGAAGACCGCGGAAATCAGACCGATCACCGGACCTTCCCAGGTGTACTTGGGCATGTGAATGTCCTTGTACGGCCCCTTGGACACGCCAGCCTTGCCACCGTTGGCCTGCTTCTGGTTCCAGAAGTCATCGATGTCCTTGATCTCCGGCAAATGCGCGAAGTTGTAGAACGGCGCCGGAGAGGAAGTTGCCCACTCCAGGGTACGTGCGTCCCAAGGATCACCCGTGACGTCCTGATTCTTCTTGCGATCACGAATACTGACGTAGAACTGGATCACGGTGCAGGCAATGCCACACAGGATCAGCACGGCGCCGACCCAGGCAATGATCATCCACGGCTGCCAAGCACCATTGTCGTAAGACTGCATGCGACGCACGGCACCGAAGAAGCTCAGTACGTACAGCGGCATGAAGGCGACATAGAAGCCGGTGATCCAGAACCAGAAGGAGCGCTTGCCCCATTTTTCATCAAGAGTGAATCCGAAGGCCTTCGGGAACCAGTAGGTCAGACCTGCCAGCATCCCGAACACCACGCCGCCAATGATGACGTTGTGGAAGTGCGCGATAACGAACAGGCTGTTGTGCAGCACGAAGTTGGCTGCCGGCACCGCCAGCATCACACCGGTCATGCCACCCAGGGTAAAGGTGATGATGAAGCCGATGGTCCACAGCACTGGAGAAGTGAACTCCAGGCGACCGCGGTACATGGTGAACAGCCAGTTGAACACCTTCACCCCAGTAGGGATGGCAATGATCATCGTCATGATACCGAAGAAGGCGTTGACGTTGGCCCCTGCCCCCATGGTGAAGAAGTGGTGCAGCCAAACAATGAACGACAGGAAGGTGATGGCGATGGTCGCCCACACCATGGTGCCGTATCCAAACAGACGCTTGCGCGCAAAGGTCGCGATCACCTCGGAGAACACACCGAAGGCCGGCAGGATAAGGATGTACACCTCAGGATGGCCCCAGGCCCAGATGAGGTTGACGTACATCATCATGTTGCCGCCGAAATCGTTCGTGAAGAAGTGCATCCCCAGGTAACGATCCAGCGTCAGCATCGCGATGGTGGCGGTCAGAATCGGGAAGGACGCGATGATCAGCACGTTGGCGCACAGCGACGTCCAGGTGAAGATGGGCATACGGAACAGGGTCATGCCCTTGGTACGCATCTTCAGAATGGTGACGAAGAAGTTGATGCCCGTCAGGGTCGTGCCGATCCCGGATATCTGCAATGCCCATATCCAGTAATCCACGCCGACGCTTGGACTGTACTCTATCCCCGATAATGGCGCGTAGGCCAACCACCCGGTCGCGGCAAACTCACCTACCACCAGCGATACGTTGACCAGAATGACGCCGGCAACGAACAGCCAGAAGCTGAGGTTGTTCAGGAACGGGAAGGCCACGTCGCGAGCACCGATCTGCAGCGGCACCACCAGGTTCATCAGGCCGATGACCATGGGCATGGCGACGAAGAAGATCATGATCACACCATGCGCGGTGAAGATCTGATCATAGTGGTGAGGCGGTAGATACCCCTCGGCCCCGGCAGATGCCATGGCCAGCTGGGTCCGCATCATGATGGCGTCGGCGAAGCCGCGAATCAGCATCACCAGGGCCACCAGGAAATACATGATGCCCAATTTCTTGTGGTCGACGGAGGTGATCCATTCGCGCCACAGATAGCCCCACTTCTTGAAGTAGGTCAGACCGCCCACGACGGCAATGCCGCCCAGAGCAATACCGATCGCCACCACCATGATGATGGGTTCCTGGATCGGAATCGAATCTAACGTCAGTTTTCCAAACATGATTTACTCCGCTGCCTCCGCGCTGCTGGACTCACCATGCGACTCGCCATGGGACTCGTCCTCATCGCCGTGACCACCTGCGCCATGACCATGAACAACGCCGCCGTAGGTCTCGACGAACTCGGCGTGCTTGCCGCCCGCCAGGAAGCTCTTGATGATGCGCTCGTAGAGCGCCGGGGTGATCTCGGAGAAGTACTCGACCTCGTTGTCCTCGCTGGGCGTGGCCAGGTCGTAGTATTCCTCTGGGAAGGTCAGCGTCTGAGAGGATGAACGTACCTTCTCGACCCACTCCTCGAAGTCTGCTTCAGAGCCCACGTGGGCATCGAAGGTCATCCCGGAGAAACCTGCACCACTGTAGTTGGTGGAGCGGCCGGGGTAGACGCCCTGCTCTTCGGCGATCAGGTGGACATCGTTATCCATACCCGCCATGGCATAGATCTGACTGCCCAGGCGCGGAATGAAGAAGGCATTCATCACCGAACCCGACGTCACCCGGAAGCGCACGGGGGTATCTTCGGGGAAGGCCAGCTCATTGACCGTGGCAATGCCCTGCTCCGGATAGATGAACAGCCATTTCCAGTCCAGCGATACTGCCTGGATTTCCATGGGTTCATTCTGACCTTCCTTGGCCTCGAGGGTCTTGTGCGGGTCGAGGCTATGGGAGGTGTACCAGGTCAGCAGCGCCAGGAAGACGATGATGACGCAGGGAATAAACCAGACGATGGCCTCAATCTTGGTGGAATGAGCCCAGTCCGGTGAATAGGTGGCATCGGTGTTGCCACGGCGGTAACGCCAGGCAAACCAAAGAGTGAGTACGATGACCGGAATCACCACGATCTGCATCAGACCGAAGGCGGTGAGGATCAAGGTACGCTGTTCACGGCCGATCTCCCCTTTCGGGTCGAGCAGCGCCGACTCACAGCCCGCCAACAGCAGGGGCAGCGCCAGCAACAGCACTAGGCCGAGCACGCGCAGGTACGACTTTCTTCTCATGTAGCAACCTCGTCAGGGCGGCGGAAGACCATAGGTAGCGAGCCCAGGCTCGCAGGACATGCAGGCCCGACGAGGAGAGACATTGCATGCATCTTTCACAAAAGCCGCATGAAATGTGCCGATCCGCAATCGAAACCCGCAGAAACTCGCGCTCCCCACTCATCCGAGTACCACGACACGAGATCGTTACGAGGACAAAAAAGGAGATGGAACGCGACCGGTGCGTATTGTCGACAGCAGAGCCCGACTTGAGAAGCGACGATTTGCCGCAGGGTGTCGCACCTTTCCTTGATGCAGTTCAGGGTCATGTCTCGAGGCCACGGCCTTCGGGCCATAGCCTTGACGAAGATCACAGAGGATGCGACCTCACGTCACAGGCCTCAAGGTGCCCGCGTAAGAAGGCGAGAGAGAACGCGCGCAAGAAGGCGAGAGAGCAGGCGAGTAAGAAGCCGAGAGCCAAGGCCAGCGAGAAAGGCTGCTACGAAGACCAACGCGCGTGACCGCAAGGTGCCGTGAAAGTGACAGCGGAAAGGCGTTAATGGTTCCACCACGGCGGGCAGGTGTCATCAGGGAGGCCATCTGACGGGACCCGCTGTCCGATGTCCTTTGGCCCTGACTCTTACCCCTGCCTTTACCCCTACCCTTACCCTCTACCCTAACCCTCGCACTCGTACTTGGTACTTGCCGAGTGCCACCTGCGGCACACTAAGCCGACACCTACCAGTCCCGAGGCTGGCGGCAGCGGATGCCGTTGGCTGGCGAAGGCGTCGACGCTGCGTGGTGGAGCATGGAGGATTAGCGCGGGCTGTCGACTCGCGCCGCGATCTCCGGGGATGCCGACGCTGCGGCAGCAGCTTCCCCGTGGGTGACAATGATATCGGCATCGGACAACGTCCCGAAGAATGCCGGGCGAAGAACGCCCCACTTGCTGTCATCGAACACTAGAATGCGCTGCGCCGCCGTCTCGATGGCCGCCTGCTTAGGAGCTATTTCATGAAAGTGGAAGCAGCTGAGCCCCCGCTCGAGGTGCACGCCGGCGGCCGACAGAAAGGCGCGATTGATGCCTAGGCTGCGTATCTGGCGGGCCACATCCTCACCATCGAAGGATTGCGAGACGCCCTGATAGAGCCCTCCCAGCAGAATCAGCCTGACGCCGTCGAGGTGGCTGACCGCGTTGGCCACGTTCAAGGCATAGGTGACCACGGTCAGATGGCGGCGTTGCCCCAGCTCGGCCACCATAGGTACCAAGGTGGTGCCACAGTCAATAAACAGGGTATCGCCATCCTGGACATAGCGGCTGGCACGCTGGCACAGCCGGGTCTTGATATCGACACCGCGATCCCGCTGGGTCTCCAGGTCGTATACGGGAGAGAAGTGGGGATCGTCACGACGCACCAGATGCCCGCCCATCAACATCAAGGGGCTGCCCTTGGAGGAGACGTCTCGACGCAACGTCATTTCCGAAACGCCACACAGCATGGCCGCGTCGGCCAGGCGAAGGCTTCCACCGCCAGCCAGCGCCTGCAGCAAGCGCTCCTGCCGTTGCACACTACGTTGATTCATTACGTTTGCCCCCGCGCGGACCGTCATCGTGCCCTTCTGTTATGGTTTTTCAATAAGCATGCACTGAACTACAGGGTTCAGCCAGCGATCGGCGTTGAAGAAAACGCCACTGCACAAATGTTAATTTTCTCACATTAAATGTTAACATGATCCCATTGACAGCCAGATCGCTGCAGCGACGCCTGGCCAATCCATCATCATGCATCGCGAACTTCTGGACTCAGGTGCGGCAAGCGGTGACCCAGGTCATTTCTTCGCCCCCATGGCAATGGCATGCCAGGGCCCTTCAGGGTACTCATGACCTGCATCTGTCTCAGCGGCAAACACACGCCCGTGACGGCCGGTGCGATGATCTACTCTCTATGGAAGGCTCGAGAGTTAGGACAACGACCGCTCCTTTCCATCGCGCTGTCCAAGTCACATTTTCCAAGGCGTAAACACCTATGACATTGCTCATGAGCCTGGTCGGCATGATCACGCTGATTGCCATCGCCGTTGCGTTCTCCCACAACCGTCGAGCCATCCGACTGAGAACCGTCGGTGGCGCCTTCCTTATCCAGGCGGGCCTCGGTGCCTTCGTACTGTATGTCCCTGTGGGTCAGAAGGTGCTGAAGACGATATCCGACGCCGTTAGCCAGGTGGTGTTGTATGCCAATGACGGCATCGCCTTCCTGTTCGGCGGGCTCGCCAACGTGGACAGCGTGGGCTTCGTGTTCGCGGTCAAGGTGCTGCCGGTCATCATCTTCTTCTCATCATTGACCGCGGTTCTCTACTATCTCGGCATCATGCAGTGGGTCGTCCGGCTACTGGGCGGTGCGCTGCAGAAGCTCTTAGGCACCTCACGCACTGAGTCGCTGTCCGCTACCGCCAATATCTTTGTCGGCCAGACGGAAGCGCCGCTGGTGGTCCGCCCCTTCATTGCCCACATGACAACGTCTCAGCTGTTTGCCGTCATGTGCGGTGGACTTGCCTCGGTCGCGGGCTCCGTGCTCGCCGGCTATGCCGCGCTTGGCATTCCAATGGAATACCTGGTGGCCGCCTCCTTCATGGCCGCCCCAGGCGGCCTGCTGTTTGCCAAGCTGATCATGCCCGAGACAGATCCCAATGCGGACAAGGCGGACAGCGTGTCCGACGTCATCGAAGAAGACGACAAGCCCGCCAACGTGCTTGACGCTGCTGCCGGTGGCGCCTCGTCCGGCTTGCAGCTGGCCGCCAACGTGGGGGCCATGCTGCTGGCCTTCATCGGCTTGATTGCCCTGCTCAACGGCATCCTGGGTGGTGTCGGTGGCTGGTTCGGGATGAGCAGTCTGAGCCTCGAGATGATCCTTGGCTGGCTGTTCTCTCCGCTGGCCTTACTGCTGGGAATTCCCTGGGAGGAAGCGACGCTGGCAGGCTCCTTCATCGGCCAGAAGCTGGTGGTCAACGAGTTCGTTGCCTTCATCAATCTCGCGCCATACATCGACGGCGAGCAAATGGTCGCTGCCACCGGCGAGGCCATGAGTGCCCACACGGCGGCGGTACTGTCCTTCGCCTTGTGCGGTTTCGCCAACCTGTCCTCCATCGCCATTCTGCTAGGGGGCCTGGGCAGCATCGCGCCCAGTCGGCGCCACGATATCGCCCGCCTGGGCCTGAAGGCCGTCCTCGCCGGCACCCTCTCCAACCTGATGTCGGCCTGCATCGCCGGCTTCTTCATGACGTTGGGCGCCTGACGCCTGGCGGATCCTCTCCCTTCATTCATGCCCCGACCGCCGCGATGGCGGTCCTGGTGGCTTCAGGAGCACGTTTTCATGTCCACCCCGACCTTCAACCCCCATCTTGTTGCCCGTCAGGCCCTTTCCCTGATGGACCTGACCAGCCTGAATGATGACGACACCGATGCCGTCGTCGAAGCCCTGTGCCAGCGTGCCAAGACGCCACTGGGCAATGTGGCAGCGGTCTGCGTCTACCCCCAGTTCGTGGTGCCGGCACGCCGCGCCCTGACTGCCCACAACCTCAGCGGGCAGGTCAAGATTGCTACCGTGACCAACTTTCCTCATGGCGGTGACGACATCATGGCGGCTGCACGCGCCACACGCGAAGCCGTCGCCTCAGGCGCTGACGAAGTGGACGTGGTCTTTCCCTACCGCGCGCTGTTGGCAGGCGACGACGCGATCGGCCAGGAGCTGGTGGAAATGTGCAAGGCGGCCGCCAGTGACCGCACCCTCAAGGTCATCCTCGAGACCGGTGAACTGAAGGACCCGGCCCTGATTCGCCGAGCTAGCGAGCAGGCCATCGCCGGCGGAGCCGACTTCCTCAAGACATCGACGGGCAAGGTCACCGTGAACGCTACGCCTGAAGCTGCCAAGGTCATGCTTGAGGCGATCCGAAGCGCCGACCGCCCAGTAGGCTTCAAGGCCGCTGGCGGTGTGCGCACCGTGGAAGACGCCGCCGTCTACCTGGACCTCGCCGCGGACATCATGGGCCCGGGTTGGGCGACCCCGCAGACCTTCCGCTTCGGCGCATCAGGCCTGCTCGATAACCTGATGATGACCGCCGGGGTTGGCGTCGATGACGGAGGCCAGGCTGGGGGCTACTGATGCTGCTACAAGACATCATCGCGGCCAAGCGAGATGGACAGACCCTGTCGCGGGAGGCGATCCGGCACTTCGTGATGGCGATCGCTGACGACAGCGCCGGCAACGAGCAGATTGGCGCCTTCGCCATGGCGACCTACCTCAACGGCATGTCACTGGACGAAACCGTTGCCCTCACCGAAGCGACCCGTGACTCGGGGAGTCGTCTCGATTACCGCAGCCTGGACCTTCCGGGCCCGGTACTCGACAAGCACTCCACTGGCGGCGTCGGGGATCCCGTGTCGCTGATTCTCGGGCCCTGGCTGGCCGCCTGTGGCGCCCACGTGCCGATGATCTCCGGCCGAGGTCTGGGCCACACCGGCGGCACCCTGGACAAGCTGGAGGCCATTGGCGGCTATAACGTCACGCCTGAGCGAGCGACCTTCGAGCGCCTGCTGAAGGACGTTGGCGTCGTCATCGTCGGCCAGAGCGGAGACCTGGCGCCCGCCGACAAGCGCCTGTATGCCGTGCGCGACGTGACCGCCACCGTCTCTTCGCTGCCGCTGATCGTCGCCTCCATCCTCGGCAAGAAGCTCGCCGAGAACCTTGACGGCCTGGTCATGGACGTCAAGATCGGCAACGGGGCCTTTCTGGAGAGCGATGCACACACCCGGCAACTCGCCAGTACCATCGCGGACGTCGCTCGCCAGGCAGGGACGCCGACCACCGCGCTGCTGACCGACATGAATCAGACTCTCGCCGAGAGCGCAGGCAACGCCATCGAAGTGCACGAATGCCTGGCGATCCTGCGTGGCGAACGTCGCGACTCGCGCCTGCTTCAGCTAACGCGCAGGCTGGCGGTTGAAACCCTGTTGGTGGGCGGCATCGCCAAGGACCGGGAAACGGCCGCGGCACGCTTGGATGCCTGTCTCGCCAACGGTCAGGTGGCTGAGCGCTTCGAGCGCATGGTGGCGGGCCTTGGCGGCCCATCAGACCTGCTCTCGCAGGCGCCAGCGCATCTTGTTGGTGCCCCCGTGGTGCGTGACGTCTTTGCCCAGCAACCGGGCGTGGTCAGCGCCCAGGACGTCAAGGCGATTGGCATGGCCGTCGTTGCGCTGGGGGGTGGCCGTCGCCGAGCAGGCGATGCCATCGACCACCGCGTCGGTATTGACCAGATCGCCGGCATCGGCCAGGCCGTCGATGATCATCGCCCGGTGGCCAGAATCCACGCCGCCAGTGATGATGATGCACAGCGGGTGGCCGCGCAGCTGCGTGACGCCTTTACCGTCGCCGACCAGGCCCCCGCGTTGCCACTGGTGCATGACACCTTGCCCGACCCTTCCCTGGCAGGAGACCTCCGATGACACGCGCTATCGTGCTGGTAATGGATTCCTTCGGTATCGGTGCGGCGCCCGACGCCGATCGTTTTGGCGATGCAGGCGCCGATACCCTGGGCCACATCGCCAGGGCTTGCGCCAGAGGCGAGGCCGACGACAGGGGGCGCACCGGCCCGCTCGTGCTTCCCCACCTGGCTCGCCTGGGGCTGTTCCATGCGCATCAGGAAGCCACCAACGAGGTTGCCGAGGGGATCACGCTGGGAGACGTCGATGGTGCCTACGCCCACGCCGCAGAGGTCTCCTCCGGCAAGGACACTCCCTCCGGCCACTGGGAAATTGCGGGAGTGCCGGTGCGCTTCGACTGGGGTTACTTTCCCGACCACAGCAACAGCTTTCCCGAGGACTTGCTTGACGCCTTGATCAGCGAGGCCGGCCTTCCCGGTGTGCTCGGCAACTGTCACGCGTCAGGCACCGAGATCATTGCCCGGCTGGGGGAGCAACACTGCGAGAGCGGCAAACCCATCGTCTACACCTCCGCCGACAGCGTGTTTCAGATTGCCGCCCACGAGCATCACTTTGGTCTGGAGCGCTTGCTTGAGCTGTGTGAAACGGCGAGGCGTCTACTCGAGCCGTACAACATCGGCCGGGTGATCGCGCGGCCTTTCGTCGGCCAGGATGCAGCCAGTTTCCAGCGCACCGGCAATCGCCGCGACTACAGCGTCGAGCCCCCCTCTCCCACCGTGTTGTCAAAGCTGCACGACAGCGGCGGGGAGGTCGTCGCCATCGGCAAGATCGCCGACATCTACGCTCACTGTGGCATCAGCCGTCTGGTCAAGGCCTCGGGACATGACGCCTTGATGGCCGCCACCCTGGCGGCCATGGATGAGCCCACCAGCGCCGACGATCGACGGCTGATCATGACCAACTTCGTCGACTTCGACATGGTCTATGGCCACCGCCGCGACGTATCCGGCTATGCTGCTGCCCTGGAAGCCTTCGACCGTCAGTTGCCGGAGCTGCTCTCCCGACTGACGGAGGATGACCTGCTGGTGATCACTGCCGACCATGGCTGCGACCCAAGCTGGCATGGCACGGATCACACTCGCGAGTACATCCCGGTGCTGAGCCGCGGCGCGGGCCTGAGGTCGGGTTCGCTGGGTCGTCGTCACAGCTTTGCCGACATTGGTCAAAGCCTGGCCGACCATTTTGGTCTGGCTCCCATGGACGACGGTGACAGCTTTTTGCCAAACCGCTAGCGCCGCGGTCCAACTGACCAGCGCCGCCAGCTCGACTCCGCCCCAGCGGGCGCCATCCCGCTGGCGACGTCGCTTCGACAGTACAAGGAATCCTGATGGCTACTCCCCATATCAAGGCCGAACCCGGTGATTTCGCCGACACCGTATTGATGCCTGGCGATCCGCTGCGCGCACGCTACATCGCCGAGACCTATCTGGAAGACATCCGCCTGGTCAACGATGTGCGCAACATGTACGGCTACACCGGACGCTACCAGGGCCGCGACATCTCTGTCATGGGCCACGGCATGGGCATCCCGTCGGTATCGATCTATGCCAAGGAGCTGATCACCGAGTTCGGTGCCAAACGCCTGATCAGGGTCGGCTCCTGCGGAGCCGTTCGCGATGACGTCAAAGTCAGGGACCTGATCATTGGCCTGGGCGGCAGTACCGACTCCGGCGTCAACCGCTCGCGCTTTCGCGGACTGGACTTTGCCGCCATTGCGGACTTCGAGCTGACTCGCGCTGCGGTCGACACGGCCGCACGTCACGGGGTGCCAGTCAAGGTCGGTAACATCTTTTCAGCGGATCTGTTCTACCACCCCGATCCGGCGCTGATCGACTGCCTGCGTAACTTCGGCATCGTCGGTGTCGAGATGGAAGCCGCCGGTCTTTACGGCGTCGCCGCCGAATTCGGCGCCCGAGCCATGACGATCTGCACCGTTTCCGATCACATCGTCAATGGTGACAGCCTGTCCAGCGACGAGCGGGCCACCAGCTTCGATGACATGATGCGCATTGCCCTGGACGCCGTGCTCGAGGACGATCGCCGCCACGCCCCTCAGGAGACACACTCATGACGGATCACGCCCCAGAAGCCGCCGTCCCCGCCGACATAGTCGCGGCACTTATCGAGGTGCGGGGACGCGCCTACGTCCCGTATTCCGATCATCCGGTGGGTGCCCTGCTGATCACTCAAGCCGGCACCCGCTATGTCGGCGCCAACGTCGAAGTGGCCCACTACAAGGGACTCTGCGCCGAAGCATCCGCTATTGCCGCCATGATCTCCGCAGGCGAAACGCGACTGCAGGAGGTCTATGTCATTGGACCTGGGTCACACCTGTGCACGCCCTGCGGCGACTGCCGCCAGCGGCTGCGGGAATTTGCCTCTCCCCAGACTGTCATCCGCGTGGTGGATGCCGATGGTCAGCTGCTCAAGCGCTATACCATGGATGAGCTGCTGCCCGACTCCTTCGGCCCGGAAAATCTCGGCAAGGGCTCCGCTTACGGGAGCTGACAACCGCCGCCTTTGGGCTCTGCATCACCCACTCGAACGGATATCCAGACCAAAAAAAGGGCCACTCCAGGTGGCCCCAATCACTAGCTTGCTGAAAGTCACGTCAGGCTTGATGCAATAGCTTCACCTCTTGCACTTCATCTCTCTTGAACTTCACCTCTCTTGAACTTCACCTGTCTTGAGCTTCATCTCTCCTGCAATGCAGTTTTCTGCCCAATCCGGTAACACCATCGTAGTTTCCAGGGGCGCACTGGGCGGTCGACCTGCACGCCACCCACGCTACGCCTGAGCCACACCTACACCACACCTAAATTACGCCACCTTCTCCTTGCCGAAGCGCTTTTTCAGATACGCCACGATGTCCATGGACTCGTAAAGCCAGGTTTCGCTGCCATCATCACCGGTGATCAGCAGGCACGGCACCTGAACCTTGCCGCCGCCTTCCTTCAGCGCCTTGCGATGGGCGGGATCCGCCCCCGCATCCCGGATATCAACCTGGACGCCAAGCTTGTCGAGTTCACGCCGTACAAAGGCGCAAAACGGGCAATGGGCAAAGTGGTAGAGCGCGAGATCCTTGGCAATCGTCATGTCTTATCCCTCTGGTGGTGCGCTAGGCACACTGTTATCACCGGACGACCTCCCCGTGTGGCGACGTATCGTCAACCGGTCAGGAAGCCATCAGTATCAAGTGGTGCAGGCGACGCCGCGTCCCTGTTGCTGGACCTTGCCGCCGCCCGACTTGTTACCTTAGTGTCACCGACTGACGCATCCTGACAGCCACTTTATGCCCCTGGATGGGGATGCACGCCACGGCACACTGGGAGACCCCGCGAGTCGTCGGCGCAGGCATTCATGCAGTGCTTCCCAAGAAGTGAGCACAGCCATGTCGAGTGCAACACACAAAAAAGGGGCGAGGGCTATTGCCCTTCGCCCCCCTTGTCGTCTAGCCCAGGTCTTACGCGGGGTCCGGCGACGCCCCCGTGGCACTGGTCTGATGCTGCGGATCGGCCACTCCGGCTTGGCCCGGACGTCGACCGCTGGCATCACTCTGGGTGCCTGAGGTAGCGCCTTGATAGTCCGCCTCGCCCTCTCGGGTAGAACCATCCAAACGACCGCCTCCGCGACCTTCCATGCTGACGCTGATGCGTGGCGCACCAAGCTCGATGCCTACCTGCTCCATGCGACGCTTCAGCAGCATGTTGAAAGCACGCGCCACATCCCACTGCATCTCCGGGGAGGTCCGAAAACGCATCCGCAGGATCGCACAGCCATCCTCAAAGCGGTCGATACCCTGCATTTCCAGAGGTGACCAGATGTGGTGACGCATGATCGGATCCTGACGCAGGTCCCGCGCCGTTTCCTGCATCATGGTAGTGGCATCGTCGATCTTCATGTCGAAGGGAATGCGGATCTTCATCAACGCCACGCCAAACTGGCGCGACATGTTATGGATCGACTCGATCTTCGAGAAGGTGAGGATATGAACAATACCGTCTAGATCGCGCAGACGAACAGTGCGAAGGGTCAGCCCCTCCACCGTGCCCATATGACCATTGATCCGAACAAAGTCATCTACCGCCAGGGAGTCCTCCACCAGAATGAAGATGCCGGTAATCAGATCCTGGACCAGGGTCTGGGCACCAAAGCCCAGCGCCAGGCCGATGACCCCGGCACCCGCCAGCAGCGGTGTGACGTTGACCCCCAGGTTGGCCAGTCCAACGATGGAGGCAATCACCACGATCGTCGCGAAGACGACATTGCGAATCATCGGCGTAATGGTCTGAGCCCTGGCCTGGTTGACCCGACGTCCTCGCGACCGTGCCGATGACATCAGCGACCGCTGAATCGCAGTATCGGCGAATATCCACGCCAGCCAGGCCAGCAATACGGTGAAGGCAATCGCCAGGATGGCCTGACCGATGCGCACGCTGGCCACTCCCTCGCGACCGATGCCCACCAGGGAGCCGCCCCAGACCTGCAGCGACAGCTCGGCAAACACCAGCCAGGCCAACACGTGCCCCAGGGTATAGGCAAAACGTTCCAGCCGGCGCCGGTACTCACTGTGGTGACGGTGGCGTCCGCGGGAGTGGTCGTGTCGTTCGTTCTGCCGTCGCAGCAGCGCCGTCACCACCAGCGTCAGTACCAGCAGGGCGGCGTTGATGATCGATCGCGCCAGCGCCGTTCCCACGTCTCCCACGGTCACGAAAATCGCCACCAGTGACGCGCCGACCAGCAGCAAGGCCGGGATATGCCACAGTCGACCGATGACCCGCGTCACCTCGGTGTGGCTGTTGCAGTCCTTGCGAATGCTGTAACTGCGGTTGCGAATAAGGTGCTTGATCGGGCGCTTGAAACGCACGATGAAGCGGAAGGTCAATGCGGTGGCCAGAATGTTGGCCAGCACCGAGGCCAACGATGCCAGATCGAAGCCCAGCAACTCCACCAGGCGTTCAGACTTGAAGGCATCACCAAGGGCGATCAGGGCGCCAATTACAAACAGCGGACGCAGCGCGTGCTGCTGCAGCAGGCGCACCGCAGGATAGCGATGGCCGCTGGTGAACACCGATACCACGATTTCTACCACCACCGATAGAATGCGCCCACACAGGGCCGCATAGGCCACCACCGATACGCCCGTGGCTGCCGCACTTTCCGGGACGAGCTGCAGCACCCCCAGAATCGACAGGAACCCCAGCGCCCAGGGCAGCATGCGTCGCAGAAAGTGCGCTGCCAGCAGCCACGCCTTGGGGTCTCGTGGGAGGTCCATGGGCCACCCGCGACGACGACCGACCAACCGACCCAGCGCTACCAGGATGATGACGATGCCCCCCCAGGTGGCCATCAACACACTGAACTCGACCGCAAAGCGCGCCAGGTCACTGTGCTCGGTGCCGCTGACCAGGCCGTCGATATCCTGCCAGCCCTCGAAGAACTTGGCGCGCCACTGGACCATGGGCGACCTGGCGCTTTCGGCCTCTTCACCCAGCTCATTGAAGGTATCGGCCAGCGCTCCCAACAGCCCCTGCGAGTTGCCCTGCGCCTCTACCTCTGCCTGACCTGCCTGCCGCAAGGAGCGCAGACTGTCGACCAGCTGCTGGCGGCTCTGATCGCTCTCCAGCGTCTGGATCAAGGTATCGAGAGAGCGCTGCAGCTCTTCGGGAGAGGCTTCCTGGGCGGCACCACCATTACCGCTATTGCCGGCCAAGGCAGTCAGTCCGACACCTTGCGCCGACGCCTGAATAGGCACAAAACAGAGTAATAGAAGCGCGAGGAAGCTAACCCCTTGAAACACGTACCACCTCTTTTGCCTGAACCAAACCATTCGTGCTCCTCGCCACGTACGAATCGATGCCTTCGCGGATGAACCTTGACCGCCTGTGGTAGTCTGCGAAGAAATGCACCGTTGATGCCTCAATAGGATGCCGACATGAAAGCCCAAGCGCCACCCGAGCCCACCACCTCGGACGGAGCAACCCGCAAGGTGGGGGTCGAAATCGAATTCGCTGGTCTGGACGCCATGGCCACGACGAAGCTGGTCCAGTCGCTGTTCGAAGGACGCATCGACGTCCAGAGTGCACATCGCATGAAGGTCTGCGACACCCGCTGGGGCGACTTCAAGATCGAGCTTGATTCACACTACGTGCATCCTGACGCCGCCCAGGAGTCCGCCCAGCAGGATGACTGGGAGCGCATGCGCCGTGATATCGATCGCCGGTCGCGGGAGCTGCTGGGCGATATGGTGACCGGTGTGGTGCCGACGGAAATCGTCTGCCCCCCGGTGCCATGGGACGAGCTGGACACCCTCGACGCCCTGTTCGACGCTCTGCGTCAACATGGCGCAAAGGGCACCGAGGCCAGCTTGCTTTACGGCTTCGGACTGCACCTCAACCCTGAACTGCCGAGTCTCGAGGCGGCAGATATCCTGCGCTATCTGCGTGCCTATCTGCTCTCGGCCAACTGGCTCAGGGAACAGATTCGGGTCGACATCACCCGCGAGGTGCTGCCCCACGCCAATCCCTTTCACAAGCGCTACTGCCTCAAACTGTTCGACCCGGACTACGCTCCCGACATCGACACCTTGATCGATGACTACCTGGCCGACAACCCGACCCGCAATCGTGATCTGGACATGCTGCCGCTGTTTGCGCACCTGCGGCCAGAACACCCCCACGAGCTGTTTCGCAAGGAGCTCGTCCAGCCGCGCCCGACCTTTCACTACCGCCTGCCCAACGCACAACTCTCCGAGCCAGACTGGGGAGCCGTCACCGAGTGGAATCGCTGGCTGGAAGTCGAACGTCTCGCCTGCGCACCGGACACCTTGAGTGAGCGTATGGCGGAGTACCGGGCCCGTCACCTCGACCGCTCGTTATGGCAAAAGGTAAAGAACACGCTGACAGGAGATGCCAAGGATGGCTGAGCGTCCACTGATCGGCATATCCACCTCCGACCACAAGAGCCTGCTGGCCTGGTGGTTCGACTGGTTCGCGGTCTGGCGGCATGGCGGCCGGCCACTGCGACTGTCTCCGTCACGGCCCAGGCCAGAGCATCTGGATGGGCTGATCGTGGGCGGTGGTGATGACATCCAGGCACACCTCTACGGAGGAGAGATGCAGCTCGACGTGCGCGTCGATCCCCAGCGAGACGAGCTCGAACTGGAACTGCTGGCCCGGGAAATTCCGCGGAACACGCCAGTACTGGGCATCTGCCGTGGCTCCCAGTTGATCAACGTTCACCTCGGTGGGACCCTGGACAGCGATATCTACACCACCCACGAAGGGTTGAAGCGCCGTCGCACCGTGCTGCCGCGCAAGACCGTGGACATCGTCGAGGGCAGTCGCCTGCACCAATTGCTGAGGGTCAGCTGGTGCCGCATCAACAGCCTTCATCACCAGGCCGTCGAGCAGGCAGGGCGCGGCATCGACATCGTCGCCAGGGACCGGGATGGCCTGGTCCAGGGAATCGAATCGCGGGACCATGACTTCCTGCTTGGGGTGCAATGGCACCCGGAGTTTCTGGTGTTCAACCGCCCCCAGCAGCGGCTGATCAAGGCCTTGGTGAAAGCCTCATGCAAGCCTCATTGCGAACGTCGCCCGCCCGCCAAGGCCAGTCGGAATGCCGGTCAACGCGCGGCAGCGGCTGAACATCCGCTGTAGTCACTCATGGCGTCTGGCCATGGCCTGCGTCATGAACGTCACACTAGAGGCAACGCCAGTGCACAAAAAAGCCTGCCAGCGGCAGGCTTTTACTGATGCGGCAAGCTCTATCCAGCTAGCCGGCAGGGAGCGTCATCGCCCAGGCGATGACGCTCCCTGACGATCACACCAGTTTGGCATCGAGGCTGATCTCGGCGTTCAGCAGCTTCGAGATCGGGCAGCCCGCCTTGGCTTTCTCGGCGGCCTCATTGAACACGCTTTCCTCGGCACCAGGAATGCTGGCACGCACGGTCAGATGCACCTTGGTCACTGCAAAACCGCCGTCCACTTCTTCCAGGGTAACGTCAGCACTGGTGTCAATGCTGTCAGCTTCCAGGCTGGACCCCTCCAGAATCATCGACAGGGCCATGGAGTAGCAGCTGGCGTGGGCGGCACCGATCAACTCCTCTGGATTGGTACCGGCCTGACCTTCAAAACGCTGCTTGAAGTCATAAGGCACGTCGTTGAGCGCATCGCTGTTGGTCGATACTACGCCCTTGCCTTGCTTGAGATTGCCTTTCCACTGCGCTGATGCGGTATTGGTAATGCTCATATCGACTCCTTTCCATTGACAGACTGAGACTTCGATCGAGTTCGACGATCACCTCTGCGCCTTTCCCTTTGGCGCACGCTGAACACCCCTTGGCAACAATGTGAACCAGCGGCGGCGTCAGCGGGCAGTCTTCGTGGCACGCCACCAAGACTGATGTCACCACAGTGCATCTTCCATCAAGCAGTGTCCAGCCTTGTGCCCCCTGTTGCGTTGGCAACGGCGGACTCGGCTACGATAGTCCTGTTGAGTGTCCACGAAAGCCACAAGGAGTCCGCTTTCTCATGAGTCTTGCTACCGTTTCCCTCGGCCCCCATGATGCCGACACCCTCCCCGCGATTGGCCAAGGAACCTGGTTCATGGGTGAAGGGCGCGCACCGCGATCACGTGAAATCGCCGCCCTGCAGCGAGGGCTCGAACGCGGTCTGAGACTGATCGACACCGCCGAGATGTATGCCGACGGCGAGGCGGAAAGCGTCGTGGGAGAGGCCCTGGCAGGCCGCCGCGACCAGGCCTATGTGGTGTCCAAGGTGTATCCCTGGAATGCCAGCAGCAGCGGCGCCATCGCTGCCTGCGAAGCAAGCCTCAAGCGTTTGAACACAGACTACCTGGACCTGTACCTGCTGCACTGGCCCGGCAACGTTCCACTGGAAGAGACCCTGGAGGCCTTCGAGCGCCTGACAAACGCCGGCAAGATCCGCCACTTTGGCGTCTCGAACTTTGATGTGGAGGACATGCAGGCGCTGTCGAGCGTCCCCGGTAGCAGCCATTGCGCGGTCAATCAGGTGCTCTACCACCTGGCTTCCCGCGGCATCGAGGTGGCCTTGCGGCCATGGCAGCGACAGCATCGCATCCCGCTGATGGCCTACTGTCCTCTGGCGCAGGCCGGTGGCGTCGGGCCAGATCCACTGCGGGACCCCGAGCTCCAGGCCCTGGCGGCAGAACATCAACTGAGTCCCGCTCAGTTGCTGCTGGCCTGGGCCATTCGCCCCATCGACGGCAGTCGCGACGTCATCGCCATTCCCAAGGCCGCCACTCCCGACCACGCCGATGACAATGCGAAGGCACTGGAGGTAACGCTGGATGAGGCGACGCTTGCGCGCCTGGACGAGCTGTATCCGGCGCCGAGCACACGCGTACCCCTGGATATCGTCTAGGAAAGCACTGCATAAATGGCTGCGCTCGACATTTCGGCTTGCTGGCGGTACTCACGATCCTCATTTACCCACACGTAAACTCCGGTCTCTCCGTTCCGGCAGTAGCCGACCTGCCATCGCTCGCTACATTTACTCAGCACTTTCCTAATGTATATGGCTCAGCAGAAGCGCTGGCGCAGCTCCTCAAGCTGACGCGCCAGCGCCGCGCTGCCGATCTCCCTGAGCTTTTCGATATTGCGCTCAGGAATCGCCTCGGGGTCGGGATAGTGGGCCAGCGCCCGCTCCAGCCCCTCTTCTCGCAGCAGGTGCCACACCGGCCACGGCGAGCGATTGGTGAAGTTGGCCGGGTCATCGTCCTCGACCCCGTCGAACACGTAGTCCGGGTGAAAGCTCGCCAGCTGGAAGTCCCCTTCGTAGCCCTGATCGACCAGCAGCGCCTCGGCCATGGCCAGGGCGTCCAGGTAGTCATCGAAGTCGGCAAGCCCGTGGCTGAACACCAGCAGGCTGGTCTCCACCTCTGGCGCCACCTCCAGCTGGTGGCAGGCGTCCATCAGGGCCATCAGCGCCGGCTCGAGGGCGCGCCCGTCCACCTCGACATAGCGAATGGTGTCCCGCGCGAGCTCGCGACCGGCGAACGGGCAGACGTTCAGTCGGACCACGAATTCCTCGACCCAGGTCGCGGTAGCGGCAAGGCTTGGTGACAGAGCAGTGTCGGACATGGGCGGTTCTCGCAGGTTCAGTAGCAAGGCCGGTTCAGCGCCTTGACGCTAGCCTGTCGGCTAGCCGGGTCGGCTCAGGAAGCTTGTAGCGGCCAAGGCAGGCCACCGCCCAGGCAGCGGCGGTATCTACCATCAGCCGATGCCCAGGGGATACGAACACCGGCTTGACGCCGGCGCGAGAGCGTAGCACGACACCGATGCGCTCGTCCCCGTCAAGCAGGTCACAGGACTCACCTCGAGCCTCGGGCACATCACCATGACGTCCTGTCAGGCGCTTCTTCGCCACCCCCAGTGTCGGCAGGTCCAGCCACAGACCGAGGTGAGCGGCAACGCCCAAGCGCCTCGGATGGGCGATACCGTGTCCATCCACCATCACCAGGTCGACACGATGCTGTACCTTGTCGAAGGCCGCCAGCGCTGCCGGAATCTCGCGGAAGGACAACAGCCCCGGAATGTAAGGCATGCGCGTCGGCTCCCTGGCGACGACCTGCTCGACCACCTCGAGCGATGGCCAGGCCAGCACGACCACCGCGGCGCGGGTCGTCGTTTGCCCCTCCTCGAAGCCAATGTCGACACCGGCAATATGCTCGACGTCAGCGATCCGGTCCTCACGCTCGAGCCGCTGGGCCAACGAACGTTGCAGCGCGATGGCTTCCCTCGGTGCCAGTGCCCAGTCGTGCAGCGCCGGGCGGGGCGCGCAATGCAGCTTGGTCATAGCGCCTCCTTGTCGATGACCATGGGTGGCTGATGTCGCCATCTGCTCGCGGTAGACTATGCCTCCGCCACGGGCAACGACAAGCCGCGGGACTGCTCGGCCCAACGATCCATCAGGGAGGACGGATGCGCATCATCCACACTGCGGACTGGCATCTAGGCCAGAGCTTCCACGGCCAGGAGCGCCATGAAGAACACAAGGCGTTCCTCGACTGGCTGATTCAGGTCGCCGAGGATCACGCTGCCGATGCCCTACTGGTGGCCGGCGATGTCTTCGATGTCGTCAACCCCTCATTGCGTGCCCAGGAGATGCTGTACGACTTCATCGTCGAACTTCATCAGCGTTGCCCAGCGCTCACCCTGGTGCTGATCGCCGGCAATCATGACAGCGGTAGCCGTATCGAGCTGCCAGCGCCGTTGATGCGCCACCTGCGGACCTACGCGCTGGGACGGGTCGAGTTCATCGACGACGGCCACATTGATAGCGAGCGCTTGCTGGTGCCGTTGACCGATGCCCGTGGCGAGGTGGGCGCCTGGTGCCTCGCCCTGCCCTTCCTCAGGCCGGCGGAAATCACCGGTCGCCGACGCACCAGCGACCACCACAGCGATCGCCACGATGACTACGTCAGCAGCGTCGAGCGGGTTCACCGTGAGCTGATCGAGGCGGCCCGCCGCAAGCGCACCGACGGTCAGGCGCTGATCGCCATGAGTCACGCCCACCTGCGCGGCGCCGCCGTCTCGGAGGCTAGCGAGAGGCCTATCGTGATCGGCGGAGAGGAGTCCTTGTCTGCATCGCTGTTTCCCAATGATATCGACTACGTTGCCCTGGGCCATCTTCACCGCGCCCAGCGTGTGGGCGAGGAGCGCATACGCTACAGCGGCAGCCCGCTGCCACTGGACTTCAGTGAGGTCGACTACCCCCATCAGGTGCTCTTGCTGAGCCTGGACAACGGCACGCTTGCCAAGGTCGAGCCCCTGGCCGTGCCACGCGCCGTGACCATGCGACGCCTTGGACCGGCGTCCCTGGATGAGCTGTTGCAGGCCATCGACGATCTGCCCGAGCGCCAAGGGTCCGGTCCCACCGAGCGCTGGGACTGGCTGGAGATCAATGTGCGTCTCGAGGCGCCGATGCCGGAGCTACGCTCGCGCGTCGAGCAGGCACTGGCGACCAAGGCCGTGCGCCTGCTGCGTCTCAAGCGCGAGCTGCCCAGCAGCGCCGAGCAAGCCCCCCAACGCGGCGAGCGACTGGAGGACATCGGGCCACGGGAGCTGTTCACGCGCACCTGGCGCGAGGCCTGGGGAGAAGAGCCAGAGCAGGACGTCCTGGCGGACTTCGACGGACTATGTCAGCAGGTTCAGGATGACGATGCGTCCGAAAGCGCCAGCCGCCAAGGAGCATCAACGTGAAGATTCTTGCCCTGCGACTCGCCCAGCTGGCCTCACTGCCGGGCCCGCTAGAGCTGGATTTCAGCCAGCCCCCGCTGGCCGAGGCCGGCCTGTTCGCCATCACCGGTCCGACCGGCTCCGGCAAGAGCACCCTGCTGGATGCACTGTGCCTGGCCTTGTTCGGCAATACGCCACGCCTGCGCGGTGCGCCGAGCCGAGACTCCCACCTGGATGACCAGGACGGCTCACGCATTCTGACCTCGGACCCTCGCAGCCTGCTGCGCCGCGGTGCCGCCAGCGGCTACGCCGAAGTCGATTTCATTGGCCGCGACGGTCGCCGCTACCGGGCTCGCTGGGCCGTCCGCCGCGCCCGGGACAAGGCCACCGGCAAGCTCCAGGCCGTCGAGCAGTCGCTGCAGGACCTGGATGACGAGCGTCTGCTGACCGCCCAGAAGCGCGAGTTTGCAGAGTTGCTGCCAGACCGGCTCGGGCTGAACTTTGATCAGTTCACCCGTGCGGTGCTGCTGGCCCAGAGCGAGTTTGCGGCCTTCCTCAAGGCCGATGACAACGCCCGCTCGGACCTGCTGGAAAAGCTGACCGACACCGCTGAATACTCGCTGATCTCGATGGCGGCCTACCAGCGTGCCAAGGAAGCGCGGGACGCCGTGGCGCGGCAGCAAGCGCTGCTGGATGAGGACACTCCCAGCGACAGCGATCAGCGCCAGGCCATGGAGGCCGAGTTGAGCTCGGCCGAAGCCGCGCTCGCCGAGCAGCTGCAGGCACTGCGCCAGCTCGAGCAGGAAGCCAGCTGGTTGACCGAAGACGTCCAGTATCGAGAACGCCACGCTGAAGCCCGCCAGGCTCTGGACCAGGCAGAGCAGTCCTGGGCTGAGCTGGATGCACAGCGCCGCGAGCTTGAGTGGCTCGAACGCCTGGCCCCGCAGCGCAGCCAGTTTCAGCGTCAACACCAGCTGGCTCGGCAGCTGCCCGATGCCCGCCACACCCTCGAACAGCTCGAGCACAGCCTGGCGGCCACCCTCGACGATCAGCAGCAGCACGAACAGCAGCAGACGGCCGCCAAGTCTTCGCTGTCCACTGCCGAACGGGAGCGCGACGCAGCGCGTCCTCGCATCCAGCAGGCGCACCAGATTGCCAGCGAACTTCACGGCCACCAGCGAGAGCATGAGGCCCTCGAGCAGGAGCTGAGGCGTCGTCGTCAACAGCACGCCGAGCTTGGTCAGCAACGTGAGGCAGCCGACAGCGCGCTGCAGCAGCAGCGCCAGCAACGGGACAGCGCCACCGAAACCCTGGCGCACTACCTGGGCCCCGGCCAACGGGTGGCCGACGCCAGAACCGAGGCCCAGCAGAGCCTTGAGGATGCGGGGCAACGCCTGCTGGATCTCGGAGAGCTGCGCCAACGCTGGCAAAGGGCCAAGCAGCTCGATGATCAGCAGCGCCAGGTGACTGCCGAACACGAGCAGGCCAGACGACAGCGTGACCAATTGCTGGACGAGGGCAAGGCCGCACGGCAAGCCCTGGATGCCGCCACCCAGGCTCACGAGTCGCTCAGCCGCAGCATCGAAAGGCTGCGTGCCGTACGCAGCGACAAGGTGGATGCACTGCGCGCCACCCTGGCGCCGGATCATCCCTGCCCGGTCTGTGGCAGTCTTCAACATCCATGGCGTGACTCCCCCCCGGCCAGTGCCGAGGGCGCCCAGCTCGAAGCCACCATAGCCGAGGAGAATCGCCAGCTGGCGGCATCGGAACAGCAGCTGAGCGACTGTCGTCTGCGACGCGATACGCTGCTCGGAAGCTACCGGACCCTCGACGAGCGAGTGTCACAACTGGAGACCCAACTGGCGGAGCTGGCCCCGCATGGCGACCAGGCATCGACCCAGCTTGAGGCCCACCCGCTGTTCGACGCGAGCCTGCACGCACTGCAGCACTCCGCCAAGGACGTGGAGGACTGGCTGACGCAGCAAACCCAGCGCCAGCAGCAGCGTCATCAAGCAGCCAAGACACGTCTTGCGGCTGTTGAACAGGCCGAGCGCACGCTGGCCCCCCTGGCGGAGACCATCGCCAGAACAGAAACCGACCTCAAGACAGTGGCGGCGCGGATGGCCGACGTTGCCGAAGAGATCCAGCGACTCGATGAACGTCGCCCAACACTGAGTCAGGCGGTTGAGCGCCATCAGGCGGAGCTGTCGACCCTATTGGGCGATGACACCAGCGTCGACGCCTGGCAGCAACGCCTCGAGGCACACGTCCAACGAAGCCGCGAACACTACGAGCAGGCTCGCCAGGCGGTGGAGGAGCGGCAACGCAAGGTCATCAGCCTCAATCAGCAGCTCACCCATCAGCGCCACACCCTTCGCCAGCTCGAGGATGACAAGGCGGCACTGGATCAGCACCTCGCCAGCTGGCGTAGCCAGCAGCCGGAGCTGGACGACGAGCGGCTGGCGCAACTCCTCGAGCGCAGCGACGCCGACATCGAAGGGCTGCGCCGCCGGGTCGACAGCGCGCGCGATGCGCTGCAGACCGCCCGCACCAGCCTTGGGGAGCGACGCCGAGCTTGGCGCGGCTGGCGCCAGCGTCATCTGCCTGACCAGGATCCGGACACCCTGCTCGACACCGACACCGAGCACCGCCTGGCACAACGCCGCGAGGATCTGGCGTCCCGTCAACGCGAATGCCAGCCGCGAGTCGCCAACGCTCAGCAGACCCGGGACGCCGCCCTGCACCGCCTGCATGACGATGATCGCCGCCGCCAGCGTCAGCGCGATGGACTGGAAGCGCTCGAGGCCGCCCGCGCCGAACTCCACCGCTGGGGCCGGATCAGCGAGCTGATCGGCGCCGCCGACGGCAAGACCTTTCGCCGCATCGCCCAGGCCTGGAACCTGGAGCGTCTGATCGACGAGGCCAACGCACACCTGGCCGGCCTCAGCCGTCGCTACCGACTGGTGCGAGGAGGCAGCCCGCTGGGGCTGCTGGTCATCGATCGCGACGTGGCGGACGAGCGACGCTCGGTGCACTCCCTGTCCGGTGGGGAAACCTTCCTGGTCTCGCTGGCCATGGCTCTTGGGCTGGCTTCCCTGGCCTCGGGGGAGCTTGCCATCGAGTCACTGTTCATCGATGAAGGCTTCGGCAGCCTCGACCCACAGTCCCTGGCCCTGGCCATGGACGCACTCGATGGGCTGCAGGCTCAGGGCCGTCGAGTGGGTGTCATCTCCCACGTCCAGGAGATGCATGAACGCATTCCCGTGCAGATCCAGGTGATGCCTGGCGGCAATGGGGAGAGTCGCGTTGTGCTCACCGACTAGCGCCCTATGCTGCCGGGAGCCGAGACATCCACCACGACAGGAAGGCGTCCGCGTGCTGGGGCCAGCACACCGCCCATGATACATTGGCGCCTTCACCACACCCGCCCCTGGAGCCCCCATGACCGCTTACGACCTGCTCAAGACCCTGGTCGGCTTTGCCACCGTGTCTCGACAGTCCAACCTCGAACTGATCACCTTCGTCGAGCAATGGCTCGACCAGCACGGGGTGGAGCACTGGCGGGTCTCCAGCGATGACGGCTCCCGCGCCAACCTGCTGGCACGCATCGGTCCAGCCGTCCCAGGTGGGGTCGTGCTGTCGGGCCATACCGACGTGGTGCCGGTCACCGGCCAGCCCTGGTCTACCGACCCCTTCACCCTGACCGCGGGTGAAGGCGCCAACAGCGAGCGCCTGTATGGTCGCGGCACCTGCGACATGAAGGCCTTCATTGCCTGCGCATTGGCCGAAGTACCACGCTGGAGCCAGCTCGAACTTGAGGTGCCGATCTGGCTGGCCCTGTCCTACGACGAAGAAGTCGGCTGCGTTGGCGCCCCGCGCATGATCGAAAGACTGATGGCCGAACACCCCCGCCCCGCGGCGGTCGTGGTGGGTGAGCCGACGCTGATGTCACCGGTGGTGGCACACAAGGGAGCCACCAACTTCCGCACGACCGTGATCGGCCGCGAGGCTCACTCCAGCCAGGTGTATCAAGGCGTCTCGGCCATTCACGTGGCCGCTCGTCTGGTCACGCGCATCGAAGACGTGATGGCAGAGCTGAAGGAAGAAGGACGTGTGGATGAAGCGTTCAGCGTGATCCACTCCAGCCTGCACGTCGGCAAGATTGAGGGTGGTACCGCCATCAACATCATGGCCCGCCGCTGCACCTTCGAGTGGGAAATACGCCACCTGCCCACCGACGACGCGGAGGAACTGCTGGCCCGTGTCGAGGCCACCGCCCGCACCCTGGAGAGCGCCATGCAGGCACGCGCTCCCGAGGCGTCCATCACCACCGAGCGCCTCAATACCACCGTGCCTGCCCTGGCCGACCGCGACAACCGCGAGGCCCTGACCCTATGCCGCGAACTGCTGGGCGACAGCCCTGACGGCGCCGCCGTGGCCTACGCCACCGAGGCCGGTCAATTTCAGCTGGCCGGACTGCCCACCGTCATTTGCGGCCCCGGCAGCATCAGCCAGGCCCATCAGCCGGACGAGTACATTGAACGCCCCCAGCTGGATGCCGGCAGCGACTTCATGAGCGCTCTCGGCCAACGCCTGAGGAAGCGCCAGCCATGAGTCAGACATCGCGCCCAGGGCCGGCTCGTCTTGCCATCTTCAAGACCGGGGACAGCTTTAGTGACGTGGTCCAGCACCACGGTGATTTCGAGGATCTGTTCATCGCTCGCTTGCAAGGCTTTCGCCAGCAGGGCGGCATCATCGAGGTCATCGACGTGCGCCACGCCTCGCTGCCGGCGGTCTCTGACCAGGACGGCGTTATCGTGAGCGGGTCCCACGCCATGGTCTCCGACCAGGCACCTTGGAGCGAGGCGCTCAAACCCTGGCTACGTCGTGCTTGGCAGGCGAACCTGCCGCTGTTCGGGGTCTGCTACGGCCATCAGCTGATGGCAGATGCCTTTGGCGGCGTGGCCGGCTATCACCCGTCTGGTCGTGAATGCGGCACCCGGCTTCTGACGCTGACCGACGAGGGACGCAAGGATCCGCTGTTCGCCAGCCTGCCCGAGCGTTTCAACGCCCAGCTGACCCATGCTCAGAGCGCCCTGACGCGGCCGCCGCAGTCCATGATACTGGCCGCCAACGACCACGACCCCTATCAAGCCCTGCGTCATGGTCCGCGCCAGTACAGCGTGCAATTTCACCCGGAGTTCACCCCCGCCGTGACCGCCGCTTACCTGGCCCACCAACGTGAGGTGCTCGCCGACCAGGGGGAAGATCCTGACGCCTTGCACCAGGGGCTGCGCGATACAGCAGAGGCCAGCAGCCTGCTGGACGCCTTTGCGCTGAAGATGGTGATCAGCGACTAGTCGCCGATGTGCCCCCCCAGCCGTCGCCCCGTGGGCCCTGCCAGGGTCGCGAGCCGAATGCGCTGCGACAACATCGTCTGCGAACGCAAGAAGGCCGGTGGATATCCACCGGCCTTCTTGCGTTGTCGACATGACTTCTGTCTAGATCGCGTCAGATGGCTGTCGCTGCGGCATCAGCCGAGCACTGACGTTGCGACCGCGACCTGGGGCCACCTGGCGGTGGCCGCAGGTGCTCAGGCGCGGGACTGACGGCGTACCGGCGCATCGTCATCGCGACGACGACGCGGGGCGCGGTCACCGCTGCGCTCTCCATTACGGTCTCCATTACGGTCTCCACCACGATCACCACCGCGATCTTCACTGATTTCCAGCGGTCGACCGGCGACGCGAGCACGCGCCATCTTGGCCAGGATGCTGGCCGGCAGGCCGTTGGGCAGCTCAACCGTGGAGAAGCCGTTGCGAATATCGATGCGACCGATGCGGGCGCCTTCGATACCGCCTTCGTTGGCCAGGGCTCCGACCAGCTGACCCGGCTTGACGCCGTCCTTGTGACCGACGGACACGCGGTAGCGGGTCATGCCTTCGCTGGGTCCGCGGCTCTCGCGGCGACGCGGCGGCTTGCCGTCACGTGGGGCGCGATCATTGCGCTCCTTGCGCGGAGCCTGCAGGCGACCGATCGGTGCCTCATCAGCACGGGCCAGAGCCGAGAAGGCGCAAGCCAGATCGATCGGGTCATAGCCTTCCTCGACCAGACGCTCGACCAGCGCACGCTGCTCTTCGGCACCCTTGGTGACGGCGGCGATCACGCGCTGGTGGAAGACGTTGTCACGATGGGCGCGGATAGCGGCCTCGTCGGGCAGCTCCATGGCCAGCATCTTCTGGCCGGTGGCCTGCTCCAGCCAGCCCACCTTGCGGCCTTCACGGAAGCCGGCAAAGGTGATGGCGACACCGTCACGACCCGCACGGCCAGTACGACCGATACGGTGCGTGTAGGCTTCGGCATCCTGGGGCAGATCGTAGTTGATGACGTGGGTGATACGCGGCACGTCGAGACCACGCGCGGCCACATCGGTGGCGATCAGCACGTCGACCTTGGCGCGCTTGAGGCGCGTGATGGTGCGCTCGCGCAGGCTCTGATCCAGATCACCGGACAGGCTGGCCACGTTGACACCACGGGCAGACAGCTGCTCCATCAGAGTGGTACAGGCGGCACGGGTACGCACGAACACAATAGCGGCGTCGACCGGCTCGACCTCGAGGATACGCGACAAGGCTTCCAGCTTGGCGCCGCCATCGACGCGCACCAGGCGCTGCTCGATGCTTTCCGCGGTGGTGGTACGCGCTTCGATGGTGACCTTGACCGGATCCACCAGGTAGCGGTTGACGATGCGCTCGATCTCGCTGGGCAGGGTCGCCGAAAAGAACACGCGCTGGGCATCTTCAGGGGTGTCGGCAACGACACGCTTGACGTCGTCGATGAAGCCCATGCGCAGCATTTCGTCGGCTTCGTCCAGCACCAGGGCGCTGAGACCAGACAGCTTGAGGCTGCCACGGTCCAGGTGGTCAATCACACGGCCAGGCGTGCCGACGACGACCTGAGCACCACGGCGCAATGCGCTGAGCTGCTCGCGATATTCCTGACCGCCACACAGCGTTGCCACTTCCAGTCCCTTCAGGTTCTGGCCGTACTTGCTGAACGACACCGCTACCTGCTGGGCCAGCTCGCGGGTTGGCGCCAGTACCAGTACCTGAGGCTCACGACGATCCGTCTCGAGGCGCGAGAGCAAGGGAAGAGCGAAGGCAGCGGTCTTGCCGGTGCCGGTCTGGGCCTGGCCCAGCATGTCGCGGCCTTCCAGCAGGGCTGGAATGGTCTGCGCCTGAATGGGCGAGGGAGTCTCATAGCCCAGGGTCTCGATGGCGGAGAGAACGGCAGGCAGCAGGGCCAGATCACCGAAAGACGGTGAAGCGACAGTCGTCGAGGTCATGAATCACACCTTGGTAGGCCGGGGTTACCGGCAAAAAAACGTGGTTGGCGTCCCTGACACGCCCGATTTCGGGGCGAACAGAACGACGTCGCTCTACGCAACGCAGAGCAAGGTCAACATGTCAGTTGTCAGCATTCGGAGTCTGGGACGCCGGTCGCACCTGGCATCGGCTCAAGCAACGGACACGTCGTCCGTTCAAGAACCATCGTGGCGACCGTTTGCACCGCGGCCGTCGGAATCGACGTCGAGTGCTCCATCTTCACAATTCGAACGCGCTTGGCGCGTTGCAGCATCTGTGTGCTCGCGATATCCGTGGATATCGGAGGTCGCTGCGTCATGATGGTGGGGTCAACACATGCGAGGAGCGCGCATGCTACCATCGGCGAATGGTTCTTGCCACATCTTTTGTGAGCCATTCACCTAATTCCCGTTTCGGAGACATCGATGCCCCACCTATGGGTCGACGCCGACGCCTGCCCCAGAGTCGCTCGCGACATCATCGTGCGCGCGGCCGAACGCACGGCTACCCAGGCCTGGTTCGTGGCCAACCACCAGATCCCGCTACCGCCCTCCAAGTGGGTCAAGGCCATGGCGGTCAGCCACGGCTTCGATGCGGCCGACAACGAAATTGTCAGCCGCATTGCGCCAGGCGATCTGTTGATCACGGCGGATCTTCCCCTGGCCCTGGAGGCGCTCGTCAAGGGTGCCATGGTCATGACCAACCGTGGTGAGACGCTGGATCGCAATAACATCAAGGCAAGGGTCCAGATGCGGGACTTCATGGAAACCCTGCGCGCCAGTGGCGAGCACACCGGAGGCCCCAAGGGATACTCGGACACCGACCGGCGCGAATTCGCCAACGCGCTGGACCGCTGGCTGGCACGCCACGCCAGGCCTTAGCAGGCGGCGCTTGAGCAGGACTATCCGCGCTGGTAAATGCCTTCGCCCTTTAGCCGTGCCCTGTCATGCTGGCGATCCAGCGTCAGGGCCGGTCCCTTCGGCACGATGCGATTGGGATTGATGGTGACGTGGCTCATATAGTAGTGGCGCTGAATGTGCTCCATGTTGACCGTGTCGGCGATGCCCGGCCACTGGTAGAGCTCACGCAGGTAGTGACTCAGGTTCGGATAGTCCTCAATGCGATAGAGATTGCATTTGAAGTGGCCATGGTAGACCGCGTCAAACCGAACCAGGGTGGTAAACAGGCGAATATCGGCCTCGGTCAACCAGGCTCCCGCCAGGTAGCGATGATTGGCCAAGCGTGATTCCAGCCGGTCCAGGCAGGCAAACAGCGCCGAGACCTGGCGTTCGTAGACCGCTTGATCGGTGGCAAATCCCGCCTTGTAGACGCCATTGTTGACGTTTTCATAAACGTCGGCGTTGATCTCGTCGATGGTGTCGCGCAAGAACTCGGGATAGAGATCGTTGCGGTTGCCGGTCAGCGCATCAAAGGCGCCGTTGAACATTCGCACCAGCTCTGCCGACTCATTGTTGATGATTCTGCCCTGCTGCTTGTCCCACAGTGCGGGCACGGTCACTCGACCGGTGTAGTGCGGGTCGGTCAGGGTGTAAAGCTGATGGTGAAAGCTCACGCCATTGACCCAGTCACCGCTGGATCCCTCCGCCTCGTTGTAGCTCCAGCCATTCTCGAGCATCAGCGGGCTGGTGAAAGACACACCAATGAGTGACCTCAACCCCTTGAGTTGTCGCATGATCAAGGTACGGTGCGCCCAGGGACAGGCCAGCGAAACGTACAGGTGGTATCGATCCGCCTCAGCCGGCACCCCCGGGACGCCCTGTGGACCCTGGCTACCATCGGCGGTCACCCAGTCCCGCAACTTGGCCGACTCCCGCACAAACTCGCCCCCGGTGCTGTCGGTGTCATACCACTGATCCCGCCACACGCCATTGACCAGCAAGCCCATCGCCATCTCTCCTCGATATGGTGTCACATGGCAGCAGCTTACGACGCACTGCGTCGACGACAAGCGCAGCTTTTACGGCGAATCGTCCGATTTTTTCGAATGACTGTGCGTATCGGAGGCCCCATCACAGCGGCGAACCGCCCGCCGTAGATGCTCTGCCATGGCTCTGGTGGCAGGTCCTGCACGATCCGCATCTCGATGAAACAGCTGAATGGGAACATCTCGCACGCCCCCCGCCTGCAGCGGCAGGGCCTTTAGCCTGCCGCTATCCAGCTGCCGGCGAATACGAGTCTCGGGCAACCAGGCGAAGCCCAGGCCGTGTTCGAGCATCTCCAGAGACGTGGCGATGTGACTCACGGTCCACCGCTGCTCGGCCTTGAGCCAGCCCGAATCTCGCGCGGCGCGATGGGAGGAGTCCCGCACGACCACCTGACGGTGATGTTCCAGATCGCGCAGGTCCAGCAACCTGTCCAGCCCATGCAAGGGATGGTCGGGGTGGGCCACCGCGATAAACGGCACGCTGACCAGCGGCTCACCCAGGTAGCCGGGTGCAGGCAGGCCAGAGACCAGCAGATCGGCACGTCCATCCTGCAACATCTCGACGCCACCGTTGAGCACCGACTCATGCAACTGCAGCCTGACCTGAGGAAAGGCGTCGGAAAACGCCTCCATGGCGCGCGCCAGCGCCTCTGAGGGATAGATCTGATCGACGCTCAGGACCACTTCAGCTTCGAGTCCCTCCCGCAGTCGCGCTGCTATGTCAGCCAAGGCATCCGACCCTTCCAGCAGCTGCCGGGCGCGGCGTAGCAGCAGCGCGCCCTCCTCGGTCAGTCTGACTTGCCTCCCCACCGGTTCGAGCACCTTCACACCGAGCTGTTCTTCCAGCTTGTGTACGGCGTGGTTCAGCGTTGATGGGCTCTTGTGAATGGCGTCAGCTGCGCGCGCAAAACCGCCGTGGTCAACAACGGCGGCGAGCATCTGCCATTGAGCAAGCGTCACACGGGACATCCTGGAACCTTATGTTTCGTCGTTGGTACAAAGCATGCCAGCCGCCATGACTTTTTGACATGGATCAACAACGCTCGCATTCGCCGTCGCCAGCGAAACCCTCCGAGAATTCAGTAAAATTTGGATGTCCGACCCTGGTTCCCTGGATGGCAGAGGTGGGTCCGATCAAGCACACAGCTCCGTCGTTTTGACGGTATTAAGTATGAAGAACACCATCACCCTCGGCACGGCATAAAGAACTACGACTTTACGGGGGGTTGCAAAGTTTCTGTAGCGAGGGTCCAATACACGGTAGTTAATAAACAGCGTTCGAGAAAAATGCGGTCGCTGCTTTTCCTCCTATAAGCGCTTCTGGGCACAGTAAGTCCCAGTATAAGCGCCCTTCCTGTATGGCCATACAGTCTAGCGATACCGCCTTCCATGGGGTATGGTGCGATAGCCTATATATATTTACCTTCATCACTTTTTTTATGGCCTTTTACCCATGATGCGAATCCTTCATTCGCTGCCCCGCACGCACAAGCTGCTGCTTTTACCCGTTGCCACCATGGTCACAGTGCTGGGCGCCCATAAGATCGTCACCACCTACGAAGATGTCCAGCGCGACAACCAGTCGCTGGAATCTGTCCTGGTTCCCCTCGACAGCAGCGCCACCCCAGGCCTGCCGTCACTGGACTTCGAGCGAACACCTGTCGCCGAAGCCATCGACCTCGCACTCGATGCCACCAGCCAGCACATCCCGATTTCACAGCTCAAGGCGACAGAAATCGTCGACATCGACTTCGTCGATACTGCCCACGCTGACGTCAAGTTTGAAAACGCCATGCGTTCATCGTCGGGGCTACCGCCGCTGTCCTTACAGTCCACCCGCTCGCTCTCTGGCGCCGCAGCTTCATCAACCGCGGCGCCAGTTGCTTTGGAAGGCCCCGAGCAGGCACCGGCCTTCAAGCTCGACGAAGGCTCACTGCATATCGCGGTGGTGCTGGGCACCGTCGCCAGCGGGATGCTGGAACAGCAGTCACTCGATGTCGCCAGCGACGCCACCTCTTACGAAGACGTGAGCGAAGACGAGCTGGAGCTGTTCGATGAAGGCCCGATCGTGCTGGAAGAGGAAATTGCGGCCAACGAACCCTTCGTGCCGACCTGGCAGACCTACCGCGTGCGCCAGGGCGATACCTTTGCAGAAATGGCTGAAAAGACACTGGGCCTGGGCTACAGCGAGGTCATGGCGCTGCTGGAAGATCTGCCCGACCAGAATGTCCTGACCCGCTGGCGGGTCGGCAATACCTTTGAATACCAGCTCGATGAAGATGGCCGTCTGCAGGCTCTGCGCATCATGAAGAACGTGCGCGACGGCTACCTGATTGAGCGCGAGGCTGAAGGGTTTGACGTTGCCACGATCGAGCGCGCGGGAGAGTCCTCCCAGCGCCTCTACGCGGGCACCGTCAGCGGCAGCTTTGCACGCTCTGCCGAAGCCGCCGGCCTCAGCCGCGCCGAAGTCGCCGAAATGGCACGGGTACTCGAGAAGAAGCTCGACTTTCGCCGCGACACGCGTCGAGGGGACGGCTTCAGGGTGCTGGTGGAATCCGACATCATCGATGGGCAGCGCCTCGACCCCCGCGTCCTGGCGGTTTCCTACTCCGGCGAGCGCATGGATCTGACCCTGGTGCGCAACCCCGAAGACAACAATTTCTATACGCCTGAGGGCCAGAGCCTTGATCCGGCCTTCAATCGCTACCCCTTCTCGGGCAGCTATCGCATCAGCTCCAACTTCAACCTGCGTCGCCACCACCCGGTGACAGGGCGCATCAGCCCGCACAAGGGCACCGACTTCGCGATGCCGATCGGCACCAGCGTCGAAGCTCCCGCCAATGGTCGCGTCGAAAAGGTCGGTAACCACCCCGCCGCTGGTCGCTACATCGTGATTCGTCACGACAATGGCTACAAGACGCGCTACCTGCACCTGTCGCGTCCGCTGGTCAGCACCGGCCAGCGCGTCACCATGGGCGAGCGCATTGCGCTGTCGGGCAACACCGGACGCAGCACCGGCCCTCACCTGCATTATGAAGTCATGGTCAGCAACAACCAGGTTGACGCCATGCGCGTGGCGCTGCCGGAAAACCAGAGCCTGTCCGGGCAGGCCCTGGCCGCCTTCCAGCAGGAAACCGGCCCCACCCTGGCAGCCCTCGAAACCGCCACGCCAGGCTCGGAGGTCGCCCTGGCAGAAGAACTGGGCGACAGCGACAGCTAGATAAAGACAGCGAAGTAACGACCTCGAACACGACAAGGCCCTGCCTCCTAGGCAGGGCCTTGTCGTTGGGGCGTGTCGAACATCACAGCATTGACCCTAGCGACGTACCATGCATCAACAGGCATCGCTCGTCACGATAGCAATGATCCTAGCAGCATTGCCCCTAGCCACGCCCGCGCCAGTAATCCATTCGCCGCGTCAGCTGATCTTTCCAGTGCTGTGCCAGCGCCTCTACCTGGCGTAGTTCAGCCATCACCTCCAGCGCCGCTCGACGATCTTCCAGCACGCGCCAGCAGGACGCCACTGTCCACGCCTGCGGTCCCCGCTCGACCACATGGATCTGTGGCTGGGCCGGCACCCAGCCTTCTTCCAGCACTCGATACAGCCATCCCATACGGGCATCCTGCATGAACGCTCGTGCCAAGCCTGGCTGACCGGTGCGAGCATCCACCTTGGCACATGGTTGGCGCGGCTGTGACACCTGAACCAGGGCTTCCCCGATGCGATAGACATCGCCAATTCTGACCTGCCGCTCGTCGGCGCCTTGGCTTGAGATGTTTTCACCAAGCACCCCTGGCCGGAACATCTCACGGGCCGCGGGAAATCGCTCGCGCCAGTGCTGGTGGTGATCGGCGGCATAGTGGCAAAGCGCGCGATCTTCTCCACCATGATCCACCTGGTTGGCCTGGCTGTCGTCTGCCAGACCAGACCGTCCAAGCCACTGTGGACTGGCCGCCAATACCTTGAAAATGCCGCTCTTCTCGCCAAAGCCTGGCAACATCTGGGGCTCACTGACGTAGGGCCCCTGAACATCACTGAACATGGTCTTGCTCCCCTGCTGCGGGTCCTTGGGAGTTGCCGCGCCGCCGGCGCGGGACGGGCACATGGCGTCCTGCCTGGCGCCAGCGTCCCGTGTCGATCTATCCGCTCAAGCCCACGGACGGTGGGGGCTGGCTGAACGCATCATCATCCAGCAGCTGCATGCCTTGCTCGATATCCGCCGTCAGCGCCTGGCAGAATGCCTCACTATCGCCCTCGCGCAGGGCCTGAGTCATCTCGCGATGGTGGTCATCGGCGATACCCGAGCCGCCCCAGCGAGTACAGATGAAGCCCATGCTCGGTCCGTACTGCTGCCATAGCTGCTCGACCAACGGCAGCAGTACCGCAGATCCACTGAGCCGATAGATCAAGAAGTGAAAGGCGTGGTTACCCCGCATGTAGCGCCGCAGATCACCCGCCTCAATGGCGCGATTGATGCTGTCATCCAGCGCTTCCAGCGCCTCCATGTGGCAGCTCTCGATAAACGGAAACGCCTGGCGGGCAAGCTCGCTCTCGAGACTGCGGCGAGCGAACAGCACTTCAACAAAGCGCTCGCGACTAAGGTAGGGAACGATGATCTTGCGACTGTCGACGAATTGCAGCGCACCTTCGCTGACCAACCAGCGCACGGCCTCACGGGCGGGCATGGCACTGGTGTCATAGCAGGCCGCAACCCCACGTATCGACAGGACATCGCCGGGACCAAACTCCCCCTCGCACAGTCGACGACGCAAATCCTGATGGATGCGCATCGAGGCAGTGTCCGGCTGAAACGCAGGCGCCGCCGCGCCCACAGGGCTGGGCCCGGTAACGATGTCTGCCGTTGTCGGTGTTGCAGGCCGAGCCTGATTCATGGCGCTCCTCGGTCGTGATGGCGGCAAAGTGGCGGCCGCACAGCTATCGTCGTCCAGCCTAGCCTAACCGAGCCCGCCCGCCTACCACCGCCTGGCCAAGGAGGACGACCCACCACCAACGGTAGGCCGCGCAGAGATCTGGCGAAGCGTCATTAGCCAGTAACAGCAAAGCAGAAGGAAGTCGTGATGCACACGCCTCTTGCTTGTGCGCTGTGGAGCTTGCTGCTAGTGTGATCACACCATGTGATCACACTAACAATGACACCGTGACGTCCCCGGAGGCCCCATGGCACAACCGCGCTGCGCATCCTACTACTCGGCAACCCTCCATCAGGAAACCCACTACCCTGTCGTGGAGGGGGAGCATAGCGTTGATGTAGCGATCATCGGCGGCGGCTTTACCGGCATCAACACGGCATTGGAACTGGCGGAGCGCGGCTACCGGGTGGCAGTGATCGAAGCCAACAAGATCGGCTGGGGCGCTACCGGTCGCAACGGCGGCCAGGTCACTGGCAGTCTCTCCGGCCAGGACGCCATGCTCAAGCAACTCAGCGGCCCCCTGGGGCGTGAGCAGGCCGAAAACTTCGTGTGGGATCTACGCTGGCGCGGTCATCGCATCCTGCGCCAACGCGTCGAACGCTATGGCATTGATTGCGACCTTAAATTCGGCCACCTGCATGCGGCCTATCAGCCAAGCCATCTGGACGAGCTGAAGCGTGACGTGGACGCCTCACAGGGCCACGACATTGCCCAGCACCTGTCGCTGCTGGATGCACAGCAGACACGTCAGCTCGTTGGTACGACGCTCTATCACGGCGCCGTGCGCAACGACTACAACATGCACCTGCATCCTCTCAACCTGTGCCTGGGCGAGGCGCGGGCCATCGAATCCCTGGGTGGGCTGCTGTTCGAGGGCTCCGAGGTGACCGACGTTGTGCACGGCGATGCCCCTTGCGTGATCACCGATCGCGGACGTGTCCATGCCGCCAGCGTGGTGCTCGCCGGCAATGCCTACCACCGCCTCGAGCGCAAAGCGCTCAAGGGCAAGCTGTTTCCCGCGTCGCTGGGCATCGTCACGACGGCTCCGCTTAGCGCCGAACAGCGCCAGGCCATCAATCCTCAGGACCTGGCCGTCTATGACACCCGCTTTGTGCTCGACTATTACCGCCTGACCGCCGACGGTCGTCTACTGTTCGGCGGCGGTGCCAACTATTCCGGCAAGGCAAGCCAGGACATCGGGGCAGAGTTACGGCCGCGCCTCGAACACACCTTCCCGCAGCTTGCTGGGGTAGCACTCGACTACCAGTGGCAAGGCCAGGCCGGCATCGTCATCAACCGCATTCCCCAGCTGGGACGACTGTCTCCCAATGTGTTCTATGCCCAGGGCTACTCTGGCCACGGCATCGCCACCTCGCACATCGTCGGCAACATCATGGCAGCAGCGGTCAGCGGCCAGCTCGAAGAATTCGATCTGTTTGCCAATATGCGCCACTGGCGTATTCCGGTCAGCGAGCGTATCGGCAATGGCCTGCTGGCGGCCGGCATGTGGTACTACCAGCTCCGCGAGAGACTTCGCTAGGCCCTAAGACCTACCCCACATAACAACGATGCCATGACGCCACGCTCCTGAACCAACAACAATGAATGCCCAGGAGGCTCCCCATGCAAGATCTGTTTCCCGCTGACGGCTGGCTCGTCCTGCTGCCCACCGTCGTTGTTCTACTGCTCGCGCTATGGAGTCGGCGGGCCCTGGAACCGCTGGTGGCAGGCGCCTTCGTCGGCGCTCTGCTGATTCAGCCGACCGGTGCACTGTCTACCCTGGCAGACAGCCTGTTGACGGTACTTACCGACGAGGACGTGGCCTGGGTCATCGCGGTGTGCGGCCTGATGGGGTCGATCATCGCGCTGCTGCTGAAGTCCGGGGCCTCCCGCTCCTTCGCCCACAGCCTGCTGCGTTTCATCACCAACAAGCCGAGGGCGCTGCTGGGCTGCTGGTTCATGGGTATCGTGCTGTTCGTTGACGACTACCTCAACTCCCTGGCCGTCGGTACCTCGATGCGTCAGGTGACGGACCGCTTCAAGACATCTCGCGAAATGCTGGCCTATGTCATCGACTCCACCGCCGCCCCGGTCAGCGTGCTGATCCCCATCTCGACCTGGGCAGTGTTCTTTGGTGCGTTGATCGAGAAGAACGGCCTGGCCCCCGACGGACAGGGCGTGTGGGAGTACATCCAAGCGATTCCCTTCATGTTCTATCCGTGGATTGCCGTGGCCATGGTGCCGCTGGTCGCCTATGGCAAGATTCCCCTGTTTGGCCCGATGAAGAAAGCCGAGCTGCGCGCCCAGAATGAGGGACTGTGCGTGCCGCCTGGGGCTGAGCATATCGATGACGAGATCGGGCACCTGGAGGCCAAGCACCAGACTCGCAGCAGCATCTGGATGTTCCTGCTGCCGATGGCTTCCCTGGCGTTCTTTACCTGGTACTTCGACCTCGACTTCCTGATGGGCATCTTCGTCACCCTGGCCGGCATGATTGTCGCCTTCATCGGCCTCAAGAAGCTGTCACCGGGGGAAACCTTCGACAATATCCTGGAGGGCTTCAAGTCGATGCTGGATGCCCTGGCGGTGCTGGTTGCCGCCTTCATGTTCAATGACGTCAACACCACGCTTGGCTTGAATGAATACATCATCACCACGGTCGAGCCACTGATCAACGCCCAGATTCTGCCCTTTGTCATCTTTGCGCTGATGGGTTTCGTGTCGTTTGCCACGGGCTCCAACTGGGGGGTGTTCGTCATCATCCTGCCCATCGTCACGACGCTCGGGCATAACCTCGGCGCTGACATGACGCTGGTGATCGGGGCCACCCTGTCAGCCAGTACCTTCGGCAGCCACGCCTGCTTCTACTCGGATGCCACGGTACTGACCGCTCAGGCGAGTGGCTGCACGCCCTTCCAGCATGCCTTCACCCAGTTGCCCTACGCCGCACTGGCGGGCATGCTGGCCGGCCTTCTCTATCTGGCACTGGGGTTCATGTGACGACACCATCTCCCACCAGTTTCTGGTCCGGCGCTCTTGAGGGAGCGCCACATCACCCACCGCTCGAGACCCATGCCAAGGCCGACGTGGTGATCATCGGGGGAGGCTTCAGCGGGCTATGGACGGCCTACTACCTCAAGACGCTGTCCCCGGACATGGATATTCGCGTGCTGGAAGCGCGCCATGTGGGGCACGGAGCCTCGGGCCGCAATGGCGGCTGGGCCATCGGCAGCCTGGCCGGACTGGGACGCCATCTGACGGGGCACTCCACCGAGCAGAGACAGGCCCTGTGCGACCTGCTGGCCGACAATGTCGATGCCATCGGCGCGACCCTCACCCAGGAAGGGATAGATGCCGACTTCCACAAGGGCGGCGCGCTCTATGTGGCTGCCCGTTACCCCGCACAGGAGGCGCTGCAACGGGACTACCGCGAGCACATGCTGGCACTCGGCCATCGGGCCGAGGACTGTCAGTGGCTGACGGCGGAGGAACTCGAGACCAAGGCGCGCTTCCAGCGGCCCTTTGGCGCCCTCTTTCACCGCCAGGTCGCCAGTCTTCACCCCGGCAAGCTGCTGCGTGGACTGGCACAGCGCCTGACCGACATGGGCGTGACGCTGCACGAGCACAGCCCGGTGGACCAGATTGACGGTGGCCGTGTGACCACATCCCGCGGCAGCGTGACCGCGGCGATGACGGTAGTGGCCACCGAAGGCTACAACACCCTGCCACAGCTGCGCCCCCACCTGGTGCCGGTGTCCAGCCTGGTGATTGCCACCGAGCCGCTCAGCGCGGCCCAGTGGGAGGCCATCGGACTGCATGATCGCCCCACCTTCGCCGACGCCAGCCGCCTGATCAACTACGGTCACCGCAGCCGCGACGGCCGACTGATCTTCGGCGCCCGGGGGCACTATCCCTACAAGGCACTGCCACGCCACCAGACCGCCATCAGCAGCGCTGACATTGCCATGCGCAAGGCACTACTGCAGTCGCTGTTTCCTGATCTTGGCGAGGTGACCATCAGCCACGGCTGGGGGGGAACCCTCGGCCTCTCGCGCAGTTTTCGCCCCCACGCCATCATGGATCGTCGCGAGGGCATCGCCACCCTGGGGGGCTATGCCGGTGAAGGCGTGGCCGCCAGCCACCTGATGGCCCGCTCGCTGGCGGAGCGGATACTCACGCTGGATACGCCACGTACCAGGGCACCTTGGGTCTGTGACGGCGCATTAACCTCGCTGCTCAAGCGCTGGGAGCCAGAGCCGCTGCGCTGGCTCGGCGCCAAAGGCATTACTCTGACCTACGCCGCCGAGGAGGCGCTGCTGGCCAGACAGCGCCATCTCCCCTTGCTAAGCCCCGCTCTCGCTCGACTCAACGATACCTTTGCCTCGTTGATCGAGTAGTTCCGACAGGAGAACCCCATGCTGATCATCCACAGTGACGCTACTCGCCACCGTCGTACCAGGACGGAGCTGTTTGCCGGGCAGCTCGTTGCCCCCTTCGAGTGTCCTGAACGAGTGGACTACATCATCGACCGGGCCAGGGCCGAACAGCTGGGCGAGATCAGGCCGCCAGACAGCCATGGGCTCGAGCCGGTACTGGCCATTCATGACAAGGGATACATCGACTTCCTGAAGGTCGCCTGGCGCGATTGGCAGGCGGCCGGCTACGAAGGGGAAGCGATCCCCAACATCTGGCCCACTCGGCGAATGCCCGGCGGCCCCATTCCTCGCCATATCGAAGGGCGCCTGGGCTACTACGCGCTGGCCGGCGAGACCTCGTTGACCGCAGAGACCTTCGAAGCCGCACTGCTGAGCAAGGACATTGCCCTGACCGCACTGGATCATGTGCTTGCTCACGGCGAGCCAGCCTTCGCGCTGTGTCGTCCTCCCGGTCACCATGCCGCCCGCGACCAGTACGGTGGCTACTGCTTTATCAATAACGTGGCGGTTGCCGCGCAGCAGGCACGCCATCGCGGATGTGAGCGGGTGGCCATTCTCGATATCGACTTTCACCACGGCAACGGCACGCAGGATATCTTCTACGAGCGCAGCGACGTGATGACGCTGTCGCTACATGGGGATCCCATGGACGAGTTCCCCTATTTCCTCGGCTTTGCCAACGAAACGGGGCACGGCGAAGGCAGCGGCTTCAACGTCAACTACCCGCTGCCTAGCGGCACCGACTTCCCCAGCTGGCTGCAGGCGCTGGAGGATGCCACCGGCAAGGTACGCCACTTTTCCCCGGAGTTGTTGATCATCGCCCTTGGCGTGGACACCTTCGAAAACGACCCGATCAGCTCCTTTACCCTCAAAAGCGAGGATTATCTGGAGATCGGTGCGCGAATCAAGCGCCTGGGCCTGCCGACCCTGTTCGTCATGGAAGGCGGCTATGCCGTGGAGGAAATTGGCATCAACGCGGTGAACGTGCTGAAAGGCTTCGATGCCGCATAGCGCGATAGCCCAAGGCAGAGACGTAAGGAAGCTTTCAGGAAAGAGGACGCGGAGGACATTCGACCCTGTCCTGTACGCCGGGGCGCAACGCTAACGACTTTCGCGCGCCTCCGGCGGCGCCTCACAAAGCATTCTGCATACTATGTGAATAATGACAGAACAGTGACATGCATCGTCAGTCGGTTGCCACTGACAACGCCAGCCTCCACACGGACCGGTGTCGCCAGAACACCCAAGGATGCCCTCACCTACGCGCCAAACCGCCCCGAGCTCTATCGTTCCGGTTCTATGCGCTCTGGTTCAGTGCGCTCTGGTCCTATGCGCTCTAGTCCTATGCGCTCTGGTCCCATATGGCCCAGGCCAATGGCACTGCGAGTGTGCGTCAAGGACCGGCGACTCAACTTCCTGCACCTCTACTCCGGAACATCGACACCGTCACGATCACACTCCCAAGTAACAACACACGTAGAAGCACAAGCCTCCACAACAGCAATGACAACAGGATCCGGCTTATGACACAGCAACGCTCCTCCAGCCTTCCCGAAGCCCATGACGGCCAGGACAGTGGGCTCAAGCGCATTCTCGGCCTGCCCGCCCTGGTCTTCTTCGGCCTGGCTTACATGGTCCCGCTGACCGTCTTTACGACCTACGGCGTGGTCACCGACATGACCGCGGGCCATGTCCCCATGGCCTACATCGTCACCCTGGCAGCCATGTTCTTCACCGCCTATAGCTACGGCAAGATGGTCGAGCACTATCCCACCGCTGGCTCTGCCTATACCTACACGCGCCGCTCCTTCGGCGGACGCGTCGGCTTCATGGTCGGCTGGGCACTGCTGCTCGACTACATCTTTCTGCCGATGATCAATTACCTGGTCATCGGCATCTACATGAAAGAATACTTTCCGGCTGTCGACCAGCATGTCTGGGTGCTGGGCGCCATCGTGGCCGTCACAGCGCTGAATATCCTCGGCATCAAGCTGGTGGCCAAGATGAACCTGATCATCATCGCCTTCCAGTTCGTGTTTCTGGCGACCTTCATCGCCATATCGCTGAAGGTGATCGGCAGCGGCGAGACACCCTCGCTGCTGGCCCCCTTCCACAGCGAAAGCCTCCAGTGGGCCAGCGTGATTGGCGGCGCTGCCATCCTGTGCCTGTCCTTCCTCGGCTTCGATGCGGTATCGACACTGTGTGAAGAAACCCGAGAGCCCAAGCGGGATATTCCGCGCGCCATCATGCTGTGCACGCTGATCGGTGGCGGCCTGTTCATCCTCGCCTCCTACGTGGGCCACCTGGTCTTCCCGGACTACCAGAGCTTCGGCAGTGTCGATTCGGCCGCCGTCGACGTGATGCGCCGCGCCGGCGGCAGTTTCCTGGTGACCTTCTTCACCGCCGCCTATGTCGCTGGCTGCTTTGCCTCGGCCATGGCGGCCCAGGCCAGCGTCTCGCGCATCCTGTTCGCCATGGGACGCGACAAGGTGCTGCCCAAGGTATTCGGCAAGGTCAGCCAGCGCTACGGCACGCCGCTGGGTTCTACCCTGATCGTCGGTGGAATCTCGATGATGGCGCTGGTCATCAGCCTTGAGCTCGCCGCCACCATGATCAGCTTCGGTGCGCTGGTGGCGTTCTCCTTCGTCAACCTGTCGGTGATCAAGCACTACCTGGTGGACGAGCACCTGCTGCAGCCCAGGAACCTGCTGCGTTACGGCGTCATGCCCAGCGTCGGCTTCCTGTTGACCATCTGGCTATGGTCGAGCCTTTCAGCGCATACCTTCCAGGTGGGCTTGACCTGGGTGGCGGTGGGCTTTGCCTACCTGCTTTACCTGACCCGCATGTTCAAGCATGACGTGCCGGACCTGGAGCTGAAGGAGAACTGAGAGGTTGTCGAGAGGTTTTTGAGAGAGGGCTGAGAAAGCGCTGCCGGCGAACCGAGAGCGCGCAGACAGAACCAGGAAAGGGCTAAGCGTGCCCGAGTTCTGCCTATCACCAGCCGGTCCTGCCTTAGCCAGCCCTGCCTTGGACAGTCCTGTCTTGGCAAGATGCCGACATCCTGGGATGTCGGCATCTTGCGTTCGAGCCATCCCTGCAGACCCTGCCTGATCGCGCATTCAGGCATCGCAGCGGCCATTTATCTCAGGGTTATCGTGACCGAGCACAGACTTGCCCGCCCGGCGCCATCTCCTGCCCTACCGTGACTAATGTGCATTGATCGCGTGCACACCAGGGCCCAGGCCACCCCGCCTTGGACCGCCTCCCTCTAGGGTGACGATGATGGAGAACCACGCTCATGACACTTCGCCTGAACACACTGTTACGCCCCCTGTCGTCGCTGGCTTTCCCCTCACGTTGGCGCGAGCCGTTGTCTTTTTCACCTCACTCCCTCGCGCCACTCCTGCTCCTCAGCCTGACACCATGGTCAAACTGCCTCGCCTCAGACACGATCTACGTGGTGACCAACAAGGCCGAAGGCAATACGGTTGCCGCCTTTCGGGCCGATAACACGACCCCGCTGAGCCTGGTGGCAGAGTACGCCACCGGCGGCCTTGGGACCGGCGACCTGGAGATTCCCGCCCTCGAGAAGAATCCCCAGCACCCACTCGCCAACGGCGACGATCCACTGATCTCCGCCAATGCCCTCGCCGCTGCGGCGGATGGCACCTGGCTGATCGTCGTCAACCCGGGCGACGGCACGCTTAGCCTGATGAATCGAGAGAAAGACGGCAGCCTCCAGGCGGTCAATAGCGAGCCAGCCTCGGATCGCTTTCCCGTGTCGGTGGCTATCCACGACGAGCTGATTGCGGTAGCCAGCGTCGGCAACAGCAACCAGGCCGGCTCCATCGCGCTCTATCGCCATACCCCCGAAGGCCTGGCCGCCGTCGACGGCAGTCGCCGAGATTTGGGCGCTCGCCCCTCGACCATCGGCTTTTCCAGCTCCGGAGACGTTGTCATCGTCAACGAGCTGGTGAGCGGAAAGATCCACAGCTTTGCCGCCAGTCCCGACGGGTTGTCCGCCGAGCCCGTTGCCACGGTAGACAGTCCACGCTCGCCTCAGGATCGCTTTCAGGCCATCCCGGTGGGCTTTGCTGTCGGCAAGGGCGACCCCGGAGACCTCATACTCATGTCAGAGGCCCGCTTCCTGACCCCGGAGTTCGGTCTGCGTGAAGACCCCAACCGGGTTCCGCAGAGCCCCCTGTATAGCTGGCAGACCAGCTCGGTATCGAGCTACGTACTGGACAAGCACGGCAAACTCACCCTGAAAACGGGCGATGCCCTCACCGGGGAAGCCATGGAAGGAGGTGAAATTGCCAACTGCTGGGTGGCGCTCAACGCAGGCGGCGACACCCTCTTTACGGCCAACGCCCTGTCTAGCTCGATCAGCCGCTACCATGTCGACCCTGATGGCAGCGTCACCCTGGAGGACGCCACCGCCTACAAGGACGATGGCGAGCTCCTGTTCTTCTCCGACATGGCATTGAATCCTGCCGGAGACTCACTCTACCAACTGGTAGGCAATACCGGAGAGGTGCTGGCTTTCGACGTTGCCGAAGATGGCAGCCTGTCCCTGCGTGACCGCTCAGGCGGACTGCCTACCCTCGGTACTTACGGCTTGGTGGTACTGGAAGACGGGTGATCCGTGAGTCTGACGCTGCTGGCCCGCGGGGGCCAGCCAGCGCATGTCGCTTACTGGAAGTGCAAGTTCAAGCGACCGATCTGGTAGAGGTCGTGCAGGTAGACATCGAGCTTGTAGACCAGGTGAGTCGCGACGATCAGCCCGACGATCAGCGCCAGCAGCACCGCCGGCTCGTTGGCCCAGGCCAGAGCGGGTGATGCCAGCTGGTACCCCACGGTGTAGATCGCCAATCCCCCAAGTGCCAGCACTGACAGGCACAGCACGGTAATCACCAGGATCATCAGCCCGCGAATATCCCGCGCAGGAGGCGTTGTCTTCCAGCGGGCAAGATGGCGCACCATGATGCTGCCATTGGTCACAATCTGCCGACGCCGCCGGAGCAACTGCGCCGCATTGACCGGCTCTCCTTCCCGAGCAAAGGCGGCGAGCACGACCCGGGGGTCGAGTCGATCCCCCAGGCGCGAGCGCACCGCCGCCTCGAATGCCGTGCGGTCCCCGCCTTCCCTTACCTGACGAGCCAGCTCCGATAACTCCGCCAGCCCCTCTTCATCCAACCCCGGACGCTTCTCGAAGTCGGCGAAGTGCTGTTCATAGTAGATGTAATACACCTGATAGATCGACAGCAGAACGGCGAGATAGATCGCCACGTACAGGGCAATGGAAGACATCGGGATTCCTCAGTGGATGGCAGACCCGGCCAAGACAGCCTCGCGATGGGCCGTGATGGTCCAAAGATTCACATTATGAGAATCAATCCAGCCAGGCGGAATTGGCTATTTTGCCGCACCTAGACCTGGCACCTGGCACCTAGACCAAGCACCTCGCACCCTTCGACCGCTCGTTCGACATCCCATTATAGAGAGGCACGGCACCCTTTACGCAAAAGCCCCCGCCGGCAGACCGACGGGGGCTTTCGCAACACTGCGAGCGGGACGAGCGCGCTACAGCGCTCGCCCAGGCTCTCTTCACTCGGGCAGCTTGTAGGCCATCACATAGTCACCGATGGTAGTACCGATGGAGCCGTGGCCACCTGCGACCAACACGACCATCTGCTCACCCTTGCTATTGAGGTAGGTCATCGGCGTGGCCTGGCCACCGGCCGGCAGACGCGACTCCCACAGCTGCTCTCCCGTCGTCAGATCGTAAGCGCGGAAGTAGTCATCCACGGCCGCCGCCAGAAACGCCACGCCGCCATCGGTGATCACCGGGCCACCGATGCCAGGCACCCCCATCTTGAAGGGCAGCGGCAACGCGGTCATATCCTCGATGGTGCCATTCTTGTGCTGCCAGGCCACCTCGCCGGTGCGCAGGTCGGTGCCCGCCACATAGCCCCAGGGAGGCTGCTGACAAGGTACACCCAGCGGCGACAGGAACGGCTTCATTTCTACCGCGTAGTCCGCCCCGGCGTTTTCATTAAGTCCTTGCTCGCCCTGGTTGGTCTCGCCAAGGTCGGCACCTTCCTTCGGCACCAGGGTGCTGGTGAAGGCGAGATACAGCGGCATGCCGAACATGACCTGACGCTTCGGATCCACCGCGACGCTGCCCCAGTTGAAGACACCGAAGTTACCGGGGAACACGATGGTGCCCTGCTCTGACGGAGGCGTGTACTGCCCTTCATAGCGCAGCGAACGGAACTGGATGCGACAGATCATCTGGTCGACCAGTGTACCGCCCCACATGTCTGCCTCGCGCAGCGTCGGCGGACGGAAGTTGAGCGCCGACTTGGGCTGGGTCGGGGCCGCAAAGTCACCCTCGATGGTGCCCTGAGGGGCCGGCTCTTCGGTGATCGGGAAGATCGGTTCGCCCGTAGCACGGTTCAATACATACACATCACCTTGCTTGGTCGGTACCACCAGGGCCGGTTGCATGCCCTCGTCGGTGTACAGATCGACCAGGCTCGGCTGCGCCGGCGTGTCCATATCCCACAGATCGTGGTGGACGAACTGCTGCACCCACTCGACCTCACCGCTGTCGAGACGCAGTGCCACCACGGAGGTGGCGTACGTCTCTTCCGCCTCGCTGCGGAACTGGCCCAGCTGATCGGGCGTGCGGTTACCCATGGGGAAGTAGATCAGGCCCAGCTCTTCATCGGCACTGGCCACCGACCAGCTGTTGGGCGAGCTGGTGGCGTAGGTCTCATCTTCGGCGATCGGCGCGGTCTCCTGTGGATTACCGGAATCCCAGTTCCAACGCAGTTCACCGGTCCTGGCATCGTAGGCACGGATGACACCGGAGGGTGAGTTGACCGCATAGTTGTCGTTGACCGCGCCGGCGACCACCACCAGGCCATTGGCCACTACGGGGGGTGAGGTGGAGTAATAGAAGCCAGACTGCTTGAACGGCATATTGTGCATCAGATCCAGCTCACCGTTATCGGCGAAGTTCTCGCACAGTGCACCGGTCGCCGGATCCACCGCCAGCAGGCGAGCATCAGAGGTCGGCATGAACAGTTGAGCATCGCACTGAATTGGCTCAAGAGACTCGGAAGGAGCGTCCATCACCGCCACATCCAGAGCATCTTCATCTCCGCTGGCTGGCGGCAGATAGGAAACGCCACGACAGGTCTGGTGTTGACGCGAACTTTCCGCCGGAACCTTGGCGTCGTACTGCCACAGCTTCTCACCGCTATCGGCATCGAGTGCTACCAGCCAGTTATGAGGCGTGCACAGGAAAAGGCCATTGCCGATCTTCAGCGGCGTGGCTTCGTAGGTGGTCTCTCCAACATCGTCAGGGCCCTTGAGGTCTCCCGTCTGATATTGCCAGGCCAGCTCCAGGTCTCCCACGTTCTCGGGGGTGATCTGGTTCAGCGGCGAATAACGCTGACCAAGATTGTTACGCCCGTAGGCATGCCAGCTGGCCTCGGGAGAGTCGCCCAGATCAGGAGACTGCACGACCTCGTCTTCATTGAGACGGCCGTCGATGCGGTGAGCATCCACCGCGATGCTGCCCAGCAGGCCGACACCCAGAATGGCCCATACCGGCAGCAGCACCGCCGTACCAACTCGCTTGCCGGCACGAGGGGGCCACAGCAGCGGAATGGCCAGCAGCATCAGCAGGCCCATACGCGTCGCGAGGGGCCACCAGTCATAGCCCGACTCCCACAGCGCCCACACGGCAGTCGCCACCAGCAGACCGGCAAACAACAGCTGAGCCTGTACTCTACGGCGACGCAGCATGACGCCAACCGCCAGCAGGACGGCACCTGAGAGAGCGTAATACCAGCTTCCGCCCAGGGTGATCAGCCAGGCGCCACCCCCCAGGAGCGATAGCCCCACCAAGGCGAAGATGAGGGAAACAATGATCATGATCCAAGGTCCTTGCGCTGAATCGTGTAAGTGGGCAGCATGTTAATTGATTAGCGTGAAAATTAACATGCCAGGTCCACTACACAGTGTAGGCGCGGACGCTGACAAAGGAGTCAGTCAATGACGTCTTTTCTGTCATGCCTGACGGCTAACTCGCATCTCCGGTCGTCCACATGGCCCCGTCATCCTGCATTGACATCCGCTTTCATCCACCGTCATCACCTATCGTCAACCCCCATCAACACCAGCTTTCGCGCCGCTGGGGCCTGTCTCCCATGGATGCCAGCCTCGCCCCGAGGGCGTTCATCGCTGGCTGCCGCCCTTCATAACCGGCCCTCAGGCAGGTCATGGCCCACTTGGGCAGGTCATCGCTCAACCGATAGTAAACCCACTGGCCTTCGCGACGATCGGCCAGTAAACCACAGCGACGCAATTCGGCCAGGTGCCGGGACACCTTGGGCTGGGAGAGCTGGAGGACGGCGGTCATTTCGCAGACACACAGCTCGCCCTCAGCAAGCAGCAGCAACATCACCGACAGACGGGTTTCCTCCGACAGACATTTGTAGAGGCTAAGGGGATCAAGCGACGTCATCCTTTCTCCTGATGGCTAATGCGGTCCAGAACACGCTCCTTTCAGGCGCTGATGTCGGTGATACGTGCATGACGGTCAGCGATGTGCCCATCGCTGGCATGGGGCTACGCTCGGCCTCTGAAGCGCGCCCGACCACGCCCGATCATGCCGCGGCCACGCCTGCCGTATTGCCTCTGTCAGGCAGCGCCAAGGCCATCAAGGCGCTGGCCAGTACCAGTGCCGCCGCTACCCACAGGCAGGCCGAAAGCCCCTGCACCTGGTACAGCCAGCCCGACAACAGCGTACCCAACAGACGGCCCATGGCGTTAGCCATGTAGTAGAAGCCCACGTCCATGGAGGCGCCGTCGGCCCGGGCGTAATGCACGATGAGATAACTGTGCCAACTTGAGTTGATGGCAAACAACACACCGAACAGCAGCAATCCAGCGACCAGCCAGCCCACCTGGGCCAGCGGCAGCAGCGCCAGCACAGCAGTCAAAGCTGCCAGCACCAGGGCCCACAGCACCGTTGTCCAGCGCTGCCCAAGGGTCACCATCCTCGTCAACCGGGGTGCCTGGGTCTGCACCCCGCCATAACCGATCACCCAGATGGCCAGCAAGCCCCCTACGGTCCAGTGACTCCAGCCATGCTGATCGTACAAAAACACCGGCAAGGCCACCACAAACCACACGTCACGAGCGGCAAACAGACAGAGACGCGCCGCCGACAGCACGTTGATGGCGCGGGAGGCAGAGAATATCTCGGTGAACTTTGGCTTGCGCGTCGAGCGCCCCAGGTCGGCCTTTAGCCTGAGCAGCGACAGCCCCAGCACGGCAAGTAACACCACTGCCATGGTGCTCACCGCGCCGCGAAAACCGATGAGCGTCAACAGCACTCCCCCCAGGAAGAAGCCTGCCCCCTTCAACGCGTTCTTGGACCCGGTCAGCAGCGCCACCCAGCGATACAGGGCAGAGTCGCTGTCCCCCTGCCCTGCCGGCACCAGCACCTTGACCGCACTCTTGGCACTCATCTTGTTGAGGTCCTTGGCGATGCCTGACAGAGCCTGAGCCGCCATCACCCAGGCAACGGTCAAGGCGCTTGAAGGCACCATCAACATGGCCAACGCCACGATCTGGAGCCCCAGACCAAGATTCATCGTGCGATTGAGCCCAAGGCGAGCGCCCAGCCAGCCCCCCACCAGGTTGGTCACCACGCCGAAGGCCTCGTAGAACAAGAACAGCAGGGCGACTTCCAGAGGCGAATATCCGAGCTGGTGAAAGTGCAACACCACCAGCATGCGCAGGGCGCCGTCGGTCACGGTAAAGGCCCAGTAGTTGCCGGTGATCAGCAGATACTGGCGAACCTCGAACGGCAGCGCTCTCAGCCGAGACAGCAGCGAATCAGCCACGTCCCACCTTCAAGGCAAGCTCCGCGGTGCGGTTGGCGTATCCCCACTCGTTGTCGTACCAGGCGTAGAGCTTCAGCTGGGTGCCGTTGACCACCATGGTCGACAGCGCATCAATGATCGAGCTGCGCGGGTCGGTGCGATAGTCGATGGACACCAGAGGCTTCTCTTCATACCCCAGGATGCCTTTCAGCTGTCCCTCGGCCGCTTCCCTGAGTGCGTCGTTGACCTCCTCGACGGTCACCGCTCGCTCCAGCTCAAACACCATGTCCGTCAGCGAGGCATTGGCCAGCGGCACGCGAATGGCGTGCCCATTGAGCTTTCCTTCCAGCTCGGGAAAGATCGCGGTGATGGCCTTGGCCGAGCCCGTCGTGGTGGGGATCAGGCTCATGCCGCAGGCACGCGCCCGGCGCAGATCCTTATGAGGGGCGTCCAGAATCGTCTGGGTATTGGTGATGTCATGCACGGTGGTCATGCTGCCATGGCGAATGCCAAATCGCTCGAGCACCACCTTGACCACTGGCGCCAGGCAATTGGTGGTGCAGCTGGCCGCCGTCACAATGCGATGACGGTCCGCCTGGTACAGGTGATCATTGACGCCCATGACAACGTTGAGAACGCCCTGCTCCTTGACCGGCGCACTGACGACCACCCGCGCGACGCCCTGGGCGAGATAGGCGTCGAGCATGTCCCGCGTCTTGTGTTTGCCCGAGCACTCCACCACCACCTCGCAACCGGACCAGTCGGCTTGCTGGGGTGTCGGCGCGCGGCTGAAGGCCACCGGGCGTCCATCGAGACGCAATTCGTCTTCCTGCCCCAGGACCCCCGCACCCGGAGAGAAATGTCCATGTACCGAGTCGAATTCCAGTAGATGGGCAAAGGTCTCCGCATCCCCGCCCGGGTCATTGACCCTCACCAGGGTCACCTCGCCGCTGACAATGCGCGGCCACAGGCTGCGCACCACCAGCCGGCCAATACGGCCGAAGCCATTGATGCCGATCTTGAGTGTCATGGTAACTCCCCCCTTGTCATCATGAATCGTAACGCCGTACTGGCCTCCGATTGGATAACCTAGACCGCTGCATCATTGCGGCGTGTCACCGCAATAGCGGCCAATCGGTACGTTGGATATCGTCGTGTAGCCGCCAGCATATATGAAATTCCATATATACGAGACAAAGATGTCAATCCCATGAACGTTGTGCGTACCGTCGATATGACGGTGGCGCTTTCGCGCTGGGGATTGGAGTGAGGAGATCAAGGCGCCGAGAGGACTGAGAGGACTGAGAGGACCCAGAGGACCGAGAGGACCGAGAGGAACAAGAGAACCGAGAGAGCCAAGAAGGCCGAGAGAATAGGTGCCAGACAAGCATGACCTAGACTGCCCGAAAGCCTCCATCCGGAAGGCCTTCGGGCGTACGGTCGGGTGTGACGGTCAGACCGCCCTGGACGTGACAGCCTGCTCAAGACTGACGATACGGTCACAGCTCTTGGCCACCAGGGCCTCGTCGTGGCTGACCAGCAGCAGAGCGCAGTCACGCTCCTTGGCCAGCTCGACCAACAGCGCCACCGTCTCGCGCTGGGTCACCGGGTCAAGACGCGACGTCGGCTCGTCGGCAAACAGGAAGACGGGGTCCAGCAGCAGGGCACGCAGGATGGAAAAACGCTGAAGCTCTCCTCCCGACATTTCGCCTGGCCGGCGATCGAGCAACGCCGGCGCCAGCCCCAGTCGTTCAAGCATCGGGGCGACTCTTGCGCTGTCGAGGCGGTGCAGTCGGCACACGTCGTCGATCAGCGTGCCCATTGTCCAGAACGGTGCAAAGGCTGCAGGAGGATCCTGGTACAGCTTGAGAAAACGGCTCGGTTGCACCGAAGGATCACGCCAAAGCTCGCCCTCATCCGGTGCCACCAGCCCCAGCAGCACATCCCCCAGGCTGCTCTTGCCGCTGCCGCTGGGGCCGCTCACTCCGACGACGTCGCCTCGGCGAAACGCCAGATTCAGGTCCTTGAACAGCACGCGCCCCCCTCTCGACTTGCCCAAGGCACTGGCACTGAGGACGGCCCCCTGCGGCGGCGTGCACGAGAGCGTTGGAGCTGAGCGCTCGATGGCAGCCTGCTTGCGCTGCGGGTCGGTTGGCGCGGCTGTCGCTTCCGGCCAGCGTTCCGGCTGCGCCTCCATCAACTCGCGGCCATAGCCGCTGGTGGGTTGGCTCAGCACGCTATCGGCATCTCCTTGCTCCAGGCAGCGCCCCTTGCGCAGGATCATGACCTTGCCCCCGAGCTGACGCGCCACCTCGAAATCGTGGGTAATGGTCAGCAGCGCGCCATGGCTGCCCAACGCCTCCCGCAACAACGCCACCACCTCGTCACGACGGCCGCGATCCAGGCCCTTGGTCGGCTCATCGGCGATCACGATCGGGGCGTTACCGGTTCTCGCCGCAGCGAAGGCGGCACGCTGGGCCATGCCTCCCGACATCTGCATCGGCAGCCGCGCGTAGCTGTCCTCAAGCCCCAGATGGGCAAGATCTCGACGCGTGGCCTGCTCGGCCTCGACGGTCGTAAGTCCGCCGACGAGCCGATGCCCTTCACCGATCTGCTCGCCAATCGCCATGATCGGATCCAGCGCACTCCAGGGCTCCTGGGGCAGCATGGCCAGCCGACGCCCCCACCAGCGACGCCGCTCGGACAGTGGCAGGCTCAGGACATCCTGCTGATCCACCCACACCTCTCCCGACACCTCGAGACTGCCCGGCAGGTTACCCATCAAGGCCTGGGCCAGCAGGCTCTTGCCTGAACCGGTCTGGCCGATCAAGGTCAATGGCTCGCCGGCCTTCAGCGCAAACGAGATCGGCTCGAGCAGCACTTCCGGGGCATCCCCAGCGGTGGTGACGCACAGCTCCTTGACCGTCATCATGGTGCTCATTTCGGCTCCTCCCCTGCCAGCAGAATGAATCCCAGCACCATCAGGAACAGCGCCAGTACCGGCTGAGCCAGGGCCCAGGGCGCTTCCTGGTAGTACGGAAAGAGCTCGGTCATCATCAGCCCCAGCTCCGCCGTGGGTGGCCGCAGCCCGATGCTGACAAACCCCAGAGACGACACCGCCAGGATCGCGGTGGCCGCACCAAAGGCAGCCAGAGTCATGACCTGAGGCCGCAGTGCAGGCCACAGGTGACGGCGGAACAGATACACCCGACCGAACCCGAGCAGCCGTGAGGCCTGCACCTGCGGCGAGGCCATCAGGCCCTGGGTCACGCTGCGCACCAGGCGAAACACCTCGACCCACAGCACCAGTGAGATCCCCAGGTAAAGGGTCCAGAAGCTGCCAGGAGCAATGGCCGCCAACATCAGCACCAGCAGCAGGCCAGGCAAGGCCAGCACACAGTCGGCCAGGGCGCCGAGCAGACGATCGCTCCACCCTTGGCGCCAGCCGGCGGCCACGCCAAGCACCAGCCCGATCGTGACCGCGCTGGCCACGCTCAGAAACGCCAGGCCCAGCGACAGGCGGACCGCCTCGGCGGTGCGTGCCAGCAAGCTTCGCCCAAGGTGGTCCGTACCCAGCAGATGCAGAGCTCCCGGGGCGTCGAGAGTGTGCATCAAATCCTGAGCATAGGGATCAGCATCGCCCAGCAGCGGGACGCCCCAACCGAACAGCATCAGCCCGACCAGCAGGCACAACCCCAGCATCCGCGACGCCGGCAAACGACGACGGAGCGCCAGCAGCGGTGTCATGGGACCTTGTCTCGTCAATGTCTTCATGCCAGCCGCCTCCTCGGGTCCAGCAACAAGGTGGCGATATCCACCAGCGTGTTGAGCAGCACAAAGCCCAGGCCCAGCACCAGAGCGGTACCTTGAATCATCGGCACATCGCGAGCGACCACGGCATGGACCAGCGCATGACCGATGCCAGGCCAGGCAAACAGTGACTCGATCACCACCACGCCTTCGATCAGATACACCAGTTGCACGCCGAGAAACGCCACCACAGGGACACTCAGGTTGCGCAGGCCATGCCGGCGCAGGGTCTGCCACCCACTGAGTCCCTTGAGTCGTGAAAACGCGTAGTAGTCGGAGCCAGCGACATCGGCCATCGCGTTGCGCGCCACGCGGCTCGATACCGCGGCGAGACCAAGCCCCAGCGCCAACGACGGCAGCCACAGGTGGCTAAGGCTGCCGTGGCCAGCAGCGGGCAACCAGTGCAGGGTCAACGAGAACAGCACCACCAGTGCAATGCCGACGACAAAGGGCGGCAGCGAGCGCAGGCCAAGCGCCAGCGCCAGGCTGACTCGATCGAGCCAGCGCCCGGGGCGCAACCCGCTGGCCAGCCCCAGTGGCAGGCCCAGCACCAACGCCATGACCACCGCCGTCAGGGCAAGGGACAGGGAGTGGCCAAGCTGGTGAGACAGCTCCTGCACAACCGTTTCACCGCTGACCAGAGAGCGGCCAAGATCGAAGGAGGCAAGATCCATGAGCCACTGGAAATAGGCCGCCAGCGGTGACTGATCAAGGCCCAGCTCCTGCTGAACGGCCGCCGCGGCCTCGGCGTTGACCTGCTCATAGCCGTAGCGTCCTGCGGCAATCCGAAAGCTCATGTCGCCAGGCAGGGCCCGCGTCAACAGGTACGTCAGGCTCCCTACGACCCAGGCCACCAGCCCTGCTTGTACCAGTCGCTGTCCCAGCAGCGAGAGAATCGCTCTGCCCATCAAGCACCTCCCCGCAGTGGCCCAGCAAAGCGTATTGGATCGGCGAAGCGTGTCGGTTCGGCGAAGATCGAGACCGGGCCCAGCGACACGGCGGGCAGGTCAAGCGGTTTACTCACTATCACTGAGCCCACTCCAACTCGCTGATGCGATAGCTACGATCAAACGGATCCAGCTCGAACCCTTCAAGATCTGCGTTGACGGCGGCGGTCTGCACGTACCAGGCGATCGGAATCACTGGCAGCTCCCGATGCAGTACCTCAGCCGCCTGACCGGCAAGCGCTTCCCGGGTAGCGCCATCGGTGGCCGCCTGCATCTCGCCGAGCAGCTCGTCAAGGGTACGACTGGACCAATTCATCGCCCCCCAGTCTCCGCCGACTTGGCCTGAACTGTAGTCTTGGAGCATGATGGGCAAGGGATCGGGCACCAGACCGAAGTTGCGTGCCATCAGCCCCATGTCGAGACTGCCGTCATGGTGGCGGGAAGGAATCTCGCTGGAATTGGCGACATCCACGGTCACCTCGATCCCCACCTCTGCGAGCTGAGCCTGCAGCGCCGTAGCGATCAAGGGCAGCTCGGGGCGATCGGAGAAGGTCGTCAGCGTCAGCGCCAGCCTATCGCCGTCTCGAGTCAGAACGCCATCCTGACCTGGGGTCCAGCCATCCTCCGCCAGCAGCCGTCGCGCCTCGTCCAGGTCCTGCGTCAAGGGGGCAAGTCCGTCCAGATGCCAGCCCGCCACGCCCGGCGGCATCATCTGATTGGCCATGGCATCGTCACTGCGCAGAATGCCCCGAGCAATGCCCTCACGCTGGATCGCCATGCTGACGGCCCGACGCACCTCAGGGGAATCCAGGCCAGAACGCGCAGCGTTGAGCTTCAGCAACACGGTGCGAGGAATCGGCACCGCCATGACCTCGACGTTGGGCGCACGGCTCAGCCTCGCCTGACTGGCAGCATCCAGGGTCAGCACGATATCCGCATCGCCCGACTGTGCCATCAGCGAGCGTGTTTCACCTCGTGGCGCCGCCAGATAGCTGGCTTCGGCGATACTCGGTGGTTTTCCCCAGTACGCCTCGAAGCGAGTGGTGGTCAGGCGCTGTGGTGTCTCGACGGTCGCTACCTGGTAGGGGCCAGTGGCCACGTAGGCCACCACCCGCCCGTCCTGGTCATAGGCAGATGGCGCAAGAATCTGGGTGGAGTAATGACTCAGCAAGGCAGGTAGCGCGCCGTAGGGGGCATCCAACGTCAATACCAGCTCGTCTTCGTCGACAACCACCTGGCTGATGTTCGCCTGAGACAGCACCCCCGGCTCACCGAGAGTGCGCTCAAGGGACTGCGCCACGGTCTCCGGTGTCATGGGACTGCCATCATGAAACTCCACCCCCTGGCGCAGACGGAAGCGCCACTCGAGGCCGCTGTCATCGACCTGCCAGTCGGTGGCAAGGCCAGCGATCAACTCACCGTCAAGGGCAACATCGACCAGCGTCTCGCCCACCTCCATCCGGCCAAAGATATGGCCCGACTGGGTGGGCTCAATGCTGCCCACTTCCCAGGGAGCTACTACATCCACCCGGCCATCGGCCGCCTGAGCCGTGCTCAGCGCAGCCGCAGACAGGCTGGCGGCGAGCAAGCCTGAGGCCTTTCCGGCACTAGCCAGCATCTTGAGAACAGGCTTTCGCCCCTCCTTCCATCGTGAACTCCGCAGCATAAATGCGTCCTCTTCGTGTTTGCAGGCCAAAAATTTTCGCGATGTTATAACATTAAGAGGATTGACAGAAGTCCACGGTGAGATTTGTCCACGGGCACATAGCATCCAACGCAGCAGACGCCCCCTGGCGAACGCCCGAAGCAGCACAAGACTTCACATAGCAGGGCGTCTCGGGGAGCGCTAGGCTGAGGCACTACCCTCAACGATGACGGATAGCACATGAACCCCGGCCAGTTTCCACTGGACCAGTACCTCGACCGAGTGGGACTGACATCCAGCGCTTCCCCCACGGAAGACTTCCTGGCCGACATCCAGCGAGCCCAGGTGACCCACCTGCCCTTTGAAAACTTCGATATCTGCCTGGGCCGTGGCGTCGACGTCAGCACAGATGCCATCGTCCGCAAGCTGGTGCATCAGCCCCGGGGAGGTTACTGCTTCGAGCTCAACGGCCTGCTGCTGATGGCACTTCACGCCTGCGGGTTCCGCGCCCGAGCAATACTGGCGCGAGTCCACCTTTCAGGGGCTCCGACAGGGCGCAGCCACCAGTTGGCCCTGGTCTCGCTGGGCAAGCAGCAATGGCTGGTGGATACCGGCTTTGGCGCCAATACCCCCAGGGCGCCCATCCGCCTGGAGCCTGGCCTGACCCAACAGCACGGTGACCAGTCCCTGCGCCTGCTCGAGGACCCCCAGTTTGGAGTGATGCTGCAGTCACGGATCGATGGCCAGTGGGTGGACCTCTACAGTAGCGACCTGTCGACCGTCTGCGCCGGCGATATTCAGATCGCCAATCACTTCACCTCGACCTGGCCGGGACTGCATTTCACCACCTCACGGATGGCGTCCCTTGTCACTCAGGAGGGCTTGGTCACCCTGTCGAACTTCAACCTGCGGGAACATCGACACGGCATCCTTCACGAATCCACCGTGGCGGCTGGCGAGGACTACCTGTCCGCCTTGAGCCAACACTTTGGTATCGAGCTGGACGCTGAATACGAGGCCTTGGCGCCGTTACCGCCCTGAACCGACGCTGCTCATGTCCAGCAGGTGCGGTGGCACCCGGCCAAACCTCGCTGTCGTTTCCAGCACATTGTCCTTTATTCGGCGCACCTCCCTGTTTTTCATCACGCTGCCCCCTCGCAGCAGTCGCCAACGGGGGGCATTCCGTGTTGAACTATGCCCCGACCCTTTGTTTGCCAATGGATTTGGAAAGGAGCCTGCCTTCTATGTTCAATCGCCTCGCGTCCGGACTGCGTACCGCCGGTGCCCTCAGCCTGATGGCCCTGTCTCCCCTGGCCGCGGCCCAGAGCACCGGCAACGCCGGACCCGCCGTCAACACCGAGACGTTTCAGTCCTGGGAAGTCAATTGCCCGGTCAATCGTGCTGACGGCGCCTGCTCCATGACCCAGCTGGTCGATGGCGCCGACGGGGAGCCCGTCCTGCGCGTTGTTGTGGGTAACCCTGCGCAGCTGGATAGCTCCGCCATGACCTTCCTGGTGCCCCTGGGCGTGCGTCTGGCCCCCGGTCTGCAGCTCCAGGTCGACTCCAACCAGCCCGTTGGCATGCCGTATCAGGTCTGCGTGCCGCAGGGCTGCCGCGCCGATATTCCTCTCCAGCCGCAGCTGCTGAACCAGCTCAAGGCCGGTAACTCGGCGACCGTCAGCATCGTCAACCCGCGTGGACAGCGCCAGGATCTGAACGTGTCGCTGATGGGCTTCAGCGCCGCCAAGGACCGCGTCGACCAGAACTGATTGCCCGCCCCGATCTATGGGGCCAATCGATCGACACGGCACATCACTCTGGTGTCAGGGTGATGTGCCGGGCCACCCTCCCCGCTCGATCACTCCGTCGCGCTACGTCCGCCGCTGAGCGCATGCTTTTCCCCGACTTGCTGCGACCCCGTCGCGCGCTCGCCTTGCCATCTTCATGGCCCCTCCGCGCCCAGGCTCGTCGAACTTTCCTGAACATGGCGGTCATTGCGCCCTTTTTTTGAGCGAAAGTGGCACAAAACATCAGCGGAATCTTGCCTATCCTGTTCCTCTGGAGGCGTTGTCTGATCCCCTCCGTGACGCCTTAAAGAGGCGCCATTACTAGACGCCAAAAAAAGACGCCATAACAAGACGCCGAGGAGAAGACCGTGATTACCCTGACCATCAATGACGAGCAACACTCGCTGGATCTTCCTGAACAGATGCCTTTGCTGTGGGCGCTGCGTGATGTGGTCGCACTGACCGGCACCAGGTTCGGCTGCGGCATGGGCCTGTGCGGCGCCTGCACCGTACACCTGGATGGGGTGGCGGTGCGCTCCTGCGTCACCCCGTTGTCTGCTGCGGTGGACAAGCAGGTCACCACCATCGAAGCCATGGCCACCGATCCGGTCGGTCGCGAGGTACAGAAGGCATGGCTGGACGCAGGCGTCGCCCAGTGCGGCTATTGTCAGGCGGGCCAGATCATGAGCGCCACCGCGCTGCTCAAGGACAACGCCAGCCCCTCAGACGACGAGATCATCAGCGCCATGGGCGGCAACATCTGTCGTTGCGGTACCTATAACCGCATTCGCACGGCCATTCACCGGGCCGCCGACAGCGGCTCCCCTCAACAAGCAGCCCAGGCGTCTCGCAACGAGAGGGGGCAGGCATGAACCAGACCACCGCGACCCTGCTATTGGCCAACGTCTCGCGCCGCCGCTTTCTGCAAGGGCTGTCGGCAGGCACCGCCCTGGTACTGGCGGCTCGCTGGGACCTCGCCCTGTCCGCCGACGAGCAGCAATACGGCGCCGCCGCGATGCCCTACGGCTGGGTCGACAATCCCAATGTGTTTATCCAGATCGATGACGATGGCAGTGTCAGCGTGACCAACCACCGCGCCGAAATGGGACAGGGCATCCGCACCAGCCTGGTGATGGTGGCCGCCGACGAGCTGGGTGCCGACTGGCGCCGGGTCAAGGCCTTGCAGGCCCCGGGGGACTCCGAGCGATTTGGCAACCAGGACACCGACGGCTCGCGGAGCATGCGCCATTGGTTCGACCCCATGCGCCGGGCTGCAGCAGCGGCTCGCACCATGCTCGAACAGGCCGCGGCAGCACGCTGGGACGTTCCCCCGGACGAGTGCCGAGCAGGCGTCCATGTCGTGATCCACAGGCCCAGCGGTCGCGAACTTGGTTTCGGCGAGCTGGCCGCCGCCGCCCGCGAGCTGGACCTTCCCGCGCGGGATAGCCTCACCCTCAAGCCTGCCAGCGAGTGGCGATGGATAGGCAAGTCGATGGGGCCGAGCCACGATGGCGACCCTGACCAGCTCGAGCGCGCCCCCGCCGTTGACGGAGAAGATATCGTGACCGGCAAGGCCGTCTACGGCGGCGATGTCCGGCTGCCCGACATGGCCTATGCGGTGATCGCCCGGCCCACCGTGCTGGGCGCCAGGGTCGCCAGCGTCGACGACAGCGCCACCCTGGAGATCCCGGGTGTGATCAAGACCGTCACCCTCGACGGTACGTCACAGCCATCGGCCTTCCATCCCCTCGGCGGGGTCGGCGTCATTGCCAGCAACACCTGGGCCGCCATCGAAGGACGCAAGGCGCTCAAGATCGAGTGGGACACCGACGGCGTCGAGGCTAACGCCAGCTACGATACCGATCGCTATCGCCAGATGCTGGAGGAACGTGCCGGCTCCCCCGGCAAGGTGCTCAGGGCCAGCGGTGATATCGAGACGGCGCTGGCCGACACTGAGTCGCGCCACACTGCCACCTACTTCATGCCACACCTGGCCCACGCCACCATGGAGCCACCTGTGGCCATCGCCCGGGTCGTCGATGGAGCGGCCGACACCTGGGCTCCGGTACAGGATCCCCAGAGCGCCAGGGACGAAGTGGCCAGGCAGCTCGGCATCGACGGCGCCAACGTCAGTGTGCATCAGACGCTTCTGGGCGGCGGTTTTGGACGCAAGGCAAAGCCGGACTTCGTGGTCGAGGCCGCCCACCTGAGCCGCGCCCTCGACGGCCGTCCGGTGCAGCTCCAGTGGACCCGCGAGGACGATCTGCACCATACCTACTTCCACGCCCTGTCCGTCGACCGGCTTGAGGCCGGACTGGACGCCGACGGCAAGGTTCAGGGCTGGCGTCATCGCACGCTGGCGCCGACCATCATGTCGATCTTCAAGGAAGATCCCAAGTACAAGGCGACCTACGAACTCGGCATGGGCCTGACCCCGCTGCCCTTCGACATCCCCCACCTGTCACTGGAAAACGGTGAAGCGCCGGCCCACAAACGCATCGGCTGGTTCCGCTCGGTGGTCAACCTGCCCCACGCCTTCGCCATCCAGAGTTTCGTCGCTGAACTGGCCGCCAGTGCGGGTCGTGACCATCGCGATTACCTGCTGGAGTTGCTGGGCCCGGCACGCCAGATCGATCCCATGTCGGTCGGCGCCAGCTGGAACTATGGAGAGGACCCGGAACGCTACACCATCGACGTGGGACGCCTGCGTGGGGTCATTGAACGAGTGACAGAGGAAGCCGATTGGGGCAAGTCACTGCCCGAGGGACGCGGCCAGGGCCTGGCGGTGCACCACAGTTTCTGCTCCTACACGGCCATCGTGCTGGAGGTGGAGGTCAGCGAACAGGGCAGCGTCATCATTCATCAGGCCGACGTGGCCTTCGACTGTGGCCCCAGGGTCAACCCGGAGCGTATCCGCGCCCAGATGGAGGGATCGGTGGTCATGGGGATCGGCATTGGCCTGCTCAACGAGATCAGCGCCAGGGACGGACGTATCGAGCAGGACAACTTCCACCAGTATCTGCTGCCACGCCAGTCCAATGCGCCGCGGGACGTGCGAGTACATCTGGTGGACAACCCCGATGCGCCCATGGGCGGAGTGGGCGAGCCAGGCCTCCCACCGGTGGCTCCGGCGTTGACCAACGCCATCTTCGCCGCCAGCGGAAAGCGCATCAGGACCCTGCCCGTGGGCAACCAGTTGAAGGGCTGACAGCAACCTGAAGCGAGCCCCTTGCGCGGAAACTTCCAGAAAAAAGCGAGCGGCCAGACTACCTTTAAAGGGTCGCCTGGCGGCCTGCTTGCCGTCAACGCCCACCGGATGAAGGAGCGTCTGGATGTCGATCGACTTCCTGCTTACCAGTCTTGTCGTAGTGCTTGTCCCCGGCACAGGGGTCATCTATACCCTGGCGACCGGTCTCGAGCGGGGTGAGAAGGCTAGCCTGGCCGCAGCGCTTGGCTGCACACTCGGCATTGTGCCATCCCTGGTTGCTGCTATCACCGGCGTTGCCGCCATCCTGCATACCAGCGCCCTGGCCTTTTCCGTGCTCAAGATCCTCGGCGTGATCTACCTGCTCTACATGGCCCTTTGCCTGTTGAAACAGGGGGGTGCCCTGGAACTCTCCGGCCAGTCCCCGTGCCAGCTATCGCTTGTCAGAATCGGTATCATCGGTGCCGTGATCAATGTCCTCAACCCCAAACTGTCGGTCTTCTTCCTGGCCTTTCTGCCGCAGTTCATCACCGCTGGAGATAGCGTGTTCGAACAGATGCTCGGCCTCGGAGGCATCTTCATGCTGATGACCCTTATGGTCTTTTCAGCCTACGGGCTGGGGGCCGCCTGGATCAGACACCATGTCGAGCAACGTCCTGGAGTAATGACTGCCTTTCGGCGGTTGTTCGCGGGGACCTTCGTTGCCTTGAGTGCCAAGCTGGCTCTGGTGGAAAGATAACGGAGAGGCCGCTGCCGTCGCCCTCGTGACGTTTGCCGGAACTGTGTCCCAGGGCTGCCACGAGGGCATCAAGGCCAGGCAGTCGCAAGATGGCTGTATAGGAGGCGGCGCCCCAGACGTTCTGGGCGCTAGCCTCCTCCATGTCCGAACCGAGCAATCGACGAGCACAGGCGCTTGCAGGCAGCTCCCCAGAAATACCTCAGCGTGAGCGCACCTCGGTCCATAGCTGCTGCAGCATCGTCAATGACTCACCTTCGATCAAGGGAGTGGTCACGAGGTGGTCGCTGGCCGTCGCATCCAGCTGGGACACCTCGCGCAGCGCTTCATCCACCATCGGCAGCGCGGCTTCATTCGGCGTCCTGTAGTACGCGTAGTTGGCTGCCTTGGCGGCGTTTTCCGGACGCATCATAAAGCTGATGAAGTCCTCGGCAAGCTCGGGATGTGGGGCTCGCGCGGGTACCACGAAGGTATCCACGCCCAGCTGAGCGCCTTCTTCCGGTGCGAAGAAGGCCAGGTCGCCGTAGATCTCGGGGGAGTCCGCCTTGCGGTAATCCACATCCCCACTGTAGGTCACCGCAATGGCGCTGACGCCGCGAGCGACCTGCTCCACTGCCGCCGTGCTATCGACAAAGCCCGTGAAGTTGTCACGTTCAAGGGTCTGACCGGCGAGCTTGGCGGCGTCGATCCAGGCCTCCTTGCCGGTACAGTCAAAACCGGCACCCTGGTAGGCACAGACCATACCCAACGACACCTGAGGATCACCGCCCAGCAGAGCGAAAGGCTGATCCGGGTTGACCGCCGGGTCGAACAGCACGCTCCATGACGTCGGCAGCTCCTCGAACACCCGAGTGTCATAGACGATCCCGGTGACGCCCCACAGGTAGGGCACACTGTAGCGCTCGTCGGGGTCATAGGAGGGGTGACGGAAGGCCTCCATCAAGTGCTCACGCCCCTGGATGCGCTCATCATCCAACTCCCGCACCAGTCCCGCATCGATCAGTCGCGTCACGTAATAGTCGGTCGGCACCACCACGTCATACTGGGCGTCACCGCCGGCGGCCAGCTTGGAGAACATCTCGGCATTGGAGGTGAAGTAGTTCTGCACGACCTCGACCTCGAACTCCTGCTCAAAGGCCTCGATCAGGGCCGGATCCATGTACTCCGTCCAGTTGAACAGGTACAGCTTGTCATTGTCCTGCGCCATCACTCCAGTACTTGCCAGGCCCAAGGCCGCCAGTGCTATCCATCGCTGCATGATATTGCCTCGTTGTTATTCAAGGTGAGGTGTACAGATCAAGGTGTGGCAGATGGCAGCGTCGAAGATCGAGGACGCCGCCTCATATCCACTGCATCGTCAACGTTATACTGCACCGCCGAACCCCTGCGGTATATCAGTCTTCACGAATTCTCTGATAACGACAACGGCACTCGGGCACTGGCCTCTCCTTCTCTCTCCTTGCCCGGCCGGATTCGGCCCCTGCTACGCAGCTACACTCAGCAGCTACTCTCAGATGGCGGTTGCCGCACGCGGCTGGGCGGCGCTCTCGCGAATGGGCCAGTGCAACGCCATGGCGACAAGGCTCATGGCCACACCACTCCACCACAAGCCTGCATAGCTTCCGGTCGCCTCGTACAGCCACCCGCCCAGCCATACTCCCGAGAAGCTGCCGACCTGATGACCGAGAAAGACCACTCCATACAAGGTAGCCATATATCGGGTACCGAACATGGTCGCCACCAGACCCGTGGTGGGAGGCACCGTGGCCAGCCACAACAGTCCCATGACGCAGCTGAACACCCACACCGACCCCAAGCTGAGCGGCAGCAGCATAAACGCCGTGATTGCCACCGCTCGACCTGCGTAAATGGTGATCAGCACGCCGCGCATGGTGAACCTGCCCGACAACATGCCCGAGGCCAGCGATCCCACCACATTGCAAAGGCCAATCAGGCCAATGGACCAGGCAGCCACCTCAGGTGCGAAGCCTGCATCGGTCAGGAACGCCGGCATGTGTACCGTAATAAAGGCAACATGGTAGCCGCAGACAAAGAAGCCGATGGTCAGCAACCAGTAGGAAAGGTGGCCCCGCGCCAGCCCCAGGGTGGCGCGGAAGTCACGCTCGGCAAGCTCTGGGCTGACCTGGGCGGCGGCGGACGTGGCCCGGGACGAGGCCAGAGGCATGGCCAGCACCGCCATGGCCAGGGCCATCAGCGCCATGACATGCAGCGCCCCAGCCCAGCCAAAGGCACCGATCAACTGCTGGGCCACCGGTACCAGCAAGAACTGTCCCATGGACCCTGCTGCGGTACCGACGCCCAGCACCAGCTGACGCTGATGGGGAGCCACCGCTCTTGCCAAGGCAGGCAGCACGATACCGAAGGCAGTGCCTGCCACTCCTGCGCCTACCAGCAGCCCGGTCCCCGTGTGCAGCGCCCACACCTCGGATACGCCTGCGGTCATCCACATGCCCGCGGCATACAACACGCTGCCGCCGATCAGCACCTTGACGTTGCCAAAACGGTCGGCCAGCCCGCCGGCCAGCACCGCGATGACACCCCAGGCAAGATTCTGAATCGCCAGGGCCAACCCCAGGGTATCTCGGCCCCAACCGTTGGCCTCGGTGATCGGCGAGACGAAGAGTCCAAAACTCGAGCGCAGCCCAAAGGACATCATCAGCAAGACACAGCCGCTGACAATCAACCACAGGCTGGAGGCGGGCAGACGTGGGAAAGACATGAAACAGGACTCGTCGACGGGTGAACCCAGATCATTACCCGTCTAACAAGTCACTGCAATACACCTTTTGCCGAGCCCCGAGAAACGCGGAAACACGCCCAAGGGGCCGGCAACAGACGATGTGTGCGCAGGGCCGCTACAGCACCACCGGAGCATCGAGTGCCGTGACCACTGCACGATCACGGTTATAGATATCGGGCCTGAAGGCCAGGTGGCCATCGGCCTCCGGCTGCACGGTCCAGTAATTGAGCACCACGGGAATACGTCTCTGTAACGACACATTGCGGGTCTTGCCATCGCCGATCAGGCGGCTGACGCTAGCCGACGTATTGGAGTCATCAAACAACAGCTGGGCGAGCTCAGCCACCCCTTCCACCCGAATACAGCCGGAGCTCAAGGCCCGCTGGGTACGGTTGAACAGCCCCCGTGAAGGGGTGTCGTGAAGGTAGACCAGATGGTCATTGGGGAAGCGAATCACCACCCGACCCAACGGATTGCGTGGTCCAGCTCCCTGGCGCAGCATCACTCCACCGGGGCTCGACCAGTTCACGGAATAGGGGTCAAGGCGCTGGCCGGAGGAAGACAGGGCCACCATGTCCCGGCTCGCCAGATAACCTGGGTCGCGCCGCACCTTGGGCAGGATATCCTCACGATAGATGGTGGGAGGCACTGTCCAGGTCGGATTGAGGGTCAGGTGAGTGATCTCGGAGCGCAGGGTCGGCGTCCGACGGTAGGGCTGACCCACGACGATGCGAGATCGCCAGACGTTGCCATCGGGACGAAAGTAACTCAGCCGATACCCCGCGATATCCACCAGCACGAAGGACTCAGGCAAGCCATGCAGCAGCCAGCGTGCCCGTTCCAGGTTGGCGCGAATCTGGTCAATGCGGGTGCCCACGGTCATGTTGAGCGCGGCCTGGGTATTCGGTCCGACCACCCCGTCATCGGTCAACAGATGACGCCGCTGGAAGCGACGCACCGCTGCGGCCAGGGGCTCGTCGTAGACTTCCGCCTCGGGCGCTTGCAGATCAAGCTGCGGGTAGTGGGCAGTATCTGCCGCCATCACTTCCAGTTCACCGATCATCGCCAGGCGCTGCCTCAACAGCGCCACATCAGCGTCCCGGTCTCCCGGACGCAGCGGCGTTTCCCGTGCAGGCAAGAGCGGCCAGCCTCCCAAGCGCTCGATGTTGCGGTAGCGCGCCAGAGCCGAGCGCAGCTGACGGTAGGGCTCGAACGGAGGGCGTGCCATCTCGAGGGCGGCAGCAACATCGCCGCGGTCCAGCTCACGGGAAAGCCTCACCAGGTCAAAGGCAGGGGGATCGACGTCCACTTCCCAGTCGTTATCGATCCTCAGCGGATCGACCTTGCCTCGCTGCAGGTGCGCCATGGCTGCCAGCAGCGTCTCGGTTGCCTTGACCTCAAAGGCCCCCGGCGTAGACAGGTCACTGGACTGAGCCTGACTCAACAATGCCGCCGGCGCATAATCCTGCGGCGTCAGGCCATCGTCATCCAGGTCTTCCAGCGCCGCGACCAGGGCATCTACCCGCTCCATATCCGTCCACACAGCGCGCTGGCCACGCAGTCCATAGAAGCGCTGGGCCATCTCGGATGCGCCGATCAGGCGGCCCGCAAGTGGGCCTGGCACTACGCCGCCGACATCTTGCAACGCTTCCTCGACGCTTCCCCCTTCCGCCGTGGAGGATGCCGACGAAAGTCCCGTCGCGGCAGGACCCGTCTCGCCGGTGCCATCATCACCGTCTACTGCCGCCCACGCCGGAGACACCAGCATGGCGTAACAAAGTGCTGCGGCAATGCCCTTCCCTGGCATTAGCCGCCGTACCACATTTGGGTTAAACATGACCTGAACTCCCTGCAACTTGACGTCAATACTGGCCATCCCGGGCGGTATTGTCATAATAGAGTCGTCGGTACGGTATTCCACCGACCCGACCTGTTTTACAGCATGTGTCACGACGACAGCGTATCGTCATAAAGTTAAGCGTACCGCTTACACGACCTTACGTCATGACACCTTGCGACGCTGCGACAGCGATGGCGTGTCGCCTTGAGATAGCGCAATGCACCGAGGCCATGGCCGGCCACCGCAGCCTTTGTCTCTTGGCTCCTGTCACGACGCCTGCAGCAGAACAGCGAGCTACGATCACCACCGACGCCACTGTATGTCCTCGGAGCCTTGATGAGCATGTCGACCCATTGTTCAGCCCCCTACCATCGCATGAAGACACGTCTCACCCATGCTCTAGTATTGACCCTGTGCGCCATTTTTGCGGCTCCTGCCAGCGCTCAGGATTTTATTCGCGACGCCACCCGGGAGGACCACTGGAACCACAACTCCCTCGAGCAGACCCTGGCGCGCCTGGCACCCAAGGCCAACCCGGGGGTTCTAAGTCTCGCCGCTCGCGCCATCAACTGCGCTGATCCTGATGCAGAGCGCCTGGCCGTGATCGATTTCTCGCTGCCGTCCACCGAACGCCGACTATGGGTCTTCGACCTGAAGCAGCCCCGCCTGATCTTTCGCGAATGGGTGAGCCACGGCAAGAACTCTGGCGACGCCGTGGCCAGCATGTTCTCGAACATTCCCGAAAGCTATCAGTCGAGCATCGGACTGTTTCGCACCATGAACAGCTATGTCGGCAGCAATGGCTATTCCCTGCGCCTGGAAGGACTGGAGCCGGGGGTCAACGACAACGCCTACGACCGCGCCATCGTCATGCACGGTGCCGACTACGTCAGCCAGGAATTCATTGAGCGAACCGGTCGAATCGGTCGCAGCCACGGCTGCCCGGCAGTCCGCAACGAGGTCGCCGTGCCGCTGATCAACAGTATTCGCGACAACCAGTATCTGTTCACCTACTATCCGGACCAGCGTTGGCTGAACAGCTCCGCCTACCTGCGCTGCCCACGTCAAGATCAGCAAGTCGCTGCGCTGTCGCGCTGATGACGCCTGCCCAGGATGACAACGGCACGGAGCCTCCGTGCCGTGGCTCTCGATAGCGCACAGACCCACGTATCCCACGTGACACCCACCTCGACCTGAAGCGCTATGCCTCTTCAGCTCTCCCTTCCCTAGCCTCCTTTTCTCCTTTTCCCCTTTTCCTTCTCACCCCTGCTCTACCTCCTCTACCCCACTGCAGCCAACAGCGACCATGGCATCTCGCCGAGCAACATCTACGTCATGGCGAGTGCGGTAAAGGCTCGGCTCAAGGGCGCACAGCATCCCGCTGGGGGGCACCCGCAAGGCGCACTCCGACCATGCATGACGGCTAATGATGCACCGCATCGATGCACCGCGGGTCGCCACACCCCTGCACGCCACGAGCGCAAAAAACCACAAACGACTGATTAGGCTGTGCTTATCCTTCACCGGCATTTCACTTGCTTCGCATCAACCAGTGTGTGCCGGACGTGGACCAGACCCCTCGGGGGTACGAGTGCGTCGGACCCGACCTTCAATGGCGAAGGCCAAACAAGTTCGCGTGTTCGTCCACCCTGGAGGACTGTTCCATGAATCTGCGCCACAAGGCCAACAGGATCCGCCTGTTTTCTTTCTCGACTCCGCAAATGCGAGCCTTCCACTTTTCCTGGTTCGCATTCCATCTCTGCTTTTTCGGCTGGTTTGGCATCGCCCCGCTGATGGCGGTGGTCAGAGACGACCTCGGCCTGACCAAGACCCAGATAGGCAATACGATCATTGCCTCGGTCGCCATCACGGTCATTGTCCGGCTGGCCATTGGCGTTCTGTGTGATCGCATTGGCCCTCGGCTGGCCTACACCTGGCTGCTATGCCTCGGCGCCCTGCCAGTGATGAGCATTGGTTTCGCCGACAGCTTTGAGTCCTTTCTGCTGGCACGACTGGCCATTGGCGCCATCGGCGCCTCCTTTGTCATCACCCAGTACCACACATCGGTGATGTTCGCTCCCAACGTGGTCGGCACCGCCAATGCCACCTCTGCCGGATGGGGCAACCTGGGGGGCGGCACCACCCAGATCCTGATGCCGCTGATCTTCTCTGGGCTGTTGATGCTGGGGGTCAGCGAGACCATGGGCTGGCGATTGGCCATGGTCGTTCCCGGGGTAGTGATGTTTATCGCTGGACTCTGCTACTACCGCTTTACCCAGGATGCCCCCGACGGCAATTTCAAGGAGCTACGTGCCCGCGGTGAACTGGAGGAAGCGTCGGGAGAAGGCAGCATGGCCAGCACCTTCGGCGCCGCCGCTCGAGACATTCGCGTATGGGCACTGTTCGTTGTCTACGCGGCCTGCTTCGGCGTGGAGCTGACCATCAACAACATCGCCGCCATCTACTTCTTCGATAACTTCGACCTGACGCTGGCCACCGCCGGCATGATCGCCGGCCTGTTCGGCTTGATGAACCTGTTCGCACGTACCATGGGCGGTATCTTCTCGGATCTGTTTGCGCGCAACGCAGGGCTGAAGGGCCGGGTTCGCTGGCTTTTCATCGCGCTGCTGTGCGAGGGCGTGGCGCTGATGTTCTTCTCCCAGATGCACGTGCTGGCACTGGCCATCGGCATGATGCTGGTATTCAGCCTGTTCGTGCAGATGGCCGAGGGTGCCACCTTCGGCGTGGTGCCTTTCATCAATCGGCGTGCTCTTGGCGCAGTGGCGGGGATCGTCGGTGCTGGTGGTAATGCGGGCGCCGTGGCCGCGGGATTCCTGTTTCGCTCCGAGACGATCAGCTATCAGCAGGGCCTGTTTTACCTGGGCGCCGCAGTGATCCTGGCCGCCCTGTGCGCCCTGCTGGTCAGGTTCAGCCCCGAAGTGGAGGCCGAGGAAGCGGCAGCCTACGAGGACGCTGCCCAGGGCGAGCGTGGCAGCGCATTGTCGTTACGCTGAGTCGTCCCGGCCCGCCCGCCTGGAGGCGCGGCCAACGTCACTGCATGACCGCCCGGCCTTGCGCCGGGCTTTTGCTGTGTCTTCTGGTCCTTGCGCTTGCCCTTGAAAGACGTCCCCTGTGCCCAGAGGTTTGCAACATGCGCCGGAGCCACGCATGCTGAAACGAGCACCGACGCGATTGGAGCCGAGCCACCAGGAGGATGCGATGCGAGAAGGAGTGTTGCTGATCACCGGAGCGTCCAGCGGCATCGGCGCTGCCACCGCACGAGCGGCATCGAGGGAAGGCTATCATCTGGTCCTTGCAGCCCGCTCCCAGGAAAGCCTGACGGCCCTTGCTCAGGAGCTGGGCCCCGAAAATGTATTGACCGTTGGCATGGACGTGACCGATCCCGAGGCCCAGAAGATGATGGTCGAGGAAGCGCTGGAGCGCTTTGGCCGCATCGATGCGGTATTTGCCAACGCGGGCCGAGGTGGCTCACCTGGCGGCTTCAGCTCGGCAGACCCGGAAACGTGGAAGGCCATGCTGATGACCAACGTGTACGGGCTTGGGCTGACCATACAGTCTTGCCTCCCGGCCCTGCGGCGCAGCCGGGGCCACCTGCTTCTTACCGGCTCTGCGGCAGGCAGAACCACCCTTCCTGGCTCCATGTACGGGGCGACCAAGTGGGCCGTTTCAGGTATCGGTTACAACCTGCGCGAGGAGCTTCGCGGCAGCGGTATACGCGTGACGCTGATAGAACCCGGCATGGTCGACACCCCATTTTTCGACGAACCGCCGGAGTACGCGCTGGAAGACCGCGATGTGGCCAACGCCGTGATGTACGCGATCTCCCAGCCGCGCCACGTGGACGTCAACGAGATTCTCGTGCGTCCCACCCCACCTCTGCAGGACGACATCACGGACGCTGATTGACGGTCCCTGCATCCCCCTTTTACTTCCCTGACCTGAGGTACTTTCATGACCATTGCCATCGGCGATCGCCTGCCAGATGTGACGCTCTACACCAACGGCGCCAAGGGGCCGGAAGCCATCTCTACCCGCGACGTGTTTGACGGACGCAAGGTGGTTCTGTTCGCCGTTCCTGGGGCCTTCACCCCCGGGTGCTCCAACACCCATATGCCTGGCTTCGTGGTCAATGCCGACAAGCTGCTGGAGAAGGTGGACGCCGTTGCCTGCCTGTCGGTGAACGACGCCTTCGTCATGGGCGCCTGGCAGCAGGATCAGAATGCCCAGGCGCTGACGATGCTTGCCGACGGCAATGCAGACTTCACCCGAGCCATCGGCATGGACAAGGACGCCAGCGGCGCCGGAATGGGCGTGCGCAGCCTGCGCTACGCCATGATCGTCGACGACGGCGTGGTGCAATATCTGGGCGTGGATACCGAGCGCGGCGTGATTGAGGCGTCGAGCGCCGATACCGTGCTGGCCTCACTCTAGGGCTTGTACGAAAAGTGCCTGCGCTTGCAGGCCAGCTCTCATGGCCGGTAGGCGTCCGCATTTCGACGTCGGTCCAGACGTGCCCCACCTCGTGCTTCTGCTAGGCTTGAGGCATCCCGCCTGCAGGAGCACGTGACATGAATACCGCATCAACGCCATCCCACCGCGTCAGTGGCAGCTGCCTGTGCGGTACCGTGACGCTCACGGTGCCACTGACCTCCTACCAGGTGGCCGCCTGCCACTGCCGGATGTGCAGAGTCTGGGGCGGTGGTCCGTTGTTCGCCGTGGAGCCAGCCGGCCCCATCGAGCTGGAAGGAGAAGACGCCATCACCGTCTTTGCCTCCTCGGAGTGGGCCGAGCGCGCTTTCTGTCGGCATTGCGGCACCCACCTCTTCTACCGTTTGAAAGACGGTCAGCACTACGCGATCCCGGCGGGGCTGATCGATCAGGGACAGGACTGGCACTTCGACCACCAGATCTTCATCGACCAGAAGCCAGCCTGGTACCACTTTGGCAACCAGACTCAGGACATGACCGGCCAGGAGGTATTTGACGCCTTCGGCGGCGATGGCTGAATGACGTCCCTACCGCGGAGTCCCTTCACGCCAACGGCCAGCAGGGTGCTGGCCGTTGGTGCCGGTCAAACGCTATCCAGCCACAGTGCCGTTACAACATCCACTCCACCGGCAAGATCGAGATCAGCGACACTGCCGCACGTCGCAACACTCCGACATTCGGCTCGCCCTCGTAACGCACCACCCCTTCCGGGGTGCGCTCGAGCCAGTACATGCTGCCGTCCTCGTCCAGCTTCACTTCATAGGCGTTGTCCAGCACGTCAGTGTTGAACACGCGCTCCATCTCCTGGGCGAGCTCGGGACTCTCGATGATAAAGCCCAGCTCGGTGTTGAGCCTCGCAGAACGTGGATCGAAATTGAACGAGCCGACGAACAGACGATCCCCATCTACTGCAAAGGTCTTGGCGTGCAGGCTGGCGCCGGAGCTGCCGAAGGGGCCGGCCGCGTCGCTGCGCCCGGGCGCATCGGGAGCACGCTTCAACTCGAACAATCTGACGCCGGCTTCCAGCAGTTCACGACGACGCTTGGCGTATCCCGCGTGCACTGCTGCCACATCAGTGGCCTCCAGCGCATTGGTCAGGATGGTGACCTCTACCCCACGGGCTTCAAGGTCGGCGAACATCTGAGTGCCTTTCTCTACCGGCACGAAATAAGGTGACACCAGGTGTACGGTGTCGCGAGGTGGCCCGAGCAACCCGCGAATACGCCCTGTCAGCAGGTCCTCGTCATCTGCCAGCCCAAGCCCTTTGGCCGGGTCATCGCTGACCATCAAGGCATTGGCCCACACAAGCTCAAGGCTGCCCTCCCGAATCGACGACATGAACTGGCTGTCATCCAGAAGCTCCCGGTACTCCCTGGAATCGCCTGAGCCCATGGCGACGGCCAGCGACTGCTCGAGCTGCGCCAACCCTTCACGCCCCACCGAATCGATGACACGACTCGCCGGATAGGATGACTGGCTGGCCCAGTAGCGATCGAAGTCAGCAGACACCTGTTCGACCACCGGACCAATCGCGACCACATCGAGATCGGCGAACATCACGTTGTCACCCGCGCCAAAATACTCGTCACCGATATTACGCCCACCGATGATGGTGGCCTGATTGTCTACAGTCAGCGACTTGTTGTGCATGCGGCGGTTTGCCCGTGAAAAGTCGGTCACGTAGCCAACCAGGCGTGGGGAGCGCACCACAAAGGGATTGAACAGCCGAACTTCGATGCTGGGGTGGGCGTCCAGAGCCGCCAGCTTGTCGTCCAGGCCCGCCGTATTGGTGTCATCCAGCAACAGTCGGACACGCACACCGCGATTCGCCGCATCCAGCAATGCCTGATACAGCATGGAGCCGGTGATGTCGTCGTGCCAGATGTAGTACTGCACGTCCAGCGTGCGCTCAGCCGACTCCGCCAGCAGCAGGCGAGCGGCGAAGGCGTCGTGGGCGTTGCGCAACGGATGGATGCCACTCTTGCCGGGATGAGCGTCGACATAGGGGGACACCATTTCCCCAAGTGCCGTATGTCGTGCGTCATCAGTGGGCAGATAGCGTGTCTCGCTTCGCCCCTCCAATGACGGAAGGCCACTGCACGCCGTCAATGTGATAGCCGAAGCCAGTATCAGACCTGCCCTGAACGAGTGAAGCCACGCGCGCATGATGGAATCCGTGTGTCCTGTGTTGATCGGCTCAGAATAGCGAATGTCTCCGCACAAAGCCCAGAACGACTTCCGTTTAGTGCCAAAACAAGCAATTTGCTCTCGAATAAGGCCAGAAGTCTTAGGCTTTCGTTAACCAAACTTTACATTTCAGAAACATTTTTAACCCTATTTTTCAAAAAATGATCTAGATCAACACCAAATTACTAATACTCAATATTCTTTGACATGTACGACTTCCGAGCACGACTGGCTGACTCATCTGAGCTAGCGCAGATGCTCACTTCATACCTGGAGGTGTCTCATGTCCTATCCCCGTTCCTACATCGCGCCCATCGGCCTCACTCTCGCCCTATTCTCGGCGTGCAGTGCTCAAGCCGCCGATGGCACCATTACCTTCAATGGAGAGATCGTCGCTGCCAACTGCACCATCCCCACCGCTGACACCTCGGTCACCCTGCCGACGGTTTCCACCAGCGCTTTTGGCGCCGCGGGCACACGGGCAGGTCAGAAAGCCTTCCAGCTGGCACTGACCTGCACCGCGGGCACCACCGGCGCACAAAAGGTCGCCGTACGCTTCACCGGTGACGATAGTCAAGTCGACCCTACCACCGGGTTATTCCTGCTGGATGCCACCAGCACGGCACAAAATGTGGGCATCGCCGTCTATGACGCCAACGATGACTGGGTCAAGGCCGCTAACAATGCCAGTACTCCTGCAGTCGACATCGTGGCAGGAAGCGGCACCACCCTCATCCCGCTGACTGCCTGGTATCAGTCCACCGCTGCCGCCGTCACCGCGGGTACCGTCAATGCCACTGGCGCTATCGAGATCGTCTACGAATGAAGCCTACGACCCTACCCTTACCCTGGCGGAGGGTGTCAGGCCGATGGGTTGGCGCGACAGCTATGTTGCTGCTCGCGCTGTCGGTTGCCACATCAGTCTCTGCCAGCGTCTCCATCAATGGCACCCGTGTGGTGTACAACGAAGATCAGAATGAGCAGACCATCAGCCTGGAAAACAAGGACGACATGCCGGTGTTGGTTCAGGCCTGGGCCGATGAGCGAGCAGGCTCTCGGCCCGCCAGGGACGCGGACTCCCCCTTCCTGGTCACTCCTTCGGTCTTTCGGCTGGATCCCGGCCAGCGCCAGACGCTGCGTATCCTGCGCATTCGCCAGATACCCGAAACGCATGAAGAGTCACTCTACTGGCTCAACATCAAGGAAGTTCCGCCGGTCTCGAAACAGCAAACAAATTTGCTGCAACTGGGCATTTTGACACGCCTGAAGTTGTTCTACCGCCCCGCCGACCTGGAGGTCAGCGCGACGGAGGCCATTTCACGCTTGCAGTGGAGGGTCACCCACAGGAATGGCCAAACACTACTGGAGTGCACCAATCCTAGCGATGCGCATGTCTCGCTGGTATCGGCATCCTGGCAACAGGATCCCACCGGAGCCGATGTATCACTGGACATGGTGGCGCCACACGGTCACGCCAGCTGGCCTATCTCTCAAGCCGACGCCCGCCATACCTCACTGTGGTACCAGGCAGTCAATGACTACGGCGCGGTAGTGGTTCGCCAGGCCACGCTTGCGCACGACTGACCAGGAGTGAGCTTCCATGGCAACGCGGCCCCGGGTCTCTTGTTCCCCCTCTCACGTTTGTTGGCTGGCACTCACTAGCTGGGTGCTGCCTGGTCTCGCCTGCGCCGAACAGGTGGAGTTCAATCCTGCCTTTCTCGCATCGAGCGGCTTGGACATCAGTCGCTTTTCTCAAGCGGGCTACATGGTGCCGGGAGACTATCCCGTGGAGCTAATCGTCAACCAGCAGTCGGTGGGACGGCACCTGCTGCGTGTCGAAGAAGACTCGAACGACACGCAGAGCACCCGTCTGGCCTTATCGGCCTGGCAAGTCGTCGGCCTGGACCCGGAGATTCTCCAGGACCTCGAGCAGCGCTGTTCGGGACTAGCCGCGGATGACTGCTACCTCGACGCAACCAGCGTGGCGCCAGGGGTTACCTTGACGCTGGATCAGGGCACGCTGAGCGCTAGAGTCAGCGTACCGCAGGCGCTGATGCTGCAACGCCCTCGGGGTTACGTGGAGTCAGAGCATTGGACTGCCGGGGAGGCCGCCCTGCTGACCAACTATCACCTCAACAGCTACCGGTCGAGCATTTCGGGAGAGGACTTTGACAGCACATTTCTGGGGGCATCGATAGCTGCCAACCTTGGACTATGGCAGTACCGCAGCGACTTCAATGTCACCCGGGATGACCAGGGCCGCGTGGATTGGGACAGTCTGCACCACTACGTGCAGCGCCCGTTGGCCGGGCAGGAACGTCTACTGCGCCTGGGCGAGGTCAACACCCGTGGAGAGCTGTTCGACTCAATCCCGGTACTGGGGGCCACACTGACCAGCGAGCCGCGAATGCTGCCTGACAGTCAGCGAGGCTATGCTCCGGTGGTCACTGGTACCGCGCAAACTCAAGCCAAGGTCACCATCACCCAGCAAGGAAAGCACCTTCTCGAAACCAGCGTTCCCCCAGGTCCTTTCGTCATCGACGACCTCTACCCGACCGGGTACGGAGGCGACCTCGACGTTCAAGTGACCGAAGCTGACGGCAGGATAGAGCGCTACAGCGTGCCCTACGCAGCGCTGCCGGGACTTCTTCGGCCAGGGCACTCCAGGCTCTATCTGGCCGCAGGTGAGCTCAACAATGATGCCATTGGTGATGCTCCGCTACTGGCAGAAATCGGCTATCGGCGCGGGTTAAGCAATGCCCTGACCGGCTATACCGGAGTACAAGCCAGCGAGGACTACTGGTCACCGCTGATTGGCGCCGCCTTCAATACTCGCTACGGTGCCGTAGGGGTCGATGCCCAGTACTCGGATGCCCGCTTGCCCGATGGGAACCGCCATGGCTGGAGTCTGCAGACCTCCTACAGTCGACACTTGATCGGCAGCGACACCGATATCAATCTGGCCGCCTATCGTTACTCCAGTTCCGGCTACCTGTCGCTGAGCGATGCCGCCTACTTGCAAGATGTACCGGCCTCCTCTGAGCCGCAGCAACGGGATGTGGACGCCTACTACAGCGATGCCAGCCAGCGAAACCGGCTGCAGTTCAACATCAGCCAGCCACTGGGTGAGCGCTCCCGCCTGTCATTTACCGGCTCAGTGGCGGACTACTGGCATCGTGAAGGCTCGGAATCGACCTACCAACTCGGGCTGACGCGAACCTTTGGCAGGGTCAGCCTTAACCTCAGTCTGTCACGGGTCGAAAGCGAGGACCGCGACACTGAAAACAGAGCCTTGCTGTCCGCGTCGCTGCCACTATCGAACACCGCCTTCGCGCCACGCATGACGATCTCGGCCAGTCGGGATTCGGCACAGAATGATCATCGCAATCTGAATGTCACCGGAAATCTCGGCGAAGACAGGGGCCTTGCCTATGGGATTCATGCCAGCCAGTCCACAGGGGACACCGGCGACCAGCATTCCTATGGCGCCAACCTTTCCACCCATACCTCCGTGGGACAATACACCCTGTCCGGTTCCGAAAGTGATGACTATCGCCAGCTATCGTTCGGCGCCAGCGGAGCAGTGCTGCTGCATCGCCACGGAGTGACCTTCGGGCAAAGCACAGGTGACACCGTCGGACTGATCAGGGCTGAAGGTGGTGCTGGCGCTCGCGTCACCAACGCCGCCAACCTCACCCTGGATAGCGACGGAGAAGCCCTGGTGCCGTTCCTCTCACCCTACCGCGTCAACGATGTGCAGTTGGACCCTCGTGGCGCGTCTACCGCAGTGGAATTTCAGCGCACCAACGTCCAGGTCTCCCCTTATGCCGGCGCCATGGTGCCCATCCACTTCGCCACCGACACGGGGCAGCCGGTGGTCCTGGTGCTTACGCAACACGGGAGGGGAGTTCCGCTCGGCTCTACCGCCACTGCAGCCGACGGTCGAGTCCTCGGACAAGTCGGTGCAGGCGGCATGCTGCTGGTACGCGACCTCGCTCCGGGAAGCCCGCTGACCATCAGCCTTGACCAAGGTAGGCACTGCCAAGCGCAACCTGAATGGACCCCTCCAGCCATGGGCAGTGACGATATTCCTATTGTCGAGTCGCCGTGCATTGGCCCGTCTTCCGATCACACCAAGGACCCATCATGATCCTACACCCCCCCCTTTTGCACACCGTTCGAGGCAGCGGGTCTCGGCGGCACCCATGGCGCTACCTGCTCCTGCTGCTCGGCTTGCTGGCGCTTTCTTCACGAGCCCATGCACATTGCTTCGAGATCATTCCTCCCTGGGACAACCAGCCGCTACCGGTCGACTTCGGCTCCGAGATAGTCCTGGACAGCGACACCGCCGTCGGCACCCCCATCGCCGTCGGCATTCTTCCCGCTTCCCAGCTGTACGCTATCAATGGCGGCTGGGTAGCGCGCTGCTACTATGCAACGGATACGGTGAAGTACTGGCTGCTATGGCAGCACTATTCAGCCACCAACGGCTACTGGCCGGTGCCAGGCGTCACCTCGGATGCCGCCGATGAAGCCATGTATGTCATGACCGACGATGGTGTCGGAAATCCGTACGGCGGTGGGGGGAGTGGCAGTGTTGGCTACACCACTGAATTGATGGTGGAGGGCAAGGCGCTGCCCTTCAAGTGGGCCAATACCAACCCGGCCTTCAACTTGTTTCCCTTTGACGAGCCGGTACATGGGATTCCCTGTACCGATGCCAAAGCAGGGACAGGACTCGCCGAGGGCTATCCCCCCATCACCACGGACTGCCCTGACGCCTGGTTTGCCGTCAACTGGCGTCAGATGCCCTCATTCTATGTCAAGGTAACGCTTTACAAGATGGCAGGAGATCCTGGTGTCGAGGGGGTCACCCTGAGGCATGCTGCCTGGGAGGGATACAGTCTGTTGTCATTGATGAACGACTTGAGCACTCCCCCTAACCACAACGCCGATCTATTCAGCCTAAGCGGCCTCACCTTCGCCCAACCCCTCAAGGTGCGCATGAACCCCTGTCAAGGCGTCGGCAATGTCTCCGTCTCATTGGGCCAGATCGGCAGTCATCGATTCAACGAACTCGGGCAGCCACCGCAGGGGGTACCCGACACTCCCGTCAATGTATCGGCATGGTGCCACAGCGATGGCGATATCAAATGGGCGGTACTCGGCAATATTCATGATTACGACCCCAGTGGAGATGCCGGTATTCTCGCCTTGGATGGGGAGGCAGACAGCGCCAAAGGCGTTGGTATCCAGTTACTTCACAGTGATCGCCCGGACCCGCTCCCGATCACTCCGGAAGGCAGTGACTACAGTGCCTATCGCTGGATTGATACAGACCTCAAGGCCATCGATGGAGAAGTGCTGATGCTCGATTTTCTCGCTCGCTATGTGAAGACAGGCGACATCGAGCCCGGCGTTGCCAACGGCCACGCAACCCTGGTGCTTGCCCCAAAGTAAGCCGATTGGCCAACCGCCGCAGGCCCCCCCCCGGCGGCCGCTCTTGCAAGCAACCTCCACCCAAGCTGGAGTACTGGAAGGGCCTTGTGCGGCCCTTCTTACAAGGTCGCTGCCTCAGCCGCTGCTGTCACCTTGGCCCGGCTGACCACACTGCCGACGATGATCAGACACGGAGACGGCAGCGGGCTGGCCGCCAGACGGCTGTCGATATCCGCCAACGTACCCACCACTGACGCCATCTCGGGCAGGCTGGCGTTGGCCACCAGCATCACCGGCCAGTCTCGTGGGAGCCCTGCTGTGATGAGGCCTCGACAGATCGCAGTGAGCTTGTTCAGGCCCATGTAGAAAACCAGCGTCTCATCCTGGCGCGCCAGTGATCTCCAGTCCGGCTCGCCGCCCTCGCGACACTGCTGGGCGGTCACCAGACGAAGACTCTGGGCATGGCCCCGCTCGGTCAGGGGAATTCCCATGGCAGCAGCGGCACTGGCCGCCGCCGAGATGCCAGGGACAATATCCCAGGGCACCCCTGCTGCCTCCAGCGCATCCAGCTCTTCTCCCAGACGCCCGAAGATACCGGGATCGCCTCCCTTGAGTCGCACTACACGCTTGCCCTGGCGCGCGAGCATGACCAGCATCTGCCCGATGCTGGCCTGGTCGAGGCTATGATGCCCGCGGGCCTTGCCGACATAGTGCCGCTCCACTCCGGCCGGAATCATCGCCAGTACGTCAGGCCCCACCAGCCGGTCGTAGACGACGGCATCAGCGTGCTTGAGTCGCTCCAGCGCAAGCAGCGTCAGCAACTCGCCGGCTCCACTGCCCGCCCCCACCAACGATACCTGCCCCTGACGTGGGCCAGTAGCCGCTATCGGCACGGGCCTGTCGAGGCGATCGGCGCCACGCTGACAGAGCGTCGCCAGCCGCGCCAACAGCAGCGACAGCGCTCGTGCCGGTGTATCGAACATCGCAGATTGACCGCTGCGCCGAAGCCTGCAACGGCTTCCACCGAGGCGCTTCAACAGCGGCACGGCTAGCCCCATCCATCGCGGCCAGACAGGGCTGTTGCGCCACGTACCAGCGGCGGACGCCTTGACGCTCGATGCCCCTGGGGACGGGTTCTCAGCATGCAGATACTGGCTGCGGGGGCTTGATGGCACCACGGCTCTTCTCCTCTTCTACAAGGCTCTTCAATTCCGGCAGACAACTGCCACACTGGGTGCCACACGCCAACCTCGCCCCCAGCGCCTCCACCGAATCGTCTCCGGCACGTATCGCGCGTTGAATCGGGGTGCGGCCCACCTGGTGACAGCTGCACACAATAGGTCCCTGATCGGCGGCACCATCATCGCAACCCGCCAGCACGCGGCGACGATCCTGCCGGGCCATCACCTCGCCCTTCGCCGCTTCCGTCAGGCGCTGCGACAACCAGCCCAACCCGGGCAGCTCGGTCACCGGTCCCACCATCAGCCACCAGCACAACCGCCCCTGATCGAAGCCGGCCAGGCGCCAGCGGCAGCCTGACGGATCCTGCAGCACCGGGCCCACCTCACCGGGAAGGTGCTGGCGGGCCCAGGCCAGCCAGTCGCGGCTGGCACTCTGCAGATCCCCCGCCAACTGCCAGCGCTCGCCAGCCGCCATCGGTACTCGCGTCCAGTACTCGGTGCCCTTGACCAGGCTGGCCATCGCGTCTCGCGGCGAATCGCTCATAGTGCTCAAGGCATCGTCACCGAGCACCAGGGTGGCTTCCCAGCTATGCACCAGAGGAGAAACCATCACCGCACCATGCTTGGTTTCCGGCTGCCCAGAGAGCGGATCGGTGACACCGCCGAACAGCGCGCCAGCCTGAGGCGAGTGGCTGAAGCGCCGGGTCCAGTGAATCGGCACAAACACCTCACCGCGGCGTTGGCCAGGGGCGACCCGCACACGAGCCCGCATTTCTCCAGTGGGTGAACGGATCGACGCCAATGCCTGATCGACCAGGCCCAGTGCTGCAGCGTCGTCACGATGCACCTCGACGAAGGGCTCGGCACGATGGTTCATCAGCCGGCTGGCTCGGGCGGTGCGGGTCATGGTGTGCCACTGATCACGCACTCGGCCGCTGTTCAAGCGCAGCGGGAACTGCTGGCTGGTGGTCTGCTGTGGCGCCTTGGCATAGACCGGCCAGAGCCGAGCTCGGCCGGTCTCGGTGAAGAAGCGACCATCCTCGAACAGCCGCGGCGTGCCCCGCGGAGCGGAGCGGGTGACCGGCCATTGGATGGGTGCCAAGGCGTCGTACTGCTGCCGGGTAAGTCCCGCCAGGCCCGAGATATCGAAAGCGCGCTGACCGTCGTTGTCGAGACCTGACAGTCGCGCATGTTCGTCAAATATCTCGGCCGGATGGGTGTAGGCGAAGGCCTCCCCCAGACCCAGGCGGGCGGCCACCTGACACAGGATCCACCAGTCATGGCGCGCCTCTCCGGGCGGCGGAAGAAGACCACGCTGGCGTGAAATGCGCCGCTCGGAGTTGGTCACGGTGCCGTCCTTCTCCGACCAGCCGCTGGCCGGAAGAACGATGTCCGCCAGCGCCACCAGCTCGGTATCCTCCATGCACTCGGACACGATCACCAGCGGACAGCGGGCGATGGCGGCGCGAACACGATCACTATCGGGAAGGCTGACCAGAGGATTGGTGGCGATAATCCATAGCGCTTGAATCTCTCCCCGCTCCAGCGCCTCGAACAGCTCGATCGCCTTGTAGCCTGGACCTTCGGGCAGCGTGGCGGTCACCGTCTGAGTCGACCAGAAGCGTGCCACCCTCTCCCTCGCGCCCGGCGCGTGGTAATCCATGTGTGCCGCCAATTGGTTGGCCAGGCCACCGACCTCACGCCCGCCCATGGCGTTGGGCTGCCCAGTGATCGAGAACGGTCCCGCCCCGGGCAGCCCAATCTTGCCGCCGGCCAGGTGGCAGTTGAGGATGGCCTGGCACTTGTCGGTACCGCTGGTCGACTGGTTGACTCCCTGGGAGTAGAGGGTCACCACATGCAGCTGAGTGGCAAACCAGTAGTAGAAGGTTTCCAGGCGCTCAGGGTCCAGGTCGCACGCCGCCGCGACCGCATCGATATCGGGAGCATCGACCAAGGCCGCTTTCAGCGCCTCGTCACTGCCATCCGTATGACGCTGCAGGTACACCCTGTCCAGTCGCTGATGGCGCGCCATCCACGCAAGCAGCCCGTTGAACAGCGCCGCATCCGAGCCTGGGCGAAGTCCCAGGTAAAGATCGGCGACCTCGCAGCTGTCAGTGACGCGTGGGTCGATGACCACCACCCTCAACAGGGGATTACGCGACTTGGCCAGCCGCAGCCGCTGGTAGAGCACCGGGTGGTTCCAGGCCAGGTTGGATCCCACCAGCACGACCAGCTCCGCCTCCTCGAGATCCTCGTAATTACAGGGCACCGCATCGGCACCAAAGGTCCGCTTGTAGGAGGCGACAGCAGAGGCCATGCACAGACGTGAGTTGGTATCCAGGTGCGGGGTACCGATGAACCCCTTGAACAACTTGTTGGCGACGTAGTAGTCCTCGGTCAACAGCTGTCCCGACAGATAGCCAGCGATGGCACCTGGCCCCGCGGCTTCACGTATCTTGAGCAGGCGCTCGGCGAGCGTATCCAACGCCTGCTCCCAACGGGTCTCGTGACCATCGACCCGCGGCATCGTCAGGCGGCCGTGATGGCCCAATGTCTCTGCCAGCGCGGTTCCCTTGACGCACAGACGCCCGAAGTTGGCGGGATGAGAGGCATCGCCTTCGACCACGGCGCTCCCCGCTTTGGCACTCAGCGCGACACCGCAGCCAACACCGCAGTAGGGACAGGTGGTCAGCGTGCCTGCCTGTTTGCCGTCGCCATGGTCGAGGATTGGCTGGGCTGGCGCGCCGTCATGATCTGTCTGGGTCATCCCCTTCTCCTGTGAGCCATCACGCAAAACGCCCACTCAGCGCCTGGCATGGCCAGGAGCTGAATGGGCGTCTTTGCCGAGGAAACCCCACATTGGATTTCCGTTGCGCGCAGACCTGTCGCTGTCCGATGTCTGCGCTTTCCACTACAGAAGCAAACCTCGTGCCATCTTGGCAGGAACCCCCTTCCAGGTTGCCGGCAGCCAGGGCAGGTGCGCCCGGTGACACCGGCTTTCCGCTCCGCCCGAGGGCGACCGCCTGGCTGTTGCGTGAAGGCTCACGCTCTGGGCCCGCCAGGGCATTGCATGGGGCTGAACGAGGCGGCCATGCACCACGACGTTCACCGCGAAGCGTTGTTTCGCACCCATCCGGTGCAATTCGTGCCCCTTGCCTGCCTGCCCATCCCTTCACCCCCCGGCGCACCGTAGCCGTGCATCGCTATCACTCTGATTAAAAAAGATAGTTAACCAGGTGGAACACATATTGCCGCCAGCGAAGCCTAGACGCCGCCCTGAGCTGTCAGCTGACACCAGAGGCAAGTTGCCACCACACAGTGCATCCACCCACACCGTTACCTTTATCAAGCGCCCGACAAGAGCCATGCCTTCTATGCCGATGCCTGAACCTGACACCTTGAGTGTGCTGCTGGTCGACGATGAGATCGTGCGCGCGGCCATGGTCGAAGAGGCCCTGGCCAACGATGGCCATCGGGTCGTCTGCCGGCTATCGAGTCCGGCAAGCCTGAATGACATGGTGCGCCAGCATCAGCCCGATGTGGTCATTATCGACATGGAATCCCCCGACCGGGACACCCTGGAGAGCATGGCCCTGCTGCAACGGGAAAATCCCAGGCCGGTGGTCTTCTTTGCCGATCAGCATGATCCGCAATCCCTCAAGGCAGCGGTCAAGGCGGGGGTCAGCGCCTACGTCGTCGATGGCCTGGCCGCCAACCGGGTCAAGGCCGTGATCGAGGTTGCCATCGCCCGCTTCGAGGCCTTTCAGGGCATGCGCAGAGACCTCGACAAGGCTCGCAATCAGCTGGCCGACCGCAAGCGCATCGAACAGGCCAAGGGCCTGTTGATGAAGCACCAGAGCTGCGATGAAGAACAGGCCTACCGGATGCTGCGCAAGCTGGCCATGGACCGCGGCCAGCGCATCGCCCAGGTCGCCCAGAACGTCATCGATATTCTCAAACCACTGGAGCAGGGATCATGAGCATAGGGAAGGCCACTCAGCCATCGACCAGCGCACCAGAGCTCGCAGGATTGACCCTTGGCTTCGTCCCGCTGCTGGACGCGGCACTGCTGATCATCGCCAGGGAAGGCGGCTTTTTCAGCGCGCAGGGCCTCGATGTCAGCCTGTCACGAGAGAACGCCTGGTCGACACTGCGCGACAAGGTCGCTGCCGGACTCCTCGATGGTGCCCACATGCTGGCGCCCATGCCCCTGGCCATGAGCCTGGGTCTGTCACGGGCGCCATGCGAAACGCTGGCCGCGATGGTACTGGGCCGCCAGGGCAATACCCTGGTGCTGTCCCAGCGGCTGGCCAATGCGCTGGATGTGCGCAGCGACCTGCCCCGCCCGCAAGGCTCCGCCTTGGCCCTGCGCGACTGCCTGACCCGGGGTCTGGCCAAGCCTCGGCTGGCCATGGTCTACCCCTACTCCTGCCAGCACCTGTTGCTCCGTGAATGGCTCTCCCTCGGCGCTATCGACAGCGACAGCGAGGTGGAGCTGGTCGCGCTGCCGCCTCCCCGAATGGTGGACGCCTTGCGCGAGGGCGAAATCGATGGGTTCTGTGTGGGCGAGCCCTGGGGAAGCCAGGCCGAATTTCGACAGGTCGGCAAGGTCATCGCCAGCGGCGCGGACATGATGCCGGGCCATCCCGAGAAGGTGCTGGGCGTCACCGCGTCCTGGGCGCGTCGCTACCCCCACACGCTGGCCGCCCTCATCCGTGCGCTGCGGGCCGCCGCCAGTTGGCTGGACAGCGCGGCAGGCGCCCGCCGCCAGGCGCTGGAATGGCTGGCACTGCCCCCCTACCTGGATGAGGCGGTCGCTCATCTCGACGAACTGCCCGTGGGCTGCGCTCCCGGCTATCCTCTGCTGAGTGAAGGCCTGCGCCCTCACCCCAGCGACTTTTACGGCATGGCCGAGCGGCTCCAACCGCTGCTCATGGCCAGAGGGAGGGAGCTGGACGACGTCACGCTGGAGACCTGCTACAGCAGCGTGCATCACGACGAGGCGTTGCACCAACCAAGTGCCATCACCCCGTAGTACTCTCCGTCGTGGTGTTGCACCACGCGCCCTCATCTTTTAGCAAGACGTTGTAAAAAAAGAAGAACCGCGTATCCCGGCACGAAACTTGGATACTCACTGACATGACACCGGCCCTGGCCGGCCGCGATCAACGGCGATCGCATCGACTCAGACAAAGACGTCTCTTCACCCCCCAATGCTGGGGGAGTGAGAGACGTCTTTGGCGTTTTTGGAGCCTTTACCATGTCCAGCAAGACGCAAGCGGATACCGCACATCCCAGCACCGTATCCCCTTCGACTGAGGCAAACCCCACGACAGGTCACCTCGTGATCATCGGCAACGGCATGGCCGCGCATCGGCTGGTATCACGCCTCAAGGGACGTTCCGGGGCACCGAGCCATATCACCCTCATCGGCGCCGAGCCCCACCCCGCCTACAACCGCATACTGCTCTCCAGCTGGCTTGCCGGAGACATCGAGCGCGAAAGCATGGCTCTGTCGCTCGATGACCACACTTTTCCGATCGTCGGCCAGCGCCTTGGCACCCGGGTGGTAAACATCGACCGTCGACGCCAGCGCGTCGAGTGCGATGACGGTGAAATACTGTGCTATGACCACCTAGTGCTGGCCACGGGCTCACGCAGTGCCATGCCCGAGATTCCCGGCATCGACCTTGAAGGCGTGCATGGCTTCCGTGACCTGGACGATGCTGCCCGGCTGGCGGCCATCGCTGAAGCCGGCGGCACCGCCGTGGTCGTGGGCGGCGGTCTGCTTGGCCTTGAGGCAGCGGCAGGGCTTGCCGGGCGAGGCATGCAGGTTAGCGTTGTGCAGCGCTCATCGCGGGTCATGAACCGTCAGCTGGACGCTGTCGCCGCCAGCATGCTGGCCACCGAACTCGGTCAGCGCGGCATCGCACTGCACACTGGGGCTCGTCTCGACGCCGTCATCGGCGATCAAGGAGGCAAGGTCAGTGGCGTGCGCCTCAGCGGACGGTCAACGGCGCTGGAGGCCGATTGCGTCGTGATTGCGGCAGGCATTACGCCAAACATCGAACTCGGCCAAGCGGCGGGCCTTCACTGCGATCGGGCCATCCATGTGGATGACGGCCTGGCCACATCCGATCCACGCATTTCGGCGGTGGGTGAGTGCTGCCAGTTCGGTGACAGCACCTACGGCCTGGTAGAGCCCATCTGGCGCCAGGTCGAGATACTCGCCGCCCGTCTCAGCGGCCAGGCCGCAGATACCTACAGCGACAAGCCCTGCGCCACCAAGCTGAAGGTGTCGGGCGTCGACCTGTATGCCTTCGGTCCGACCGAGCCAGACAGCGACCACGAAGTGCTGAGCTATCACGATACCGGCGAATATCGTCGCCTGCTGCTGCGCGATGGAAAGCTCGAGGGCGCCGTGCTGTACGGCGACACGCGCATGGGCCCATGGCTATTTTCACTGGCCGAACAAGGTACGTGTCTGGACCGCGTGCGTCATTCCCTGCTGCTCGGCCAGGCCGACACCGACGCCCTGCTCAGCGCCCACGCAGCGCCTCACTCCGACTCTTCACACCACCAGGATGCCGCCTGATGACCACACGTTCAGACTCCGCCACCCGTGACACCCGCCCCACCCTGATCGTGGTGGGCAACGGCATGGTCGGCCATCACCTCATCGAACAGCTGGTCGAACGCGGCCAGCACCATCACTATCGCATCACGGTATTCGGCGAAGAACGCCACCTGGCCTATGACCGTGTCCACCTATCCGACTACTTCACCGGTCAAGACGCCGACTCGCTGGCCTTGTCGACCGCGGACTACTACCACGAACACGGCATCGAGCTGCGCCTCGACGAAGCCATCACCGCTATCGATCGCGACTCTCGGCAGGTCCACACCGCGCAGGGTACTCACACCTATGACCGGCTCGTACTGGCAACGGGCTCGACCCCTTTCGTGCCGCCCATTGCGGGCAATGACCGGGATGGCTGTCTGGTCTATCGCACCCTGGACGACCTGGACGCGATACGCCATGCCGCCAGCACCGCGACCACTGGCGTGGTGGTCGGAGGGGGCTTGCTCGGGCTGGAAGCGGCCAACGCTCTGCGTGGACTCGACCTGGATACGGCGGTGGTGGAATTCGCCCCCCGCCTGATGCCCATGCAGGTCGATGATCAGGGCGGCGAGCTGTTGCGAGAAAAGATCGAGGGTCTCGGGGTTCAGGTGCTGACCGAACGTGCCACCCGCGAGATCGTGCCTGGCGATGCCAGCCGTCTGCGCATGGTGTTCCAGGATGACAAGGTGCTGGAGACCGACCTGATCGTGTTCTCCGCGGGCATTCGCCCCCGGGATGAACTGGCCCGGGAGTGTGGACTGGAGATCGGCGAGCGGGGCGGGGTGGTCATCGACGATCACTGCGTCACCAGCGATGCAGCGATTCTCGCAGTGGGTGAGGTGGCCCTGTACCACAACAGCATCTTCGGCCTGGTCGCTCCGGGCTATCAGATGGCCAAGGCGGCCGCAGACACCTTGAGCGGCGGCGAACTGACCTTCACTGGCGCCGACATGAGCACCAAGCTGAAGCTGATGGGCGTCGATGTGGGCGCCATCGGCGACGCCCATGGCAATCGTCACCCCAGCGCCAAGCAGTACCGCTATTTTGACCAGCTGCAGCAGATCTATCGCAAGCTGGTCGTGTCCGCCGATGGCAAGCGCTTGCTGGGGGCCATGCTGGTCGGTGACAACGGCCCCTATGACACCCTGATGCAGTACTACGCCAACGGCCTTGACCTGCCCGTGGACCCGGCCGCACTTATCCTGCCATCCAACGAGGCTGCGCCGGCACTGGGGCCGGATGCATTGCCCCAGGAGGCGACCATCTGCTCCTGCCACAACGTCACCAAGGGGGCGATCAACGCAGCCGTGGATGCGGGGTGCGAGGACCTGTCAGCGGTCAAGGATGCCACCAAGGCCAGCACCGGCTGCGGAGGCTGCGCTGCACTGCTGAAAAGCGTCTTTGATCATGAGCTGTCAGCTCGCGGCATGGACGTCGATACCTCGCTGTGCGAGCACTTTGCCCACACCCGCCAGCAGCTCTTCGACATCGTCCGGGTGGAAGGCATCAAGACCTTCAGTGAGTTGATGTCACGGCATGGTACGCCGCGCCCGGATGGATCGCCGGGTCTGGGGTGCGACATCTGCAAGCCAGCGGTAGCCTCGATCCTGGCCTCCTGTTTCAACGAGCCGATTACCGACGCAGCACACATCCCCCTGCAGGATACCAATGATACCTTCATGGCCAACATGCAGAAGAACGGCACCTTCTCCGTGGTCCCGCGGATTGCCGGGGGCGAGATCACTCCCGACAAGCTGATCGTGCTGGGCCAGGTGGGCAAGACATACGGCCTCTACACCAAGATCACCGGCGGTCAGCGCATCGACCTGTTCGGGGCTCGCCTGGAGGACCTTCCCGCCATCTGGAGCGAGTTGATCGCGGCCGGTTTCGAGACCGGACACGCCTACGGCAAGTCGCTGCGTACCGTGAAATCCTGCGTCGGCAGCACCTGGTGTCGCTATGGGGTTCAGGACAGCGTCGGCATGGCACTGCGGCTTGAGCACCGCTACAAGGGCCTGCGCTCCCCGCACAAGCTCAAGTTCGCGGTGTCGGGCTGCACACGGGAATGCGCCGAAGCACAGAGCAAGGATATCGGCGTCATCGCCACCGAGCATGGCTGGAACCTGTATGTCTGCGGCAATGGCGGCATGCGTCCACGCCACGCAGAGCTGTTCGCCACTGACCTGGACGACCAGACCTTGATCCAGACCATCGACCGCTTGTTGATGTTCTACGTGCGGACCGCCGATCGACTGCAGCGCACCTCGGTATGGCGGGAGCAGCTGGAAGGCGGGCTCGATTATCTCAAGGCGGTGATCCTGGACGACAGCCTCGGCCTCGGTGCAGAGCTGGAGCGCCAGATGCAACAGGTCATCGACAGCTATCAGTGCGAATGGGCTGGCGCCCTCTCCGACCCGGACAAGCTCAAGCGCTTTCGCAGCTATGTCAACGATCACCGCGCCGACCCCGACATCATTGTCACCCAGGAGCGCGGTCAGCTGCGCCCGGCATGATCCACCCCGCCATCCAGGATACCGAGGACCCACCATGACGCTTTCTTGTCCGAACGCTTCACTCTCTCCCTCCGCGCACGGGGCTCACTGGACCGTGCTGTGCCAGCGCAGCGATCTGGTGGCGTACTCCGGCGTTGCTGCCTGGTGCGATAGCAGTGACGGCGCCCACCAGGTCGCGCTGTTCTATTTGCCGGGCCAACCCACGGAGCTCTTTGCCATCGACCACCACGACCCTGTCGCCCAAGCCAATGTGATCGCTCGCGGTCTGCTGGGCGACCATCAGGGGGAGCCGATGGTGGCCTCCCCGCTTTACAAGCAGCACTACCGACTGGCCGACGGCCAATGCCTGGAAGATCCCGGTATCCAACTGCGTACCTGGTCGGTGGCCTTCGACCAGGACAGGGTAATGATCGCCACCTGAGTCTTCAGCCTCCGGGCTGGCCAGACTGTCTGGCCGGCTCCGGCAAGGATCGCCGGGGCCGCCGCCAGCAAAACGTCATCAAGCGTTGAAACTGTTCGCCCTTGCAGCATTTCTGTCATCGTCCATGCTTAGGTCGAAGGCACCAGTTGAGAACATCACGGTCAAAAGGATGAGCAGGACCGTCTTTGCCGCCCTTCTCAACGACCTTACGGTGACGCCGTCAGCGAGCGGCTGTCGCCCCAGCCACCACAGGAGGACCCCCACGCGAGCAAGCCGACACCTCGGCCTCTGTCACATCTCTGACACGTTGCGCTGAGAGTGTCGACATCGAGGCGTCATGTTGACGCCCAAGGTGATCATCAGGAGAGCTGCGCCGATGGTACGCATCGACAAGAAGGCCACCCGACTGTACGTGCTGGACACCAACGTACTGATCCACGACCCCAGCGCCCTCTACCAGTTCGAAGAGCACGAAGTGGTTATCCCCATGACCGTGCTCGAGGAGCTCGACAAGCACAAGAACGGCATCCGAGAAATTGCTCGCACCGCCCGGCAAGTCAGCCGGACCCTCTCTGACCTCACCGCCAATGTCGATATCGACCAGATTCGCCAGGGCATCCCGATTACCCGCGTCAGCGGCCCGGAAGGCCGACTCCGGCTGCTGTGCTACTCCGACCTGACCCTGCCTGACAACCTGGAGGACAGTCCTGACAACCGGCTGCTGGGAGAAACCTGCCGGCTGCGTCAGGAGCGACCCGATGCATCGGTCGTTCTCGTCACCAAGGACATCAACCTGCGGGTGAAGGCTGCCGCCCTGGGCGTGCCCGTCGAGGACTACCTGACCGACCGCGCCTTTGACGACTCCGACGCCATGACCGATGGCGTGTCTGTCTACCCGGATGCCGGTCATGACCTGTGGGACGCCATGGCTCTTGACGTCAAGGTCGAGCGTGAACAGGACAAGGTGATCTATCGCCTGAGCGGAGAGATCCCCGCCCACTGGCACCTTGGCATGTTGGTCTCCGACGCTGACAGCGAAGCCAGCTTCGAAGCCATCGTGCGCGAACTGGCCCCGCACCAGGCCACCCTGGAGCTGTTGACCAACTACCGTCACGGCGCCAGCGTCTGGGGCGTCCATGCCCACGACAGCCGTCAGAACTTTACCCTTAACCTGTTGATGGACGATGCCATCGATCTGGTCACGGTGGCCGGCAGCGCGGGCACCGGCAAGACCTTCATGACCCTGGCGGCAGCCTTTCAACAAACCCTGGACAGCAAACGCTTCGAGCGCGTGGTGTTTACCCGTGCCCCCATTTCCATGAGCGAGGACATCGGCTTTCTGCCAGGGACAGAAGAGGAGAAGATGTCACCCTGGATGGGCGCCTTCCACGACAACATGGACAACCTGCTGAGAGACGAGCACGACGGCAGTTCAACCTGGAACCAGGATGCCACGCGCCAGCTGCTGGCGTCTCGGGTGCAGATTCGTGCGCCGGGCTTCATGCGCGGCCGTACGCTCAACGATACCTTCCTGATCATCGACGAGGCCCAGAACTTCACCCCAAAACAGCTAAAGAGCTTGATCACCCGTGCCGGGCGCAACACCAAGATCGTCTGCCTGGGTAACGTCGGTCAGATCGACACCCCCTACCTGACCGCCAACACCTGCGGCATGGCTGCCGTCGTTCAGAACTTCAAGAACTGGCCCCACGCTGGACACGTGACCTTGAAGAGCGTGGAACGCTCCCGCCTGGCCCTCGCCGGCGAGGAGCTGCTGTAGTGCTCTGTCGTGCTCTGTCGTGCGGCAGTGACCCGCCCCTAGCGGCACCCTGAACCACCAGCGCCCCCGCCTGCAAAGGCGGGGGCGCTGTCTAGGTGCTGAACGGAAGCGGAGCGGCGACCCGCCCCACGCACGACTTACTTGTCGCGGTTCATCGCCTTCTCGATCAAGGCTTCCTCTTCACTCTTGGGCGTCTTCTCGATCATTTCCGCCGCTTCAGAGTACAGGCATACGTAGCTCTGGCAGGAGGCACAGTGCACCTTCTCATCAGGGTTCTTGGTAGCGGGCACGCGCATGTTATGACTGCCACAGTTAGGACAGGCCTTCGGGATTCGCAGATCTTCGCTCAACGCCATCTTCAACTCCTTGTGAATGCTGGAATACTCACGGGCCTGCTGCGACCCATCGTTGACTTCATCGAAACGTTGCAGGAGGCCACTGAGACGATTGCGCCCAGCTCGCTTCGCCTCGTAGAGTGCTGCGTCCACTCGGCGCATCGCCATGTCGAGACTTTCTTCCTTGCCGACACTGATGGCCCCCATGCTCACTGTTACCTTGAGGGCACGATGGTCCACCTTCAAGGTGGTGGTCTCAACGTTACGCCGCAGACGCTCAAGAATATCCCAGGCATCCTCGGCCACTACATCGGCCAGCAGCACCACGAATTCTTCACCACCAATCCGCGCCAGCACGTCATAGGGGCGCAGGCTCAGGCGACAGGTATCGGCAAATGCCTTGAGCACCATATCCCCCGCGGAGTGGCCAAAGGCGTCATTGAGTGCCTTGAAATGATCCAGGTCGAGCATGGCCAGCACGGCGGGCTCCTGGCGTCGCCGAAGCCGGGCCAAGGCCCCCGCACCCGCTTCAAAGAACGCCCTGCGGTTCATCACCCCGGTCAGCACGTCGGTACTCACCAGCTTGGCAATGCGCTTCTCTGCTTGCTTGCGCTTGGTGACATCCAGCAGCAGCCCATCCCAGACCACCGCGCCATCCTCGAACCGCTGTGGCGTGCCTCTTGCCTCGAACCAGCGCTCGCTCTCGCCACTGTCATCTCCCTGCCGAGCAAGCCTCACATCCAGATGCCATGGCGTCAGGCTGACCAGCGACTGGGCCAGTACCAACGTCAGCTGCTCCCGCGTTTCCTCGGCCAGGCGCGACAGCACCATCTCGGCGTCTTCCAGTGCCTGGGCCCGTGACAGGCCGGTCTGCGCCTCGAAACCGGGTCCTAGATAACCGAACGATAGCTGGCCTGCGGGCGATTGATGCAGGCGAAAGACGACCCCCGGAAGCCGTGCTACGCTGCTCTCGATGGATTCACTCAGGCGTTCTGCCGAGGCGGCCTGGCGCTGCAGCAAGGTGATATCCTGGGACATCAACAGCCAGCAGGCTGGCTCCCGGCGAACGGGATGCAAGGTGCTACTGAGGTGACGTAGTTGCGGCCCCTTGCTGCAGATAACGACTCCCTGCCAGCCCGATCCGCTGGCGCGGCAGTGGTCCAGGGCCGTTTCCAGTATTTTCGCAGCCTCGGGACAAAACACCTGGGACAGCGACTGCCCGACCAGCGCCTCCAGCGGCAGGCCCAATTGCTGGCACTGGCTGCTATTAGCCCAGACGACCAGACCATCAGCGCCTAGGCTTAGCGCCATCGACGGAGCCTGCCCCAGCAAGGCGTCGAGCTCAGTGCTGAAAGCCGCGCCCGTTGGCGGCTCAAGCACTCCGGCGGACCATCGACGTCGGAAGAATGCCAGCAATGACATACCCATGTTCCCATAGTCAATTTCTTAAAATTTTGTAAGAAAAAGCTTAGAAGAACCGTCTTACCTGTGCTGGATGAAAAATCTCATTACCCGTCGATGGGCCGCCGCAGGAATGGGCCTCAGCGGCTGAGCAGCTCGCTCATCCACTCGCCAATATGGCCGATCTGCTGGGGACATACCGCATGGGCCATGGGGTACTGCCGATACACCGTGTGATAGCCCAGCTCTTCCAACCGTGCGAAGGCTGCCCGACCCAATGATTCGGGTACCACAGGATCCATACTGCCGTGATGCACCTCGACACGCAGGTCGCGGTTGGCGTCATTCAGCTCGATCGAGTTCGCCGTGGCAAAGTAGGTCGACATGGCCAGCAGTCCGCCCAGCGGCTGATCAAAGCTCAGCGCTGCTTCATAGGCCACTGCCCCACCCTGGGAGAAGCCAGCCAACAGGATACGTCGACTATCGATGCCAGCATCAATCTGGGATTGAATCACGCCCTTGATACGCTCGGCCGAAAGACGCAGCTGCATCTCATCAACGCGGCGATCCAGGCTCATCTCAAGAATGTCGTACCAGGCAGGCATGACCATGCCACCATTGATGGTCACCGGTAGACGGGGCGCGTGGGGCAGGATGAAGCGGACCTGGGCATAGTCAGGCCTGGGCAGCATCGGCACGACGGGCTCGAAATCCCGACCGTCGGCGCCAAGGCCATGGAGAATGATCATGCAGGCGTCAGCGGGTGCATCGCCACGCGGTTCGATGACCAACTGGTCGTTATTGCTCATGGGCGGGTCTCTATCTGTGTTTCAGCTCTAAGTGCAGCGCAGGTAGGTGGCAACGCACGCAGCTTTCAGGGAATACGTCGCTACCCTAGCGCACTATACGCTCAGGAACGAGCCTCAAGCTCGGCAACAGCAGCGAGCATAACGAGACGTGGGTCGCAGAGCGCACCGCCCAAGGGCCTGTTTCTTCCTCTGCCGCCACTGCTGCCACTGCCACCACTGCCGCCCCTTCCTGCGACAACGGCGGCTAGAACGGACAGCACTGGGCCACTAAACCGGACAGCTCTGGGCTACTAAACCGGACAGCTCTGGGCAGCTAGAACGGCCAGAACAGCGGGGTAAGTCCAAGCACCACGGCAGCGGTCAGCAGGTTGAGAGGCCCCCCCAGGCGCAGATAGTCCCGCAAGCGGTAGCCGCCAGGCCCCATGACCATCAGGTTAGTCTGGTAGCCAATAGGGGTCAGGAAGCTCGCTGAGGCGGCGAACATGACCACCACGACATACGGCAACGGGCTGACGCCAAGGCTGTCTGCACCGGCCATGGCGATGGGGAAAGTGATCACGGCGGCGGCATTGTTGGTCACCAGCGAGGTCAACAAGGCCACCACCACGTAGGTGCCTACCAACAGGGCCCAGGGGCTATTGCCCACCAGCTCCAGTAGCCCGGCCGCCACCGCATCGGCGGCGCCGGAGGTGTGCAGTGCAGCCCCCAGGCCAAACGAGGCAGCGATGGTCAACAGTACCTGGGTGTCCATGCCTCGGCGGGCGCTGCGCACACTGACGCAGCCGCTCAAGAGTGCCGCGGCAGCCCCCAGCATGGCCGCATTCATCATGCTCATCAGGCCCGTGGTGGCCACCAGCACCACCGCCGCCAATATGCCCCAGGCGCGCAGAGCGCGGTCGAAGGCGGGCCGCGCCTGACCATTGACCTGACTGATCAACAGAAAGTCCTGGGACTGGCGATGACGCTCCACGAAGGCAGGACGAGCCTCGAGCAGCAGCACATCCGAGGGCTGCAAGCGAATCTGGCCGAGGCTTCCCACCACCCGGCGCCCATTGCGGCAGACCGCCAGCACGGCAGCGCCGTACAGCGTCCTGAAGTGTCCGTCCCGAATCTTCTGGCCGATGAATTGACACTGATCGGAGACCACCGCCTCGACCAGGCGACGCTCTCGAAATTCCTTCTCGAGGTGGGACTCACCCAGCCGAGAGGGGCGCAGGCCACGAATCTGCTGCAATTCCACCGCACCATCGGTGGTCCCGGCGAAGACCAGGTGGTCGCCGCCTTTCAGGGTCTCCCCAGGCCCCACCACGCTGACCACGTTGCCACCGCGCTCGATCTCGACCAGAAACAGACCGGCCAGGTGGCGCAGCCCGGCGTCTTCTACCGTGCGGTCAACCAACGGCCCCTGCGGGTCTACCTCCATTTCGATGGTGAACTCACGCAGGTTGGCAAAAGCGGCTTCGCTACCGGGATGGCCAGACAGCATGCGCGGCCCCGCCCACAGCAGATAGCCCACACCGGCCAGCGCCATCGGCACGCCCACCAGGGCGATCTCGAACAGTCCCAGGTGCAGATTCGGAAAGCGCTCCAGCATCAGCGAATGCACCACCAGATTGGTACTGGTTCCCATCAAGGTTACGGTGCCGCCGAGGATGGACGCGAAGCTCAAGGGCATCAGCAGATACTGGGGAGCGATGGAGAAACGACGGCTCCAGCTGATCACGGCAGGAATGAAGGTGGCCACCACCGGGGTATTGTTGAGCACACCGCTGACTGCAGTGACCGGCCAGATCAGCCGCGCCATGGCATGACGCACGCCCTTCGGCCGCCCCAGCACATGCCGAATGATCAGGTCGATACCCCCGGTATCGCGTAAGCTGGCCACCAGCACGTACATGAAAGCCACGGTAAATAGGCCGCTGCTGGAAAATCCGCTCAGCGCCTGCTGGGCATCAATGACACCGAGGCTGAGCAGCACCACCAACGCGCCCATCATGACCATGTCTGGCCCGGCGCGGGTGAGCGCCATCAACGGAAAGACAGCGCAAGCAACAGAGAGAGCGATCCAGGCATCCAGAGACATGGGGTGGCCTTGCTGGTGAGACAGCGCTCATTGTGCCTGCTTTAACTTATGCTAAATAGTTACAATGTATTATTTTTTTATCACTTTCGGGCATATGAGACTTCTTGTGCACATCTTCCCGGACGGCTCCCCATCGCGACACACTTTCGTGTCTATCAGCCGCAGCAGCAGGACAGCCAGCCGGCAATATCATCACTCTGAGAAGAGGCTGACAACCAGAAGGCTTTTAAAGGCACAAAAACGCAAAAGGCCCGCCGAAGCGAGCCTTTATCGTCGCGCCCTCGAAGGACGCTACCGCTTACGCGGCCATCAAGCGATCGACTTAGTCGATGACCTTGATGTTGGAGGCCTGGAGGCCTTTCTTGCCCTGAGTCACCTCGAAGGAGACCTTCTGGCCGTCCTGCAGGGACTTGAAGCCGTCAGCCTGAATCTCGGAGAAGTGAGCGAACAGGTCGTCACCGTTGTCGTCCGGAGAAATGAAGCCGTAGCCCTTAGTGTCGTTGAACCACTTGACTGTACCAGTTGCCATGATCGAATCCTCGACTAGCGTGTTTATTGACCGGGAGATACCCGAGTTGCAGTGGGTAAAACAAGAAACCTTTCCCCGGGCAATCGACGCTAGGATGCTTCGATGACCTCTGAGACGTTCAACTTGCTAACCAACTGCCAGCAGCATGCGCCGTCTTGGCGCCAAGGTCAAACACTATTTGCCCTGGATGACGAGAAGATGACGGTGCCGGCTCAATTTACCTAACCCGTCCAGCCCTTCCCGCTCCCGCTGCGTCATGCAGTGTGCCAAGTCGTCACGGCGGGCCCGGCATACTATGCCCAAGCAGGGTTATATGCTTGCATGGTCGGCAGCGTTTTCCTTCGACCTGAGCTGCAGGGAGCTCTTCATGGCCTCTTTACTGTCACGCCACGCTCCGACTCGCTTCGGCGCGTTCTACCTCGCCATTGCAGGCCTCATCGTCAGCGTGATCGGCGTCGGAACGTCCTCGGCCTGGTGGCTGGCCGGCGTGCTGGCGTTCGGTGCCCTCACCGCACTGGGCATCTACGATATCGTGCAGCGACGTCGCACCGTCAGCCGCAATTACCCTATTCTTGCCCACATCCGCTACTTTCTGGAGTCCATCGGTCCTGAGTTTCGCCAGTACTTCATCGAGTCCGACACCGATGAGGCGCCCTTCTCGCGGGAACAGCGCTCGCTGGTCTATCGCCGTGCCAAGAGCACCAGCGACAAGAAACCCTTCGGTTCGCTGAGAGACATGAGTGCCCCGGGATATGAATGGATGGGCCCGTCACTGTCACCCGTGGACATCACCGATCACGACTTTCGCATTGTGGTCGGAGAGCAGCGCGCCCACCCCTACCGGGCCAGCGTGATCAATATTTCCGCCATGAGCTTTGGCGCTCTGTCGCCCAACGCCATCAGCGCCCTCAATGAGGGCGCGAGGGAAGGCGGCTTCTATCACACCACCGGCGAAGGAGCCATCTCGCCCTATCACTTGCGTGGTGGCGACCTGGTCTGGCAGATCGGTTCCGGCTACTTCGGCTGCCGCAGGGAAGATGGCGGGTTCGATCCCGAGAAGTTTCGCCACAACGCTCGCCGCGACGAAGTGAAGATGATCGAGATCAAGCTGTCCCAAGGGGCCAAACCCGGCCACGGCGGCATTCTTCCCGGCGCCAAGGTCACCGCCGAAATCGCCTCCACCCGCGGTGTCCCGGAAGGCCAGGACGTCCTCTCCCCCTCTCGCCATTCGGCGTTCTCTACCCCTTGCGAGATGATTCACTTCATTCAGCAGCTGCGGCAGCTGTCCGGTGACAAACCGGTGGGCATCAAACTGGCGCTAGGGCATCCCTGGGAATGGTTTGCCATCGTCAAGGCCATGCTGGAATGTGGCGATCATCCCGACTACATCGTCGTCGACGGAGGACAGGGAGGTACCGGCGCGGCCCCGCTGGAGTTCATCAATCGCCTGGGTATGCCCCTCAACGATGCCCTGGTCCTGGTTCACAACACCCTGGTGGGCGCGGGCCTGCGCGACGACATCCGTATCGCCGCCAGCGGCAAGCTGATCAGCGCCTTCGACATCGCACGCACCCTCGCGCTTGGCGCAGACTGGGTCAACATGGCCCGGGGCTTCATGTTCTCGCTCGGCTGTATCCAGGCCCAGAGCTGTCACAACGACCAGTGCCCCAGCGGTATCGCCACCCAGGACAAGGCCCGAGGCAGCCGCCTGGATGTGGATGACAAGGCCGTGCGAGTCAAGAACTTCCATGCCAACACCAAGTTCGCTCTGTGTGAAATGCTGGAAGCCGCAGGCCTGTACCATCCCAACGAGCTGGGCCCGGAACATATCATCCGCCGCCTGGATAACGGCAAGGCTCTGCCTTACATCAGCCTGATAGATAGCCTGGCGCCAGGCGAGCTGCTGCGTGGGGGCGCCAAGGACCACCCGCTGTATCGTGAGTTCTGGGACCTGGCGAACGCCAATAGCTTCGATGCACCTGACGCGCTGCAAAGTCTCAGGCAGACCAAGCTGCTTTGATGCACCTGACGCGCTGCAAAGTCTCAGGCAGACCAAGCTGCTTTGATGCACCTGACGCGCTGCAAAGTCTCAGGCAGACCAAGCTGCTTTGATGCCCTACGGGCCTTTCATGACGCGAAAGGCCCGTAGGCTCCCCGCCGCTGGTCGCACCAGGCCCACTCCCTCACACGGATACCGCGGCGGCCCTTCCTTTATCTACTTGCGCAGCGCTCACGCTGTTGAGCCTGCTCGCGACGCTGCTGATGCATGGCAGCAGAGAGGCTTCACAGCGCAGGCAAGTGCCGACACATCCCCCGAGCATGGCTAGGCGCCTACCGTCCAGCGGCTCGTCCGCGCCGGCATTCGCGCCCGCATTCGCGCCGGCATTGATGCCTTGTTCACCCGGTGGCGGAACCCCTTTCAGCACATCATGTCCACTCTTAGGCCTCGGCCTGCACCCGTCCGGTGGTCACTAGCACCGACGATCACTATTGCTGCCACCGCGACCGCATCAACAGGAGACGTGCGCCGGGTTTCAGTGCCGAGCAGCGATGATATTCTTTGCAGCATCTGAACCTCATCATGCTGTTGCCAGCACGACGACATCGACAGGATCGCCATGAACGACACTGGAACGTCAGACCATGACCTGCCCGCTATCCTTGCCGGGCCCATCCTGCGACGCCTGACGCGCGAGAGATTCCGAGCATGGCTGGTCACCAGTCGCGAGCTGACGCTGAAGCTGGAGCTTACGCCGCAGGATGAAGCGCCTCACCGCCGAGTGCTCGGCGACGACGACTACCGCAAGATTCCCCTGGGGCGCCATGCCTGGCTGTATCTCATCGACGCCGCCGTGGATGCCCCGCTTCCGCAGGACACTCTGATCGCCTATGACCTTCAGGTCGTGGAGCAGAATGCCCCGGACAGCCTTGGACAAGGTGCTGCAAGATGGGCCCCTCACCTCTGCCACGACGGCCAGTCCGCCCCCCGCTTCGTCCTCGCCTCCAGTCATCGACGGCTGCTGCATGGCTCCTGTCGCCGCCCCCACTACGATGGCCCCGATGGCCTGGCGCACCTGGACAGCTGGCTGGCCGGGCAGCTTGACCACCCCGAGGCGATGCCCGCCTGGCTACTGATGACCGGGGATCAGGTCTACGCGGATGACGTCGCTGGCCCGATGCTGGTGGCCATCCACGCACTGATCAAGCGCCTGGGGTTATTCGATGAAGTGCTCGAAGGCGCGGTGATCGACGATAGCCCGGCGCTCTATGCAAGCCCTGCCAGCTACTACCGCAGGGAAGAGCTGTTGCCGGACGTCAAGAGCACCGATGACCTCAAGGATCGCTTCTTCGGCGGCGTGCGCAAGCCGGTGTTCACCTCGGCCAGCGCCGCCAATCACTTGATGACCTTCGCCGAAATGATGGCCATGTACCTGCTGGTGTGGTCCCCGACTCCCTGGCGCATCATCGAGCTGACCTGCCCCGAACTCGATGACGAGCACCGCGAACGCTACCAGGAACAGGCCCGTGTCATTGATGACTTTGTCGAGACGCTGCCCGCCGCGGCCAGGGTCATGGCGCATCTGCCCAGCCTGATGATCTTTGACGATCACGACGTCACCGATGACTGGAATCTGACCGCCCAGTGGGAGCAAACGGCCTATGGGCATCCTTTCTCCAAGCGGATCATCGGCAATGCCTTGATGGCCTACCTGCTGTGCCAGGGCTGGGGCAACGATCCGGATCGCCTCAAGACGCCCCTGGACGACGCCCAGGCCTTGCTCGAGGACGCGCGCCAGCGCCAGGGCTGGCTGTCGGCTGGCGATCAGGATGCCTGCCTTGAGCGACTCTTCCGCTTCGAGGGCTGGGAGTTTCAGGTCGAGGGGACGCCCCGCCTGGTGGTCCTGGATACCCGCACGCGCCGCTGGCGCAATGGGCGCAAGCCCCACCGTCCGTCGGGCTTGATGGACTGGGAGGCACTGTCAGAGTTTCAACAGGAACTGATCGATGCCCCCTCGGTGGTCATTGTGTCACCGGCCCCGATGTTCGGCGTCAAGCTGATCGAAGCGATCCAGAAGCTCTTCACCCTGGCGGGTAAACCCCTGATGGTGGACGCGGAAAACTGGATGGCCCACCGCGGCGCCGCCAGCGTCATGCTCAACATCTTTCGCCACTCCCGAACCCCGGGGCACTACGTCATTCTCTCCGGCGACGTGCACTACTCCTTTGTCTACGACATTCGGATTCGCCATCGTCGCCAGGGGCCCAAGATCTGGCAGGTAACCTCCAGCGGGATCAAGAACTGCTTTCCCGACACCCTGCTGGATACCTTTGATCGGCTCAACCGCTGGCTGTATTCCCCACGCTCGCCCCTCAACTGGTTTACCCAGCGCCGTCCAATGGCCGTCGAACCGCGCGACCCTGACCACGCCAAGGCAGGCGAGCGGCTATGGAATGGGCCAGGCATCGGCCTGATCACGCTGGCCAAGGACGGAAGCCCGGACGACATTCGCCAGCTCGATGCCCGTGGAATGGAGGTCACCTTTCCCCCGCCCGACAAGGCGCCGTGACCTGCCCGCGCAGGCAGGACCCAGGCGTCTCGGCGCTCGCAGGTCCTGCCTGACGGCTCAGCTATCGTTGGAGCGAGCCCGGTCCTTCGAGGACGGCTCCCGGGACATCAGTCCTCGCACTCCCTTGCGCATGGCCTGGCGGTGCAGCTTGGCCATGCGCACGCGCTCTGCCAGCGGTCGGCTGGCGTCTTCCACCGGCCCCCCCTTGGCCGGGCCGAGCAAGTGTGCGATCCAGCGCGTCTGGGGATGACTGTCCAGGGCAATCTTCAGCGTCATGGTCAGCACCACCGACAGCAACATGCCGGTGACGCCGAAGATCCAGCCCCACACGACCAGCGACAGAAACGCGACGAAGGTAGACAAGCCCAGGGCGCGCCCCATGACCCGCGGCTCGATCAGGTTGCCCATCACGAAGTTGATCGACAGGTAGGCCAGGCTCAGCAGCAAGGCATCACCCAGGCCACCCTCCGGGGAGACCAGTACCAGCAACACCGGGGGGATCGCAGCGATAGCGGAACCAATGTTAGGGATGTAATTGAGCGCAAAGGCCAGCACTGCCCACAACAGCGGGAAGTCTACTCCCACGATCTGGCAGGCGATCCACACCAGAGCACCGGTAATCAGGCTGATCACCGTCTTGACCGCCAGATATCGCTTGAGCGTGTGGCTGAACTCGTTGAACCGCTCGAGACTAGGCGCGGGATTCGCCAGCGCCCGTGACACCTTATCCCGGAAATTCAGGGTTTCGAACAGCATGAATACCACGAGCAAGGCTACCACCATGCTCTGCATCATCAGGTTGCCCAACTGGCTGAGCAGCGCAGGGATCCACTCGCCCAGCTGTTCGGTATCAAGAAAACCCGCCAGACGCTGGGTATCGATGGCCAGCCCCATGCTCGCCAGACCATCCAGCAGGCGCAGGTAATATTCGTAGAGCTTCTCTTCAATGCCGGGCAGCGCCTCGGAGAACGTGCTGACCGTATTAACCAGCAACAGCGCCAGCAGACTGAGCATGCCCCCGATGACCACCAGCGTCAGCCACACCGAGGAGCGCAGTCCCAGGCCACGCTCGTGCAGCCATTGCACCGGAGCGGTACACACCACGGCGATGAACAGCGACAGCAACACCGGCACCAGCAGATCGGAGCCGGCCCGCATCCCCGCCACAATGACCACCAGCGCCGCCAGCGCCAGGGTCAAGTTGAGGGGAAGTCTGCGCTCTTCCTGCGCATTGACATCGTCTTCCATGCACCTGTACTCCTCTGTCAGGTAGGTCAGGTCGTCCTTGACTGGGGTGGCAGCGACTCAACGCATGCCGTGGGCTTGCTGACGGGCCTACACGCTGCCGAGACAATGACGTCCTCGGCCGCACTCCCGTCCAGGCCGCATCCGGCTCGCACGACATACTGCCCTGCCAATCATTTCAGCACAAAGTAACATGACCGCTACCACAATACGTTGCAGGCCCGAGCCCTTGGGCCCAGGTACGTAAACTCAAGGCCTTGGGCTCTGAGCGGGAGGCCCATGACCCTCGCCCTCGGCCATGCCGTCATTCAACGCGACTGCAACCATGCAACTATCATGGACGTTCTTGCCAGGCCAGGAACGCATTGCCATTGGCGACGTCGAAGGACTGAATCGCCGGGGCCGGCGGAAGGCCAGTCTCACCGAGCGGGTCGAGCCACAACCGTCGCACCAAGGCTATCTCTCGGATAGCTGCCACCCGGCACACAAAACCATAGGAAAGGGAACACCCAAGGAGCACATCATGGCACTGACCCATCCCCGCCGCCGCTTTTCCCCTGTCGCCCTGCTGGGGCTCGGGCTTGGCCTGGCACTTGCCAGCGGCCCTCTGCTGGCCAGCGAACCGGCGCCGCAGCGCTACCTGGATATTCAGGCGCAGTCAGAGCTCCAGGTGGCTCCCGACAAGGCGACCTTGAGCGCGCGGCTGTGGGAGCTGACCCCCGCTATTGCCCAGGAGAAAGACAGTGGCGATCACGCAGAGGCCCTCGGTCAGGCCCGCTCCAAGCTGGAGTCCAGGGCCGCTGAGCTGATCGCCGCGCTGGAGGACGCCGGGCTTGAGCGTGATGCCATCAACGCCGGATCGCTGCGTGTGCAGCAGGAAATGCTGCATCGCGCGAGCCAGAATGGCGACAACCCGACCCCCATGGTACGCACCCGCCTCGAACGACCGATCCGTCTTTCCATCAGCGACCTGGACAGCCTGCCCACCCTGCTTGACGCGCTGACGTCTGCAGGCGTCAACGCTCTGGATGGGGTCAGCTACGACCTCGCCGATCGCGATGCTGCCAGCGATCAGGCACTAACTCAGGCGCTGGAGCGTGCTCGTGCCAAGGCCGAACTGATGGCCGATACCCTGGGCGTTACCTTGGGTGACGTGGTTCAGGTCAGCGAGACCAACGCTCCGGTGTTCCAGCCACGCATGATGGCCATGCGCGCCGACATGGCGGAAAGCGGCGGTGCGGCAGACTACAGCCCCGGCAACATTACCATCGACGCTGGCGTCCAGGTGCGCTGGGCCTTGGCAGGACAGGAAAGCCCGTCGGCCGATCACCCGGACGGTCAGGCGGCAACCGCGTCCAGCCCCTGAAGGCAGCGACCAGGCCGCCAGCCACATGGCTTGACGGCAAGCGGCGGATGGACCACCTGCGCTCAACACGACAAAGCCCCCGGTAGTGGTCCCTACCGGGGGCTTTGTTGCAGCGCTGGAATCACCGCTGCTGCATGGCTTTCTAGATGTTGATGCGCTCGACGCCACCCATATACGGCCTGAGCACCTCGGGCACGGTGATCGAGCCGTCTTCATTCTGATGATTTTCCATCACCGCAATCAGGCAGCGGCCCACGGCCAGACCTGAGCCGTTCAGGGTATGCAAAAGCTGGGGCTTCTTTTCCCCCTGGGCACGGAAACGAGCCTGCAGGCGTCGTGCCTGGAAATCCTCACAGTTGGATACCGAGGAAATTTCACGATAGGTGGCCTGGCTGGGCAGCCAGACTTCAAGGTCGTAGGTCTTGGCCGCGGAGAAGCCCATATCGCCGGTACACAGAGTCACTACACGGTATGGCAATTCCAGCGCCTGCAGGATGGCCTCGGCGTGGCCGCGCATCTCTTCCAGGGCGTCATAACTGGTCGCAGGATCCACTAGCTGAACCATTTCGACCTTGTCGAACTGGTGCTGACGAATCATGCCGCGAGTATCACGACCATGAGAGCCCGCCTCGCTACGGAAGCACGGGGTATGCGCCGTCAGCTTCAGCGGCAGCGACTTGGCATCGACGATTTCATTGCGCAGCAGATTGGTCAGCGGCACTTCGGCGGTGGGGATAAGGTGGAACTCACGCTCGTCATCGAGCTTGAACAGGTCCTCACCGAATTTCGGCAACTGGCCGGTACCGTACAGCGAATCGCGGTTGACCATATAGGGCACGTAGCACTCTTCATAGCCGTGCTCCAGCGTCTGCTTGTCGAGCATGAACTGGGTCAGGGCACGGTGCAGCCGAGCAATGGGGCCTCGCATGACGGCAAAGCGAGCGCCCGTGAGCTTGGCGGCCACCTCGAAGTCGAGGTCGCCCTTCTTGGCGCCCAGGTCGACGTGATCCTGCACCTCGAAGGCGTACTCAGCCGGGGTTCCCCAGCGGGACACCTCGACATTGTCACTTTCGTCCTTGCCCGCGGGCACGCTGTCGTGGGGCAGATTGGGGATGCCCGCCACGATATCGTCCCACTCCCCCTGGACGCCGCCCAGAGCATGTTTTGCCGCGTCCAGGCGCTCGCCCAGATCACTCACCTCATCAAGCAGCGGTTGAATATCTTCTCCCGCCGCCTTGGCCTTGCCGATAGCCTTCGAGCGTGTGTTGCGCTCGTTCTGCAGGCGCTCGGTCTCGGCCTGCAGCTCACGGCGCCGGGCCTCCAGCGATGACAGCGCTGAACTGTCGAGGGTATATCCGCGGGTGGCCAGTCGTGTCGCGACCGTGTCGAGGTCGCCGCGCAGCAGTTTCGGATCGAGCATGGAATCGGGTCCGTCGGCTATGTAGGAAATGGAGATGACGTATCAGTCTGGTGCGGAGGCGCCGTGGGCCGACATACTGCATCGCCAACGAGCCATGACTCACCACAGGTGGAGGCATTCGGCTCGGGCGCCCTCCGCGCAGGCCAGTCATTGTAGGCAAATCCCGCAGGCGACGCCATTGGCCCGGGCTGACATCACCGGCCTGGCAGATGCTGGCGTTACCGGACACGAGGGACAGCCGGGTTCAGGATGTATCGCAGCCAAAGTCGCGGTAAAGTAGGCACACCTCATTCTTCCGCCCTGTCGCGAGCGCTACAACTCGCCAATGCGGGGCCAGCTTCGACCGAGACCATGATCGCTTCCCTGCCTCTTGTTGACACCGCGACCGACCTTGACCAGCACTATGTCACCTTCCTCACGACATTGAAGAACGAAGGCTTCGAGGGCGAGATGGCTCCCGACTATGCCAGTCGGACGGTGCTGGCCACTGACAATTCCCTTTACCAGCGCCTGCCCCAGGCCGCGGTCTTTCCACGCCACGCCGACGATCTGGTGCTGCTGGGCCGACTGGCCGGGCGCGATGAATTCCGCCAGGTGACGCTGACGCCGCGAGGGGGCGGTACCGGCACCAATGGACAATCCTTGAGCGACGGCCTGGTGGTGGATGTCTCCCGCCACATGAACCAGATTCTCGAGATCGACGTGGACAACCGCCGCGTGCGGGTTCAGGCAGGTGTGGTCAAGGATCAGCTGAATGCTGCCCTGAGGCCCCACGGCCTGTTCTTTGCCCCTGAGCTATCCACCTCCAATCGGGCTACCATCGGCGGCATGATCGCCACCGATGCCAGTGGCCAGGGCAGCTGCACCTACGGCAAGACCCGCGATCACGTACTCGAACTGGATAGCATCCTGATCGGTGGGGAGCGGCTGGTCACGGGACCCGTGGACGAGAGCGAACTGGCCGCACTGTGCCAGGAACAGACCGCCAGGGGGCGTGCTTACCGGGTGGCTCGGGAGATCATCGACCACCAGCGCGCTCAGATTGACGCTATCTTTCCACCGCTCAACCGTTGCCTGACGGGCTATGACCTGGCTCATCTGCGCAGCGACGACGGTCGACTGAACCTGAATAGCGTGCTGTGCGGCGCAGAAGGCTCCTTGGCGCTGACCAATGAAGCGGTGCTCAACGTGCTGCCGATTCCTCGCCACGCGGTGCTGGTCAACATCCGCTACCCAAGCTTCATGGATGCCTTGGCCGATGCCAAGGCGCTGATGGCCGGTGGCGCTTCACCGGACTCGCAGCAGGCGCTGCGTCCCACGTCGATCGAGACGGTGGACGACAAGGTACTGAGCCTGGCCATGGAAGACTTCGTCTGGGACGCGGTCGCTGAGTTCTTCCCGGTGGAAGCGGGCATGACCATCGAAGGCATCAATCTGGTGGAGTTCAACGACGACGACCCGGATCGCCTGAGCGCCAGGGTCGCCGAGTTCTGCCAGGCTCTGGACAGCGATACCAGCGTCACAAGGCTGGGCTACACCCGTGCCGAGGGCCGCGAAGCGATTGGTCGCGTCTATGCCATGCGCAAGCGCTCCGTGGGTCTGCTGGGCAACGTGCAGGGCGAGAAACGGCCCCTGCCCTTTGTCGAGGATACCGCCGTTCCGCCAGAGCACCTGGCCGACTACATTGCCGAATTCCGTGCCTTGCTCGACGCCCGGGGTCTCGACTACGGCATGTTCGGCCATGTCGATGCCGGCGTGCTGCATGTGCGCCCGGCCCTGGACATGAAAGACCCGCAGCAGCAGGCCATGATCCGGGAGATCTCCGACGAGGTGGCCGCCCTCACCCAGCGCTATCATGGCCTGCTGTGGGGCGAGCACGGCAAGGGGGTTCGCTCGGAGTATGCGCCGGCCTTTTTCGGTGAGCTGTACCCCAGCCTGCGCCGACTGAAGGGCGCCTTCGATCCCCACAACCAGCTCAACCCCGGCAAGATTGCCACGCCTCTCGTAGCTGACCGCGTCGACGACTCCAGCAGCGACACCAGGGTAACGGCCACCGATCCGGGCCTGCTGGCGATTGACAAGGTGCCCATGCGTGGGGACTTCGATCGCCAGATCGATGAGCGGGTCTGGCAGGCCCACGCAGATGCGGTCTACTGCAACGGCAACGGCGCCTGCTACAACTATGACCCTAATGACGCCATGTGCCCGTCCTGGAAAGCCACGCGGGACCGGGTGCACTCCCCCAAGGGGCGAGCCAGCCTGATGCGCGAGTGGCTGCGCCTGCAGGGCCAGGCCGGCATCGATGTGGTCGAGGAAGCGCAACGCAAGAGAGAAGAAACGCTGCTGGGATGGCTCAAGCACCTGCCTGGACGGGCGCGCAACAGTCTGCGCGGCAAGGACGATTTCTCCCACCAGGTCTACGACGCCATGGCCGGCTGCCTGGCCTGCAAGTCCTGTGCTGGCCAATGTCCGGTCAAGGTCAATGTCCCCGCCTTCCGTTCGCAGTTTCTCGAGGTCTATCACGGTCGCTATCTGCGTCCGCTACGGGACTACCTGATCGGCGGACTGGAGTTCATGCTGCCGGCACTGGCTCCCTTGGCGCCCGCCTATAACGCCGCGCTGAACCATCGACTGGTGGATCGGCTGCTGCGAGATGGCTTGGGCATGGTCGACAGTCCGCGCCTGTCGCAAGCACGCCTTTGCAAGCAGCTCAAGGCCTGGGGCGTGCCACAGGCTACGCCGTTGACCCTTGGCCGGCTGAGCGAGCGCCAGAAGGCACGCAGTGTGATCCTGGTACAGGACGCCTTTACCAGCCACTTCGAAGCCAGGCTGGTCGCCGATGTGGTGGAGCTACTGTCACGACTGGATATCCGCGTCTTCGTGGCGCCCTTCAAGCCCAACGGCAAGCCGCTCCATGTGCAGGGTTTCCTGGGTGCCTTCGAGCGCACCGCCCGACGCCGTGCTCGGGAACTCAGGGCGCTGGCCAGCAGTGGCGTCGCCTTGGTCGGCATCGACCCCGCCATGACCCTGACCTACCGCCAGGAGTACGTGAAGACACTGGGATCGGACGCGGTTCCCGAGGTGCTGATGCTGCAGGAATGGTTGCTCAGCCTGGGCAATGGCCTGGTCCCCAGCGGACTGGACCTGAGCCAGGAGGCGCCCTTCCAGCTGCTGTCGCACTGCACCGAGAAGACCCAGGCGCCCGGCAGCCCCAAGGCCTGGCAACAGCTGTTCGAGCGCTTCGGGCTGGACCTGGCACCGCTGGCATCCGGCTGCTGTGGCATGTCCGGCACCTACGGCCATGAAGCACGCAACCTGGCGACGTCACGCACCATCTATGCTCAGTCGTGGGAGCCCGTCGTGCAGCAACATGGCGCCCAGGGGCGACTGCTGGCCACCGGCTATTCCTGCCGCAGCCAGACCAAGCGTTTCTCGGACCTGCAGTTGCCCCACCCGCTGCAGGCTCTGCTGGAGGCCCTGCGCCGCGCCAGCTGAGGCGCTGCCCCGGGAGCAGAGAGAATCCGTGGCAGCGAGATGCGGTGGCTCCCATCGAGCAACAGTCAGACCATCGTTGACGTCTATAAGGCGAATGCATTGCATGATGGACGCCGCGCCGCTAGTCTGCGCGGCTTTTCTCTTTTCGGAGTCAACCGATCATGGAGCATGCCGGACTCACCTTGGCCAGCGTGGGCCTGCTGGCACTGGGGTCACAGTGGCTGGCCTGGCGTCTCAAGGTCCCCGCCATCCTGACCCTGTTGATTGCAGGCATCGCCGCCGGCCCTGTCACGGGCCTGCTGGACCCCGACGCGCTGTTCGGCGACCTGCTGTTTCCGCTGGTGTCGCTGGCGGTGGCGGTGATCCTGTTCGAAGGCAGCCTGACCCTGAACTTTCGCGAGCTCGGCGGCCATGGCCGCACGGTGCGACGACTGGTGACCTGGGGCGCCCTGATCACTGCGCTGTGTGGTGCATTGGCGGCACACTGGCTGTTGCAGCTGAGCTGGGAGATGGCGAGTCTGCTTGGTGCGCTGCTGGTCGTGACGGGACCGACGGTCATCCTGCCGCTACTGCAGACGCTGCGGGCCCGTGAGCACCTGACCCAGATCCTGCGCTGGGAAGGTATTCTGATCGACCCGGTGGGCGCCATAGGTGCCGTACTGGTGTATGAATTCGTGGCACTGGGTTCCGGCACCCAGGCGCTACCGCATACCTTGGCGCTGTTCGCCCAGACGGCGCTGGTCGGTTTCGGGCTCGGTGTGGCCGGCGGCTACCTGTGGGGCCAGGTGCTGCGCCAGCACTTGCTGCCACAGCGCCTGCACAGCTTTGGCACTCTGATGACCATGCTGGGGCTCTTCACGGTATCCAACGCCCTGTTCCATGAATCGGGGCTGCTGACCGTTACCGTGATGGGGGCCTGGCTTGCCAACATGCGCGGGGTGCCGACACGGCCGATCATCGAGTTCAAGGAGACGCTGTCAGTCCTGCTGATCTCTGGCCTGTTCATTCTGCTGGCAGCGCGCCTGACCGTGGAGCAGCTGGCATTGCTGGGATGGCCTGCCTGGGCCTTCCTGGCGGTGTTGCTGCTGCTGGTCCGTCCGTTGGCGGTATGGTTATGCACTATTGGCAGCGGCCTGGACTGGCGCGAGAAAGGCTTGCTGGCGTTCATTGCTCCTCGCGGTATCGTCGCCGCCGCCGTGGCATCGCTATTCGCCCTGCGTCTCGAAGAGATCGGAGTGCCCGGCGCCGATCGGCTGGTGCCGGTGACCTTTCTGGTCATCATCGCAACAGTGGTGTCACAGAGCCTGCTCGCTCGACCGGTGGGAGACTGGCTCAAGGTGCGCCGCCCTTCCGCCCATGGCGTACTGATCATTGGCGCCAACCCGGTGGCCCGCCAGATGGCACACTGCCTGCGCCAGGCAGGCCTTGGCGTACTGCTGACCGACTCAAGCTGGGATGCCGTGCAAGCGGCGCGCGCCGAAAAGCTGTCCGCCTATTACGGTGATCCGCTGTCGGAACACGCCTCCCAGCACATGGAGCTGACCGGCATCGGCTACCTCGTGCCGCTGTCTCCCTACCGCGAGCTCAACGACCTGGCGGCACTGCACTTCGAGCACCTGCTCGGCCAGGGCCAGGTGTTTCGCCTGGCGGTCAACCTGGGCCGCCAGGCCAGACGCCAGCATGCCACTGCCATTGAACACGTGCCCTACCTGTTCGGCAGGGAGATGACCTTTGCCCAGCTATCCAGCCTGGTCGAGCGAGGCGCCCGCTTCGAGGTCGAGAAACTGACGGAAACCCCACGCCATCGCCAGGTGCTGAGGCCTTCGGGCGTGAAGGCGGCGCCCCCCATCGGCGCACCCGGCACCCGTACAGCGCCCCTCATCTGCATCGGCTCGTCGGGGCGACCGAGGATTGCCAGTGCGGATGCACCGCTCAGCCCGCGCAAGGGCGATCATGTCATCCGGCTGGTCATGCCCGGTGGCGACATCACCTGAGCCAGCTGCCTCTTGCCTGAGGCCACCTTTCGCCCTAAGACGTCTCTCGCCTTAAAACGCCCCTTGCCTTAAAACGTCTCTCGCCTGAAAACGTCTTGGGCCGGTCAAACGACCGGCCCAAGTCATATGGGAAGACATGCGGGCCACCTGCTGGTGGGGCAAATACCCCAGCGGACAAAGTCTAGTGCGCTCGGACGAGCGTCAGAAGAATAGCCGCCTCAGCGCCTCCCCAGGCTCCTCCTCACGCATGAAGGCCTCGCCCACGAGGAAGCCGTTGACGTCATGCTCACGCATGCGCAGCACGTCATGGCGATCGTGAATTCCCGACTCGGTGATGACGGTGACATTCGGCGGAATCCGCGGCAGCAGGTCCAGGGTCGTCTCGAGCCGCGTGTTGAAGGTGTGCAGGTCGCGGTTGTTGATCCCCACTAACGCCAGGTTAAGTGCCAGTGCCCGCTCGAGTTCATGGGCATCATGGACTTCCACCAGCACGTCCATGCCCAGCTCACCGGCCTGCTGGTGAAGGTCCTGCATCTTCACGTCGTCCAGCGCAGCAACGATCAGCAGGATACAGTCGGCTCCGATGGCCCTGGCCTCGCTGACCTGATAGCCATGCACAATGAAATCCTTGCGGATCACCGGCAGATCGCAAGCGGCCCTGGCCGCCACCAGGTAGTCCTCGTGTCCCTGGAAGAAGTCTGCATCAGTCAGCACGGAGAGACATGCAGCGCCTCCACGAGCGTACTGCTCGGCAATCTCGGCGGGACGAAAGTCCTCGCGGATCAGTCCCTTCGATGGCGATGCCTTCTTGATCTCGGCAATCACCGCGGGATCGCCTTCACGGATGCGCTCCGCCAGCGCGCGCACGAAGCCCCGCGGCGCATCCTGCTCGCGAGCCCGCTCGAGCAGCGCCTGCTCACTCACCTGTTGGCGCCTGCTGGCAACTTCTTCATCCTTGCGCTCGAGAATCTTCTCGAGGATCGTCGGGGTGGCATTGGCCATGTTGTGATTCTCCTTGCGGCCCCTGCGGGCATGCCATTACGGCGTCAAAACAGTCGTCACTGACGTCCAAGCCGTCGCGGTCACTGCGCGAAGACTCGCGTGAAGTGCGCCAGCTCCTTCATTTTTTCCAGCGCCAGCCGCGTCCCTTGGGCATCCTGGGCCATCAGCACCCCTTCCTTGAGGGAGTCCGCCACGTCGGCGGCGTACAAGGCAGCACCGGCATTGAGCGCGACAATATCAGCGGCGGGCCCTTCACCGGTCAGCGCCTTTTCCACCAGGCGCAGGCTATCCTCGGCACTACTGACCTTCAGCGAATCCAGGGACTGTCGTTCGATGCCCACGTCTTCCGGGGTCAGGGTGTAGCGATGAATCTCACCATCCTTGAGCTCGGCAATCCGGGTCGGCGCGGCCAGAGAGATTTCATCCAGTCCATCCTCGGCGTGGGCCACCAGAACGTGGTGGCTACCCAGCTTCCTCAGTACGTCGACCATCAGCTCGAGCAGATCCGGATGGTATACCCCCAACAACTGATTGGGCGCCCCAGCCGGATTGGTCAGCGGACCCAGGATATTGAACAGCGTGCGCACCCCCATCTCACGACGCGGCCCGATCGCATGACGCATGGCCGGGTGGTGGTTCGGCGCGAACATGAAGCCAACACCCACTTCCTCGATACAGCGGCCCACTTGCTCAGCATCCAGATCAAGGCCAATGCCCGCCACCTGAAACAGGTCTGCGCTGCCGGAGGACGAGGACACGCCGCGATTGCCGTGTTTGGCCACATGGGCCCCGGCAGCGGCCGCCACAAAACTGGACGCGGTGGAGACGTTGAACAGGTTTGCCCCATCCCCGCCGGTACCGACGATGTCCACCACGTTTTCGCAGGACAAGCGGACCGGGGTCATCAGATCGCGCATCACCTGGGCGCAGCCAGTGATCTCTTCAGCGGTCTCCCCTTTCATGGCCATGCCCATCAGAAAGGCGGCGACCTGAGCGTCGGTCGCTTCACCGGTCATGATGGTATTCATCACTGCGTAGGCCTGCTCGCGGCCGAGATTTTCCCGGCGCATCACCGCCGCGATGGCATTGGTCATCTGCATGCTAGTCTCCTGATCGGTTCAGTGGCGCTCAAGGAAGTTGGCCAGCATTTCGTGGCCTTGTCGGGACAGGATCGACTCCGGGTGGAACTGGACGCCTTCGATGGGCAGCTCCTTGTGACGCAAGCCCATGATCAAGCCTGGCGTCACGTCGTCCGTATCGGTCCAGGCGGTCACTTCCAGGCACTCGGGCAAGCTTTCTCTCTCGACCACCAGGGAGTGATAGCGCGTGACCGACAGGGGGTCATCCAGTCCCTTGAACACGCCCTGGCCAGAGTGGCGAATGTCAGAGGTCTTGCCATGCATGACTTGGGGCGCTCGCACCACCTTGCCACCGAACACCTGGCCAATGGCCTGATGTCCCAGGCAGACACCCAGCAGCGGAAGCTTGCCGGCGAAGTGGCGAATCAGGTCCAGCGAGATACCCGCCTCGTTGGGGGTACAGGGTCCCGGCGACACCACAATATGACTCGGTGCCATGGCCTCGATCTCATCCAGGCTGATGGTGTCATTACGCCGCGTCACCACCTCGGCTCCCAGCTCCCCCAGGTACTGCACGATGTTGTAGGTGAAGCTATCGTAGTTATCGAGCATCAAGATCATGTTGGCTCCAGAATCAAAATTTGGCTTCACCCATTGAGATGAACCACACAAAAATGCCGCCTCATGGGCGGCACTTCTGCTGTCACGACATCCCGTTGGCTGGCACGGGGTCTTCCGCCCTCTTCAGTTGAAGGGGCGCCACCACTGCTGGCGATCACGGGATGTTGTCGGATTCATATTCATCATGGGCTTATAGTGTGTGTCGACCTCAGGACTGTCAAGCCTGGCGCGTCTGCCGACTGCCTTCAGCGGCTGCGCCCACCCGGCTTGTCGAGACCCTGCTCGGCCATGGCGACGGCGCGGAACAGGGCACGGCCCTTGTTCAGCGTCTCGTCCCATTCCGACTGGGGAACCGAGTCCGCCACCACGCCTGCGCCGCACTGCACGTGCAGCTGGCCATCCTTGATCACTGCCGTGCGAATGGCGATGGCGGTATCCATGTTGCCGTGCCAGGACAGGTAGCCCACCGCCCCGGAGTAGACGCCGCGCTTCACCGGCTCGACCTCGTCGATGATCTCCATGGCACGAATCTTCGGCGCGCCGGACAAGGTACCCGCTGGGAAGGTGGCACGCAGGACATCCATGGCACTGTAGCCAGGCTTCAACTTGCCGGTCACGTTGGAGACGATGTGCATGACGTGCGAGTAACGCTCGATGGCCATCTGGTCGGTCACTTCGACGCTACCGGTCTCGGAGATGCGGCCCACGTCATTGCGCCCCAGATCGATCAGCATCAGATGCTCGGCGACTTCCTTGGGGTCTGCCAGCAGGTCCTCTTCCAGCGCCTTGTCCTCGGCCTCGGTCTTGCCGCGCACACGGGTCCCGGCGATCGGGCGCACGGTCACCATGCCATCTTCCAGCCGCGTCAGGATCTCCGGCGAGGCGCCCACCACATGGTGATCATCAAGATTGAAGAAGAACATGTAGGGCGACGGATTCAGGCTTCTGAGGGCACGATACAGATCCAGCGGCTCTGCCTCGAAGTCGATGGACATACGCTGGGACGGCACGCACTGCATCACGTCTCCGGCCAGCACATAGTCCTTGATCTTCTCCACGGCGGCCTTGAACCCTTCTTCCGTGAACCCAGAGGTAAAGTGCCCCTCCTCGACCTGCGGTCGAGCCTGGCCGGGCAGCCGGGAAGGCAGCGCCAGCGGGCTGCGCAGTGACTCCTCCAGCGCTTCCAGTCGTGACAGCGCGGCGCTATAGGCGGAAGGCGTCGCCGGGTCAGCGTGGGTCCACAGGGTCAAGCGCCCATAAAGGTTGTCGAACACGACCAGCTCATCGCACACCATCAGCAGAATATCCGGCACGCCGATGGGATCATCCTTCTCGACGCCGGCGAGGCGGGGTTCGATGTAACGGATGGTGTCGTAGCCGAAATAGCCCACCAGACCACCGTCAAAGATCGGCTGGTCATCCAGCACCGGCACCTTGAAGCGGCTCTGGAACTCTTCGATCCAGGCTAGCGGATCTTCGGCCTCGGTGAGCCCGGACGCTTCACCATCGACGATGTGCTTGACCAGATGGCCGCGCACTTCGATGCGCTCACGACAGGGCAGGCCAATGATCGAGTAACGCCCCCACTTTTCGCCGCCAGTGACGGATTCGAGCAGGAAGGTCCAGGGCTGATCGGCCAGTTTCAGGTAGGTGGACAACGGCGTGTCCAGATCGGCCATCAGCTCACGGGTAACGGGAATACGGTTATAGCCAGCGTCGGCCAGCTCAGCAAAACGCTCGGGGGTCATCATGCCCAGGTCCTCAATGAAAAAGTGGGTGACAGAGGGTCCAGCGTCACCATCGCCAACCGCAACGCGCCGGTGTCGCCGACATCGAGCAGTGCGGGAGGGTCATCAAGGAAGAAAAAGGCTGGGCCATGGGCAATCCATCGCAGCAAGTCAGGGGGTGAAAAGGCAACACGACTCCGCCTCGGCGAGGTCGTCCTGGCTATAGCCAGAGCCTATCGGCATAACGCCATGACATAGCGTCATGCCGAAAAACCCTAAACGAGTTGGTCAAGCGATTCAACTATCAGATCGGGCTCGCTGAGGCTGACAGGTTCGCCGTGATTATAGCCATAGGGCACCGCAATGGTCCGATACCCAGCGGCCTTGCCGGCCTGAATGTCATGGCGTGAATCGCCCACCATCACACACTGCGAAGGACTGACGTCGAATTGCTGGCACAGGTGCCTGAGCGGCATGGGGTCCGGCTTCTTACGAGGGAGAGTGTCGCCTCCCAGGCACACCGTGAAGTAGCCGTCGATCGACAGGTGCTCGAGAATGGGACCAATGAACGCTTCGGGCTTGTTGGTGACGAGGCACAGGATCAAGCCTCGGCGAAACAGCTGAGACAAGGCGGTCTCGACCCCCGGATAGAGGCGGGTATGCACGCAGGGGTGCCGGTGATAGTGCTCGAGGAAGCGCTCGTGGGCGGTCTTGCACAACACCTCACTGGGGGCCTCGCCCAAGGCATCTGTCAGCGCCCGCTCCAGCAACGACCATGACCCATTGCCCACCCAGTCTCTCACGCGCGCCTCACCTGCCACGGGCAGGTCCACGTCGAGCAACGCGGCATCGACCGCCGCGGCCAGGTCAGGCACTGAGTCGATAAGAGTGCCATCCAGGTCAAAGGCCACCAACTGTGACCCATCCAGGGCCTCGCCCACAGGCATTTTCCAACCGTCGTTCACCATGTCCCTGCACTATCCCCTGCTCTATGCCCTGCTCTATGCCCTGCACCGTCCCCTGCACGATCCCCTTCACTATGCAGAAAACGGAATGTACATGCGAGGCGCACATTCTGGCGCAACCACCGTGGTCAGCCAAGCACTTATCTGCCTATGATGGCGCTCCCCTCCCCTTTATGGAGCTCTGCAATGAGCAAACCCACCATTGTTGTTGTCGGCGGTGGCGCCGGCGGCCTGGAACTCGTCACCCGCCTGGGCAGACGCCTGGGCAAGAAAGGCAAGGCGGACGTGGTGCTGGTGGACCGCAATTCCACGCACATCTGGAAGCCTCTGCTGCACGAGGTCGCCACCGGCGTGCTCGACTCCGGCCAGGACGAGATTTCCTACCAGGCCCATTCCGCCAGTAACGGCTACCGTTTCCAGCGCGGTACATTGTGCGATCTCGACCGAGACACTAGAACCCTGACCCTGGCAGCCATCATTGACGACGATGGACACGAAATCCTGCCTGCCAGGCGCCTGTCCTATGACTACATGGTCATGGCCGTTGGCAGCGTCAGCAATGACTTCGGTACCGAGGGCGTCGCCGACCACTGCCATTTTCTCGACAGTCCGGCCCAGGCAGAAGGCTTCCGTCAGGCGCTGCTCAATACCTTCATGCGTTACAGCACCCGGATGACAAACGATGAACCGCCCTGCATCACCGTCGGTATCATCGGTGCCGGGGCCACCGGGGTCGAGCTCGCCGCTGAGCTGCATGATGCATCACGAATGCTCAAGAGCTACGGATTCACCGAGCTCGGCCGTGAGCATCTGCGGGTACATGTGATCGAGGCGGCACCCAAGATCCTGCCGGCCCTGCCGGACCGCATCAGTCAGGCCGTGCACAAGGAGCTGGAGAAACTCGGCGTCAAGGTCCATGTGGATACCCGCGTGACCAAGGTCGACGAACATGCGATCACCACCTCGGATGATGAGCGCATCGACATCGACCTCGGCGTATGGGCCGCCGGCATCAAGGCCCCCGCCTTTCTTTCGGAGCTGGGCCTGCAGACAGAGCGCAACCATCGCATCAAGGTAGCCGCGACCATGCAGAGCATTGATGACCCGCACATCTTCGCCTTCGGTGACTGTGCCAGCTGTCCCCAGCCAGACGGCAAGGTGGTACCGCCACGGGCTCAGGCCGCCCACCAGCAAGCCAGCGTCCTGTACAAGAACCTGTGCGCCGTGATCGACGACAAGCCACTGAAGGAGTTCGTGTTCCGTGACAGAGGGTCGCTGATCTCCCTGGCACACTTCGATGCCATCGGCAGCCTCATGCGGGCCGCTTCCGCTCGCAGCCTGTTTATCGAAGGCAACCTGGCACGTTTCTTCTATGCGTCGCTGTACCGGATGCACCAGCGCACCATTCATGGCTCCATCAAGACCGCCATGATGGTAGTGGTCGATGGTCTCAACCGGTTCTTGAAACCACGCCTCAAGCTGCACTGATCCTGGGCCTTGGTGTGCCAGGCGCCATGCCTGGCGCACTCCAGAAAAAAAGGCTGCCCGGGAAGGCAGCCTTTTTTGGCAACAGGTCAATAAACGGCGAGTTTAGCCGTTGGCCTGGCTCTCTTCCTTGGCGTGATGATAGAGATGCACATCGCGCTGGGGGAACGGAATACTGATGCCCTCGCGGTCAAAGCGGCGCTTGATCTCCTCGGTCATTTCCCAGTAGACGCTCCAGTAATCGGAAGCCTGGACCCAGGGACGCACAATCCAGGTAATGGAGGAGTCCCCCATCGCATTCATGCGGATATTGGGCTTGGGCTCACTCAACACGCGAGGATCGTCGGCCACCACGCTTTCCAGCACACGGCGAACGGTATCGATATTGTCGTCGTAGCCGACACCCACCGCCAGGTCTACACGACGTGTGGCATGGGCCGAGTAGTTGACCACGGCACCACTCATCATCTGGCCATTGGGGACGATGATCTTGCGATTGTCAGGGGTGCTGAGCTCGGTGCTGATGATCTGCACATCTTCCACCGTGCCGCTGACGCCGCCTGCCTCCACATAGTCACCGATGCGGTAGGGACGGAAGATGATCACCATCACTCCCGCGGCGAAGTTGGCCAATGACCCCTGCAATGCCAGGCCGACCGCCAGGCCTGCTGCACCGATCACCGCAATCAGTGACGCCGTCTGAATACCAATGCGGCTGATCGCTGCCAGCACCACAAAGATCAGCAGCAAGGCGTACAGGATATTGCCAAGGAACTTGATCAGCAGCGGCTCGACGTTCGCCCGCTCCATACCCTTGATAACAACGCGGTGTACCGCCTTGGCCACCCAACGGCCAATGATAAAGATCGCCGCAGCGGCGACCAGGTTGATCAGAAATTGCAGCCCTGTGGTGGAGGCAAATGCCACCAGAGCATCCACATTGAGCTTATCCAGAACGTCCATATCCCTCTCCTTGCTTGGCATTTTCTTCGTTATGGGGGTGGCTGCTGGGCCTGTTCCGCCGGCAGGACGGGCAAACCGCTGTCCCGCCGGGCCGTCAGCCACTGTCGTTTGCTGCGCACCGTCATGCGCTTTACGGCAGCTTCCAGGCGGCTCGCCTCACTGCGCGAACCCACCACCTCGTGATGGCGAAGGGTCAGGGGGCCCTTGCCTCGCAGCGCCTTGGCTCCCTTGCCGCTGCGATGTTGCTCCAGTCGCCTGGGGACATCCGTGGTGATACCGGTGTAAAGGGCACCAGCGGCCGTCTCCACCACGTACAGGTACCAGCGTGCGGACGTCTGCGGCACGCCGGCCTGGCTGCCTGCTTCGTCCCCGCTCGAGTCACGCTGCGTCGGGTCGAGCTGGGCAGGGTCAGTCCCGTCAGGGTCAGCCCCGTCAGAGCCAGCCCGCCCTGAGCCAGAATAGTCCGCTTCAGCGCTCAACGCGTACCGGCCAGCTGTGCCCGGAAATCGGCGAGGACACTGTCATAGCCGTGAGGGTCGTCGCTACGCTGGGCGCCAAAGATCGCCGAGCCAGCCACAAAGGTATCGGCACCGGCGCGGGCGATCTCGGCAATATTGTCGACCTTGACGCCGCCATCGACCTCCAGGCGAATGTTACGACCACTGGCATCAATCCGCTGACGCGCCTGGCGCAGCTTATCGAGTGTCGCGGGAATGAAGGACTGACCGCCGAAGCCGGGGTTGACGCTCATCAACAGCACCATGTCGACCTTGTCCATCACATAATCAAGGTAGGACAACGGCGTCGCCGGGTTGAACACCAGGCCAGCCTTGCAACCACCGTCACGTATCAGCTGCAGCGACCGATCGATGTGCTCCGAGGCTTCCGGGTGGAAGGTGATGTAGGTGGCACCGGCGTCGATAAAGTCGCCAATCAGGCGATCCACCGGCTTGACCATCAGGTGTGCATCGATCGGGGCAGTGACGCCATGCTTGCGCAGGGCCTCACAGACCATGGGGCCAATGGTCAGATTGGGCACATAGTGATTGTCCATGACATCGAAATGGACAATATCGGCGCCGGAGGCAAGCACATTGTCCACCTCCTCCCCCAGCCGGGCGAAATCGGCGGACAGAATGGAAGGCGCAATCAGAAAATCGTTCATGACATCCCTGCTGGCAAGAGACAAAAAGCGAGCGGCGCCGCACAGCGGTCAAGGGTGCCGCCACCTGACGAAAATCGCATTCTAGCAGCTGGGCCGTGGCAGGGCAGCGTTAACCAATGACATCCTTCGCCGCAACAGCGCCGTCATGGCTTGCAACCTATTCACATCTCATCGCCTTATATAGCCAAACGTTTTAAGCAGAAGGATTGTCATTACCAAAATTTAGGTTTAGCCTGCGTATCGTTCCCGGAGTTCATGCAACGCTCTTGCATCCCCGGGCACGGCACTGGCGCAAACCTCGCGCACCCTCTCGCAGTCCTCGCCAAGCATTATCGAACGGCTCTCGAAGGACTCGCGACATTCTCTGACGTCAAGGAAGCCTGACATGAAGCTGTCCCCGATCCTTCGCCGTACCGCCCTGTCCCTCGCCCTGGCTACAGGCCTTGGTGGCACCATGGCCTCGCCGGTAATGGCCGAGGACAAGGAGCTGCTCAACTCTTCCTATGACATCGCGCGCGAGCTGTTTGCCGCCATCAACCCAGCCTTCCAGGAACACTGGCAGGCCGAGCACGACGACACCCTGACGATCAAGCAGTCCCACGGCGGCTCATCCGCTCAGGCACGTGCCATCCTGCAGGGTCTCAAGGCCGATGTCGTGACCTACAACCAGGTCACCGACGTTCAGGTCCTGGCGGATGCAGGCCTGGTCGCGGAAGACTGGCAGAGCCAGCTGCCCAACAACGCATCCCCCTACTACTCGACCACCGCCTTCCTGGTCCGCAAGGGCAACCCCAAGGGCATCGAGACCTGGGAAGATCTGGCAGCCGAGGGCGTCGAGCTGGTGTTCCCCAACCCCAAGACCTCCGGCAACGGCCGCTACACCTATCTGGCTGCCTGGGGTTCGGCCGAACGTAATTTCGACGGTGACGAAGATCAGGTTCGCCAGTTCATGAGCGACTTCCTCGGCAACGTCAAGGTGTTCGATACCGGCGGCCGCGGCGCGACCACCAGCTTTATCGAGCGCGGCATTGGTGACGTGCTGATCAGCTTCGAGTCTGAGGTCAACAACATCCGTGACGAATACGGCAGCGATGAATACGACGTGATCGTCCCGCCTGTCAGCATCCTGGCAGAATTCCCGGTGGCCGTGGTCGAGGAGAACGCCGAGCGCAACGGCAACCTGGACCTGGCTCGTGCCTACCTGGAATACCTCTACACCGAGGAGGCCCAGCGCCAGCTGGCTGGCTTCAACTATCGCGTGCATGACGAGGCGGTGAAGGAAGAGTTCGCAGACCGTTTCCCTGCCACCGAGCTGTTCGAGGTCAAGGACGTGTTTGGCGGCTGGGACAATGCCATGGACACCCACTTCAAGAGCGGCGGCGAGCTGGACCAGCTGCAGCGCCGTTAAACGTCAAGGTTAACCATTGCCCCCATGCTGAAGGCCATTTCCCTGCCCTTAGCCCGCAAAGCCCGGCGCCATGTGCTGCCGGGCTTCGGCCTGTCATTGGGCATCAGCCTGACCTTTGTCTCACTGGTGCTGCTGCTGCCGTTGACCGGCCTGGTGGGCCAGTTGAAGGGGCTGTCCCTTTCCGAATACTGGTTCATCATCACCGAACCACGGGTCGTGGCCAGCTACGTCACCACCATCGGCGGCGCCTTCGTCGCGGCACTGATCAATGCCGTCTTTGGCCTGCTCATGGCCTGGGTGCTGGTGCGCTATGACTTCCCCGGCAAGCGTCTGTTGGACGCGCTGATGGACCTGCCCTTTGCCCTGCCCACCGCAGTGGCCGGCATCACCCTGGCGACGCTCTACTCCTCCAAGGGCTGGATGGGCCAGCTGCTGGAGCCGCTGGGCTGGCAGGTGTCCTACACCTGGGTCGGCATCGCCCTGGCCATGGCGTTTACCAGTATCCCCTTCGTGGTGCGGACCGTGCAGCCAGTGCTCGAGGATCTGCCCAGCGAAATCGACGAGGCCGCCATGAGCCTGGGAGCAAGAGATGGCGTCGCCTTTCGTCGGGTGATCCTGCCGCACCTGTGGCCCGCCCTGGTGACCGGCACCGGCCTTGCCTTTGTGCGCTCGCTCGGCGAATTCGGCGCCGTCATCTTTATCGCCGGCAACATGCCTTACGAGACGGAAATCACCTCGCTGATGATCTTCGTCAAGCTGCAGGAATATGACTACGTCGGTGCCTCCGCGATTGCCTCCGTGGTGCTGCTGACCTCGCTGCTGCTGCTGCTGGCGATCAACCTGTGGCAAGGCCGCTTTATCCGCCGCCTGCATGGAGGACGTGGCTGATGCAACGTATCGGTGATGCACCATGGCTCAGACGCAGCCTCATCGCGGTGGCCGTGGGCCTGTCGGCACTGTTCCTGCTGCTGCCCCTGGTCGCCATCTTTGCCCAGGCACTGGCCGAGGGGGTCGGTCCCTTCATCGCCAACCTGACAGACCAGTACACCCTGGCAGCGATCGGCCTGACGCTGTTCGTCACCCTGCTGACGATTCCGATCAACCTCGTCTTCGGGGTGATGCTGGCGTGGCTGGTCACCCGGTTTGCCTTCCCGGGACGCCGTTTGCTGCAGACACTGATCGACATTCCCTTTGCCATCTCCCCCGTGGTGGCTGGCCTGGTCTACTTGCTGCTGTACGGTCGCAACGGCTGGATCGGCGGGTGGCTGGATGCCCACGACATTCAGCTGATGTTTGCCTGGCCTGGCATCCTGATGGTCACCATCTTTGTCACCTGCCCCTTCGTCGCGCGGGAACTGATTCCGCTGATGCAGGCACAGGGTTCCCGTGAGGAGGAAGCCGCCGTCACACTGGGCGCCAGAGGCTTCACCCTGTTCCGCCGGGTGACCCTGCCCAACATTCGCTGGGCGTTGCTCTACGGCGTGATTCTGACCAATGCCAGGGCGGTCGGTGAATTCGGTGCGGTATCGGTGGTGTCTGGCGCCATCCGCGGTGAAACCAACACCCTGCCGCTTCACGTAGAGCTGTTGTACCAGGATTACAACACGGTAGGCGCCTTCGCCAGCGCCGCCCTGCTAGCCCTGATTGCCCTTCTCACCCTGGCCGCCAAGGCCATGCTTGAATGGCGCGCCACGCGCCGGGAGGCCCTGACATGAGCATTCATCTGCGCCACATCCAGAAGCACTTTGGACGCTCCCAGGCGCTGTCTCCTATCGACCTGGAGATCCGCAGCGGTGAGCTGATCGGCCTGCTCGGCCCGTCTGGCTCCGGCAAGACCACGTTGCTTCGGATCATTGCCGGCCTCGAGACCCCCGATGACCATCGAGACTGCCGCATCCTGTTCGGCGAGCACGATGTCACCCAGGTCCATGTGCGCGATCGCCGCATCGGCTTCGTGTTCCAGCACTACGCGCTGTTCCGCCACATGAGCGTTTTCGACAACGTCGCCTTCGGCCTGACCGTTCTGCCCCGCGCCGAGCGCCCCTCCAGTGCCGAGATTCGCTCCCGGGTGATGCAGCTGCTGGAGATGGTCCAGCTGTCGCACCTGGCAGAGCGGTTTCCCGCGCAGCTGTCCGGTGGCCAGCAGCAGCGTGTCTCTCTGGCTCGCGCCCTGGCGCTCAAGCCGGAAGTCCTGCTGCTGGACGAACCCTTCGGTGCGCTGGATGCCAAAGTTCGTCAGGAATTGCGCCGTTGGCTGAGGCACCTGCACGATGAGCTCGGCTTTACCAGCGTCTTCGTGACCCATGACCAGGAAGAAGCGCTGGAGTTGTCCGACCGCGTGGTGGTGATGAGCAATGGACGGATCGAGCAGATCGACACCCCGGATACGCTCTATCGGGCACCCCGCAATCGTTTCGTGTTCGAATTCCTCGGCGACGTCAATCATCTGGAGGGAGTCGTCCAGGACGGCGTGCTGACCTGCGGTGATGCGCGCCTGGCGGTCGACCTCGAGGACGGACGCCAAGAACTGCTGCTGCGTCCCCACGAGGTTCAGGTGGCCCTGCAGGCACAGGCGGATGCCCACCTGCCTGCCAGCGTGATGTCGATTGTGCCGGTGGGTGCAGAAGTCCGTGTAGAGCTCAGTGCCGATTGGATGAGCGAGTCGTGGATGGCCACACTAAGCCACCAGGACGCCGAGCGCCTGTCCCTCAAGCGCGGCATGCGCGTGCATGCCCTGCCCAGACGCTGGCATCACTATCCCGACGCCCAGGAGGCCCCTGGCACCCAGGTGCGCCCGCAGCAGGTGAGCGCCTGACGCCATCAGGCGCCTTAGAGGAACTTTTCCCTGCGCTTGCCCTTCTGATAGGCGTATCATCGCGCAGCCCGGACACACGCTGCTGCTGCAGCGGCGTGACCGGCCGACGCGTTTTTGCGACTTTCAGATACCATGACAAGGAGTTCACCCCTATGCTTCGTCGCCTGTTGAAGGGCGCAGCTGGCATGGCCATGCTGCTTGCCCTTGCCGCCTGCTCCAGCCCCCACCAGCTTCAGCCTGATCCCCAGCGCAGCGTGGCCGTTCCCGCGTCCGGCTCTGGCCAGGCAGTAACCGTGATTGCCGCCGATGACCGTCCTTCCGACGTGCTCGGCACCCGAACCGGCAGCGCCAGCTCGACGGCGACCATCACCGTCAGCCCCCATGAGATCGTGCCGCGGCTGCAAGCCGAGGCGGAACGCGCCGTGCGCGACATGGGCTTCGCCCCTACCGCTGAACCGGCCCCGGGACGACCCACCCTGACCCTGACGCTGAAGCAGCTCAGCTACCAGCGCGGCCAGAGCCAGCCACTGGTAGACGAAGCTCGCCTGGAGAGCGTGATCGAAGCGGTGGCCACCAACGATGGTCAAACCTACACCGGCACCTACACCTCACGACGCGTGCAGAGCTACGCGGTAAAACCTGACAAGGCGACTAACCAGCGTATGGTCACGGACCTGCTGTCCGACGGACTCAATCGCGCCTTTGCCGACCCCCAACTGGGCCAGCTGTTGGCTCGCTAAGCCCTCCAGTCATTGCCGGTTACCGGTCCAGGCTTGCCGGGCCAGTGGCCGGCAAGCGCCTTCGTTGTGCGCTAGCGCAACGACCTACCGATGCTGCGCTGGCTCGTCGGTGACAGGCCCCCGCCGCACCAGCGCCCACACCGACTCCTGAAACCCGTTATCCTCACGCTCACCATCTTCCAGATGGGTGACGATGAAATTCGGGTCGAACAGGCGACGAATCTCCTCATCGCTGACGTTGTAGGGCGGCCCGTCCTCGCCATCTCGTCGCAGGCTGACCAGCAACCCGCGTGCTCCAGGCGGAATCAACTGCGCCAGGTGGAAGGCGTAGCGCTGACGCGTCGCCTCGGGTAAGGCGATCAGGGCGGCCCGGTCGTAGAAGGCACCAATCTCCGCCGCCTGGGCGATGTGAAAGTGGAAGAAATCGCCGCACCAGAGCTCGATGCTGCCCTGGCGCTGGATGGAAAATCCGTCCTGCTGATAGCGCGACACCTCACCCGGTCCTTCTTCCACAAACTGGGCCAGGGCGGCTTCGGCCAGCTCGATGCCCAGCACCGGGTGCTGATGCTCGGCTAGCCAGCGCATGTCGAGGCTCTTTCCGCACAGCGGCACCAGTACCTTGGTACCCGGTGTCGCGCCGAGAAGCGGCCAGTGCCGTACCAGCGCCGGGTGCACGCTATCGCGATGAAAGCCGATCCGGCCTTCCTCCCAGCGCTTCAGCCAGTGTTGTTGCATAGGCGGTCTCGCTTAGAACCAACGATCGCGCTTGCGGCGACGACGGGGCAGGTGCGGAACGATCAAACCGACGATCAGGCCAGCACCGGCGACACCGCCACCGTACATGAAGTAGCGCATCAGCAGGTCTTCCTTGCGGGTCTCCAGACGCGCTTCCAGATCCCGATTGACCTCGCTGATCTCGTCAAAGGAGCTCTCCAGCTCGTGATTGCGCGTCTCAAGCTCAGTAATGCGCTGCTCACGCACCTTAAGCGTCTCTGTCATGGTACTGGTGCGTTCTTCCCAGCTTTCATTGATGCCGTCGAGCTCCGCTGTCAGCTCTTCCACTCGCGATTCGAGTTGAGGCAGCTGGTCGCTGGCACTGGGCGTTTCCTGCAGCTCGCTGCTGGGCACCCACACCACATCGCCACTGGAGCTGCGCACCTGTGAATAGTCACCGGAGGTGTCGAGCAGACTGACTGGTTGGCCCGCCGTCAGCGTGCCAACGATGCGGTAGCCATCGGTAGGGCCGCTGCGCACATAGGTGGTCAGTTCATCCGTGACCCACCTGGCATTGCCATCGTCCTGGGCCATCACCGGCAAGGCACTGCTGGCGAGCGCAAGGCCAAGGGTCACTGTCTTGAGAAATTGCGTTTTCATGCCGTCTTTCCTGACTAATCTGGGCTCGGTTACGACGCTTGTGACGCTGCACTGGCATCCTGCCAGCTCAACAGCGCGCAATGAGAATAGGGTCGCTCGCTGTGCGGCGCGGCCGGCGTGCCGGCGCGTGCCATGCTTGCCAAGGAGGCTCTCAAGGGCTTTCTTGGCAACTCGACACAGGACAGCGACGAGGTGAAAAACGTTCCACAACAGCTGTGGACAACTGTCGGGAAAACCGCTGGACATCGCCGCGCCCGGGGCGCGTCGCCTGGGTTTGACTCAAAACGGTCACAAAATAATCACCCGCCTGTCTGGCTCGCAGGCAAGACTACCACATCGCAGGGCTCTCGCCTCCCGTGAGCAGCCCCTGCCACAGCGCGGCCCAAGCCGTGCCGGCAGACAGGGGCCCACTGGCCCCATCCCCGGTCGGTGCGTATAATATGCCCCCATGCGCCACGGCCGTTCGGCCGCCAGTCTCGCGCCCGATTACCCACATTCACGTAACCAGGCCTGCCTGATGCACTTCGGGCCGGGAGCCCGACCACCGTTATGACGAAGAAGCTCTTCATCAAGACCCACGGCTGCCAGATGAACGAGTATGACTCCGCCCGCATGGCGGACCTGCTCGGCGAATCTCATCAGATGGAGCTGACCGACAACGAGCAAGACGCAGACGTGATCCTGCTCAACACCTGCTCGATTCGCGAGAAGGCCCAGGAAAAGGTCTTCCACCAGCTCGGCCGCTGGAAAAAGCTCAAGCAGTCGAACCCCGACCTGGTCATCGGCGTCGGCGGCTGTGTGGCGAGCCAGGAAGGCGATGCCATCCGCAAGCGTGCTCCCCACGTGGATATGGTGTTTGGTCCACAGACCCTGCACCGCGTGCCGGGCATGCTGGATGCCAGCCGCTCCAACCAGATCTCGGTGGTGGACGTCACCTTCCCCGAGATCGAGAAGTTCGATCACCTGCCCAAGCCAAGCTCCGATGGTGCCAGTGCCTTCGTCTCGGTGATGGAGGGATGCTCCAAGTACTGCACCTTCTGCGTGGTGCCCTACACCCGCGGCGAAGAGGTCTCGCGGCCCTTCGAGGCCGTCATGGATGAGGTCTTCCACCTGGCCGACCAGGGCGTTCGCGAAATCAACCTGCTGGGGCAGAACGTCAATGCCTACCGTGGCATCAACGACGATGGCGACGAGATTGACCTGGCCGAGCTGATTGCCTGCGTGGCGGCAGTGGATGGCATCGACCGCATCCGCTTCACCACCTCCCACCCGGTGGAGTTCAGTGACAGCCTGATCGAGGCATACGCCGACATCCCGGAACTGGTCAGCCATCTGCACCTGCCGGTGCAAGCAGGCTCCGACCGTGTGTTGGCGGCCATGAAGCGCGGTCACACGGTCGAGGAGTACGTCGACAAGATGGAGCGCATTCGCGCGCTGCGTCCCGACATCAGCTTCTCCTCCGACTTCATCATCGGCTTCCCCGGTGAAACCGAAGAAGACTTCGAAGCCACCATGGACCTGATTCACCGGATCGGCTTCGACGTCTCATTCAGCTTTGTCTATTCTGCCCGTCCGGGTACCCCGGCAGCGGCGCTTGAGGACGACACGCCAGAAGAGGTCAAGAAGCAGCGCCTGGCCATTCTGCAGGAGCGTATCAACCAGCAGGCCATGCAGATCAGTCGTCGCATGGTAGGCACGACCCAGCGCGTGCTGGTATCCGGTTTCTCGCCGCGTGACCCGGGACAGCTGTCCGGCCGCACCGAGAACAACCGTGTCGTCAACTTCCGCGCGGCCAATCCGACCGAGTTGATTGGCTACTTTGTCGACGTGGAAATCACCGAAGCGCTGCCCAATTCACTGCGCGGCGAACTCGCCTCTGGCGAGCGCTACTGATACACAGCCGACCCGAGGTGGCTGTCCAACACGCATCGACACCGCCTCGGATCATTGCCCTGGCCTACGCCGGGGCAGTAAGCTGACGGAACTGTTTACACCCTCTAGTCATCAACCACGGATTTTTCTCGCCTTGAGCCAGCCATCGACCCAGGCCAATCGCATCATCACGCTCAACCTTGAACCCAACGAGCCGCGCCGTCTCGCCAATCTGTGCGGCCAGCGCGACGAGCACCTGAAGCTGATCGAAAGCCGGCTCGGCGTCACCCTGCGCAACCGCGGCAACATGTTCCAGCTGGCGGGCCCCGGCCCCCGGGTCAAGGCAGCCTCCAACCTGGTGGAGCATCTCTATCGCGAGACCGCGTCTACCGAACTGACCCCTGACAGCGTTCACCTGTTCCTGCAGGAATCCGGTATCGAAGCCCTTGAGGAAGAGACCGAAGAAGAGATCGGCGACGGCGAAGTGCTGATCCGTACGCCGCGTACGCTGATCAAGCCTCGCGGTTTGAACCAGCAGGGCTACGTCACCAGCATCCGCCAGCACGACATCAACTTCGGCATCGGCCCAGCGGGCACCGGCAAGACGTATCTTGCCGTGGCGGCCGCGGTAGAGGCCCTCAATCAGCAGCAGGTGCGCCGCATCCTGCTGGTACGCCCAGCCGTGGAAGCCGGCGAGAAACTCGGCTTCCTGCCTGGCGACCTGGCCCAGAAGATCGATCCTTACCTGCGTCCGCTGTACGACGCCCTGTATGAAATGATCGGCTTTGAGCAGGTTGCCAAGCTGATCGAGCGCCAGGTGATCGAGATCGCCCCGCTGGCCTACATGCGTGGACGAACCCTCAACAACGCCTTCATCATCCTCGACGAGAGCCAGAACACCACTCGCGAACAGATGAAGATGTTCCTCACCCGTATCGGCTTTGGCTCGACCGCGGTGATCACCGGTGACGTGACCCAGGTGGACCTGCCGCGCGGGCAGAGCTCAGGCCTGATTCAGGTGCTCGACGTGCTGAAGGACACCGCCGGCATTGGCGTCACACACTTCGCCGCCAAGGATGTGGTCCGCCACCCGATGGTCCAGCGCATCATCGAGGCCTATGACCTGTTCGAGGCCAACCAGGAAGCCGAGGAACGCGCACGCCGCGAGGCCCGCGCCGAAGAACGCCGCCAGGAACGTGCCGATCGCCTCCAGTTCAGCAATGGCAGCAACGGAGACGCCCACTGATGAGCGCCTGCGTCGATCGCCAGATCGCCAGCCACGCCGAAGCGCTGCCCGACTCGGCCCAGCTTCAACGCTGGGTCGATGCCGTGCTGGAACATTTTCCCGGCCGTGAAGATGCCGAACTGACGATACGCCTGGTTGATAGCGACGAAAGCCAGGCCCTCAATCGCGACTATCGTGGCAAGGATGCCCCGACCAACGTTCTGTCCTTTCCTTTCGAGGCCCCACCCGGCCTCGACCTGCCGCTGCTGGGAGACCTGGTGGTCTGTCACCCGGTGGTCGAGCGCGAAGCGATGGAGCAGGACAAGCGGCTGATCGATCACTACGCTCATATGGTCGTCCATGGCACCTTGCATTTGCTCGGCCACGACCATATCGAGGACGATGAAGCCGAGGTCATGGAAAACCTCGAGCGCAGTATCCTTGCCGGCCTGGGTATTTCTGATCCCTACGCCCCGCCGGCCCCATCTCCAGATCCCGATAGCGAGGACGAGAGAGCCGACGCATGAGCGAAGACCGATCGAGTAGCCAGGCCAACAAGTCCTGGTTCGACAAACTCTTCAGCGCGCTGTCCAACGACAGCGACGAGCCCAGTTCGCGGGAAGAACTCCGTGAATTCCTGCGCCAGGCAGGCAGCCGTCTACGGCTGGAACAGGACGCCATGACCATCATCGAGGGCGCCCTGAACATCAGCGATCAGCAGGTCAGGGAGGTGCTGATTCCGCGCTCTCAGGTCACTGCGCTTGAGCTCGAACAACCGCTGGAAGACTACCTGCCCATCATTCTGGAAACCGGCCACTCGCGCTATCCGGTCATCGGCGAGAACCTCGATGAGGTCAAGGGCATCCTGCTGGTCAAGGATCTGCTGCCCCTGCTGCAGAACAACAGCGAGGAACGCCCCTTTCAGCTTGAGGAAGTGCTGCGTCCGGCCATGTTCGTCCCGGAGTCAAAGCGCCTCAACAGCCTGCTCAAGGAGTTCCGCGATACCCACAATCACATGGCCATCGTGGTGGATGAATACGGCGGCACCGCGGGTATCGTCACCATCGAGGACATCCTCGAGGAAATCGTCGGCGACATCGAAGACGAACACGATACCGACGAGGAAGAGGACATTCGTCAGCTGGGTGAGGATCGCTACGCCGTCAGAGCCCTGACCCCCATCGAAGACTTCAACGAGCGCTTCGATACCCGCTTTTCCGATGACGAATTCGACACCCTTGGCGGCCTGGTCATGCAACGCTTCGGCCACCTTCCGGCTCGCGGTGAACATACTCAGATCGGCGGTTGGCGCTTCACCGTGCTCAACGCCGATAACCGACGCATTCGCTTGCTGGAAGTCGAGCCCGCCAACGCCGAAAGCGAATGATCCCCGATGCCCCGCAAGGGGCATCGCCCCTCCCCTATCTCTCGTGACCCAAGGATGGACGTTCCATGCTCGAGCGACTGTTCGGTGGCCGACTCGGTTACCTTGCTGCCCTGCTTGCCGGTGGCCTGACCACCCTGGCGGCTGCCCCCTTTGGTTGGTGGTGGCTGGCCCTCCTTTCCCCTGCGCTGGTCTACGCCGGCCTTTACCTCATGTCGCCGCGTCAGGCGCTGCTGCGCGGCTGGAGCTATGGCCTGGGGCTATTTGGCAGCGGCGCCTCCTGGGTCTATGTGTCCATCCACGACTATGGCTACACCAGCGCTCCACTGGCCTTCTTTCTGACCGCGCTGTTCGTTGCCAGCATGGCCCTGTTCGTCGCCATTCCTCTGGGCCTGTTCCGGCGCCTGATGCCAGCACGCCCTACCGTCGTCGCGGGGCTTGCGGGCTTTGTCGGCTTCTGGGTGCTGATGGAGTGGATTCGCACCTGGCTATTCACCGGCTTTCCCTGGCTTCTGCTGGGCAGTACCCAGGTCGACTCGCCGCTGTCGACGCTGGCTCCCCTGGGCGGCGTCTATCTGCTGTCGTTAGCCGTTGCCGCCAGTGGTGTCCTGTTGGTAGAGCTGCTGCAAAGGCGGTATCTGGCAGCACTGCCACTGGTCCTGATCTGGGCCGTGGCCGTCGTCCTGCCAAGCCACTGGACCACACCTGCTGGCGAGCCGCTCAAGGTCAGCCTGTTGCAGGGTAACCTGCCCCAGGAGATCAAGTGGCTGCCTGAAGGTCAGCGTCAAGCCGTCAACACCTATCTCGGCATGACGGGAGAACTGGAGGCCAACCGTCCCACCGAGCCGGATATCGTCATCTGGCCGGAGGCTGCCCTGCCGATGTTCGAAGACCAGGCAAAACCCATCATGGCCCGAGCACAGGCTGCCCTGGCACCCGAAACGGCACTGCTGACGGGCATCCTGCAGCGGGATGAAGACGGCCACTTCTACAACGCCGTATCCGCCTACGGCAACGCCAGCGGCGGCTATCGCAAGGCGCATCTTGTGCCCTTCGGTGAATATCTGCCGTTGGAAAGTGTGCTGCGCGGCGCCATCGCCTTCTTCGACCTGCCGATGCCGGCCATGACACCGGGTCCCGATCGGCAGGACCCGATGGTCGCCGCGGGGCATACCATCGGCAACGCGATCTGCTACGAAATCATCTATGCCGACCTGGTGGCCCAGCGAGCTCGCCACGCCGAACTGCTGCTGACCGTGTCCAACGATAGCTGGTTTGGCAACTCCATCGGCCCGCACCAGCATCTGGAGATGGCTCGCCTGCGAGCCCTGGAGAACGGCCGCTACGTAATCCGCGCCACCAGCAACGGGATTACGGCGATCATCGACGACCAGGGCGAGATCCTCGACCAGCTGCCCCAATTCACCACCGCCAGGCTGGACGGCGAGGTGCAACCGATGCAAGGCCTGACGCCTTTCACGCGCACCGGCAGCTGGCCCACCTGGGCCCTGGCCGCCCTGCTGCTGCTGGTCGGGATCGGCTGGCGCCGCCGCACCGCCTGACGAAAGGGTGATGCGCAGCTGACCTGGCATCAGCCGCTAAAGGCCTATCGCCCCAGCAAGCGCCAATCGCTACCAAAGACCGGCAGACAAAGCACCCGCAAGCAAAACGCCGCAAGGGCCAAGGCCCTCGCGGCGTTGTCGTGACAGCCCTCGTCAGAGCGCGTCTCAGGAGGACGGATCGTCTTCGGGAGACTCGCCCAGTACCTCCGGAATCGAGATCTTCACGAAACGTCCTGGCGCAGGCTCCAGCAAGGCCAGCTCTCCCCCTCCGGGCTGACGGGCCTCGACCATCTTGTCTGCATCCACATAGCCACCGTCCAACATCCACTGCTGCCAATGCGGCCACCAGGACCCTTCGTGGGCCTCGGCGCCAGCCAGCCAGTCGTCATGGTTGTCGGGCAGTTCGCTGTTGGTCCAGTAACCGTACTTGTTCTTGTGAGGCGGGTTGACGATCCCGGCAATATGCCCGGAGCCACCAAGCACGAAGGTGACGGGCCCCTTGGGCAGCAAGGCCCCGTAGTAGCTGCTGTTCCACTTGGCGATGTGGTCTTCACGGGTGGCGACGAAGTAGCTGGGGGTCGATACCTTGCGCAGATCAATCTTGACGTCGTCCAGCTCGATCCCGCCCGGCTCAACCAGGAGGTTTTCCTGGTACAGGTGGCGCAGATACCAGCCGTGAGTGCCCGCCGGAAGATTGGTACCATCCGTGTTCCAGTACAGCAGATCAAAGGCGGCAGGGTCCTCGCCCTTGAGGTAGTTGTTGACGTAGAACGACCAGAACAGGTCATTCTCGCGCAGCAGGTTGAAGGAATACGCCATCACCCGGCCATCAAGATAACCGTCCTGCTCGAGCTTGGCTTCAATCCCTTGCAGTACCGGCTCGCTGAGGAACACGCCGATTTCCCCAGGATCACGAAAGTCCTGCAGCGTCGCCATGTAGGTGACCGACTTGGCCTTGCGCCCGCGCCGGGTGCTGGTCAGGTACGCCATGGTCGACGCGGTCAGGGTGCCGCCAATGCAGTAGGAGAGGAAATTGGCCGACTTCTCTCCGGTAGCCTGCTCGATGCCATCCAGCGCCGCGATGGGCCCAAGCTGCATGTAGTCCGCCCAGGTCAGGTCACGCTGATCGGGGCCTGGGTTGCGCCAGGAAATCAGGAAGACGGTATGCCCTTGGTCCACCAGCCACTTGACCAGCGAGTTTTCCGGGCGCAGGTCCAGCACGTAATACTTGTTGATCCAGGGAGGAACGATCAGCAGCGGTGTCTTGAACACCTTTTCCGTGGTGGGCGCATACTGGATCAGCTGGATCAGCTCGTTTTCCATGACCACGGCGCCTTCGGACACCGCGATGTTGCGGCCGACCTCAAAGGCACTGCGATCGGTCATGGTCACGTTCAGACCTTCGGCAGAGTTGGCCAGGTCTTCGCGCAGTCGCGCCAGACCATCCACCAGATTCTGACCGCGGGTTTCCAGGGTCTTGCGCATGACCTCCGGGTTGGTCGAGACGAAGTTGGTCGGTGACATGGCATTGACCATCTGGCGAGCGTAGAACGACAGATTGCGCTTCTCGCCAGGGGTCAGGTCGTCCAGCCGATCCACCAGGTTCTCCACGGTGCTGGAGAACAGCAGATACTGCTGCATGATGGCGTTATAGGCCGGGTCGCTGGTCCAAGCCTCATCCTTGAACCGGCGATCCCCCCGCGAGGGAGTCACCAAGGGCTCCAGGGCGCCGCCGCTGGCGGCAGACATGGCTTGCTGCCACAGCGCCAGCTGATCCTGCATCAACTTCGTCTGGGTCTCCCACAGCAAGGTGGGGTTACGCATCAGCGATTCCGCACCTGCCTGGAAGCTGTTGCGAATATCTTCCATCACCGAGTCGGCTGCATCACTCGGTACCATGCGTGAAAGAAAGTCCTCCATCAGTGCCTGGTACTCTGCGCTCAGCACTGACAACTGGCTGCCCCACTCTTCAGGGTTGTCCATTACCTGCTCACCTGCCGCCATGGCGACCTCCTCTCCACTGCCCCGCACACAGGATGGCTCACCGTTCGCCGGCCGGCATCGCGGTATCCACCCTCATCTTGTCATGGTTGTTTGATGCGTAAGGGCAAGGGTCCACCGGACCCCTGCCCTTTGCTGGCTGTCGCTTGACCGACCGCCAGGGTGATACCGCGATCAGGACGTGCGCTTGCGACTCGAGGTCGCCCTGGCGGTGCCTGTCGACTTGGTAGATGCAGTAGCACTGGAGGCTGCCTGCGACGCTTGCTGGGCGGTCTTTTCCGCCGCTTCGGTCACCTGCTGGGTGGCCTTTTCCACGGCAGCCGTCGCCTGGTCCCGTGCCTGGGTGGCCTGCTCGGCAAGCTGCTGGCCGGACTCGGCGAACAACGTCTCCAGTTCTGTCTTGAACTCAAGGCTGAGCTGGCTCATGGCGCGGGCATCTTCCAGCATCTGCGCCGACAGCTCGTTGAGCATCTCGGCCTGACGGGTGGAGAAGTCGCGCAGCCCCTCGGCATCGTTGATCTCGGTGGCATCGCGCATGCGCTCGGTGCCCATCTGGCTATAGCGCTTCATCGATTCCATCTGGTACTGGGACATCTTTTCCATGTTGTCCAGCATCAGGGAATTGAGCTTGCGCATCGGCTCGAAGAACTGACGAGTCTGCTCGCTGAAGTTGTCGAACATCTTGTCTTGCATGACCAAACCTCCTGGAAGTCCTGTCGATGAACCCTGTCCAAACAGCCTGTTCATTCAGCATTTCATGGCAATGACGCCGTCGCGTCAGCGCACCGGATGTTCTTCATGCAGGCTCTTCATGCGAGCTCTTCATGGGGGCATTGCGCCCCTTTGGAGTCACATGACGCCTGTCGTTCCAGGCGACCGCCATGGCTCTGCATGGCAACTGCAGGCCAGCCTGACGTTGCTCCTGGCGTGCGCCATCAGCATCATTGTTGCAACGCAACAAAGGTCAGTCTGGCACACACAGGATGACAGCGCCATGACATCCCCTCGAGCTGCGCGAATATGCATGGGACACTCGTCACCGGCATCGCCGCGCCTGTTGCCATGGCCAAGCCGTCAGCCCTGTCGTCACCCCTTGTCCTTGCTGCCGGACCTGGCGCTGGCACTGCCTGTCCGACGAGACGCACTGCTCGACCGAGCGGTGCTGCTGGACCGCGACGCCGATCCCGACTCCTGCTTCGACTCGCTCGAGGAGCTCGATGTACTGCGCGCACTCTGAGCCGCCTGAGTCAGCATATCCATCATCATTTTCTGATAGTTGCCAAAGCTGGCCAGACCCTGGGACAAGCCCTGTTGCAGAGCAGGCTGCTGCAGAAAGGGCTGCATCAGACTCATGGGGTCATAGCCCTCGACACCGGATTCCATCTGCCGCTGAATGCGATCAAGCAGGTCCTGCTGGAAGGCCTCGATATTGGGAAGCCCCAGTGCCTGACGGAATTCTTCTGGCGTCAGATCGAACTCGACGTTGATTTTCATGCTGGCCTCTTACTCCCTGGTCGATATGTCGACGTTGCGTCAGCGCTAGGGGAATATCACATCAGCGATATCGACGGCGACTGTCCTGACCAGCGCCACCCTGCGCAGCAAGCACAAGACGCAATAAGCAAAAGATGCCTTGCTTCGTCATCTTCCTTTCACGCCATCTTGAGTGTAGCAGTCCTGTCACGCTCCGCGATTCAGCGTAACCGTGGGGTGCTGACGGAAACCTCGCTATTCTGTGCGCGATGGCGCAACAGGTGGTCCACCAGCGTCAACGCCATCATCGCTTCGGCAATCGGCGTCGCACGAATGCCGACGCAGGGGTCATGACGTCCCTTGGTCACCACCTCTACCGGATTGCCGTCCACATCGATGGAGCGTCCTGGAATGGTGATGCTCGAGGTCGGCTTGAGCGCGAGATGAGCGATCAAGGTCTGACCACTGGAAATCCCCCCCAGCACACCGCCCGCATGATTGGACAGGAAGCCTTCCGGGGTCATCTCGTCGCGATGCTCACTGCCACGCTGTGACACGCTGGCAAAGCCATCACCGATTTCTACGCCCTTCACCGCATTGATGCTCATCAAGCCGTGGGCCAGGTCAGCGTCGAGACGGTCGAACACCGGCTCGCCCAGGCCAGGCGGCAGGCCTTCCGCGGTCACGGTGATCTTGGCACCGACCGAGTCCTGATCACGACGCAGCTGGTCCATGTAGGCCTCGAGCTCCGGCACGCGCTCCGGGTCAGGGCAGAAGAACGGATTGTCGTTTACCGAGGCCCAGTCGCGAAATTCGATGGCCAGCTCACCCAGCTGACTCATGTAGCCCCTCACCACAATGCCCTGACTGGCCAGGTACTTCTTGGCAATCGCGCCAGCAGCGACGCGCATCGCGGTCTCGCGGGCGCTGGAGCGACCGCCACCGCGATAGTCGCGCACGCCGTACTTGTGGTGATAGGTGTAGTCCGCGTGGGCGGGCCGGAACTGATCCTTGATCTTGGAGTAGTCCTTCGAGCGCTGATCGGTATTCTCGATCAACAGACCGATCGATGTGCCGGTGGTCTTGCCCTCGAACACGCCGGACAGGATCTTGACCTGGTCCGGCTCGCGCCGCTGGGTGGTGTGACGGGACGTGCCGGGACGCCGGCGGTCGAGGTCCGCCTGCAGGTCGGCTTCACTCAGCTCGATGCCAGGAGGACAACCATCGACGATGGCGCCCAGCGCGATCCCGTGGCTCTCGCCGAAGGTGGTGACGGTAAACAGTTTGCCGAAGGTATTGCCGGACATGGGCGCTCCTCTGTGTGTATCGCGAAAGTGTTAGGCGAACTCAGGCAAAGGACGCCGCATGGGCGTCGAGTTCATCGGCGGTCAAGGCAAACACGCCCTGACCGCCGCGCTCGAAGTCGAGCCACAGGAACGGCACCTCGGGGAAGGCCGCTTCAAGGTGATGGTCAGAATTACCCACCTCGACAATCAGCACGCCCTGGTCCGTCAGGTGTGCTCTCGCCTCGCGCAGGATGCGCCGGACGATATCCAGCCCGTCGCTGCCGGCACCCAGTGCCAGCGCAGGTTCATGGCGAAACTCTTCAGGCATGGTGGTCAGGTCCCGCAGATCCACATAGGGCGGATTCGATACGATCAGGTCGTAGCGCTGCCCCTCCAGGCCATCGAAGACATCGCTTTGCACCGCGCGCACCCGACGCCCTACATCATGGCGATTGATGTTCGCCCGCGCCACGGCCAAGGCATCCTGGCTGATATCCGACAGATCGACCTCTGCAGTGGGCAGATATTCGGCACTGGCGATACCGATGCAACCAGAGCCGGTACACAGGTCCAGAATGCGTCGCGGCGGCTCTTCCGGGAACCACGCCTGGTAGCCGCTCTCGATCAGTTCAGCGATGGGCGAGCGCGGAATCAGCACGCGTTCATCCACGGCAAAGGTCAGCCCGGCGAAAAATGCCTCGCCCAGCAGATAGGGCAGCGGCCGGCGATCGGTAATACGCGCGCGGACCAATGCGACGATGCGCTCACGCTCCATCGGCAGCAAGCGGGCCTCCTGCACGCTGGGATCAACGTCCCAGGGTAGATGCAGCGCGCCCAGCACCAGCGCTACCGCCTCATCCCAGGCGCTATCGGTGCCGTGGCTGTAGGTCAATCCGGCCAGATGAAACTCGCTGGTGGCCCAGCGCAGGCAGTCGCGCAGGGTGATCAGACCATCGGCAAGTTCGCCGTCGGCGAGCACCAGCGTGGAGGAAGCGTCGCGCCCTTGGGCAGGAAGGCGCGTGGATGAGGGGGCAGAAGAAGAATCAGCCAAGGGGGAATCCTGTCGAGCGGGTTCGCGATGGGGCTATCCGGCCTTGCAGCACGCGCTGCAACAGGCAATCGGCGTAGCGAAATGGACTGTCCGGCATTGTATCCGCGCCAGCGGTTCACTGCCACGACGAGCGCGGTATACTGACCGCCCCATTCACGCACTCGAGGCCCCGATGAGCCACCGCCAGCCACCGCCCGACGACGACATCAACGCGTTTCGCCAGGCCCTGGAACAGGCGGGAGTCCGTCGCATCCGGCACAATCGCGCTGATACCGGCAAGCCGCGCACCACATCGCATCCACAGCGGGACCAGGCCGCCGCCGCGAGACGCGCGGCCGCGGTCAGTGCCGGGGATGACGTGGCGACGGGGCGCACCTCCGACGGTCGGGTAGAGCCGGTACGTCCTTCCGAGTATCTCGATTTCGCATTGCCTGACCTGCCCTACCGGACGCGCAGCCAGCTGAAGCGCGGATTGATCCAGTGGGAGGGTGGGCTCGACCTGCACGGCTACAGCCTGGAAGAAGCCCGGGCTGAACTTGAGAGCTTTCTGCGCGATTCCGTCGCCAGCGGCCATCGCTGCGTGATTGTCGTCCATGGCAAGGCCTGGGGCGCCACCGCGGATTACCCGGTGATCAAGAGCCACGTCAATGCCTGGCTCAGGGAGTGGCCAAGCGTGCTGGCATTCTGCTCCGCCACCGATGCAGAGGGCGGCACCGGCGCGGTGTACGTGCTCCTGCGCAGACGTGGCCACACCCCGTAGGAAAACGCCGCATAAATTGCTGCGCTCGACATCTCGACGGCTGGCGGTACTCAAGATCCTCATTTAACCGCTCGTAAACTCCGGACTTTCCGTTCCGGCAGTAGCCGACCTGCCATTGCTCGCTACATTTCTGCGGCGCTTCCTTAGGGGCACACCGCATCACTGCCTGCGCTGGCGATCCGCCATCACGTAGTCGCCAGTGATGCGCTTAGCGACGCACCTCGGCATGCTCCACCAGGCCACAGGTCTCGATACGATCCAGCGCCTGGCAGGTCAGGTGGCGTCCCAGCCGAATCAGGTCTCTGGCCCGGTGGAACTCAAACGACCCACACACCGTCTTGGGCACCTCCACCAGAATATCGGGCGGGTATCCCGCTTCCTTGTAGCGCGCCAGGGCCGCCTGGGTGATATCGAATGAGGTGAGGATGGTGGCCAGGCGTCCCCAGTCCTTGGGACCCAGCGCCGCCGTGCCCCGCTCGGCGCGATCCGCCTCGGCCTCGGTATTGGCGCTGTCCAGCAGCCGACGTACCAGCGGCGTCCCTTTCGCCTCGTGTCTTCGATCCCCCTTGCGTCGTTCGTCCTTCGAGGGGGAAGACGCAGGGGATGCCGACCCATCGCGTGACTCGTCACAGCTGGGACAATGGGTCGGCAACAGTTCTTCCAGGGTGACCAGCTGCGGACTGTTGGCCGTGACGTTGACGGCCATTACCAGGTCCGCGTGTACCGAGACATTGGAAATGATCGGCAAGGGATTCAGCAGGCCGCCATCCACCAGCAGGCGTGGCCCGTCCTCCACCGGGGTAAACACCCCCGGGATGGCAATGGAGGCGCGGATAGCCTTCAGCAACGAACCGCGCTGAAACCATACCTCGCGCTGGCGCACCAGGTCGGTGGCCACCGCAGTGAACGGTATCGGCAGATCCTCAATGGCCACATCACCGATGAAGGACTCGATCTTGCTCATGACCTTCTTGCCCTGCATGGCGCCCATGGAAGTGAACGACATGTCGAGCAGTCGCAGCACCCCGAATGAGCCCAGCTCCTCCACCCACTGCCGATAGTCCTCCAGCTTGCCCGCGGCATAGATGCCGCCGATCAGAGCGCCCATGGAACACCCCGAGATAGCGACGATCTCGTACTCGCGCGCGGCCAGCTCCTGCAGAACACCGATGTGGGCGTAGCCTCTGGCTCCGCCGCTGCCCAGGGTCAGAGCGATGCGCTTGCCGGGCAAGCCCGGCGGACAGTCGTGGCGATAGGTCGTCATGGCGTGGCCCTCCTGCCGCTTGATGTCGGCGGGTCGTCCCCGAGTCCACGGCAAGGTCGAGGGCTGGGCAATGACCGTCCTGCCGACGCACGATGATCTGACAGGCTCTGGCGAATACGGCTGCCTCGAACCTGTCTATCAGATTAGTCCACCCCTGCGTGGAAACACTTACACCGCTGATCACGGCGTAGCCGCTTCGAGGCCGGCATCTGGTACGAGCGCCTGACATCCCACGCCATGCCCATGCCGGAGCTTGTTGGGCTGCAGGGCTACTGGGTCAGCTAGGCTGAAGCGGCAGGCGCCCCCGGGCCGCTAGTCAAGGCGTTGACGATGGTGTCTGCCACCGCCTGCACATGGCTGGGCGACGCATGCAGATGATGCCCGCCCTCAAGCACGTGCCGTGTCAGCTGGCGAACCCGTGCCCGCGCCGCAATGCCGCGGGGGCTGTCGCCGAGGATACCGTCGCGTCCCTCGATCAGCAGTACCTCGCAGGCAATAGCATCGAGCAGGTGGGCGACCTGCTCGTCGGTCAGCCTGACGGGAGAGGGTCGCAGCAAGCGTGGATCAGTGCGCAGCTGCAGCTGCCCATCGTCCGCTGGTGCCAGATTGCGCGCCACAATGTCACGAACCGTCTCGGCATCCACGGGCGTCGCACCACCGACGACACGTGCCTCCACCGCGCTGTCGAGATCCGCATAGCGGGGGGAGCGGGACCGCCGGCGACGGTGCGCCTTGAGCGACCGTCCGAGTTGCTGGGCGGTCTCTTGCGGTGCGGTCGTGAGAGCCCCCAGGCCGTCGATCAATACCAGGCGTTCGACCCGCTCGGGCAACGCAGCGGCCAGCAGACAGGCGACCCCAGCCCCCAGCGAATGCGCCAGCAGCGGTGCGCGCTCCAGCCCCAGATCGTCCATGGCGTCCAGCAGGTCATGGCAGTAATCCCAGATGGCGTAATCGAGATTCCCGGCCAGTGGCCGTGACAACCCGTGGCCCGCCATATCGATGGCCACGATGCGTATGCCAAGGCGACGTGCCAGCAGCGGCGCGAGACGACTGAAGCTGGCCGCGTTGTCGAGCCACCCGTGCAGCGCCAGCCAGGTGGGCGCCCCCTCTTCCCCCCAGACCAGCGCAGCCAAACGCCCTTCAGCCAGGCGCCTTTCAGCGAAGCCCAGAGCAGCGCCTGTCGGGGTCATGGCGGTTGCCGTCGTCGGAATCCGGGTCATTTACGCGCCCCCTCTGGTGCCAGCAGGCGATAGATCATGGACAGCAAGGCCTCTCGCGTCGCATCCGGCTGCTCCATGGGGAACATATGCGTCCCCGGCACCGTCTCCAGCACGATACCGCGGCGGCTCAGCCGCCTGCAGCGCGACGGCGTCAGCAGATCCGACGACGCTCCCGCCAACACTCCGATAGGCACCGACACCTCGCGGGGCAGACGATCCAGGTGGTGAGGAAGGTGACGAAATATCTCGACCTCGATATCCGGGTCGTAGCTCAGTACGGCACTACCGTCTTCCAGTACCGTCGTGCCGGCCTCGATATAGTCGTCCAGGGCTTCCGGCGTAAAGGCCCGAAACAGCCCCTTGCGCCGCAGTTGTGCACGCATGGCATCGCGGCTTTCCCAGCGCGCGCGCCGCCCTTTGCTCTTGCCCGCCGGGGTCACCCGATCCACCATGCCCAGCCATTTGCTGAGGCGCATGGCCATTGCGTCCAACCCCAGCATCAGCGGCGGGTCGAGCATCACCACTGCCTGGAACCGCTCAGGAGCCTGGCGCGCTGCCATGGCGGTGATGACGCCGCCCATGGAATGCCCCACGCCGATAAAGGGGCCCGGCAGATCACGCGTACTGTCCAGATATTCGTCGCGCAAGGCCAGCCAGTTGTGACCGACAGGAAAGTCAGGATGATGCCCCAGCCGGTCCAGTGGCTGGATGTCAAAACGCTCCTTCAGTGGAGCCAACAGACTGCGATAGCTGCCCCCGGGAAACCCGTTGGCGTGGGCAAACAGCAAGGTCGGGCGGTGTGACTCGGTCATTGTCCTTCGCTCATCATCATAGGGGCAGCGGCAATCCGGCCGCCGGTAGCGTCAGCAGGCTAACGAGTTTACCCTATGGCGAGTCAGCGCCGTGCTCAAGTGGCTTGCCGGCAGTGGGACGTAGGCCTTCGGTCGCCACCGTGGTGTCTTGTCCTCTTAGCACCTGTCTCATGGCAACCACCGGCGCTTCTGACGCATCGTCATTCGCTTTCATCAGCCAGGTATTCCACGTGTCCTCCAAGCCCCGTCGTGATACGCGTCAGCGCAACCGCATTTTCTTCCTCACCGTCGCCATCGCAGTGATCATTGGGCTTTGGCTGGCCCGGTAACTCATCGGTGACGACACCAGAAGCCCGCATGCCAGTCTCATTGCAATGGGCTGCAATCGTCAGACTATCCGCAGGGCGGCTGCGGCCCCGCTCACTTCAGCATGTCTGCCAAACGAGCACGCAGGCGATCGCGGGCAAAATCCACGAAGCTACGCACCTTCGCTGGCGCACGCCGGCCCTCGACATGCACCAGATGAATCGGCCAAGGAGCGGGCTCGTGATCCTGCAGCACCACGCGCAGACGGCCCGAAGCCAGCTCATCCGCGATCTGATACGACAGCACACGCGTCAGCCCCCAGCCGCGACACGCTGCCTCAATCCCCGCAGCCACGCTACTCAGACGTAGCCGAGGACTTATCCTCACGGTGTCCTTTTCGTCACGTCCAAAGCGCCATTCGACGATTGGACTCAAGGCAGAGACCGCGGCAATGCGATGATCCTTTAGCTCTTGAGGCTTTTGAGGCTCGCCCCAGCGCTCTAGATAATCAGGTGCTGCACAGATCACTCGTCGCACGTCCCCCACCCTGACTGCGACCAGTTCTGATGACGGAAGAGGACCGATACGTAGTGCCACATCAAAGCCCTCTTCCACCATGTTGACCACTCGGTCGAGCATCACGACATCCACTGACACATCCGGATAGGCGTCGAGAAAGTCCACCAGCATGGGCGTCATATATCGCCGGCCGAACTCATTGGGACAGGTGAGTCGCAACTCGCCGAGCGGACGAATGGCCGCGCCGGAAGCAGCATCGTCAGCGGCCTGCAGCTGCGCCAGCACGTGACGGGCATCCTCCAGATAGGCGCGACCTACTTCTGTCAATCGCACTCTACGTGTGGTGCGGATCAGTAACCGCGTACCTAGACGAGCCTCAAGGGCATTCACCCCTCGCGTCACCGAGGGCGCACTCATGCCAAGTCGGCGAGCGGCTTCCGCGAAGCTCTCGGCTTCTGCCACCGCAATGAAGACCTTTAGGCTTTGCAGCCGATCCATTCGCGGATTACCTCCATTTCATAAAATAATGCCTTTCTTTTTTTCCATATTAATTCATTAAACGAAGAGAGATAAGCTCATCAAGCAGTGAGGCCCGCCACAGTGGCCGTCCAATGCTCGTCATTACCGAGGCTTAAGCTCACACTTCCACAGCAGGCACCCATCATGTCGCACCCCATCACCCTATACCGCACGCCAAAGTCTGGTCACTGCCACCGGGTAGAGCTAATGCTCTCTTTGCTCGGGTTGCCCTATCGGACAGTCGATCTTGATATGGCCAATCGCGCGCACAAAGCACCCGAATTCCTGGCGATCAGCCCCTTCGGTCTCGTCCCGGCCATCGACGACAACGGCTATACACTCTCGGACAGCAACGCCATTCTCGTTTATCTGGTCAAGAACTATGCAGCGGACAGCGACTGGCTTCCCGCCTCACCCAAGGACGCGGCCGAAGTGCAGCGTTGGCTGACCATTGCTGCCGACAACCTGTTTGCAGGCCCCTGCGCCGCTCGCCTCGTCAAGGTATTCGATGTCCCGCTGGATCACTCGGCAGCAGTAGAAAAGGCTCACGACCTGCTAGGTATCCTGGACACTCACCTATCCACTCGAGCATGGCTCGCCACTGGGCGACCGACGCTCGCAGACGTAGCGCTCTTCAGCTATATCGCCCATGCCCCAGAAGGCGGCGTCGACTTGAGGCCTTATCCGAGCGTGCATACGTGGCTGCAGCGCGTGCGCGCACTGCCTGGCTTCGTGGCCATGGCATCGTCACCGGTGGTGGCGCCAGAGCCGCGCCCGGCCTAACCGTCATATTTCAGAGCTCATCGACGACCCAAAATACAGTTCCATCAATCAGTTCCCCTCCAAGATCCTGCGAGGATATCCATGACGCAAGTGCCCACCACTCCCTTTCATCAGGGCGAACGCGAGGCCCAGCATCGTGCGGGTGTCGGCGACGTTGCCAGTTGGGCAGGCGGTTTTATTCGAGACTTTCTGCCCGACCAGCATCGAGATTTCCACACTGCTCTGCCCTTTCTGGTCATGGCAGGTAGCGACCTGAACGGTCGTACCTGGGTCACTGTGCTGGAGGGGGCCGACGGATTTCTGCACTCTCCCACGCCCTATCAGCTGAGCCTCCGTACCGAGCCAGAGCCGAGTGATCCGCTAGCCGAGCGCTTATTCTCAGGCGGTGACGTGGGAGTGCTGGGCATCGATCTCGCCAGCCGACGCAGGAATCGCTTCAACGGGCGAATTTCACGGTCCTCCGATGGCTACGTCATCGACGTTCAGCAGTCCTTTGGCAACTGCCCCCAGTACATTCAACAGCGCACACTATCGCGTACCCAAGCCGACGCGCCGGGCACGCTCAAGCGCTTCAGCCAGCTGACACGCGACCACATTCACTGGATTGAACGCGCCGACACGATGTTTATGGGGTCTGGCCATCACGATCACTCCGAAGCACGTCACAACGGCTTCGACGCTTCGCATCGTGGGGGCGCGCCGGGCTTCGTCAAGGTAGAGAGCGAGCAAGAGCTGGTCATTCCGGACTATGCGGGTAACAACTTCTTCAACACCATCGGCAATCTGCTCAAGGATCCACGGGTGGGTCTGGTCTTCGTGGACTTCAACCAAGGCAGCCTGCTGCACATCAGTGGCACCGCACGAATCGACTGGAGCCCGGAGGCGTCCTCCGACCCACAAGCCAGGCGATTTATACACGTCACTATCGAACGCATACTGGAACGCCGCCATGTGCTGTCACTTCGCTGGCAGCGAGATCTTCAACACACACGAGACCTCACGATCAAGCGCAAGGTACGCGAGAGCAAGGACGTCACCTCCTTCTACCTCGCACCTGTCGACGAACATCCCCTGGTACCGGCCACCGCAGGCCAGCACCTCAACGTGGACATGCAGATTCCAGGACAGCTTGACACCACCTCGCGTAGCTACTCGCTGTCAGGTGATCCTGCCGATAGCCAACACTACCGTCTCAGTATCAAGCGCGAGGCCTACGGCCTGGTATCACGCTACCTGCACGACATCCTTGGCGAAGGAGCAATCATCAAGGCAGGCAGGCCCTCCGGCGACTTCGTGTTGCCTGACAAAGAGACACCGGTGGCATTGATCAGTGCGGGTATTGGTCTCACCCCTATGGTCGCCATGCTTCACGCAGCGGCCAGACAAGGACGCCCCGCCTGGTACCTTCACGGAGCTCGCCGAGGCAATCAACATCCCCTGCGCCAGGAAGTCAACGAACTGGTGGCTCGTCATGCCCACTTACACCAGCGCATCTTCTACAGTCAGCCGGCCCCGGAAGATCGCCTCGGACATGACTTCCACGTTGCTGGACGCCTCAGCGCCGCTGCCGTGCTCGAGACCGCTGGTCATCCCGAAACACACTATCTTGTGTGCGGCCCCTCTGCTTTCGTAGCGAACTTGACCGATGATCTCATCAGCTACGGCGTCCCCGCCGCTCGCCTCCATAGCGAGTCCTTTTAACCTCTCAGGGTGCTTGGTGTAGCGGGGGCTCGCCTCCCTCTCGCTTCCCTCTCGCCTCCCCCTCTCCTCCATCTCGCGCTAAACACCACACTAAGCATCGCGCTATTCGACTTTGTCCCCTCATGTGTACTTCGACCGTCTCGGCCCTGCTTCGCAACCTCTTTTTGTTATGTTATAACTTTGCACCCACAGCTTGGGCGCGACGAGCTGTGGTAGCTCGAATCCACACCGTGGCGTCAACGCCTGGCGGTCGGTACGGATGATCAGCCAGTGATCACGACGCAAGCCAAGCCAACGCGTGCTGCCAACACACCGTGATTCACCCCTATCGCTGGAGAACACCGCGATGTCGTCTCCTGAAGAGACCCGTCTTCTGGCCATGTCGGACGACGACTACATGAATGAAGAGCAGCTCGCATTTTTCCGCCAGCGGCTGCTGTCGGAGAGGGCCCAGATAGAGGCCCACCTGAGGGAAATACGGACCAATATGGCGTCCCACGAGCGGGATAGCGACGAACTTGACCAGGCCGCCTTTGAAGAGGAGCTGAGGCTGCAGCTGCGTCAGGCCGATCGCGAAACCCGCCTGATCGCCAATATCGACTCAGCCATTCGTCGGATCGATGCCGGAGACTACGGCTACTGCATCGAAACCGGCGAACCCATAGGCATCCCCAGGCTGCTGCTGCGCCCTACCGCCAAGCTGACCCTTGAGGCCAAGGAACGCCAGGAGCAACGGGAACACCACTATCGCAAGATGCGAGGAGAAAGCGCATGACCCCCTCAGCCGCCCCCCTTCCGGTGACCGTTCTGTCCGGCTTTCTCGGCGCCGGCAAGACCACCCTGCTCAACCATATCCTGGCCAATCGCGAAGGACGCCGAGTGGCGGTCATCGTCAATGACATGAGTGAGGTCAATATCGACGCGGCCCTGGTCAGGGGTGCACCAGACCAGGCAGGCGAGGTCACTCTCAACCGGGCCGAAGAACAGCTGGTCGAGATGAGCAACGGCTGCATCTGCTGCACGCTGCGCGAGGATCTGCTGATCGAAGTACGACGACTGGCCGAGGAAGGGCGCTTCGACACGCTGGTGATCGAGTCCACCGGCATTTCCGAACCACTTCCCGTCGCCGAAACGTTCACCTTCGCCGACGAGCAAGGTCGTAGCCTGTCCGACGTCGCCCGCCTGGATACTCTGGTGACCGTGGTCGATGGCGCCAACTTCCTCAGCCAGTATCGCGAGGCCCAATCCCTGGCAGAGGCCGGGGAAAGCCTGGGAGAAGACGACGAGCGCAATGTGGCCGACCTGCTGGTCGACCAGATCGAATTCTGCGATGTGCTGCTGATCAGCAAGACTGACCTTCTTAGCCAGACCGAACTTGAAGAGCTGACGAGCGTGCTGCGCGCCCTCAACCCCGAGGCCGAATTGCTGCCCATCGCCCATGGCAAGGTGTCCCTTAACAAGGTGCTGGATACCGGGCGCTTCAGCTTCGAGCGGGCCCAGCAAGCGCCGGGATGGCTCAAGGAACTGCGCGGTGAGCACGTGCCAGAGACCGAGGAATACGGCATCTCCAGCTTTGCCTACCACGCACGACGTCCTTTCCATCCACAGCGCTTCTTCGAGCTGCTGCACAGCAACTGGTTTGGCGGCAAGCTATTGCGCTCCAAGGGGTTCTTCTGGCTGGCCACGCGGCCGACCTTTGCCGGCCAGTGGAGCCAGGCTGGGGGTATCGCCCACTACGGCTTTGCCGGCATGTTCTGGAAGGCGATCCCTGAGATCAACTGGCCCGAAGACCCCGACTATCGCGCCTCCATCATGGAACGCTGGGAAGAGCCCTTCGGCGACATGCGACAGGAGCTGGTCTTCATCGGCCAGAACCTCGACGAAGCGCGTATCCGCCAAGCGCTGGATGACTGCCTGATCAGCGAGTCATTGCTGCTGGAGGGCAAGGACGCCTGGGCAACGCTGCCCGACCCCTTCCCCGCCTGGAAGTAAACCATGCAGAATGCCGAACCTATCCCGGTGACCGTGCTGACCGGCTTTCTTGGCAGCGGCAAGACGACACTGCTCAATCATCTGGTGCGCCAGCCGGCCATGAGCGATGCGCTGGTGGTGATCAACGAGTTCGGTGACATCGGCCTGGATCACCGGCTGGTGGCAGAGGGCGATGAGCACACCGTCGTCGAAATGAGCAGTGGCTGTCTGTGCTGCACGATTCGCGGCGACCTCAGTCGCAGCGTGCAGCAAGCCCTGGAGCAGCTGAACCAACGCGAGGCGCGCCCGGTGTCCCGAATGATCATCGAGACTACCGGGCTTGCCGATCCTGCGCCGATTCTCCAGACCTTGATGACCGATCACTGGCTGGCCCAGCGCTTCCGTCTGGACGGCGTTGTTTGCCTGGTCGATGCAGCCAATGGTCTCTCTACCCTTCATGCCCATGGCGAGTCACAGCGCCAGGCTGCGGTCGCTGACTGCCTGCTGCTGACCAAGACCGATCTGGTGGGTGGGACACGCCTGAACGATCTATCGAGGCAGCTGGCCGAGATCAACCCTGCCGCCGAGCAGATCGAGGTCCTGAATGGCGAAATCGATGCTGCACGCCTCACCGCCCGGCGCCTGCCAGCGTCGGCCAAGGATGCGCCGCAGGTTCAGGGCTGGCTCGGGGCCGGCGCCTATCTACAGGTCAGCTCGTTCTCCAGCGTCTCTGTGGGGACTGGCGCCTGCGCCGCGCCGACGCCCATGCTCAGCGTCTCCCACGACGCTCCCGTGAGCCGCCACGGCGAGCAGATTCGTTCGTTCTGCTTCACTGTCGAGACGCCGATTGCCGCCGAAGTACTGGAGGACTGGCTGGACCTTCTGCTGAGCCTGCTGGGCGGCAGAATGCTGCGGATCAAGGCCATCGTTAACGTGGCCAACCGAGACCAGCCGCTGGCGCTGCATGGCGTCCAGCATATCTTTCACCCTCCCGTCCCGTTGCCGCCAGACGCCTGTCCGGACGGCGTGTCTCGCTTTGTATTCATCACCAGTGGTGTGGCCGCCGATACGGTGACGCAGCTGTTCACCTACTTCGATAGCTAGCCCAGCTGCACCACCCGCAGATGCACGAGGCCAAGACCCACGCCACCTAGTCACACATTGAGTTTTCTATGACATCGCACCCTCTGGAAGATATCGCCGCCGCCCCTGCAACTCACTCAGTTCCCCTGGACTGGGTCGGCATGGAGGGCATCGCCCTGCCACTGCAGGTCGCCGGCAAGACCATTGCGGGCCGCGCATCGGCCGGTGTCAGCCTTGACGATCCCGCGGTTCGCGGCATCCACATGTCACGCCTGTACCTGGCACTGGCTGAGCTTGAGGACGTACCGCTGACGTTGCCCCGCGTCAACGACGTCCTCAACAACTTTCTGGACAGCCACCAGCAGCTCTCGCAGCAGGCCTATCTGGACCTGGAGGGCGAGGCCTTGCTGCGACGCCCCGCCTTGATCAGCCCGCTGTCAGGGTGGAAGACCTATCCCTTCGCGCTGCGCATGCGACGTAGCGCCAGTGACCAGGTCAGCGCCGTGCTCGACGTCAGCATCGGCTATTCATCGACCTGCCCCTGCTCGGCGGCGCTGGCACGCCAGTTGATTCAGCAGGCGTTCGATGAAGACTTCACCGATACCCCCGTCACCCGAGAGGCGGTACACGCCTGGCTCGCCAGTGAGCAAGGCATCCTGGCCACCCCCCATAGCCAGCGCAGTCAGGCGCACCTGTCGCTGAGCCTGTCGACAGAGCTTACGGAACTGCCGCTGGAGACCATCGTCGATCGGGTGGAAAAGGCCCTCGGCACTGCCCTGCAGACCGCCGTCAAACGGGTTGACGAGCAGGCCTTTGCCCTCGCTAACGGACAGAACCTGATGTTCTGCGAAGACGCCGCTCGTCGCGTGCACCAGGTCCTGCGGGACCAGCCCGGTATCGACGGTTTTTACCTGAAGGTGGTGCACGCAGAAAGCCTGCATGCCCATGACGCCGTGGCTCGTAGCCAGTGGAATTGGCGAGAGGAAGCGTGATGTCCTCTGGGGCCAGTCCTATGCCACCCACAGGCCACCCACAGGCCGCCCCCATGCCTTCTCAGCCTCCTACTGGGTCACCGCGCTGGCGCGATCTGAACCCGGGCTTCTCTACCGCCACGACGTTTCATCGTGAGAACCGACATGAATGACAGCGCCCCCGCGGCCGCCCCGCACGTCACCATCACACTGCCGGATGAGCGCGAGCTCACACTGCCTTCGCCTACTACAGTCGCAGATATCGCCGCCGCTATCGGTCCGGGGCTTGCTCGGCAAACCCTGGCCGGGCGCGTCAACGACGTGCTAGTGGATGCCTGCGACCCCATCGACCGGGATGCCCGGGTCCAGGTGATCACCCCCAGCGATCCCGAAGGGCTCGATATCCTGCGCCACTCCTGCGCGCACCTGCTGGGGCACGCGGTCAAGCAGCTCTACCCAGACGCCCAGATGGTGATCGGGCCAGTCATCGAAGACGGCTTCTACTATGACATCGCCCACGAACGGCCCTTCACCCCCGATGACCTGCAAGCCATCGCTGAACGCATGACGTCACTGATCGCGCAGAACTACGACGTCATCAAGCGCCGCCTGCCCCGCGACCAGGCCATAGAGATCTTTCGCGAGCGCGGCGAAAGCTACAAGCTTCACCTGATCGAGGAGATGCCGCAGGAAGCCACCCTGGGCCTCTACTTCCACCAGGAATACGTGGACATGTGCCGTGGCCCCCATGTTCCCAATACCCGGTTTCTCAAGCACTTCGCGCTGACCAAGCTGTCGGGTGCCTACTGGCGCGGTGACGCTCGCAACGCCCAACTACAGCGGATTTACGGCACCGCCTGGGCGGACCGCAAGGCACTCAAGGCCTATGTCCAGCGTCTTGAGGAAGCCGAGCGTCGTGATCATCGGCGCCTGGGACGCCAGCTCGGGCTTTTCCATTTCCAGGAAGAAGCGCCCGGTGCGGTGTTCTGGCACCCAGGCGGATGGCAGGTGCTGCAGACATTGATCGCCTACATGCGTCGCCGCCAGGCCAGTAGCGGCTATGTCGAGGTCAACACACCCGACATGATGGACCGCAGTCTGTGGGAAACCTCCGGGCACTGGCAGAACTATCAGGACCACATGTTCACCACCCAGACCGAGGACGGACGGGATCTTGCGCTGAAGCCGATGAACTGCCCCGGCAGCGTGCTGCTCTATCGGCACGGACTGAAGAGCTACCGTGACCTGCCCATTCGCATGGGTGAATTCGGCAAGGTACACCGGTACGAGCCATCCGGTGCCTTGCATGGCCTGCTGCGGGTGCGCCACTTCACCCAGGACGACGCCCACATTTACTGCACGCCGGAGCAGATGAACGAGGAGTGTCAGCAGGTGGTCGCGCTGGTGCTGGATATCTATCGGGAGTTCGGCTTCGATGACGTCCACATCAAGCTGTCGACCCGCCCCGACAACCGCATGGGCAGCGATGCTGTCTGGGATCGCCTTGAACAAGCATTGACGACAGCCCTAGATGCCATGGCGCTGGACTACACTCTCAACCCGGGCGAAGGAGCCTTCTACGGACCGAAGCTGGAGTTCGTGCTGCGCGATGCCATCGGCCGCGACTGGCAGTGCGGAACCCTGCAGGTCGACATGAACCTGCCCGAGCGATTTGGCATCGACTACGTGGATGAGCAGGGCCAACGACAGCGGCCCGTCATGCTCCATCGAGCCCTGTTTGGCTCGCTCGAGCGCTTCATCGGCATCCTGATCGAACATCACGCGGGCAAGCTTCCCGCCTGGCTGATGCCACAGCAGGCCGTGGTCATGTCGATTACCGAGGCCCAGCGGGACTACGCTGAGCTGCTGGCAGATGCCTTGAAGGGAGCAGGGATACGGGCGAATGCCGACGTGCGCAACGAGAAGATCGGCTACAAGATCCGGGAGCAGACCTTGAGCCGGATCCCGTACCTGCTGATTGTCGGCAATCGCGAAGCCGCCGAGGGCAAGGTCACGGTGCGCCTGCGTGACGGCAGCGACCTTGGCAGCATGCCGGTGCAAGAAGCCATTGCCCTGCTCGAAGAACAATGTCAGGCTCCCGACCACAACGCTCAGCGCCGCGAACAGGCACTGCGCCTCGAGCGCCTGGCTTGCGCCACGCTCCCCCAGGAGGCCTGAGCATCATGCTTGCAATGGGCGCGACGCGCGACGTCGTGCCCTTGCGTTATATCTGCAGGAGCCAACATGCCACTTCTCGACAGCTTTACCGTTGACCACACCATCATGAATGCCCCGGCAGTGCGCGTGGCCAAGACCATGCGCTCGCCCTCGGGTGACACCATCACGGTGTTCGACCTGCGCTTCAACCGGCCGAACGAGAGCATGATGGGGGAAAAGGGCATTCATACCCTGGAGCACCTGTTTGCCGGCTTCATGCGCCAGCACCTGAACGGCGACAGCGTCGAGATCATCGATATTTCGCCGATGGGCTGCCGCACCGGTTTCTACATGAGCCTGCTGGGCAGCCCCAGCGAGCAAGCCGTCGCCGACGCCTGGCAGGCGGCCATGAACGACGTGCTCAACGTGAAGCGCATGGAAGATATTCCTGAGCTCAACGAGCACCAGTGCGGCACCTACCTGATGCATTCCCTCGAAGAAGCTCAGGAGATCGCGCGCACCATCATCGACCAGGGCATCGGCGTCAACCGCAATGACGACCTGGCCTTGAGCCCCGAGCAACTCAAGACCCTGGGCAACGACGTTTAAGCACCCAGCGCACATGCAGCAGCGCACGCTTGGTCAACCACCAAGCGTGCGCTGCAGTGTGAGAGCCGCCGTCACTCGGCACGCACGGCCCTAGACCGGGAATAGCAAACACGCCCCACCACGCTGGTCACAACGAATATCAGCGCAGCAAGACTGACAATGGTGGGCCCTGTCGGCGTATCCAGCCAATAGGCGGCCTGGAGCCCGCCAGTGGTCGAACAGGCGCCAATGCTCGCCGCCACCAGCGCCATGGCTTCCGGGGTACGACACAGCGGGCGCGCGGCCGCAGCCGGAATGATCAGCAGCGCCGCAATCAGCAGCACTCCCACCACCTTCAGTGCCACCGCGACCACCACCGCCAGCGACAGCGTCAGCACCAGCTGCTCCCGCCGCGGGTCGATACCACTGGCCCTGGCGAGGTCTTCATCCAGCGTGGCGGTCAACAGCGCCGACCAGCGCCATCCCACCAGGCTAACCACCAGAATCGCGCCAGCGGCGATGATCATCAGGTCGCTCTTGCCCACCGCAAGGATATCGCCGAACAGATACGCCATCAGGTCGATGCGTACACCCGACACAAAGGACACCGCGACCAGCCCAAAGGCCAACGCCGAATGCGCCATGACGCCGAGCAGAGTGTCCATGGCATAGCCCCGTCCACTCAGCTGAGAGACCACCACCGCCATCAGCAGCGAAACGGCCAGTACGCCCGCCAACATGGAGGTGGACAGCAGCAACGACAGAGCCACCCCAAGAATCGCAGCATGCGCCGTCGCGTCGCCGAAATACGCCATCCGTCGCCAGACAACAAAGCACCCGAGCGGTGCAGCCGCCAGGGCGACTCCCAGACCGGCCAACACGGCTCGCACAAGAAAATCGTCAAACATCAGCGAGACGCCTCCATCAGCCTGTCGTTTGCCGCCTTCGCTGGAGTGGTCGGCGGCGCCTCGGCCCCCGCGTCCTCTGGGGCCAGGCACTGGGAAGACGACGGCTGTGGATGCGAATGCCGATAAAACGCCAACGCATCACTGGTGTCAGGGCCAAACAGCTGGCGGTAAACCGGTGATGCGAGCACGCGTTCAGGGGTGCCCTGGCAGCACACGTGGCCATTGAGACACACCACTCTGTCCGACGCCCGCATGACCACATGCAGTTCATGGCTGACCATCATTACCGCACATCCAAGCTCGCTGCGAACCTTGGCGATCTGCCGATAAAAGTCCGCGGTGCCGCGGTGGTCGAGGCCACGAGTCGCTTCATCAAGCAACAGCAGGTCAGGCTTTTCCAGCAGGGCTCGCGCCAGCAAGATTCGCTGAAACTGGCCTCCGGACAGGTCCGCGACCTGCTGTTGTCCGAGTTCCGGCACTCCCGCCTGCACCAGCGCCTGAGCCAGCGCCTGACGCGAATGCCGGCGCGGCAGATTAAGAAAGCGAAACACGGTCAACGGCAGCGTCGGGTCGATGGCCAACCGCTGTGGTACATAGCCGATGACCAGCCCAGCTTCCCGGGTCACACGCCCCTGCGATGGCCTTACTGCACCGATGATGGCGCGCAACAGAGTCGACTTTCCGGAGCCATTAGGGCCCACCAGGGTCACGATTTCGTCGCGATCGACACTCAGGTCGATGCCCTCCAACACGCTATGGCCCCCTAGGGCGACAGACAAATTGTCGATGGACAGCAAGGGCATGGAGGCTCTCCAACTGGCTATTGCTGCGCCGCTCACGCGCAGAGACATGATATTCACAGCCACCGTGCGCGGCGCGCGCGGCATGACGGCTCTTCTGGCCACTCGTACGGACGTGCTGTCACGAGACTGGGACGCGCCGTCGCGGGAGAGGGATGAGCTGTCGCGGACCCCGTACACGCGACCCCGAACCAGGGCGGGCGCTATTGACGAGGCTCAGGTTTACGGGGCTCTCATTGACCAGGCAGTGAATGTTATAATATAACGTTTTATTCCACAAGCGTGGCGTCACCACGTCAGCTGTCCACGTCTAGACCTTCCGGGAGAACACGATGAAAAAACCGCTACTGCGTCCGCTCTGCTTGCCATGGCTGCTGACACCGGCCATTGCCGTCGCTGACGTGCCCAACGTGGCGGTGGATATCCCACCGGTGCATGCGCTGGTGGCCCAGGTCATGGGAGAGTTGGGATCGCCAGAGCTGGTCATCCAGCCCGGTGCGTCGCCCCACGGCTATTCCATGCGCCCTTCCGAAGCGCAGGCACTGGCCAGCGCCGACGCCGTGTTCTGGGTCAGTGACAGCCTGACGCCGTGGCTTGAGCGAGCCAGGACTTCCCTGGCGGATGGCGCTCGCGAAGTGGAGCTGATGGAAGCTCCCGGCACGGTGACACTGGCATATCGCCAAGGCGCTACCTTTGAAGCCCATGATCATGGCGATCACGAAGATCACGAAGATCACGAAGATCACGAAGATCACGATCATGATGGTCACGAACATGGCGATCATGACCATGGCGAGCACGACGAACATGGCGATCATGACCATGCCGACCACGATCACGACCATGCCGACCACGATCACGACCATGCCGACCACGATCATGACCATGCCGATCACGATCACGACCAGCATACCGCTCATGATCACGAACATGGCCATGCACACGACGGCATGGACCCCCATGGCTGGCTTGATCCTGTCAACGCCAAGGCATGGCTCGATACGATTGCGACCACCCTGGCAGAACTGGACCCAGAGCACGCCGATACGTATCGCCAGAACGCAGCGAATGGGCAGACAGAGCTGGACGAGCTGATTCAGCGGCTGGACAACCAACTAGATGACGCGCGAGGGGTTCGCTTCATCGTGTTCCACGACGCCTACCAGTACTTCGAGAACCGCTTCGCTGTCCCCGCCTCCGGGGCCATCTCCCTTGGCGATGCATCAGACCCGAGCCCGGCGCGAATTCGCGAGATCCAGACCCGTGTCAGCGACGACAACATCCAATGCGTCTTCCGCGAACCCCAGTTCAACCCTGCCCTGATTGACAGCGTGTTCGAGGGAACAGAGGTCAACACCTCCATCGTGATGGACCCCCTCGGTGTCGACCTGGACCTGGGACCCGGTCTCTATTCACAGCTGCTGCAGCGACTGGCAGACGGCATGACCGACTGCACCAAGGGCTAGGGCTAGGGCTCGAGGAGTGAGCGTCAAACGAGCCACTCCCCTGCCCTGACGTCGCCGACACCCGCCCTGTCGGCGGCGTCTGTTCATTCCCACACTGTTATGGAGAGCCATTCACCATGCCCCACCCGACCTCCCCGCCATTGACTGAACGGGATGCGCAGTTCTGCCTGGACGCGGCCACCCGAACGCTGGAGCGATGGGCGATTGCCGTCAGTCGTGGAGAGAAGGAGACCCTGCTGGCGCTTTACGCCGAAGACGCCATTCTTGTGCCGACTGTCGCCAACGACGTGAGAGAAGACCGACTTGCCAGGCAGGCCTACTTCGATGCCTTTCTCACCAACGAAGACCTTAGCTGCGAGCTCGGCGAATTCTCTCGCCGTGTCAGTCGCAAGTTGGGCACCGTCGTCATCGGTGGCCACTACGTCTTCAGCTATCTCATAAAGGGTGATATGGCCACCATTCCCGCGCGCTTCCTGTTCACCTTTGAAGAAATCGCAGGAGAATGGAAGATCACGGGCCACCATTCCTCGCAGCTTGTCTGAAGCGGTCTTGAGCCGCACGGTGATGTTGGCGCGACCCAGGCTGACGTCGCGAGTGACGGCGTCGGCCTGGGTCTCTAGCCACGGCATGCAGGGTGGTGGCCGTCCAAGGCCAGGTCAGGCAAGGTCAAACAGCAGCACCTCAGCCGCCGCGATACCGACGACCCTGACCTCTTCTCCCGGTTCAAACGCCGCCGCATCGCCTGCGGACATAAGCTGCCCGTTGACCGCAACCTCGCCCTTGGCCACATGCAGCCATGCGTGGCGTGTTGCCGGCGTCTCGGCGCTTTCGCCCGCATCGAACAGCCCCGCATACAGGTTGACGTCCTGATTCACGCTGACGGAATCGTCCAGCCCCTGCGGTGAGACCACCAGGCGCCAGCGGCCCTGCCTGTCCTCCGGCGGGAACGAGCGCTGCTCATAGCTGGGAGCGATGCCTCGCTCTCGAGGTTCTATCCAGATCTGCAGGAAGTGCAGCTCTTCACTGGGTGAAGCGTTGAATTCGCTATGCAACACTCCCGTGCCTGCCGACATCCGCTGCACGTCTCCAGGCCGCATGGTAGAGCCATTATCCATGCTGTCCTGGTGCGCCATCGTCCCCGACAGCACGTATGAAATGATTTCCATGTCCTGGTGGGGATGGGTGCCAAACCCTGCACCACCGGTCACACGATCTTCGTTGATGACTCGCAGCGATCTGAACCCCATGTGTCGTGGATCCACGTAGCTGGCAAACGAAAAAGTATGGTGAGAGCGTAACCAGCCGTGATTGGCACGTCCGCGTTCATGGGCATGTCGAAGTCTCATATTGCCTCCTACAGGCAGCACCTGGTGAAGCGCAGCCGCCGCAAAAGGATCACGCGTGGCGACGCATCAAGGTCATGATCAAGTCGTGGATAGGTCGAGTATGGGGCGTGGAAAAGTCGCACAACGGCAATCAGGACACCTCACGAGCCATGACCGCATCCAGTGAGGCTCGTCCACCGCCGCTGATCGCAAGAGAGACAGCAATCGCCAACAACGACAGCGCGAATTCATAGCCGTTATTGCTCATGAACAGTCCGTTTGCAGCGTGGACGCTGAAGATCGCCATCAGCATGGTGAACGCGAGCACCACCGCTGCCGGGCGCACCAGCAACCCTATCAACAGCGCCAGACCGCCAAAGAACTCTGCGCTGCCAGCCGCCAGCGCCATCAAGTACCCCGGCTCAAGTCCGATGGAGGCCATCCACTGTCCTGTGCCTTCCAGACCATAGCCGCCAAACCAACCGAAGAGCTTCTGGGCACCATGTGCCATGAAAATGATGCCGGCGGGCACACGCAGGGCCAGGGGGGCCAGGCTGTCTGAACTGCTGATGACGCGGCTAACGACTGATGTGTTCATGATATCTCCAAGAGTGTTCGTGCGGTTGCCACAGCACGGGGGTCCGGGCGGTTGCCATAGAGAGTCGAACGCGATCCCGGCGATTCCACTCTCGGTGAGTCAGCGGATGGATGTGGCGCTGATGGTGTTCGTATTGTCACGACCGAGGGAAGCACTCGGTCGATCTTGCGCAAGCCTCCAGGCCGACGCCTTTCCGGGTTACTTGGTCGCGTTAAGGCTTAGCTGCAGCCCATTGCTGTCCGCAGTCGCCGAGGTGTGGCGCAGGTGGCGTGCCTGCAGGTTGGCTCGGGCCTGCGCCATGGCAGTGCTACCTTCCATGCTGACCTTCGTGGCATTCGCCTCGACCGCAGTACCGACAAGCGGCTGCGCCTGAACAGAGAGCGGCTGCGCCTGAACAGAGAGCGACTGCGCCTGAGTAGAAAGCGGCTCATGCAATCTCGCGGTGAGGGCAGAAGCCTGACCTGCCTGAGCTATTGCAGGAGCAGTGAGGGCTGCTGTGACAGGGGCAGTGGCGAAAAGCAGAGTGAACAGTGCGGGCTTGAGTTTCATGGTGTCTCTCTTCATGACCGTGTAGTGGGTGTCGCGATCAGCGTCTCTGTCGCGTTGAAGAAAGATTAAACCAACAATAATATCGAAAAAAAGCGACATAAATCCGATAGACCATTCGGTTTTATCGAATTAAAAGACGTTCCTGCACGCTGCGGTATCGCCCTCCTCCCTGCATGAATAAATTTGAAGTTAACAATGAGAAACTTCATTTTGCCTCATCTTAGAAGTGTCTTGATAATCGTCATCACTATTTCGTCACGGTCAGCTCGTCACCACCAGCTCGTCACCACCAGCTCGTCACGACCAGCGCGCAAGCTACCGGTGAGCTAGCACACCTTGACGAGATCAACCGTTTGACCCGAAAGGCACCGTCGAAGGACGACTGGATCTCCAGACGCCTTGGATTCACCTCTCAGGAACCAGGATGGCACCCACGATGAACAACGACTTTGCATTCACCGTTAAGAGCCTTCGTTTCGACGAACACTACCAGCCGTCGGACAGCACTCGTATCACCACCAACTTTGCCAACCTGGCCAGAGGGGAAAAGCGCGAGGACAACCTGCGCAACACCCTGCGCATGATCGACAACCGCTTTAATGCCTTGGCTGACTGGGACAACCCCAAGGGTGACCGTTACAGGCTGGAACTGGAGATCATTTCGGTAGAAATGGCCGTGGATGCGTCCACCCGTGACGGTGCCCTGCCACTGATTGAAATCCTCAAGACCCGCATCATCGATACGCACACCAACGAGCGCATCGAAGGGATCGCGGGCAACAACTTCTCGTCCTATGTCCGGGACTACGACTTCAGCCTGGTGCTGAAGGAACACAACAAGGGGCAGGACACCTTCAGCGTTCCTGATGACTTCGGTGTCTTGCACGGCAACCTGTTCAAGGCCTTCGTGAACTCGGACACCTACAGGGAGCATTTCAACAAGCCCCCCGTCATCTGCATCAGCGTGTCGAGCACCAAGACCTATCACCGCACGGAAAATCATCATCCCGTGCTGGGTGTCGAGTATCTGCAGGAGGAGCATTCGCTGACGGATGCGTACTTCAACAAGATGGGCATGAAGGTTCGCTACTTCATGCCCCCGGGCAGCGTCGCACCGTTGGCGTTCTACTTCATGGGCGACCTGCTGGGCGACTACACCAACCTGGAGCTCATCAGCACGATCAGCACCATGGATACGTTCCAGAAGATCTATCGTCCGGAGATCTACAACGCCAACTCAGCTGCTGGGAAGTCCTACCAGCCGAGCCTGCAGCAGCAGGACTATTCATTGACGCAGATCGTCTACGACAGAGAAGAACGCAGCCAGCTCGCGACCGAGCAAGGGAAGTTTGTTGAAGAGTGCTTCATCAAACCCTACCGCGCGATTCTTGAACAATGGTCCGCCAATTACGCTCACTGATTCACTTCTGACAAGGCTATCCATCATGACAACACTGCTCCCGACATCGACGGCCGGCAGCCTTCCAAAACCCTCCTGGCTCGCACAACCTGAAGTGCTGTGGTCCCCCTGGAAGCTTCAGGAAGCCGAGCTGGTGGAAGGCAAGCAGGACGCGCTGCGCCTGGCCCTGCACGAACAGCGCCATGCCGGCATCGATATCGTCAGCGATGGTGAACAGTCTCGCCAGCATTTCGTCACGACCTTCATTGAACACCTCAATGGCGTCGACTTCGAACAGCGCGAGACCGTGCGCATCCGCGATCGCTACGACGCCAGCGTGCCCTCTGTCGTCGGAGACGTCTCCCGCCAGAAGCCCGTCTTCGTGGACGATGCCGCCTTCCTGCGGGCCCAGACAGATCAACCCATCAAGTGGGCACTTCCTGGCCCCATGACCATGATCGATACCCTCTACGATGGTCACTACAAGAGCCGGGAAAAACTGGCCTGGGAATTTGCCAAGATTCTGAATCAGGAAGCCAAGGAACTGGAGGCTGCCGGGGTCGATATCATTCAGTTCGATGAACCGGCCTTCAATGTCTTCTTCGATGAAGTAAATGACTGGGGCATCGCCACACTGGAAAGAGCGATCGAGGGCCTGAAGTGCGAGACGGCCGTTCACATCTGCTACGGCTACGGCATCAAGGCCAACACTGACTGGAAGAGCAGTCTGGGCTCCGAGTGGCGCCAGTACGAAGAGGTCTTCCCCAAGCTCAGGCAGTCCAACATCGATATTGTCTCTCTGGAATGCCACAACTCGCGGGTTCCGATGGAGCTGATCGAGCTGATTCGTGGCAAGAAGGTCATGGTCGGTGCCATCGACGTTGCGACCAATACCATCGAGACCCCGGAAGAGGTGGCCAACACCCTGCGCAAGGCACTTCAGTTCGTCGACGCCGACAAGCTCTACCCCTGCACCAACTGCGGCATGGCGCCGCTGTCCCGCCAGGTCGCCAGGGCCAAGATGGATGCCCTCAGTCAGGGGGCAGCGATTGTCCGCCAGGAGCTGACACGCTAAACCAGGCGCGCACCCTCCGTTCTTTCCCATGGCCGCCGTGATCGCCTCGCGGCGGCCATGCCGTCTGACGTTTCCGGAGTCACCATGTCGTTCCCTGCCCCATCTTCTGACGTTGTTTCAGGCGTTGTTTCAGACCCCGCTGCACCCGCTGTTTCTGGCTCACCCGCTGTTTCTGGCTCACCCGCTACGGCAAGGACCGGCCAAGTTCACATGCCGAGGGATGTGATCGAGCCGGCCCGCTTCCGCGAGGCCCTTGGGCACTATGCGTCCGGAATCACCGTGATCTCTTCTCTTGCTGAGGGTGAGCCGATCGGCTTCACCTGCCAGTCCTTTTACAGCGTATCGATGGATCCGCCGCTAGTCTCCTTCAGCGTCAAATCGACCTCTTACAGCTATCCCAAGATCCGCCAGGCCGGTCGCTTCGCGGTCAACATGCTGTCCGCTGAACAGGCGCCGATCTCGAATCAGTTTGCCCGCCAGGGGGCCGACAAGTGGCAAGGTATCGAGTGGCAAGCATCACCGCTAGGCAACCCGTTGATTCCGGATACCCTGCACTGGCTGGATTGCGACATTCACGCAGAGCACGTCGCCGGGGATCACCTTATCGTGATTGGCGAGGTCAAGGCGCTCCGACTCAACCAGGGCGAGGCTTCCCCAAGTGGCCCCCTGCTGTACTTCAAGGGCCAGTATCGCCAGCTGGCGTGAGGCGCTAGCGCGAAGGATGGAAAGCCGGGCTGATGCATACGCATTTACGTTAGCTCGCCCTGATCAGGCAGCGTACGACAGCACGCGATGATCTGTTCGCGCAGCCAGCGGTGTGCCGGGTCCTTCTGATAGCGGCGATGCCAGCTGAGATGAAAGGGAAAGGCGTCAAAGGCCACCGGCGGCGCCACCGGGGTCACCGCAAACTGTCGCTGGAAATGCTGGCAAAGCCCCGAGGGCAGGCTGGCGATCAGCGAAGACCGCTCCAATAGCGCGGGCACCGCCATGAAGTAGGTCACGGCCAACGCCACCTCACGCCTCAAGCCCTGGCCTTCGAGCTGCTTGAAGATACCGCTTTTCAAGCGCGTATGGGGCTGCACCAGGACATGGGCATAGCGCTCGAAATCGTCCCTGGTCATCTGCCCAGTTCCTTCCAGCCGCTCCAGCAGCGGGTGCCCATTTCCGACCAGACACTCGATCCCCTCGCGGATGACCTCGCGCACGACCAGGTTATCGGGAGGATCGACCTGGCGCCCAAACGCCAGATCGGTCGTGCCGCTCATGACCCCAGCCTCGCTCATGTCCTGTGACAGGCGACGCACCTGCAAGGTGATGCCTGGCGCCTGTTCGCGCAGGACCCCGGCCAGCGCGGGCAGAATCAACACCTCGAAATAGTCGTTGGCCGCAATCTCGAAATGGCGCTGCTCGGTGGCGGGAGAAAAGTCCCGCTCGCTGGTAATCAGGCCATCCAGATCGGTCAACGCTGCCTCGATGACGGGAAAGAGGTGGTCCGCCTTCTCTGTCGGACGCATGCGCTGGCGATCACGTATGAACAGCGGATCATTGAACAGCTCCCGCAGGCGTCCCAAGGCAGCGCTCACCGACGGCTGGCTGAGATGTAGACGTTCTCCCGCACGGGTGACGTTCTGCTCCAGGTACAACGCATGGAAGGTCCGCAGCAGGTTGAGGTCGTAGTTGAGTTTCATCCAGGGCACCCACAGCAGCGTCTGACGTGGCGGCGAGCCACCAACTATTTGTCTCGATAATAACAGCTATCCGCACTATCGATTATGACGATGGTCGAGCAGACGTTACCGTGACACCACACGTGAACTCAGCACTCGACTCACAGGAGCCCATCATGACAGGTGGACAGATGACAGACACTGCCAGCGAAAAGATCGTACTGATTACCGGTGCATCCAGCGGCATTGGCGAGGCCACAGCGCGCACGCTGGTGGAAGCTGGCCACAAGGTGGTCGTCACGGCGCGCCGCGAAGAGCGACTTGCTGCCCTGGCCGAGGAACTGGGTCACGACAAGGTGCTGGCGATTGCCGCCGATGCCACCGACTACGATCAGATGGCTGACGTCGTGGCGCGTGCGGTGGCCCACTACGGCCACCTGGACGTTGCCTTTGCCAACGCTGGCACCGGCATCAGCCAAGCGGGTACGGAGCAGGGAGACCCGGAAGAGTGGAAGCGCGTCATCGATATCAACATCAACGCACTGCTGTGGACCGCCCACACCACTCTGCCCCACCTGCGAGCGCGTCAGGGGCATTTCATCCTCACCAGCTCGGTGGCGGGGCGTGACACCCATGCGGGGTCGATCTACAGCTCAAGCAAGTGGTTCGCCTACGGCTTTGGCCAGAACCTGGCGCTGGAAATGGCCGAGTGGCAGGGCCGTTGCACCACGATTACCCCAGGCATGGTCAACACGCCCTTCTTTGACCAGCCCAAGCCGGACAAGCTGCACCCGCAGGATGTTGCCGACGCCGTGCTGTACGCCATCCAAGCAGCGCCGCGAGCCAACATCCGCGAAGTGCACCTGATGCCAACGCGCTAAACGACGTCTAGGCGTCAACCCCATCATCACGTCCTGCGGATACATCCGCACGATCAAGGAGAGCCCCATGAGCAAGGTACTGGTTGTTGTCACATCCCACGATACCCTTGGAGACACTGGCAAGAAGACAGGCTTCTGGCTCGAAGAGCTGGCCGCCCCCTACTACGTGCTGAAAGACGCCGGTGTCGAGGTCACGCTGGCGTCTCCCAAGGGTGGTCAGCCACCGCTCGACCCGGCCAGTGAAGGCGAAGACTTCCAGACAGACGCCACTCGCCGTTTCGACCAGGACGCGCAAGCCCAGCGTGACCTGGCCAACACCGCGGTGCTGTCCGAGATGAAGGTCGAGGATTTCGATGCCATCTTCTACCCGGGCGGCCATGGCCCGCTGTGGGACCTGACCAATGATGCAGACTCCATTCGCCTGATCGAGCAGTTCCACGCCGCTGGCAAGCCCGTCAGCGCGGTCTGCCACGCCCCTGCGGTGCTGCTGAAGGCGAAGAAGTCAGACGGCACCCCCTTCGTCGATGGCGTGCGAGTCACCGGCTTCACCAATGGCGAAGAAGCCGCCGTTGGCCTCACCGAGATCGTGCCGTTTTTGGTAGAAGACAGCCTGCAGCAGCAAGGTGGCCTGTACGAAAAGAAGGCCGACTTCACCGCCTTCGCGATTCAGGACGGGTTGATCATCACCGGCCAGAACCCGATGTCCTCTGAGGGCGTCGCCGAGCTGTTGCTCGACAGCCTGAAGGCATAAGGTCTGATAGCTGACCCACCGGAGGCCTCCCCTGGCGACGACCTGTTGCTGCCGGGGGAGGCGCTTCAATTATCAGCCAGCGAGCTGGCCTAACAGGCGCTCACGCCACGCATCCCTCGAAGGCCGCTTCCAGCTGGGGAAGGCTCAGCTGTCCGCGCTCACCGATGACCACAACGCGCGATATGGGCTGGTCTTCCACCCAGGGAGCACCGGGCTCAAGCTCACTGCGACTGCCCACCAGATGCAGCACTGCACGGCGATCCGGCAGCTCTGCCAGGCAACAGATACCCTTGGCGCGATAGACACTCGACGGCAGCGATTCGAGCACCCTCCGCAGCGCCGCCAATGACAGCGGCCGATCACTGCTCCAGCTCCAGCTTTCAAACTGGTGAGCGTGATCTGCGTGCGTGCAGTGCGCACCGCACTCATGCGAGGACTCCAGGCGCACAGGATCGAAGGCCCCAACGCCCAGCACCAGCTCCAGCGGCACTTCACCAAAGCGCGCTTCCAGCAGTCGCACTCCGGGATATAGCCAGCGCTGCTTCATCGCCCTCACCTGCGCAGGGCTCGCCAGGTCACACTTGTTGAGTACCACGATGTCGGCAATATCGAGCTGCTCCATCGCCAGGGCCGCCAGCTCGCCCTCGAGCTGATCAAACTGCTCTGCGTCTATCACCGTGAGGACACTGTCGATCACCAGTTGGTCCTGAAACTGTGGATAACGCAATGTCCCGGCTATCTTGCTAGGGTTGGAGACGCCGCTGGCCTCAATAAGGATGTACTCCGGACGCTGCTCCCTGAGAGCCAGCAAGCGGGACACCTGCTCCATCAAGTCGCTCTCTACGGTGCAGCAGATACAGCCATTGGCAAGGCTGACCATGGTCTGCGTCTCACTGACGATCAAGTCACGGTCGATATTGATCGCACCGAAGTCGTTGACCATCACCGCCATCCTCAACCCAATGTCACTGTTGAGAATCTTGTTGAGCAAGGTCGTCTTGCCGGCGCCCAGAAAGCCCGACACGATGGTGACCGGAACAGGGGGGAAATGCTGATGCTTCATGCGGACTCATCCCTTCAGACTGGGCGGTTCAAAATTCAGGAATATCGCGCTGCCATACGGCTTCGCGCACCGTGCCGGAAAACTCTCCCTGTGCGTCCCAGACAAACTCACCTTCCAGCATGGTGAGGTCTACCTGGGTAGCGTGAATATTGCCTCGTGGGGCAACCTCGAAGAGGTTGCGGTCCAGCACGATCAAGTCAGCCGACTTGCCGACCGAGATCGAGCCGGCTTGATGCTCGATTCCCATCGCCCAGGCGCCATTGATGGTCATTACGCGAATAGCCTGCTCCAGGCTGATCGGCTCGCCATAGAAGCTCGCGTCCGTCTCCTCCCAGGGATTCTCTCGGGTCACCATTGCCTCGAAGCCGATCCAGGGGTCCAGACTCGATACCGGCCAGTCGGTGCCCATGACCGCCACGCCGCCGGCATCCAACACGCCCTTGAAGTTGTAGGCACGCTGCATGCGCTCCTCGCCAAACACAGCACGAGCATAGGCAAACGAAGAGGGGAACCACCCCACCGGGGAAAACTCGGCAATGACATCCAGTTCGCTGAAGCGCTGCAAGTTGGCATCCAGCAAGGTGGTGCTGTGGGCACACTGATGGCGCATGCCCTGGCCACCGTTGCGACGCCGAGCCTCGGCCACCGCATCAAGAAACAGATCAGAAGCGCCATCGCCGGTGCAATGCGCAATCACGCGAATGCCCTTGCGATCCATATCCGCGACCATGTCGTTGATATGCTCAGGCGTCAGGTTGAGGTGACCGCGCCAGGCGCTGCCCTCGGCCCAGGGGGTCGACAAGTACGACGACCGCGACTCATGCGTCCCGTCAAAGTGAAATTTGACAGCGTTGGCATTAAGCCGAGCACTGCGATAGAAGTGCCGCTCCCCTGCTATCAGCTCCCACCGGCGCTTCACGGGGAAGATGTCATCCTGCCAGCTGATCGCCGCCTCGACCCTAACTGTCAGCTGTCCTTGCTGGTCGATGGTGCGCAACGCATCGAGACGGTGTTCGCACACATGAACAAACTTGGTGCCGACCACCCCACGTCCGCTTTGGAACTGCACGCCCTCACGATAGGCTCGCTGCAGGGCATGTGCCGGTGTGGGCGGCATGGCGGCATGAATCATCGCGTAGGCACCATCGACCAGGATGCCCGTCGGCTCCCCAGTGATACCGTCACGTTCGATGTAACCATGGCGAGGGTCCGGAGTGTTGACATCGATAGCGGCCAGTTCCAGCGCCATCGAGTTGACCAACATACATCCCCAGGAGCGGTCGAGAATGGCTACCGGGCGATCCGACACAATACTGTCGAGCCAGGCTCGATCCGGAACGATACCCGCCTGCTTGAAGGTATACCGCACAAAATAGGCGCCATAGATCCAGCCATCCCCCGGATGTTGGTCGGCGTAACTCAAGATCGCCTGGCTAACCTGCTCTGGCGTCGGATCCTCGAGTCCGACATCCAGGTATCCTGCGTAGCCAGGTGCCAGCGCCAGGTCAGGATGGGTGTGCATGTCGTAAAGGCCAGGCATAACAAAGCGACCACCTAGATCCACCACACGAGTATGTTCGCCGATATGGGCGGCAACCTGGTCGGCACTGCCGACGGCGATGAAGCGCCCCTGAGAGATCGCTACAGCATCAGCCCAGGGCGTCGCGTCATCCACCGTGTAGAACCGGCCATTGGTCAAGACCAGCTCGGCAGTTGCTGCAGAAGGACGGGTATTGGAAGACAGATAATGACGAGAAACGTCCATGATGTAGCCCTTTCAAACCGGAAGATGCCTCCGGCGACTAGCGCAGTGACATGACACAGGCTAGCCGCAGGCGTTGGCAGATTTATCCCAGGATCAGGTGGCCCAGGAGAGACAGGATCGGCAAGGAGATCAGTACGCGGAGCAGATAAATCACGATGAGGTCCCTCAGCTTCAAACCAATCCCTGCTCGAATCAGGACGATCGCGGCCTCGGTGAAGAAGATGATCTGGTTGACCGCGACACCTGCCAGCACGAACCGGGTAACCTCACTTTCAATACCGGCACCGAGCAACGGCGGCATGATGCTGTCCACAATGCCGGCCAGCAGCGCAGGAGCGGCCTTGTCAGCTTCTGGCAGCTGCAGCAGTTCGAGAAATGGCACCAGAGGCAATGACAGCACGTGGAAGAACTGGGTGAACTCGATCAACGCCAATCCGGTACAGCCAATGATCATCATCGTGGGATATACGGAAATCGCCACATCGAGACTGACATGCACACTGCGCTTGAACAGTTCCAACGGTGGCGCAGCCGAGGCCGCACGTTCTACTGCTCGACGCAGCCCCATCGCAAACAGCCCTTCCCCTGCCTGCTTGTCCATCACCAGTTGCTGACCCACAACGGGATGGTACGCATCGGGCTTACCCCGCAACGGCGGTAACTTTGGCACGATGATGGCGCACACAATACCGGTGAAAGCGACGGCGGCATACCACGGTAGAAATACATGCTGCATTCCGATCAAGCTCAGCAACAGGTACGAGTAAGCGATCGACACGATCGAAAAATTGGTCGAGATGACACAGGCTTCTCGACTGGTATAGAAGCCCTGTCGGTACTGCTGCGTGGTCAGGATAATGCCCACGGCGGACGCTGACAGCCAGGAGGCAAGACTGTCGATAGCGGCACGCCCCGGCAGCCCAAACAGCTTGACGAAAACCCTAGACAGAAGGCTACCGACGAACTCCATTAGCCCATAATCGGTCAGCAGCGGCAGCAGCAAGGCCGACAGAAAATAGATGGCCAGTACCACGGGCCCGACGTCGTAAAGCAGTACGCCCCCGGTGTTGCGGTGCCATACCCACTCTGGCCCCCACTGGAAGTAGGTCATCAGCATCAGTGTGGCTCCTACCACCCTGATAAGCGTCCATCCGACTCCAGGATTCAGCAGCTGCACGAAGCGATTGGAATGCTCCTTTAGCGGGCTGAACGTGACCAGCACCGTCAGTGCGCTGGGAATGACCGCAACGGCAACGGTTACCGGCACCATCAATGGCTTTATCACGGCATTGATATAGTCGATAACGAAAGCAATCAATACCGTCAGGCGGCCATCGACGCTGATGGGAGTAAGGAACAACAGCACGCCAAGAAGAGTGGGCAGCAGGAACTTGGCAAGTTGCGCAGCGCTATAGCGATGGGAGCGATGCGTTGTCTCATCGGTCACGGCCGATGATTCGGATTTATGTTGCATGGGTGCCACCTTGTTATAGTTATCCAGCTTCAGGATTCCATTGTGGTATCAGGCCAACGTCCCGGTACGGCCTGTCTGGCACTGTCGTCCGGAACGACGTGCCGCGGTTCGCCAGGGACTATTGCCGGTAGCTCGGATCCATGCGGTCCAGCTTGCGCCGCAGCGCCTTCCAGACCAGGTCAACACCTTCCTGATGATAGTCGGGGTGCTCGAACTGTCGGGCGGTAAACTCACAGGCATCATGCGAGGGCAGGACCAGCGGACGAGCGCTTTTCATCGCCTCGAGCTGGATTTCGCAGGCCTGGTTCAGGTAATACATGTAGAAAAAGGCCTCGGGAATACTGCGACCCACGGTAAGAAGGCCATGATTTCGCAAGATCATCGCCTGGTGACTGCCAAGCGCTTCGACGATGCGCTGCCGAACGGACAGGTCCAACGGAATGCCTTCGTAGTCGTAGTATCCCAAGCGCTGATAAAAGGCCATGTTCGTCTGATTGATCGGCAGCAGGCCCTCTTCCAACGCCGACACGGCCATTCCGGCCATGGTATGAGTATGCATCACGCATGCTGCGTCATGCCGGTGGAGATGGATAGCGCTATGTATGGTGAACCCGGCGGGATTGACCTCACTATCCACCTCTCCAACTTTATTACCGTAAGCATCGATCTCCACCAGGTTGGATGCGCTTACCTCTTCGGGTAACAGACCATAGGCATTGATCAGAAATGTCGGCTCGTCACCTGGAACCCGAACTGACAGATGGGTAAAGATCTGATCACTCCAGCCGTAGTAATCCAAAAGTCGATAGGCCGCCGCCAGATCGGTTCGCAGCGCCGCGCGCGTGTCCTGATGTCCCATGTCTTGTTCCTGTTCTACCGTTGGACGAGCCCCAATTCGGGCCGACTCGGGTAGAGTAAGGAACTTGTCAGATACGTGATATCGATCTATTTTCCATAGATCATTCCAAAACGGAATGACCCTTCAGGACCGCGCCGATGAGTCGTCAGCTGCCCACCATGATCTCGCTCAGTTGCTTCGAGACGACGGCCCGTCATCTCAGCATCACCAAGGCGGCGGAAGAGCTCAACCTGACCCTGAGCGCTGTCAGCAAGCAGATCAAGAAGTTGGAACGCGAGCTTGGCTGCGCGCTGTTTCACCGGGAGAAGCAGCGCTTGAGCCTGACAGACAGTGGCCAGCAGTACCTGAGCGTGGTATCGAAAGCATTGCACCAGATCGACGGCGTGACACGCTCGCTCAGCAGTGGAACGTCTGACCTGGTCACCGTCGGCGCGGAGCCTTCCTTTACCTCTCGCTGGCTACTGCCCAGACTCGGGGACTTCAAGCTTAAGCACCCTGAGGTGACTACCGACATCATGAATGATCTTCGCCACCTCTACGACGGTAGCGAAGACTTTGACGTGGGTATTCTCTACGGGGACGGACAATGGCCAGAGTTCGAGAGCCACTTCCTGATTCAAGGCGAGCTGGTGGTCGTATGCACCCCGGCCCTGTTCGAGCGGTATGGCCCGATAGACGACCCCAGAGACCTGCTGCGCTACCCGGTGTTGCACCACGGCAGCTATGCTCCCACACCTCAGCTATCTTCCACATACCTTTGGCTACAAGGCGCCGGGCTCGATGGCGAGGCCATAAAGTCGATTCCAGGCCAGCACTTCGAGCACTTCCGGTTCTTGCTCGATGCCGCCGAACATGGCCTCGGCGCGACAGTACTTCCCGCCTACTTTGTCGAAGCCGAGCTATCCAAGGGCCAATTGGTACAGGCCTCCCGCACAGCGATGGTGTGTGGCGCCTACTACGTTGCCATCCGCCGGCAGCGCCTGACCCATCGCCCAACGCAGCTGTTCGCCCGGTGGTTACTGGAGGAAACGACGTAGACAATGATGAAAAGCAGCAGCAGATCTACTCGCCACCGGCGATGAAAGAACGCGGGTGACTCGGCTCTGTCCGAAAAGTCGACGAGCGAAGGTTAGACAAGGAAAAAACGGTGAGAAAGCGCAGTTTACGTGGTGTAAATGAGTATTTTGACCGGGCTGGCGTACCAGACGATTTTTAACGCCGTATTACCGAGCGCAGGCACTTTTCAGACAAGCCCTAGAAGGCAACTGGGGAAAAGAAGAAGAGCACCTGTCACTGCCTGCCCCTGGACCACGTCAGCAACCGACCGCACCACGGCACCCACTAGACCACGACAGCGCCTCCACCGTGGTCTCATCTGAATCACAACCACTCGTCAGCCGGAACGACAGGAGCAAGCTCCAACCGCGTAACGTGCTTCTGGTCTTGCCTACGCGCCCTACGGCGCTTGAGTTCAGCGCGCATCCAGGCCGACGACTCGGCCATATCACGACGTAAGTCGGCTAGCTCATCAGGCGTTAGCCAGCGCACCGCAGGCTCACGGGGGCGGAGTGTCTTATCGGGAATCTGCTCAACGGCATGGCCTTCCAGCGCAGGGCCACCGGCCTCGGGCTTGGGGCGTTGTTCGCTCATTGTGTTCTCCGGGTGGCTGCGCGGACGCCCGCCGCATGGCCTGCCCTATAGCCCGCTCAGCTCGACGGGAGGGGCGCGGCATTTCATGGCCGCTAACGCCATTGCCAGCGGCAAGCTTGTGCGTGATGGCAAGTATAGCGACAACACCAGCCTTGCTGAGTACATCGTGCGCGACCGCAGTCGCCCGCTTGCTAGCGCCCCGCCCCTGTTCAGGGACTCGCTGATCGCGGCTGCCCTTGGGGAAAAGACAACAACCATGCTGTCGTAAAGAGAACAGCTCGCCAGGCGCAGGGCTCGTATCCTGCCTGGGACGTTGTGACATCGTCGCCATCACCCCAGACTGACCCCAGGACCAACGCACATCTCAGCAGGAGCCCACTGAATGTTCTTCCCTCTACATGGCCACGGACGCGGCCTTGCCATGGCGGCGGCAGGCGTCACCGTTCTAAGCTTCGACAGTCTGCTGGTCCGCCTGGCGGCGACGGATGGATGGAACATCATTTTCTGGAGAGGCGCCTTGATGGCACTCTCGCTCGGCTTGCTGTGCCTAAGCGGCCGACGGCTGGCAACACTGAAAGAACATCCCGCCGCGGCCCTGTGCTCTGCCATCACGCTGGCGATCACGTCCAGTCTGTTTGTCCTCGCCGTCATGAACACCAAGGTCGCCAATGTTGTCATCATATTGAGTGCCGCCCCGCTGTTTGCTGCCATCTTCACGCGTTGCTTTCTGCATGAGGCGGTTGCCATGCGGACCTGGTTAGCGATTTTGGCGGCCATGGCCGGCATGCTGATCGTTTTCGCGGGGTCGCTTTCCAGCGAAGGACTGCTGGGAGATATGTATGCGGTGATCGCGGCGGCGGCTGTCGGGGGCAACCTCACCCTGCTGCGCCGTCACCCGAAGCTGGACAGACTCCCCCTTATCGCCATAGGTGGCGGCCTATCGGCACTGATTGCCTGGCCGATGGCAACGCCATTTGCCCTGACAACACAAAGCTACGGCGTATTGGCGCTGATGGGGTTATTGCAGATGCCATTGGCCACCGCACTGATCAACAACGCGACCCGCCACCTGCCATCGGCGGAAGTGGCGCTGTTCTATTTGATTGAAGCAGTCTTTGGCACGCTGTGGGTCTGGTACTGGCTGGATGAGCAGCCACCACAGGCGACACTGCTCGGCGGCTCATTGATTCTGTTGACCCTCTTCATCAACGCCTGGTTGGGCTTGCGAGGCACAGCCCGGCGCCAACCTTCTCATCCCTTGTAGCTTGAGACCGGCCCCTTGAACGATGGAGTTCGCAAGAGTGGGCTTTGCGAGCCGCTGGTTAAGAGGGTGGGGCTAGTGGGATTTGGGGCTGTGACTAAGGGGTTATGAGTTCGCTTTTAAAACAATAAGTTACTGACACACAAAGAAAAGCAACCGTAATCGAGCGAAAGGTACAGTTCTTTGGAATCAGTAGCTTAGCGAAAGTTGAGGATAGCATAGGAAGCTGGTGTGTGTACCGGTGGTGTACCGCTGAGTTGCTCTTGTCACGCATCGCTCTGCTCCTTTGAGGCAAGATGCGTAGGCGATAGCAGCTAGGCGTCCGGCATCATCAGGTGCATGCCGCCATCGCCAGCCGGGCGCGGCCGGTAGCTGGGGTCGCGTCGTCCACCGATACCAGCCATGCCGTAACGTGAAGAGATATTCAGCGACAGAGGAAGGCGTCAAGAGGGAAACATATCGAGATCGATGTTCTCCGGAAAAACCTCTGGCTCACGTTCGATTTTGACGAAATGCTTCTCGAATGCGGTAATCAGGCTCGGATTACGGGTCTTCTTTATAGTCCCGAGTAGATCTGGCCCTAGTTTCAAGTCAATCGTATAGCGGCTCGGCCGGATACTCGACTTGGCTTTAGTGAACAACGCCATTGACTCATCGGTTAGCGGCGCGGTTGTCCAAAACTCGAAGGAAATTGGCAGCCCCTTCCAGTCCGGATGCTGTTTGATCGCGGCATAGCAGGTCGGAACATTGTGCTCAAGCCAGCGCTTGAACAGCTTGTCCGGGATAGTTGCCCTAGGGCTATAACCCTTGCACTCAACAAGAGTAATACCATGGTGCGGTGTCACAGCAACGATATCCGCTTCGGCCTCACTGCCAGGCACCTTGAAGATGCGGTTCATACTGACTTCAGTCGCGAGTTTCTGACGGGCGACCTCTGCGGCAATATACTCGAACAGAGTGCCGCGAAGCTGGTTAGCAGCGCCTTCGATTTTGCTGAGCTTCCTAAACAGGTCATCGAACTGGCCGGGATCGATGATCGCGTGCGCAGCATTGATCAGCACCGAAGTGAGCTGGGTTAGCGCTTCGGCCACCTCCTCGCCGAACAGTGTCTTTGGCGTTGCGGGAATAATCCCGTGGCGCTTGAGTACTAGGAAGGCATCATGATCGAAACGGTTGGCGACGAGAATTTGCATGCATGGCCCAATCTTAGGAAGGCCGCGCAAGGTCAAACATTTACGGATAAAAGGTGCAACACCAGCCCCGGTCATGTCCTTGCCCAGGAAGACGTCACAGGCGACAAAACCGGGCTTTGCCTTACCATCTGGGCCTTTGCGAACCATGTGGCCGAGATAGCAGGGAGCGGACAGGTCCCAAGCGAAGGTCCCAACCTGAGGTGTTTTTTCGCCGCCACGCAGCGCCACCTGACCGAAGCTCGCAATGCCGAGCCTGCGCAGCCAATCCTTGACGGCAGTGAGTAGGATATCTTCGGTGAGGAGCTCCGCACGCAGGAGGTCGGCTTGGGTTTCGTAGTGCCCCTCCTCCTGGATCAAAGCAATGCACTCCCCGACACCCGAGAGTGTGACCTTGGTCAGCAGCTTGGCATCGGATAGCCGCTCGAAGATCGTGTCAGGCGAGAGTTGGCGTTGCTGGCGAAGCGGCGCACCGCAGATGGTGGGGAACTGTTTGGCTGGCACAATACCGCCACGCTGCCTAAGGGCAGCAATGGCATAGCCATATGCTGAGTTGGACTCGATTAATGCTTGAGCCAAGCTCTCCCAATACCATGGAGAACCGAATTGTTGTTGGAGATAGAGGAAACGCGCCTTGTGCGGGAAGACGATCCCCGCCAGCCGCCGCACCTCGCCACCCGCCCGCGAGACACGTTTACGCGCTGCTGATGGAGTGAGGCTGTAGGTGTCGATCAGATATTGGGCGACCTCGCTGGTGAGCGAGGGCCCATTGGTTTCAAGATAGTCAGTGATCGGATCCATGCTCCCTCCCCATGCCTTATGTCACACAGCGCTATTAATAACATATTTACATGTTCATGCTCTTCCTTTTTTTAATCAGGATATATAGCATTGATTCAAAAGGATAAATTTTATCATTTCCACCAATGATACTGGCCTTCAGTCACAATGTGCGGCAGTGAATTTGTCACACGGCCAGTTGTGGGACGCTGCCATTGACTTTGGCTGCACGGTAGAGAGGTATGGGGCCTGATGCTCGATTGTCGGAGCTTGGCTCGATCAGCCAGGCGCTGCTTCTCTGAATCGTGGGGCTTGCCGGAGCCCACCTCGCTGACCGGGGTGGGGCCGAATCGCCCTCGACCTCTTCCAGTCGCAGGCGCTTCTCCTCGCGCTTGGTGAGCCGGTAGCAGATTAGCTCCTGCTCGCGGACGACCTGCTGCACAACCACAGTCTCAGGCGCCTGCGAGTTGGCCTTGCAGTACCTCTACCAGAGCTCTTGCCAGCACTCCCACACGTAGCTGAGCAGATCCTCGGTATAGAGCGCGGCTGCTCGATCGCCGTTGGGCGCGACGGCCTCGCACCTGTGCGAGTACGTGAAACGCATAGACACGATACAATATAGAGATATAACCTTAAGTGAAACTCTCTCCTCTCAAGCTCAGGGAACAAAATATGCTTTGGAGAATTAAAGCAACACTAGACTCCGTTAAATATCGGGCCGAGAAGGACATTAGAGAAACGTTACTTAAAAACAGAAATTTTAAAAACAACAAATGGTCATCACTAGAAAGGCTGGTGACATGGGGAGCAAAAAATACCATTAAAGCTACTGCCATAATAGCTACAATGTATGCCATAGCGACATCTTTAATTTCTAAAAACTATCATGAGCTGAAGGAGATTCTTCCAAAACCTATAAACAGCCTAGATAAAGTCATTGAAATCCAGGGGACACTATTAGGAACTCAGGCAACTTTGGTTGGCCTTATCTTTCCACTGGTAATAGCTTTTATTGGCATATTGCTACAAGGTAAGTCTTCCAACAAAGCAATGTGGGCTATCTATAAAGATTGCTCAGGGTTTATGCTCGTCGGTTTCAGCTCTTTAACCTTAATACTCAGCTCAACTATAACAAATGCCATTTCACCTTGGCTAGAGCTCCATACTATCTCGGCAGCATCTTACGCACTAACCGGCTGGTTTTTATTTAATTTATTTTTATCAGGATGGTTTCTATGGAAGACTATTCAATTTTTACACACTGAAGAACGAATGAACATGGTTCTCAAATACTCCATAAACGAAGTGATGAAGAATGATATAAGAAACAGGCTTGAGGAGCGCCACGGAAACTCCGCACTACTAAAAGAGCTTTGTGAAATCACTAAAAAAAACACCCTTAAGGTAAAGCCATACACTTTAGAAGAGCTACCAACGAAAATAAATAAAATTTCAGACAACCAGGTTGTCAGCAATATTTTACTTATGCCTATAAGGTTCAGCATATCAATCTTAAACATTCAGACAAGAATATCAGAAGATAAAAACAATGAGCACACTCTCTGTTTTTCTATCAAAATCAATGACAAAGGACATCCAGATATTAAAATCGCTGAGACCAGCCTCTCTAAAGCAAACCCACTTTCCAAGGCCTTAATAAAATTTTCCATACGAACATCTAAAATAAAACCCAGCAAATCAATCAGCGTAGAGGAAATAGTCTCAGCCTTATTTGGCCAACTAGAAGATTCATTAAAAGAAAACAATAGCAACCAATTCCAGCAGTCAAGAGATGAACTAATAAAGTTCCAAAAGGAAATAGAAAAATCATGCCAGTTTACCAACGAACAAGGTAAACCAGACAACTGGTTACTCCTACCAGAAGCAAGGCTTTTCGGGAAGGACTTTCTCTTCACCTTTATAGCGGAAGGAACTAATGTTTCATCATTGGTTACAAGCCGCATACAACAAGACAACAGCTATTATGAGAGCTGGTGTTATTTTTATCTTGGACTATTCACTTTTGAAAATTCTGCAAGGCCGAAAAACATTGGTCAAGAATACATTGAAGGCCACTATTTCATATGGGTAAAACTTATGGAGTGGATTAGTGGAAATGACAGCAATTCCTCACACAAAGATAACAATGAAGACAGATCAATAAAACACTTTATTGGAAGCTGGGAAAGCTGGAAAAACCGAATTGGCAAAGATGACGCAACGATATCAGACAGTGAATATTGGTATAAAATAACCCATTTGGAAAGAACCAGCCATATGGCAATAACCTCTATAAAGCATAAAAACATAGAGGCTGCAAAATGGGCCATTGATGCTCTAATATACTGGGAGGATAAATTCATAGAAATACACAAACTAGCCAACTACTACATGTGGCATAGCGCAATTATCACACCCGACCTAATGCAAGACATATCGGAAGAACTTAAAGAACTTATAGCCGAAAAAAACAACTTTAACGAGATAGAAGCCGCAACAATCTCTTTGCTGAATTATTGGACTGACATACGCTGCCTAACCGCGGCTTACATCATCTCACTAACTGGATATATAGATAACCATATTCTCAAAGAATTCTTGAGCTACATAACTGAAGCAAAACGAATCAAGCCGTCAGGGCACATAAGCAATACAACTAACTCAATAAACAATGCCAGCGAACTAATCGGGATTTACCTTAGACAAAATGGTTCATGGAACACCCAAAATGATTATAAAGAAAGACTGGAAAAGCACATAGAAAATCTTGCAAGAATTCAAGAACCTGCTTGGGTTTCTGGCAGAGTGTATTCTTTCGATGGGAATACGCGCGACCAATATCTGTCAGTTTTTTTTACAACATATGGAATCGGGCTCTCCACTAGGGAATTTTCAATCAGTAGGGATTGGCAATCGTTCCTCAACTCCTGCTCCATAGTAGAAAAAGAAAACTTGATAAACAGCTTAAGCAGCTTGAAAAGCACAACCGAAGAAATAGAAGAAAAAATTATAGACCTATTTGATATAGACCATGAGGAAATGAAATCAAGAAAGTCAAATTTCGAAAAATCAGTAGACGTCCTAATCAATGATTTAAAAGAAGGTGCCACCAGATCAATCATAGAGTCTGATGTAGATGAAGATATCCTTCGTAGCTATAGCTCCTACGCTTCCGAGAATAATTTTTCAAAAGAGAAAGGACCTATTCCATTAAGCATGTTCGACAAAGTTTTTCACACTTCAGCTTCAGAAGTAACCTTAAAGACTTTCAATATAACTAATTTTAATAAATCCAATGTTGGGAGAGGCCTTGAGGTGAACAGAGCAATAAATGAGAAAGAGTGGCTTAACAACGTAATGAGGCAAAGAGCTCAGCTAGATACCTTTCGAGAATTAATCATGGGAACAAGCTGGAAAAACCATGAAGCAAAATCAGCTAACGAAGTAATAGAACATGCCGTTAATGAGGGAAGATCAATAATAAAATCTGGAAAAACCCCTATCCTTTTCATAGGGCCATGGAGTGTTTTTAAGAAAATTGATTCGTCAAAGTGGGATTACACTCCGAAATCCGAAAGACTCCCCTATGAAATAAATATTGAGAGTGGAATGCCAGAATCATACATTTGTCACATTGATGGCATTGAGACTTACAGGCTCCCGTTCTCAAGGTCACCTGAATGTTTTCTTACCCCAAAAGAAAACATGGAATCTTTAGAAATAGCGGAGTTCGACGAAGGCATTTATGTAAACATTGCATTCGAGGAAAGTGAGGACGACCCATTAACTGGAACCCTTTCACTTAGATATAGAATTAAACCAAGTATTGGTATTGAAAAAGGACATCGATACATACTCAGTGATGCTGAAGATTAATTATTTTTTTAAACTTTATGAAAAGAGCTACTAAATATATAATAATTAAAATAGCCCTAAGCGCTGATTACTTAGGGCATTGAGACATAGTTATTGTTTTGAATAGTCGATGCTACCGGCTCATTCTGTCCTCCTGATGGCTGCACTATAGCCTGTGCAGCTATGGAGGAGGTCACTTCAATAGATGGAAAAATCAAGTCCTTGGCTACTCATCTCGTCCACTCCTCCTCGCCAGAAACCCAAGCATCAGCAGCGCAAATGCCTCCCCGTTTCCACGTCTCCTCAGCAGCGGCATGCAGAGTTTCTCTTGGTCGCTCACGGAGTCGAGTACGGCGTCGGAGACCTTCTTCGGGAAGAGGCCTTGCATCACCAAGTCTTCGCTATGGTTGCGCACCTGGGCCGTCACCGCTTCGTCGCGTTCAATGCGGTCGGCGATGCCGTTGGTGAAGTGCAGCTTGTTGTCGTCGATGACCTCGATGCTGTAGACATCGTGGAGTCGGCCGGTGATTTCGGCCAGACGCTGCTTCTCTGGGCCGTGGGGCTTGCCGGGTCCTCCTCGCTTCCCCCATGCGTATCTGCTCAGCTTCACGTAAGCTAGCGTAAAAAGTGATAAGTAATCTATAAACGCAGCAGGGAAGCAGCTATGACAAGGCAAGCTTTCAGCGAACGGGACATCTGCACCAAGTTCATCACCCCCGCCATCGAGCAGGCGGGCTGGAACATCCACACCCAGGTACGTGAAGAGTACCCGGTTAGCGATGGCCGCATCACGGTACGCGGCCGCATGCACCACCGGGCTCACCCGCGTCGGGCGGATTACGTGCTGTCTTTCCAGAAGAACCAGCCCATCGCCGTCATCGAGGCCAAGGACGCCAGCCACAGCCTGGGCCATGGCATGCAGCAGGCCCAGGCCTACGCGGAGAAGCTCGATGTCCCCTTCGCCATTAGCTCCAACGGCAGCGGCTTCCTGTTCAGCGACCCCCACCGCCTGGTCTTCGATCAGGCCGAGACCACACTGGCGCTCGATCAGCTCCCCGGGCCCGATGCGCTCTGGCACGGCTACCGCCGCTGGAAAGGCCTAAGTGAAGAAACACGCCCGGTCGTCGAGCAGCCTTTCTACGACGACGGCAGCGGCCGCACGCCCCGCTACTACCAGATGGTCGCGGTCAATCGCACGGTCGAGGCCATCGCCAAAGGGCAGGATCGCCTGCTGCTGGTAATGGCCACCGGCACCGGCAAGACCTACACCGCTTTCCAGCTGATCTGGCGACTGTGGAAGGCCGGCCGCAAGCAGCGCATCCTGTTTCTGGCCGATCGTAACGTACTCGTCGACCAGACCAAGAGTGGCGACTTCAAGCCCTTCGGCGCGGCCATGACCAAGATCTCCAAGCGCCAGGTCGAGAAGTCGCACGAGATCTACCTCTCGCTGTATCAGGCCGTCACCGGCAGCGAGGAAGAAAAGAACATCTACAAGCAGTTCAGTCCGGACTTCTTCGACCTGGTTGTCATCGACGAATGCCACCGTGGCAGCGCCGCCGAAGACTCTGCCTGGCGCGCCATCCTGGACTACTTCAGCGGGGCTACCCATATAGGGCTGACCGCGACGCCCAAGGAGACCACCGAGGTTTCCAACATCCACTACTTCGGCGAGCCCATCTACACCTACTCGCTCAAGCAGGGCATCGACGACGGCTACCTGGCACCCTACAAGGTGATTCGGGTCGACCTGGACCGCGACCTGCAAGGATGGCGCCCCAGCGACGGCCAGACCGACATCCACGGCGAGGTGATCGAGGATCGTATCTACAACCAGCGAGACTTCGACCGTCACCTGATCCTGACGCAACGCACCGAGCTGGTCGCTCGAACCGTCACCGACTACCTGACCCAGACCGACCCGATGCAGAAGACCATCGTCTTCTGCGAGAACATCGACCACGCCGAGCGGATGCGCCAGGCGCTGGTCAATCTCAACCCTCAGCACGTGGCCAAGAACCGCAAGTACGTGATGCGCATCACCGGCGACGAGCTCGAGGGCAAGGCCGAGCTCGACCACTTCATCGACCCCGAAGAGCCCTACCCCGTCATCGCCGTCACCAGCAAGCTGATGACCACCGGCGTCGACGCCAAGACCTGCAAGCTGATCGTGCTCGACCAGCGCATCCAGTCGATGACCGAGTTCAAGCAGATCATCGGACGCGGCACGCGGATTGACGCAGAGCACAATAAGTTCTGGTTCACGATTCTGGACTTCCGCAAGGCCACGGAGCTTTTCGCCGACCCCGCCTTCGACGGCGAACCAGAAAAGGTCTACGTACCCGGCGAAGGCGACCCGCTACTACCGGACGACGACGATGAAGCCGAGGACAGCGTCGATGGAAACGCGCCCGCTGACGAAGACGGCGCATCCCCCGACGACGAGTCACCGAGCGATCCCGCCTTGCCCCCCGAAGAGGGCTGGGTGGATGACGAAGACGGCGGCATCGGCGAGCCGCCCAAGCGATACGTCGTCGATGACGTCACCGTGGCGGTCATCGGCCGGCGCGTGCAGTACCTGGGGCCGGACGGCAAGCTGATCACCGAAGAGCTGACCGACTACACTCGCAAGACGGTACGCGCCCACTACGCCACCCTGAAGGACTTCCTGCGCCGTTGGGAGGCCAGCGACCGCAAGCAGGCCGTGTTGGATGAGCTGGCCGAACAAGGCGTGTTCTGGGAAGAACTCACCAACGAGGTCGAGAAGACACTCGGCGATACACCGGACCCCTTCGATGCCATCGTGCACATCGTCTACGGCCAGCCTGCACTCACCCGTCGCCAGCGCGCGGCCAAGGCCCGCCAGTCGGACTATTTCACTCGCTATGAAGGCCAGGCCCGCGCCGTGCTGGACGCCCTACTCGACAAGTACGCCGACAACGGCGTGGCCACCATCGAGGACACCAAGGTATTGAAACTGGCACCGCTGGACCGGCTCGGTACCCCCGTGGAGCTCGCCAAGGCCTTCGGCGGCAAGGCCGGCTATCGCGAGGCCGTGAGAGCCCTCGAGGAAACGCTCTACGACGACGCCGCTACAGCCGGCTGACACAGCTAGGTACAATACGTCGCATTCTGCGCGCCGGCAGCCACACCGGCGCGCTTTCGGTTATCGAGACGAGATTCCCATGAGCATCAGCACCACCATCAAGAGCATCCAGGACATCATGCGCAAGGACGTCGGCGTCGACGGCGACGCCCAGCGCATCGGCCAGCTGGTCTGGATGCTGTTTCTGAAGATCTACGATGACCGCGAGCAGGAATGGGAGCTGGACTACGACGACTACGTCAGCCCCATCCCCGAGCAATTGCGCTGGAGCAGCTGGGCCGCCGACCCGGAGGGGCTGACTGGTGAGGGCCTGAAGAGCTTCATCGACAACACCCTCTTTCCCGGACTGCAACAGCTGGATGCCGGCGGCGACGCCCGCGCCGCCGTCATCCGCAGCGTGTTCGAGGATGCCTACAACTACATGAAGTCCGGCCATCTGCTGCGCCAGGTGATCAACCGGATTCAGGAAGACATCGACTTCAACGCATCTCAGCAGCGTCACGCCTTCGGCGACATGTACGAGCAGATCCTCAAGGACCTGCAGAGCGCCGGTAATGCCGGTGAGTTCTACACGCCGCGCGCCGTGACCGAGTTCATGGTCAACCGCGTCGATCCCAAGCTTGCCGAGAGCGTGATGGACCCGGCCTGCGGCACCGGCGGCTTTCTCACCTGCACTATCGAGCACAAGCGTAAACATTATGTGCAGACGCCCGCCGACGAGCAGACGCTGCAACACAGCATCTACGGCTGGGAGAAGAAACCGCTGCCGCACCTGCTGGCTACCACCAACATGATCCTGCATGGCATCGAGGTCCCCAGCCAGATTCGCCACGACAACACCCTGAACCGTCCCTACCGGGACTGGGGCCCGAAGGAGCGGGTCGATGTGATCGTCGCCAACCCGCCGTTCGGCGGCACCGAGGAAGACGGCATCGAGAACAATTTCCCGGCGGAATTCCGCACCCGTGAGACCGCCGACCTGTTCATGGCGCTGTTCATTCGCCTGCTGAAGCAGGATGGCCGCGCCGCCGTGGTGCTGCCGGACGGTTTCCTGTTCGGCGAGGGCATGAAGACGCGCCTCAAGGAAAAACTGCTCAGCGAGTGCAACCTGCACACCATCGTTCGCCTGCCCAACGGCGTGTTCAACCCCTACACCGGCATCAAGACCAACCTCCTGTTCTTCACCAAGGGCCAGCCGACCGAACAGGTGTGGTACTACGAGCACCCCTACCCCGAGGGCTACAAGAACTACAGCAAGACCAAGCCTATGCGCGTCGAGGAGTTTGCCACCGAGGTCGACTGGTGGGGCGACGAGGCCGACGGCTTCGCCAGCCGCCAAGAAACCAAGCAGGCCTGGAAGGTCGGCATCGAGGAGATCAAGGCGCGCAACTACAACCTGGATATTAAGAACCCCTGGCAGGAAGAGCAGGTCAGCCACGACCCCGACGAGCTTCTCGAGCAATACGCTCGCCAGCAGGCCGAGATCCAGGAGCTACGTGACCAGTTGAAGACCGTACTCGGCGACGCGCTCAGTCATACGTCTCAGGATCAGCCAGCGCCCCAGCAAGCGGAGGAGTCGGCATGAGCGCTCAGGAGCTGATCACCGACCACCTCGATCTCTGGACCAGCGCCGTGACGCACAAGAGCGGCTCGGGGCATAGTGCATCGGGTAAGAACGGGAAAATCGAACTCACTGGCATCAAGAAGCTGCGCGAGCTGATCCTAGAGCTCGCCGTGCGCGGCAAGTTGGCGGAGCAGGACCCTAGCGACGAGCCCGCTAGCGAGCTACTGGACCGTATCGCCGAAGAAAAGACCCGGCTTGTTAAGGAAGGGAAGATCAAGAAGTCAAAAGGCTTGAAACCAATTGATGAGAAAGATAAGCCATTCTTTCTTCCCGAAGGATGGTCGTGGGTTCGTTTGGGCGAGACCATGGAAATGTACAACGGCAAGGCTTTCAAATCCTCTGAATGGTCAACTTCTGGGCTCCCTATTGTCAGGATTCAAAACCTCAACGACCCTCATGCCCCCACCAATTACTTCAATGGTGAGATAAATGAAAACCACAGAATCGACAACGGTGCTTTCCTCATAAGCTGGTCAGGAACGCCCGGAACTTCTTTTGGGGCTTTTATCTGGGAGAGAGGTCCAGCAGCTCTAAACCAGCACATTAACAAGTGCGTTTTCTTTGGCGACCATCTCGAACCACTCTTTATGAAACTGGCTGTCAATGGCCAGATGTCGCACTTTGTCCAGAGTGCACAGGGCGGGGTCGGACTAAAGCATGTGACGAAGAGTGTTCTCAATAATGCTTTGATTGCTCTCCCTCCATTTGCGGAACAGTGCAAAATCGTCGAAAAAGTCGACGAGCTTATGGCCCTCTGCGACCGCCTGGAGCAGCAGGTCGGCGACCAGCTGAAAGCCCATGAGGTACTGGTCGACACCCTGCTTGATGCCCTGACCCGCTCCGCCGATGCCGCCGAGGTGGCCGAGAGCTGGGCTCGCGTGGCTGAACATTTCGATACCCTCTTCACTACAGAAGCTAGTATCGATAAGCTTAAACTGGTTGTTCTAGATCTAGCTGCCAGCGGCAAGCTTATTGATTTCCATGTGGAAAAGCGACCGCTAAAAAACATACTTTCCTTTGGCCCGAGAAATGGGCTATCACCAAAGGAAAGCAGCTTCCATACTGGCATCAAGGTTCTTAAATTGGGTGCTACGACCAAGGGAACCTTGAAGCTCTCAGAAAGCAAAGACATTGATATTGACGAGCCAGAATCATCTCACTTATGGCTTAAAAAGGGAGACATTCTAATACAGCGTGGAAATGCAGCGCGCCATGTCGGCTGCAATATTATGATAGAAAGCAATCAACCAGGGTTCATCTATCCAGATTTGATGATGAAAATCAGAACCAAAAAAGAAGCCAACCCAAAATTCATCTCTTATTGCTTATCTTCCCCGCAATCAAGAATCTTTATGTGGGATCGTATGACTGGCACCTCTGGAACTATGCCAAAAATAAGCAAGAAAACTGTGGGATCCATACCAGTTCCATTGCCTGATATAAAGACTCAGACAGCTACTGTGGAAAAAGTCGACGAACTAATGGCCCTCTGCGACCGCCTCAAAGTACGCTTGGGCGAGACCGCCGAGACCCGAGCCCAACTGGCCGAAGCGGTAGTAAACCAGACGGTGAGCTGATGGCCTACGATCGCCCCTGGAAGTCGTTTCAAGAGCAGTTAGCCCTGCTCACCGAGCGCGGGATGCAGGTCGGCGATGAGGCCGCCGCCCTGGAGTATCTGGAGCGCGTCGGCTACTACCGACTAAGCGCCTACTGGTATCCCTTTCGGGTCTTCGAGACGGTCGGTCATGACCGACATGACCGGCCAATCACCCAAGCAACGGATCAGTTCGTTCCCTGCACCCAGTTCGTCGACGCGGTGCGACTTTACCTCTTCGACAAGGAGCTTCGGCTGCGCCTGACCGATGCACTTGAGCGCATCGAGATCGCGCTGCGAGTGGATATCGCCTACCTATTGGGCGAGAGCGATGCCTTCGCGCACCTGCATCGCGCTACCTTCCACCCCTCCTTCGCCCGCCGCAAATCCGGACGTGACCCGCGCGACAGCTTCGAGAAATGGCAGGAGCGCTGCGTGGGGATGGAGCGACGCTCCAAGGAAGACTTCGTCAAGCACTATCGGCAAAAGCACGGGCCGCGACTGCCGATCTGGGTCGCCGTCGAGACCTGGGACTTCGGCACCCTCTCGCAGCTCTTTGCCATGATGAAGGTACCGGACCAGGTGCGGATCGCGCAGAAGTATGGCATTCAGGACTGGAAGGTCTTCCAGAGCTGGCTTCGCTCGCTCAACTACCTGCGCAATGTCTGCGCCCACCACAGCCGGCTCTGGAACCGCAACGTCATCGACCAGCCCAGGCTGCCCAAGCCTGGCGAGATACCATGGTGCGATGCGTTCCGCGACGAACAGCGGCTCGCCCGTCCTTTCCTGCTACTGAGCATCGTTCGGCACATGACCCTAGTGGTCTGCCCCAATACCGGGTGGCATCGACGCCTACAGGCACATCTGGAACGTTTCCCGGTGCCGCATTCCAGGCGGAGGCTATCGCTGGAGGACATGGGGGCTCCACCGGGCTGGGAGCGCTGGTGGTACGAGTGAGGCGGCGAAAACACAAATAAGAACCCCCGCGTAAGCTCGTGAGAGCCAAGAGGCGGGGGCCGTGTTGACAACCATGGTAGAGCACCACCCTGGGCGAGGCAACGCTTTTCTCTACCAAACGCAAGGAGGCACCTGGATGGCCATCGAGCAAGGAATCTGGAAGCTGGCAGGTAATGCGGGCGAGCTGCCGCAGAAGCTGCGGCCCACAGGGCTCGCCGACGAGGGGCAGCTGGAAGATCAGATCATGCAGGATGTCTCGATCCTCAATCGGGATTGGCTGCTGATTGGCCGGCAGGTACGCACCGGCTTCGATAAGCTGATCGACCTGCTGGCGATCGACGCCAACGGCACGGTCATCGTCATCGAGCTCAAGCGCGACAAGACGCCCCGCGACGTGGTCGCTCAGGCCATCGACTATGCCTCCTGGGTCGTCACCCTGGCCGACTACCAGCTGATCGAGATCTACCAGGCCTTCGCCAAACGCTATCAGCGCCCTCACGCGTCCCTCGAGGACGCTTTCGAGGCCAAGTTCGGCATCCCGCTGGACAGTGTCACCCTCAACGAGAATCACCAGCTGGTGGTCGTGGCCACCCAGCTCGACGCCAGCAGCGAGCGGATCATCAATTACCTCAACGAGCATGCCCAGCTCTCGATCAACGCCATGTTCTTCGCCGCCTTCGAGGACCAGGGCAACCATTACCTGAGCCGCGCCTGGATGATCGACCCTGACGAGCCAACTCAGCCGGCCGCCCGCAAGACGCGCAAGGAGCCCTGGAACGGCGAGTTCTACGCTTCCTTCGGTGATAACCGCCCTTGGGAGCTGGCACGACGCTACGGCTTCATTGCAGGCGGTGGTGCGGCCTGGTATTCGAAGACCCTCGCCATGCTCTCTGAGGGGGACCGGGTATGGGTCAACATCCCCAAGACTGGCTATGTAGGCGTGGCCGAGGTGACCGGAGAGCGTTGCCGAGGCGACCATTTCACGGTGCAAACCGATCAGGCATGTCAGCGACTCCAGGATCTCACTACGGCCACCGAGTATCCGCAGATCCACCGGGCGACCGATGAAGACGACGAGGAGGCAGCGGAATATCTCGTGCCGGTCCGCTGGATCGCCTCATTTCCTGCCTCGCAGGCATTCAGCGAAGTCGGCCTGTTCGGCAATCAGAACACTGTCTGCAAACCCACGACACCAAAATGGGAGCATACAGTGACGCGCCTGAAGCAGGCATGGGACATAGACTGATATGCCAATCCTAGTTGGCAGCAATGTGGAAGCTTGGACACACTTTCAATTATCTTTCGAGCTTGAAGCTCAGTTGACTAGGGCCTGGCTCGCTCTCAGCCTGAGCTTCTACTACATTCACTCCTCCCTCTACCATCTCTTCGACCCATATCTCTCCGGAAAACTTGGCATTTTCGTATTCAACTCTCTTCATCCATTCAACATCGTGAGGTACAGCAAAGATCTCATATCCTGGGATCTCCCAATCATCCTCAAAGTACCTCAGGACCCAGCCATAGCCGTCTTCTTGAGGGCATGGATCGATCTTGAAACTATATCGCGGCATTGCAATTCTCCTATGCTCACACCAGATTCCAACGCTTTCGTCCACCGGAGACCAGTGCCATCACGCGCTCGTTAACCTCCCAGACTCTGTCCTGTAGCTCCTTGATGCTGATTTCTCCCTCACTCTGACCCTTGATCCGCATACGAGGTAAGCCCAAACGTCTGCCGCCCGAGTTTTCAATCACGTCAGTCAGTGAAAGAGAGGCCTGGATCAGGGCCGAGAGCTCTTCCTCGTTCATGACTGGCTGGCGTAGCAGCGTGGCCCGAATCAGTGCCGAAGCCCAGCGAGTGCGATTTGGGAACCCCTCATAGGCGGCTCGCTCTGCGATCAACTCCTGCTCCTGGCGAGTCAGTCGAATCGATAACTTGCAGGACTTGGGGCCTCGCATCATATCCCGCCCCTCTTCGGCGATGCTTTCGCCACAAACGCGTTGGATCATCTCCCGCAGCACATCTGACTCCGAACGGCCAGATGCCTCACAAAGGCGCTGCCAGGCTTCCTTCTCGGCTGATGTCAGCCTGGTTTTGACCACTGCTGCTTCTGTCATCTCGTCCTCTTTCATCATGTACTTCCCATCGAGTGTGGTACCAAATGCCAGCACGCTGCCGGCAACGGCTGACACTTCGCGAATCCTGCCCTAGCTCTAAAAACACTCATGGATTTCGTACGCACGAAATTTCGACTCTGGCAGTGCCCTCTCTCGGTGCTCCGAATAGGGCAGTGGTACCACTTGCTGGCAGCTCGCGAATCCTGCCCTAGCTCTATAGCCATTCATTCTTTTCGTACGCACGAAAATGGGAGCAGGGACGCGCTAGGCTACTCCGTTAGTAATACGCATGGACCTGTCTCAAACCTGCTCGTCGCCAGGGGCTGATCGGGAGGCTTCGCCATTAGCAATAGGGGAGGCACTTGTCTCAACCGCTTCCGTCTCTCCATGCTCCCGGCGACGCTTGGCCAGCTCAGCTTTCATCCACTGCCCAGAGGCACGCATCTCAGCTCGCAGGTCTTCGATCTCTTCGGGTGTCAAGCGCCGGTAGCTCATGAGGTCTCCTTCTGAGATGGATCAAGCCGAAGCTCGGGATATATCGTTGCGCGCCATAGCCACTGGATAACACACACGGCAATACCGGCCACGCAGACAAACAGGGTACGAGCAGCCTCGCCATCGCCAGTAAGAGCGACGCTGACCAAACCAGGCAGTTCAGGGAGCAACGCCACAGACAACAGGATACCCACCACCAGTAACAGGCCCGAGATGACCAGCCCCACCCCACGCTTTACCCGCGCCACGCGGACGCGCCAGGTATCCAACCACTTGATATTGGTATTCATGACTTATCCTCCTGTCATCGTGTTGCCAGCACCGAAACGCTTCTGGTAGGCACGATAGGCAGACTTGGCGCCACGGTAAGGAGAGGTTGCCGCACTGCCTGCTAAGCGTGCATCACGTTGAACGCCGCGATACTGACGGCGGATGGCTGAGGGACGCATCGCGGACATAGCAGAGCCCAGAGCGCCCTGAGTTGCCAATGCCACACCACCGCCCAATGCAGAAGCAATGGCCGGCACCTGCTTAAGCACGAGGATGCCAAGAGCAAAAAAAGCAATCAGATAGGCACTTGTGGTCATACTGGCCATGCTGCTTGCCGAGGACTCCACGATGTTCATGAACGCCTCGCTGACATCGATGACCATGCGCCCAATGGCTGAACCCAAAACCAGCAACATGCCGAAATTGATCACCATGCCCAGCCAGCTCTCGAAAAAGCGTTGGGTAGCGTTAAAAAGCAGGCCGATGATAAAGAGCGGACCAATCGCCAGCAGCACTGTGGTAGCGACCTTGCTGGCCAGGAGGAGAAACGCCACTACGATGGCAACACCACCGCCAAACACCATGATCAGAATTGCCACTAAATACATGCCGAAATCACCACTCATGACTCCCGCTTTATCCCAGGCCTGATCAGCTACGGCGAGAACGCGGGAGAACAGGCTGTCCAAAATGGCCGTGGCACCTCCATTGGACCCCGTGATGACTGCTGCTACCTTTTCCGGCCCGTGAGCCAGCACGTCCACCACGACGCCCATATAGGTACCGACCGTCAGTCCCAGTGTCATGATGAAGCCGATGCGAAGGATGCGAAAAACACCCTCCTGCAAAGGCTCACTGACCTTGCCAAACATCATCAAATAGCCCCAGATAGCGATCCAGACGATCAACATGCTGGTGAATATCGGAGTGATGTAAGCGATGAGGTCAGTAGCCGTGTTGACGATGTACTGGTCCAGTGCCTGATCAACGACGGAGAACATGCCTTCAAACAGGTTCATGAGTCCTCCTCGCTTTTGAGGCTAGACAGGTCCAGCTCGAAGGTCTCACCGCTAGACAGTGCCCGCTCCGCCTGGAGTGCATTAATGCAATTCGGCGCCTCCTGCAGTTCGCCAGGGTTGTTGCCACACATCTCCAGTGTCATCTTGCGCTCGTCGTCATGCGCTTTGTACCAGTCCACGGTCTGCACCGGGCCAGTATCCGGGGTTTCATCAAAACACCCCGACTGCGCAACGCTGACCAGAACTACAATGGCAATATTTCGTGCGCACGAAATTTTCCTGGTACTCATAAGGCCTCCTTACCAATCTAGTTCGAAAGGTTCCCCTGATGACGCGACGCGCATCTGCTGTACGCGCTGGTTGTGCATGGCTTGGCTAGCCTCGGCCTGCGAACGGAGCATGGACAGCTTGGCCATCTCGTTTTGCAGCATGACTTGCTCGGCGCCGATACGGGCCTGTAGGTCCAGAATGTCTTTCTGGTCAGGGCTGTTGTTGACCTCGGCCACCAAGCCGGTCAGCTCGCTGAAACGCTCCTGAGCCTGCTCCAGGGACTTTTGGGACTGGCCAAGCCAGGTCGCCATGTTCTGGTTGCCGCTGTCATACAGGTCTGCCACGTCACCGGACAGGCCGTGTTCGCTCGCCCCCCTGATGCCGGCGTCGCTCAGCACCTGGTTAGGATCGACGATCACGGCGGTGTCATAGGCCGAGTCGATGACGTTGCCCAAGCCACGAACCCCGCTCATGCTGTCCAACTCCTTGTTGGCCGTTTCGAGCTGGCTTTTCAGTTGCTCGATTTGGTTAAGCATGTGTTGAACCTGCAAAATCTGCTGGGTCAGGCTCGATACGTCGACAACGGGAATCCCGCCTGCCATGGCTGGCTGCGATAGTCCGATGGTGGCCGCGAGGGCGACACCGGCCATTTTTCGTGCGCACGAAATTTTGTTGCTCATGATCAAACCTCCTTTTGACGATCCTGGCGGGTCGCTTTGGCCTCCAGACGCCGTCTCGTCCTCTGGAGCGTGAGCGACCGTTTTTCAAAATCCAGGCTTTTCAGGTCGATGGACTCCATTACCTCTTTCATCTCCTCGATGCAGGTGAAGAAATCCTCGGGAAGGATTTCCAACTCCTCGGTCAGAAAATCGCTTGCGTAGCCGGCGATGATCACCAGAGCTCGAATCTCGCTCTGGATGGCATGCTGTTCGACCGCGTGCGACCGGTACAGCCGCGACAGGCCACTGTCGGTGTAGGCGGGTGTGATACCCTGTTTGTTAGCCATGGATGCCTCCTATGCAGGCAGTCGTGGTTAGGTGCGGTCGGGGCCATCACCCCCGTTCCGCGCCGCTTGAGTTTTATGTGCGGAGGGTTCTGCGCATTTCTTCTACTGCAGGAGCTCCAACCTTGTCGCTGCCGTAATTTCTGGCTATGAGATCTGCTCTTTGCTGGCCCAATAACTCAGCCATCTCCGCCCGAGTTAATTTTGATTCGGACCCAAGATAACTCTTGGCCTTGGCCGCCTCGCTTTTATTTCTTGATGTACTCTGTGTTGTATTCTCTGTAATAGATTTGCCCTTTGGTCGAATCAAGGTTTGACCATCCTGATCACCAGATTGGCCAGAAGGGATAGTAGAATCGACCAAAGGGAAAAACTGGGAATTACAATCACTTCCAGAAGGGTCGTCGTCGAATTGCTCCGCCAGAAGCTCAAGCAAGCGCTCGCAGTTCACCCGATACCACATTTTTGCAGGTACATCTCTCCTTTCCTCTTCCAATACGCCAATTTCCACTAGCGATTTCCTAGCATTAGCCTGCTGCTTTGGAGAAAGTCCTGTTTCTGACTCCCAGCTATCTCTGCCACGCTGATTCTTATAAAACCACCCGCCTCTTTCCTCCGCCTTGGTGTTACGCGTCCAGTAAAATGCTTGGCTGAGAAAAACTGCACCAGGAACTGAAACGCCGGGAAGGAGCGTGAATGCGGCATGATAAGCAACCACCCTACCCAAGATCTTCTGTACTACCGAGGGACTAACACGCGCCATATTCAGAAGGCTCCAAATCCAGAGCGTCTTTGACTTGGAGCGTCCGAAAATAGACACGACGCCCTACCTTCACCATCGTCGGCTTCAGCTTTCGAGAGACCTCAGTATCTGAATAAAGAGAAACTCGCACACCATCGGGCGAACGACCAAGAAGATCCGCCAGGTCTGTTATGCTCATCAGCAGGCCGAACCGATCAATAAGATATTCTTCGACTTTCATGGCTAGCACTCCATCAATCACACATCGACGTAATCAATGCTAACCAAGCAAAGCCAAAGCTCAAGCGCGCGCCCCTTGCATAGCAATCAATGCACTAGATGTTGATTATCAAAGTGTATTATCTTGAAGAAAAGGCGCACTAAAAACACTAGGGATTACAGCCGCTTAAATAAATAACAAAATTTAACAAATTACACAGAAGCGAAGACACGGAGCTCAAGAGGAGCAATAATAAGAATAACAGTATTATTATTCTTATTATTTCTGAAAGAAATCCTCCTTTTGGCAGGGGAGTCAACACTCCTTTACCACCGGTGACAAAGCACCGGCATCCGCTCAACAAACAATGGTCAAGAAGTTTGGCTATTGACTTTGAATTCGGTCTAGCTTCGCGACCAGATCTGCCACCCGCAGTTGTGTATATCTCCTCAGCATCTGCATTGATTTGTGACCCCTGATCGCCGCTAATTTCTGATCAGACAGTCCAGCCTCTACCAGCCGACTGACAGCCTCATGGCGCAGATTATGGGAGCGGACGTCATCTAGTCCGGCCTACTTCTTCGCCTGGCTCCAGAGCTTGGTGTAGGCATAGGGGCCGCGCTTACCGTCTCCGCTAGGTTCACCGAAGAACACCAGGTCACTTCACGCTTTCCTTAGCCTCAGCCAACTGTTAATCAAGTTTTTCCCCCACCGCATTCTTCAGCTCTTCTCCACGAGTAGCTATCTTTTCTTGAAGAACGCGAGAATAGCTTGATATTTCATCTCCCGTTTTAATCACTTTGGACAAACTAGCTTCCCATACGCCTCTTTCATCTTTAATATCAGCTCGCAAAACGCTCTCTTGGTGTCCCCAGAAAACATTAGCTTGCCCATAAATCTTGCAGACAGAATCACTCATCTCAGGATAATAAATATCTGAAATGGCTTTAGCCTCATGAAGCCGATGGCAGCTCTCTACATATCTCTCCCGAAACTCATGGAGTTTCATATTGTTATCAGATTGTATATAGCTCATAGTTAGAGATGTCTCTAGCGAAACTCTTGACAATATCGCATGCATTTTTCTTAGCTCTTCTCTCTCAATTGCCACCTCTGCCATAACACGCTCATGCAGCAATCTATCTGATTGAAGAGCAACATCCTTTTGGGCAGCAATCTCAGCAATCCTTACCTGATTTCTGACTGTTATTTTTGTCGTTATGTATGCGGCAACCGCACCGATAACAGCCCCCAAGAAAACGTACATCTCCTTAGGTAGGTAGCCATCATTTAATGAAACACCCAGCATTTTTCACCCTCCATGCAAGAATTAGAAAACTCGTAACTAATGATCCCTTATACGATCCAGTTTTATAACCAAGTCCTCCGCCCGCAAGTGCGTATATCTTCTCAGCATCTGCATGGACTTGTGACCACTGATCGCGGCGACCTCTTGGTCGGATAGCCCCGCCTCTACCAGGCGGCTGACGGCCTCGTGGCGTAGATCATGAAAGCGAAAGTCATCGAGCCTGGCCTGCTTCTTGGCCTGGTTCCAGAGCTTGGTGTAGGCGTAGGGGCCGCGCTTGCCATCCTTTCCAGGCTCGCCGAAGAACACTAGGTCGCAATCGAGCGGCCGCACGGGGTTGTTCAACGCCAGCTTGAACACCTCCGTGGCAGCCTGAGTCAGCGGCACCAGGCGAGCTTCGTTGTTCTTGGTGTCCGTGAGGCGCACCAGGCGGCGTTTTACGTCGACCTGTGAGCGAGTGAGGGTCAGGATCTCTGAGGAGCGCATGCCCGTCTCCAGGGCGATTCTGGCGATCCATGCCAGCATGGGATTGCTGTGCTGCCGTAGCACGGCGAACAGGCGCTTTTCCTCATCAGCACTCAGGCGTCGGTCGCGCCCTTCTCCAGGGCTGGGTTTGCGGATGTTCTGAACGGGGTTGTAGGTCAAACCGAGGCCCCATTCCTGGATGGCCACGGTGTAGAGGTGGCCGAGCAGGGCGAGCTCCAAGCGCACGGTATTGGGACTGATAGGCTGGCCACGATGGCCAATGCTGTTCAGGCGGGTGTCACGAAAATTGGCGATCAGCTCCGGCGTCAGAGCCGCAAGGGAATACTTGCCCAGTTGCTCAATCAGCGTGCGCGCTTTGTGCTGCTCGCTTTTCTGGGTGCTGGGCTTCTTGGTAGGGGTAACGTCGGCCAGGTAACGTTTTAGCGCGGCTTCGAGCGTCATGCGTTCCGAGGCACTGCGCTGGATATAGATGCCACGCACCATTTCATCTTCGGTGCGGCGTGCCCAGTCCTGAGCGTCTCGCTTGGTGCGGAAGGTCTTGGCGGTGGTGGGCCAGCCGGTCTTGCGGATGACGGCTTTCCAACTACCGGCGGGGGTCTTGACGATGGTGGCCATGAAAATCTCCAGGGGGCTGAAGAATCGGTAATGTACCGAAACTGTACCCTTGGACTATGGGACTCACCAGAGAGAATTCGTAAGATCCTGATTTTATTGGTGGGCCCAGCTGGACTCGAACCAGCGACCAAGGGATTATGAGTCCCCTGCTCTAACCAACTGAGCTATAGGCCCTTATCAGCGCGGACGTATGATAGCGAATGCGGCGGCCGTAGGCCAGCGGGTTTCAGGTGGACGCTTGCCACTGGTCAGTATGGCGGTCTTCGAGGCGTTTTGGCTGCGCCCTTCCTCACATCACAGCCCTGGTCGCATCTTCCCTCGGGCGCCTCGAGAACCGATTTGGCGACTGGCTGTACCGCTGGCGTACCCGCCGCGGCGCCCTTCTCCTTTCACCGATTCCCCGCGCCCTTTCTTCCCACGTCCTTTCCTCCCACGCCCTCTCTTCCCACGCCCTCTCTTCCCACGCCCTCTCTTCCCACGCCCTTCCTCCCTCGCCCTTTCTGACGCGCCATTTTCCCACATCTCTAGTCACGCGTTACTGCTCTTCGCCCTCTATCGCTCATTAACGCTCTCCAGGGCTCTCTAGCCGTCGCCTCTGTGTCCCGCTCTGCTTCTGTGCGCTGTGGCGGTGTGTCGTCTGGATAACTTCGCATCTACTGCACCAGCCCAAGGATGGTGTAGGGGGCTTCGCAGCAGCGGCGTTCGTCGCGTTCGCTGACACTGTGCAGGTCGTAGTTGCGGTCGTTGTCGTAGGCGACGAACAGACGTTCGCGGTCAAGTACGGCGAGGCCTTCGGCCTTGTGTTCGAACTCGAGCACCCTGTCGTTCTCGTCGCGTACCAGGGTGGGTGTCCTGCCCTGGCGGAAGTCGTGCAGCGACATCACCCACAGATAGCCGCCGATGACCTCGTCGTCGCCCTCTTCGGTCTCGAAGCTGGTCAGCAGGTAGAGCTGGCCGTGGTAGGGATCGTACTCAAGGCTAGACAGGCCACAGACGTGGTCCACGCCGTCGTACTCGCCGGGGTCGAAGCTGAAGACGTCATGCAGGGCATCGACAAATTCCAGGTTGTCATTGTCGTTGATGATGTAGTGGGAACCGATGACCCGGCGCACGTAGTCGAAGTCATCGTGGGCCTTGCCCTGCTCGCGGATGCCGAACAACAGCAGGCCATCGCCACGCTCGCCGGGAATCGCGGCCAGACCCTCGATCTTGTAGTAGGGCTCGCCTACGGCTGCGTCCATCTTGCGCCGAAACTCGAGCGAGCCTTCCACGCCGTCGCGGGGGTCGGGGTCCACCACCTGGACCCGGTCAGGCTCGTGAAGGGGCCAGATCAGCAGGTGGTTATAGGCGTTGAGATCGTGAGTCTCGTCGTCGATGCGATCAAAGCCGGTGGTGGCGATCATGTGGCGCCCATCGGTGGTCAGGGCGAAGTCTTCATACTTCACCGCTTCCTTGATGGTCTGCTGGGTCAGGTAGTCGATGCGGTTGTCGTCGGGACCATCGGCGGTCAACGGCAGGCTGAAGGCGGCGGAACGCTCGTGACCGGGGATCGGCTTGTCGCTGGCCATCAGCAGTCGTTCGCCATCGTAGGCCACCGCAGAAATCTCGGCGTTGACCAGCTCGCCCTGGTCGTCACGCAGCCCGGGAGGAAAGCAGTGGATCGTGCCCTGCTTGAGGATCTTTACCCGTGTCATCAAGCCTCCTGATCGTCGTGTAGTAGAGGCATCCAGCCTACGCCTTGTGCCTCTGGTCGGCGAGGGGGGGAGTTTGACGTGCACAAACCACAAGCTTTAATACGAACGCTTCGCATTATTTCCACAATTCGTTATATTGCTTGCGCCAGCAGCGACAGCTGCCCCTTCGATGTCTGCTGGCCGGTTGCGATGAAGCCCGAAGAGGCTTTCACGCGTTGTTTCGCCGACACGCCTAATGGCGGCGGTGTTTCTTATTCAGCGATCCTTTCATGCACTCCAGACACCCTCTTTCCCACGCCATTCGCTTCCCCCTCGCCTGCGACTCAGCATCACCGCGAACGCCCTGCCGCTCCGGCTACGCAGCGCTGCTGCTGACCCTGGCAACACCTGCTACGGCCCTGGCACAAAACGACACTTCCGTTGCCGCGACCACTACGCAAGCGGAGGTTACCGCCGACACCATGGTGGTGGTCGGCTCGCGGACGCCCAAATCGATCAGTGAGATTCCCGGTGCCGTCTGGGTCGTTGACCAGCAACAGCTGAACACCCAGATCGCCACTGGCGCGGATCTGAAAACGGCCCTTGGTCGTCTGGTGCCCGGTCTGGACCTGGCCCCTCAGGGGCGCACCAACTACGGCCAGAACATGCGTGGCCGTAGCGTTCAGGTGCTGATCGACGGTGTCTCGCTGAACAGCTCTCGCGGTCTCTCGCGCCAGTTCGATGCGATTGATCCCTTCAACATTGAGCGCGTAGAGGTGCTGTCCGGCGCCAGCAGCCTGTATGGCGGAGGTGCCACCGGCGGCATCATCAACATCGTCACCAAGAAGGGGGAAGGTCCCGGGCGCCACTTTTCCACCGCCACCAGCGTGACCAGCGGCTTCAATGACAGCGACGATGCCGATTTTCGTCTCGCCCAGGACATCAGCGGCGGCAACGAGCAGATTCAAGGTCGTCTGGCGGTGGCGTATCAGGACAACGGCCGTTTCTACGACGGTCGCGGTGACGAGATCTTCCCGGATATCGCCCAGACCGACCTGCAGGACAACCGCTCCATCGACATCATGGGCAGCGTCGATGTCAGGCTGGCGCCACAACAGACACTGACGCTAGGGGCTCAGCTCTACCGCTCCGCCTATGAAGGGGATCGCGGCCTGTATTTCCCCAACCTGACCCTGGGCAACCTGGACGGTGCCGAGATCCGTGACGGCTACTCATCGGACCGGGACCCGGCGACCGACCGTCGCATGGTCAACCTGCAGTATCATCACGCTGACCTGCTGGGCCAGGACTTCTACCTGCAGGCCTTCTATCGGGAGGAGGAAGCCAGCTTCAACGCCTTCCCCTACGCGACATCTGAGGGCATCGAGTTTCGTACCTCCAAGCAGAACACCGACCTTGGCGGCATCAAGGCGTTATTTGACGCCGACCTGAGCGACAGCGTGTCACTGACCTATGGGGTCGACATGGACCGGGAGTCCTTCGACGCCAACCAGATGCTCTTTGATATCGCTGCGTCCAACGCCAGTGGCGGGCTGACTCAGCAGCGCAGTGACGTGGTCCCCCGCTACCCCAGCTATGAAGTGGATGGCTATGCAGGCTTCGCCCAGGGGGATTGGCGGGTAACCGAGGGGCTGACCCTGTCTGCGGGGGTTCGTCAGCAGCACATGGATGTCGAGGTCGACGACTTCAATGGCATCCCCGGCGGCAAGAATGACTACGACGCGACGCTGCTCAATGCCAGCGCGCTGTACGACTATGGCAATGGTCACCAGAACTGGATTCAGTTCAGTCAAGGCTTCGAGCTGCCCGATCCTGCCAAGTATTACGGCAAGAGCGCCGACGTCAGCGTCGACGACAACCCGCTGGGTGCCATCAAGACGGATCAGGTAGAGCTGGGATGGCGCTTCAACAACGCCGACTGGAGCACCCAGGCAGCGCTTTACTATGCGTGGTCTGACAAGGCGGTGGAAAACGCCGAAGACCTGTCCGTCAGCGTGGTTGAGGAAAACAAGCGTGACTACGGTCTTGAGGCTGCTGTCACTCGCTACCTGGACGGGGGCTTCGAAGTCGGCGGCACCCTGCACCTGGTCCGCTCGGAACAGGAAGACGACGACGGACAGTGGAACAAGCGTGACGCCCGCTACGCCTCGCTGTCATCGGCGACGGCCTTCGTTGGATGGAACGATATGGCCGCGGGTCGCAGCGCGCGCCTGCAGGCCAACCATGCCCACAACCTCGAAGATGACAACGACCGTCAAATCGATGGCTATACCACGGTGGACCTGGCCCTGGCTCAGGACATCGACATCGGCCGCCTGACCCTTGGCATCGACAACCTTCTCGACGAAGAATACTCCACGGTCTGGGGTCAGCGCGCCGCGATGTTCTACTCTCCCTACTATGGTCCAGAGTACCTGTATGACTACCAGGGTCGGGGACGCACCTTTACCTTGGGTTGGACGATGGATTTCTAAGCCCTACCATCGGGCTGTGTCCTGACACCCATCCAGATCCGCTGCTGTCAGCTGCGCCAGGCCTTTGGGTCTGGCGCTTTTGTTTGCCCAACAGCGTGCGGCGCCCCCGGTTGCTGACGGCAACGCCTTATTTGATAATGAATTGCATTTGCCTTTGCGACATGGCATGATCATCGCCCCTCGATGCTCACGCTTTATCACTACGGTGAGACGCTTCATGTCCACGCTTCGCCCCTCGGCACCGTCTTCTTCTCGCTCGCCCACCACGCTGTCCTCTCGCGCTGGCACAGCTGACGAGAACCAGGATGCCCTGGGTAATGACGCGTCACCGCCGCGAGCCACTGGCGACGATACCGTAAAGGTCACGCCAGGAGGTGCCTGGGTACTGGCCAGCGTGCTGCTGGGCACCTTTACCGTGAGCCTCAACAACAGTGCGCTCAACCTCGCGGTAGCAGAGCTGATGGTGACCTTCGAGACCAGCGCCAGCCAGGTGAACTGGGTCATCACGCTGTTCATGATCAGCATGGCCATGAGCATGCCCCTCACCGGCTACCTGGCCGACCGCTTCGGCCGCCGCACGATCTACTTGCTGGGGCTGTCGGGATTTCTGGCGGGGTCCCTGCTCGGTGCCATGGCCGACAGCCTGTCGGGCATCATCATGGCGCGCGCCCTTCAGGGCACCGCTGCCGGCCTGATGATCCCGCTGTCCCTGGCGTTGATCTTTGCCGCCTACCCGCCTGAGCAGCGAGGCCGAATCAGCGGTATATGGGGCTTTGCCGTCATGATTGCACCTGCCATCGGTCCCACGGTGGGCGGTCTCTTGCTGGAGCTGACCCACTGGCGTGCGTTGTTTCTGATGAACCTTCCCTTTGCACTGCTCGGCCTGGCTTTGGGCTGGCGCTGCCTGCGGCGTGAAGCGCCCAATCGTCAGCGTCGCTTCGACTTGCCGGGCTTCGTGCTGATCACCTTGGGCATGGGCGCGGTGCTTGCTGCTCTGGGACGGGTCGAGACCCTTGAAGACCTGCTGTCCATTGGTGTGGCGGTGCCGCTGACCGCGGGAATCGCCTGCCTGGTGGCCTTTGTCCTGGTGGAGCAACGTACCACGACACCGTTGCTGGCACTGTCGTTATTTCGCCACTCGGCCTACCGCTTGAGCGTGGTGCTGGCCTGCCTGCAATCGATCATTCTGTTTGGCTGCGTCCTGCTGACGCCGCTGTGGATGCAGCAGGTGCTAGGTGCCAGTCCTTTCGTCACCGGACTGGTGTTTCTGGCCACCGCCCTTACCGCCTCACTGTGCTCGCCCCAGGCCGGCCGCATGATCGACCGCTACCCGCCCCAATGGTGTCTGCTGGTGGGGCTCGGCGTGACCGCGATCAGCCTGATGGGACTCGCCCTGATGTCACCGGCTGCGCCGGTGTGGCTGGTCGGGGCCTGGATGGGACTTCGCGGAATCGGCCTTGCCTGCGGCTACCTGCCTGCCACGACTGTCGGCGTACGCGCGCTGCCTGACGCCGAGATGACCCAAGCCTCCGCCATGAACAATATGGCCCGACGCCTGGTCGCATCATTGGGGCTGGTGGCGCTATCGCTTTACTACGATGCCCGAGTCGACCAGCTCGCCGGTAGTGACGCCAGTGTTGGCGCCAGTGCCCAGGCCCTGAGTGAAGCCTTCACCGCGCTCGCCCTGATCGCCCTGCTGTGCCTGCCGCTGGCCTGGCGGCTGGGCCGGGCAACACGCCATCACACTGCCCACATGCTTACGTGACGGATCCGCCCCATGATGCCCTCTCCCACGTTACGCCCATCATCGCACCCGCCAGCGCCATCGCCCCCAAGGCCCTTGCGCCCCCGCGCAGCGCCATCGTCCCCGAGGCCCTTGCGCCCCCGCGCAGCGCCTTCGGCGCTGCACGAGCTGCTAAAGCTGCTGGCGTTGCTGTCGGGCGCTCTGCTGTTTGCCGCCATCGCACTGCTGGCCGGCATGCTGCTGTTTGCTGAAACGGCGCGTGGGGACACGGCGCCACCTCCAGCCACCTCTCCGCGTCTGGTCACGCTCTACCAGGGCGCCACCGACAGTGCCGTGGCACTAGGCCTGACGCCGATTGGAGTGGTCGACGCCTGGATGGAGAAGCCCACCTACCGCTATCTGCGACCGGCGCTGAATGGGGTGGAGCATGTGGGCCTGGAAACCCAGCCCAATCTCGAGAAGATCGCCTGGCTCGACCCTGACGTCATTATTGGCACGCGTTTTCGCCACGAGCGGGTTCGCCCGCTGCTGGAACGTATCGCCCCAACCCGCTTCGCGGCCAACGTCTATGACTTCAGGTCTTCCCTTGACGAGGTAGCACAAGCCACCGGCCGCGACGCCCAGGCCCGCGAGCTGATGACCTGCTGGAATGCCCGCATCACCGACCTGCGTCAGCGGCTGGCGCAGCGCCTGGGCGATGATTGGCCGCAGAAGGCGGCCGTGGTCCGCTTCAAGAGTGATCACCTGCGCCTGTATTCCACCGGCTTTGCCGGCAGCATTCTCGGCGAGATCGGCTTCGAGCAGCCCGATGCGGCCAGCGACCAGGGCTGGGGCATCAAGCTGACCAGCGAAGAGAACATCCCGACGCTGGATGCCGATGTCATCTTCGTGCTGCTGGAAGACGACCCGGCCATCCTGGCCACCTACCGTCACTGGACCGCGCATCCCCTGTGGCAGCGCCTGAAGGCAGCACAGGCGGGACGGGTGTATGAGGTCAATACGGTCAACTGGATCATGGGTGGCGGTATTCTGGCGGCCAACGCCATGCTCGATGATCTGTACCGTCACTATTTTCCCCAGCTTGCATCGTCTGAGTCTGCCGCTTCCGCATCACGCTCACTGCCGCTGGCGGCTGACTCGACGCCGCTGGCGGTTCGCACGTCCCAGCAGGCACCCGTCGGCACCGCAGACTGCCAACTGGCCTTCGCGTCCGACGCCAGAGCCACTGCGGAAACCCACAGCACCACTCGCGCTACTGACGACCAGCAGGATTCTTGATGCTTGACCGCACCACCACCCGTTCGGCAGGACTCGTGCTCGGCATCCTGTTGTGGCTTGCGGCCTTCGCCGCGAGCGTGACGCTGGGCACCACCGACATCACCCTGAGCGATGTCTGGCAGGCGCTGAGCGCCTACGACGGAGGCCGAATCGACCACATCATCATCGTCTCCGAGCGTCTGCCACGGGCCGTCATTGCGACCCTGACCGGTTCAAGCCTGGCCATCGCCGGGGTGCTGATGCAGACCATGACCCGCAACCCGTTGGCCTCGCCTGGCATCCTCGGCATCAATGCCGGCGCCATGTTCTTCGTGGTCGTGGCGGTATCGCTGCTGCCGCTGCATGCCCCCGGTCAGTATGTCTGGGCGGCGCTGCTGGGGGCGCTGGTAGCCGCCTTGCTGGTGCTGGCGCTCAGCCGAGGACGTCGCGGTGAATTGTCTCCGCTGCGGGTGGTGCTGGCCGGGGTTGCCGTTAGCGCCATGTTTCTGTCCTTCAGCCAGGGCCTGCTGATCCTCGACCAGCAGAGCTTCGAGAGCGTGCTGTACTGGTTGGCGGGATCCGTTTCGGGTCGCGAGCTCGATCTGGTGGTGCCCCTGTTGCCCCTGTTTATTCTGGCGCTGGCCATCACCGCGACGCTATCACGTCATGCCAATGCGCTGTTGCTGGGCGACGAGATGGTCACCGGCCTCGGCATGCGCGTGGGTACGCTAAAGCTGCTGCTCGGCCTCTGCGTGATCCTGCTGGCGGGAAGCTCCGTTGCCCTGGCCGGCATGATCGGCTTCGTCGGACTGATCGTGCCGCACATGGCCCGCGGCCTGATCGGCATCGACCACCGCTGGCTGTTGCCCGCCTGTGGCGTGCTGGGTGCGACCCTGCTGCTGGCCGCCGATATCGCCTCGCGGTTTCTGATGCCGCCCCAGGAGGTGCCGGTCGGGGTGATGACGGCACTGCTCGGCACGCCCTTCTTCATCTATCTGGCGCGCAGACGGCAGGTGGCGACATGACCCAGGGACGCAACACCTTGTCGACACCCGCCGCCAATCATCGCGCGAACGCCAGCGTCAACAGCAGCAGCTCCCTGACCTCACCGGGCGGCTCTTCGCCACGGGAGCGCACAGCGCGATATCGCTTCCTGTGGGTGGTCACCCTGCTCGGGCTGGCGCTGCTCGCCAGCATGGGGCTGTCGTTGTCCCTGGGCAGTTTCCCCACGTCGCCGCCCAAGGTGCTCGGCGCCCTGGTGGCACCGGCAGACAGCGACGTCGGCTTTATCATCTGGGAGCTTCGGCTGCCACGCATCCTGCTGGCGGTGCTGGCGGGCGCCGCGCTGGCATGCGCCGGCGCGATCCTCCAGGGCATCGTCAGAAACCCCTTGGCCTCACCGGACGTGATCGGCATCACCAGCGGCGCAGCGCTGGCGGCCGTGATCTTCCTGGCAGGCCTTCTCGGTTCGCTGAGCATCAATCTGCTGCCGCTGGCGGCACTCGCAGGGGCCGTGTTGGCCACCCTGCTGGTGGTGTCCCTGGCCTGGCGAGCGGGGCTTGAACCTTCTCGCGTCGTGCTGGTGGGCATCGGCCTTTCAGCGGCCATGGGCGCTGCCACTACGCTGTTGATCGTGATCAGCGACGATGCCTCGGCGCTGCACGCCTACGTCTGGCTGACCGGCAGCCTGTACGCCGCCCAATGGCAGGACGTGCTGTCGCTGCTGCCGTGGCTGTTGATCGCCCTACCGGCCAGTCTCGCGTTGGCTCGACATATGGATGCCCTGGCGCTGGGTGACAGCGTCGCCCTGGGGCTTGGGGTCAACGTGCAACAGAGCCGCCTGATCCTGCTGGCGCTGAGCGTGGCCCTGGCCGGTGCCGCGGTCGCCTTCGTCGGCGGACTCAGCTTCGTCGGCCTGGTGGCGCCCCATCTGGCGGCTCGTCTGGTAGGACGCAGCCTGGCGCGCCTGGTACCAACGGCCGCGCTGTGTGGCGCCCTGATCGTGCTGCATGCCGACCTGCTGGGACGGGTGGCCTTTCTGCCCAAGGACCTGCCGGCCGGTATCTTCGTTTCTGCCGTCGGCGCCCCGTTCTTCGTCTATCTGCTCTATCGCCACCGGCAGTAGCCTGAGGTGCTGCTTGAAGTGCCGTTCAAGCCCAGCGGGACTGCCGGGTCGAGGCGTAATCACGTCAGCACTGGTGTCTTGCTGATACCGTCTTGTTCAAACAGCCTCGTCTTTCAATAAGGAGACCAGCATGTTTTACATCGCGCCGCGACAGCAGCGCTTCAGTGACGAACAGATCGAACGCCTGGGCAGCCTGTCGACCTCCACCCTGGGCCACTTCAGCGACCTCGGCGCTATCGCGTCGCTGCAGCCGATTCAACGTCCCATTCGCCTGTTAGGCACGGCGCTGACGGTCAAGATCCCGCATATCGATGGCAGCATCATCCGCGAAGCATTGATCCAGGCAGAGCCCGGCGACGTGCTGGTGATCGACGTGGGCAGCGACCAGCAGCGCGCCTGCTGGGGGGAGTTTCGCGCCTATGCGGCGCTCAAGAAGGGACTTGCCGGGGTCGTCACCAATGGCGCCATTACCGACTGGGACGCCCTCTCCCGCCTATCGCTGCCGGTCTACGCCAGGGGGACCAGCCCGCTGACCACCCGCTCGCTGTCGTTGGAGGGTGAGATCAACACCACCGTCGCCATTGACGGCGTCACCATTGAACCCGGCGACCTGATTCTCGGCGATGACGACGGCCTGTTCGTGCTGCCGCCCCATCGCGCCGACGCACTGGCGGAGCGCGCCCTGGCCAAGCAAGCCGAAGAAGCCAGCCGCCGCGAGGCGATGTTGCGCGAGCACCCCGACTGGCTGCGCTGAATATCCCCTGTCCCTGTCATAGCCCCTGTCATAGCCCCTGTCATAGTCCCTGTCATAGCCCCTGTCTTGCGCACAAAAAACGGCGGCATCGGTATTCACCGATGCCGCCGCGTACTTTCTTACGCTAGATCAGGCTTGCTGCAGCGTCCTCTGGCGGTCGGCTAGGCTTGCGGTACTGACACCCTGTTCGACACAGGCCGTTGCCTCGGCTGTCTGATGCGTCGGCTCCCCCTGGCAGGCCCGTAGCGGGTTGACGGTCTCGCTGACACCGAAGGGCATGCTGCCGGGGCCGCCGGCGCGCTCGATGATCGGAGCGATCAGGCGCTTGTAGGGCCAGCTTTCGCGCTCGAACAGCACCGCCTTCAATCGACGACGCTCACCGTCTTCGAAGGGAACGACGTCGAGCACGCCGTCCAGCACCGCGCTGAGATCCTGCCACAGGGCCCGACTCGACAGGCCGAAATGCCCCGCCACGGTGTCGATGATGGCGCGCAGGTTCACCTGGATGGCCAGGGTCTGAAGCCAGAACACCAGGGCCTCCTGACTATCGTGGTAGAGAGTATTGGCGTGTCCCTTCTTGATCCGGTAGCACGGGTCCTGCATGCCGTGACACTCGAGCTGACCGACGTGGATGCGCAGCGAGTCATGGTCCCTGAGCAGCAGCCCTTCGACCTGGCCATCACGCACTACCAGCACGGCATTCTGGCCATGGACCTCCGCCAGCATCCCGAGCCTCAGCATACGCAGGTTGATCTCGAAAAAGCGCGAACACAGCTCGCCAAACAGGGCTCTGGCGCTTTCGGCCCCATGTTCCATGCCTCGCTGGTCCATCCAGTCGCTGAACAGGTGGTGGGCGCTTGCCATGTTCTCGCTCGGCAGTGGCGTCCCCAGGGTCGCCATGGGCACCAGCTGCACATCACGCTGGGCCAGCAGCTCCCGCGGATAGCTGCGCACCATGGCGCTGAGATGACGCGGGGCTTCGTCAAACAGGCTGGCATCTTCGGGCATGTAGGCCCACCACTTGCCCTCGTCACACAGGTGCAGGGCACTCGCCAGCACCGGGTCACGCTGCCTGGCCTGGGCCAGCAGCCTGGCGCTGAGATCACCATTGATCATCTTCACGGCGGGCAGGTAGCGCGATGCGCCCAGGGAATGAATGGCCATAGGCAGCTTCAGGCTGTGCTCGGAGCAGCGGGTGGACAGCAGCGAGCGCAGTGATGACGTCGGCCACCAGCCCCCGGTAACCGTCTCAAGGGTCACGCAATGCCCCTCCTGAAGGTCCGTGGCTAGCCACGTCGGCAGCGCATGCTCGTGCTGCCATGGATGCACCGGCAAGGCCACGTGGGTCTGGTCGATACCCTTGTTTCTCAGCTCATCCTGAAGCGCCTGGCGCTCATCATGGGCCAGCACCCAGTCGGCGGGCACGCTGTCCACGTCACCGCCGTCTGCCGCCTCGAGGCCGGCGCCGGTGCATAGCCGATGGCGCGCCACGGCGACCCAGACGAGCCCCACCGGACGAGCGAACTCCGCCATGTAGGCCTGGTACTCATCGGCACTCATGCCCTGCTTGGCCTTGGCCGTCGGATGGTAGGGGCGATCCAGCAGCGATGCCCATTGCTCCATCCGCACGAAGTGGGCGTGGGTATCCAGCGCCTCAAGGTCATCGGTGCGCACGCCGTGATGCATCGACGCCTCGGCTTGCCACAGGCTGTCCTCCAGCGCACGCAGAAACACCTGCTGGCCCTTGGCCAAGCCGCTGTGGGGCTGGTCACCGTTGGCCTCGGCTGGCTCCGGCTCCCCCTTCGCCTGGCATAAAAGGCGCATCAGCGCTGGTGCATCCAGCTCGATGGCGCTGGCATCAGCGTCCGGCACGACCAGCACAGGGGTCGCCGGCACCTTCTGCCAGGCCTGAACAATGCCTGGCTCCAGCAGCATGACCAGGCGCTCGCCCTGGGGTGTCTGCCAGTCCCACAGACGGGTCTGGCCCTGCACCGCTGCCGCGCCAAACCAGGCAGTGGCCTGACGCCGCGCAGCATCGTTGTCTTCACGCAGCTTGGCGCTGTCCAGCAGCCCCTCGACCAGCAGGCCGTCTACGAGAAACGCCAGAATCTGCTCGCCGGCGCCAGGTGTTTCGACAAATGAATCTGCGCCAGCCGAATCAGTGACAGCCGAGTCAGTAACAGACACATCAGTGCCGCGAAAGGATGAGGAACCGTCGATGGACGCCATACCTGGGGCCTCCTGTTGGATAGTAGGACAATACGGGGTGGCTGATGACGCCAGGCCTTCAGCGTCTGGGGATGGCCGGGTCATGACGCGGCCTCCTGCAATGCCTGGCTGAGGGCGCGAAAGGCAATACCGCGTTCATCGCCCAGCATGAAGGTATGCACGCCGCGTTCGCGCCACTCGACCTTGGCACCGGCATGACGCAGGAAGGCGGCGTAAGGGATGCCGTGCTCGGCGGCGCTACGCTGTACCCTGGCCAAGGCATCGGTCACCTCGGGATGAGCGGTCTGCCAGGTGACACCCAGGGATTGCGACAGGTCGGCGGCGCCCTCGAGGATCAGGTCCACCCCAGGGACCGCACACAGCGCGTCGATGCGCTCCACGCCGGTGCGACTCTCGATCATCGCCACCACCAGCATCTCGTCGTTGGCCTTGTGCACGTATTCGGCCAGGGAGTGCTTGCCGAAGGCGCCGGGACGCCCGGCATTGAGGCTGCGGGTGCCCTGGGGCGCATAGCGGCACGCCTGGGCGGCCATTGCCAGGCGCTCGGGATCTTCGACACTGGGCAACACGATGCCCTGGGCGCCGCCATCCAGCAGCCGCAGCAGGGTCTTGGGGTCGTCATCGGCGACCCGCACCAGCGGCGTCAGCGCGTAGCTTTCTGCGGTGCGAATCATGTGCTCGATGGTTTCCGGGTTGATCAGCACGTGTTCGCAGTCGATCACCACGAAGTCAAAGCCAGCCTCGGCGATCAGCTCGATCGACGCCGCCGTAGGCAGCGACGCCAGCACGCCATACACCTCGCGCCCTTGCGCCAGGGCGAGCTTGAGTTGATTGGTTCTCAGCATGGCATCGGCTCCCCGCCCTGGTGCTGGCGCGGCGTTGCACCGCCCGGTGCGTGCTCAGCCAGGGGATTGGGCACGCGCTTGACCTGGGGAATGTCATCGCCAAACAGCCGCCGGCGAGTGAGCGCTTCCACTTCCCATTCGGGGACGAAGACGTCGAAGCTGCGGTAGCGCTCGGCATGCTCCGGGTGGGCTTCTTGGTAGGCCACGATGACGTCGGCGACCATCGCCCAGAAGGTCTTCTCCTCCAGGCCAAAATGACGCTTCAGGAAGATCGCCATCTCGGCCAGGGCAATGAAGAAGAAGGCATCACAGGAGTAATCCCGCACCGCATCCAGGTCATCGGTGACGATGAAGGAGTTGCGGTTGCGAGCGGCATGAGCCGCGGGCAGTGGCTCCAGCCTGGGGGCCAGTTCCGGGCGGGCCAGGGCGGCCTCGCTGTAGCGCACGCCATCGTGGAAGTCCTTGAGCGCGATTCTCACCGGCCAGCCATCGCGGTGAATCACCACGATGTTCTGCCCATGGGACTCAAGCCCGACGCCCTCGGCAAACAGCAGGTGGATGATCGGCAAGGTCGCCACCATCACCAGCTGACGCGTCCATGCATCGCGGCCGTGGCGCTCGATCCAGTCGGCGATGAACGGTGCATCGGGTTCGCCGTCAGGCTGGCGAGTGAACTGACTGAGCCCATTGAAGGGCACCGCCTGCTCTCCGGGCGCCAGGAACTCGTCGATGTGCTCTCGCCACAGCGCGCCTACCTGGCCATATACCTGGTCATGACGCAGCCCGGGGAAGGCGCGCTCGTCTAGGGCAACGCCCGCCACCTCACCGAGGATGACCATGCCCGATGCCCTGGCCGTCGGATGGCTGTCCACCAGGGTCTTGAGCCAAGCGGTGATGATGGGCCCATTGGTGATGGTGTGACGGGCCAGGATGCGGGTGCTGGACGTATTGGTGATACCCAGCGCCAGCTTGAGGTAGGGGCGCGGCGCATCGCGCTCGGCGTTCCCCACCGGCGACAAGGTGCGAATCGACTGCTGGGGCCGGTAGCTTAGCTGGCCTTCCCCCAGCAGAGCGATCTCGCCGCGGGCAAGTTCCGGATACAGCGCCGCGACCAGCACGTTGTCCCACTGCCAGGGATGGACCGGCGTCAGTACCACCTGATCGCGCGTCAAATCCTGCTGCTGCAGCCAACCAGACAGCGCCGATTCGACCTCGGCGCCCGCCTCGGCCTCAACCATGGCCGCTACCCGATAGCCGCAGGAAGCCCCTTGATGGGCCAGCCGCCGGGGTACGCCAAGCCACAGCACACAAAGGTCTTGGCCGAACTCCGGGCCATAGCGGCGGTTGTCGTCGAGGCTGAATCCCAGGCGTGACTTGTAGCTGGGGTGATAGCTGTGGGCATCGGTGAAGGCCTGCTCCAGGGCATCGGCATCCAACTGGCGCGGGTCGACCCCGTTACCCGGGCTTGCGACGGTGGACGACTGCAGGTCCTTGATCAGGGTTTCGGTCAGCTCACGAATAAAGCCCGCACCGAGTTTTCCGTCGCCACCCAGGGCATGGTCGAGGTCATCCAGCACCTCGAACAGGGTCGGCGATACATCGCCATCTGCGGCTTCCTTCACCAGGCTCGAATGATCCAGGCGCACCAGCGCAAAGCTGTGACAGCGAAACCCTTCGACCCGGTAGCGACCCGGCCCCACCTTCAACCGGAACAGCGATCTGTCGGCGGCATCGGGGGACGCCGACGAGGCCTCCAGGCGGGTTTCGCTGATGGGTTCGAGCACGTCTTCGTACAGCAATGTCTGCAGCAGCTGGCCAATGACGCGGCGTTCGATGCGTTGGCGATGCTGCCAGTCGGCAGCCACGGCAAAGGGCCGCGTGGCGGCTGCCGCGGAGGTAAGTAATGTCATGGGATTCCTCGACGTCAATAGATAGCCACGCGGCCGGGCGCGCTGATAAAGCACTGCTCGGGCCTTGGATGACACAGAAAGTCGGCGTGGGAAATGTTGTAGCCATAGGCCCCGGCCAGGGGCAGCACCAGCAGATCCCCTGGCGCCGGGTCGTTGAGCCAGGCGGCGCGTGTCAGTACATCCTTGGGCGTGCACAGCTGGCCGACCACGCTCCAGCGTTTTGTGGCAGCGGGCTTGGCGTCCGCCTGCGCGCCAGAGCGGCCCTCGGCCGGTGATGGGCACAGCGCAACCACCGGGTGGTCATGGCCCTGGGCGGCGGGCAGGCGAAATTGGTGGGTGCCGCCACGGCAGATCACGAAGTTCTCGCCGTGGCTCGACTTGGTGTCGATCACTTCCATGACGTAATAGCCGCAGAAGGCTGAGACGAAGCGTCCAATCTCGAAGCGCAGGCGTGGCGCATCGTCCATGTGCTCAAGGCGCTGTCCCAGATGAGCGCACAGCGCCGGCCAGTCGAACTGCTCTCCCGGGGCAGATGGCGCTTGGTAGTCAACGCCGATGCCGCCCCCCACATTGAGCTGGGTGACCGACGCCGGATGTTCGGCCAGTGCTCGCCAACGCGGCCAGCGATCCAGATAGCTATCGAGCAGTGTCTTGTGCTTGTGCACGCTGCGCTGGTGGGACATGGCGTGCACGTGAAAGCCTACCAGCCTGAGGTGGGACGCTGCCTCCACCGCCGCGACCGCCGCGCCGAGTTCCGCCTCGTCGATGCCGAACGGTGTGGCGGTGCCCGCCATGCGCAAGCGACTGGACAGCGACTCGGGCAGACTCGGATTGATACGCAGCAGCACGCTCTGCGGCTCACCTCGCGCTGCCGCCAGGCGCTCAAGACGCGCAATTTCACCGAGACTCTCCACATGGAAGGCCTCGATACCCTCGTCCATGGCGCGCTGCATCTCGCTATCCAGCTTGCCGGGGCCAGACAGCACCCAGGGCAACGCCAGGGTCGCCTGGCGCATCCGCGCTATCTCACCGCCGGAGGACAGCTCGAAACCATCCACCAGCGGCGCCAGGGTCTTGAGCATCGGGGCCTCGCTGTTGGCCTTGATGGCATAGAACAGCTCGACGCCCTTGGGCAACGCAGACATCATCCAGCGCGCCCGCTCTGTCAGTGCCTCCAGGTCGTAGAAGAAGGCCGCGACCGGGTCCTGGGCGTCTGCCTGATGGGCCAATATGGCCTGGCGCACCGCCTCGGGGATGGCGTGATCGGAACCAGCGGCTACTGCTGCAGAACGCTCCGCCACCACTGGCGTATCAGCGGCATCGCCCCTCGGCACAGCGTCAGCCAACGGGCGGTTCAGGGTGACATCAACCATGGGCCACCTCCCGGCGCGGGCTCGACACCGCGCGCCAGGGGCTCGGCAAGCGCACGTATTCTGCATGCCGATCCGCCTGGGCCATCAGCCTGAGCTTGAGGTTGGTCTTGCATGGCAGCGCGTCACCGGCAAGCAGCGCATCAAGCTCAGGGGTAGCCCTCCCGGGAGATGCCTGTGACATCTCGCTCAAGCGGTCCCTTACTCGCGCCAGCTCGTCGGCGGTGGCGTCCCACAGGTCATCGGCAAGGGCAGGACGCTGCCAGCTCAATGCCAGGATGGCCTCCGCCAGATGATTCAGCAGCAGGCAGTAGGCGATGCGATTCCAGCCTTTCTCGCGGCTGTAGACCATCGACTGGCGGACACGGGGATCCAGCGTCTCGCCGGTCAGCCAGTCCACGCCCAGGTCAGCGGTCAACTTGGTGCCTTCGAAGTCGCGCAGCAGCATCCGCTGCGGGCGTCCTTGCTGATGCACCAGCACACAATTCTGCAGATGGGGCTCGACCACGATGCCGTGCCGGAAGTACAGCGCGAGCACCGGCTCCACCAGGGTCTTCAAGTAGGCACGGAACCAGTCGAGTCGCTGGTCGTCGCTGCTGTCCGCGGGGCCGACGCCATAGCTGCGCCCGACCAGATCGAGCACCATCGGCGTCAGTTGGGTATCCCGCGCAAACACCGTGGCGGACAACAGGCAGCGCTCGGCACCAAAGCGACGGCAGAAGTTGTCGCGCAGGATGATGCCGGTCTGTTCACAGAACCAGCGGCGCACCTCGGGATCCTGGCCATCGGCGTCATCGTCGCTCGGCGTCCAGTGCAGCGTGGCGGGCTCGCGGGCGACCTCCAGTCGCTTAAGCGCGGGATCCCCTGCCTCGACCAGTTGCGCCATGATGCGGTCGATCACCAGCGTGCTGGCCAGTTCGTACCAGGCGTTCTTGCGCACGCAGTTGGTGATGCGCACGTTCAACGAGCCCTTGATGAACCAGGGATGATCCTCCAGGTACCAGGTGCGCATGGACGCCGTGGGCACCGCCTCGAAGCCGCTGGCGCCAAGATCGCGAATCCGCCCGTCGGCCAGATAGGGGGCGACCTGGGGCGAGCGGCGGAACAGCTCGGCCTGGATCGGGTGCATGGCCAGTACCACGCGGTCGTCGGCGCTGTCGGCTGCCTGATCCGCGGCCTGCTGCAGCAGCTCCTGCGGCGACGGGCCATTGCTGTTGATGCGCAGGCCCTCTGCCGGGAACGAGAACTGGTGCAAACGTGTTGCGATACCCGACTCCGGCGAACAGGCAACGCCGGCATCGGGAAGATCCTCAGGCCATTGCCGCGCCTTGGGGGTCGGGTGGTTGGGATGTCCGAACCATAGCCCCTGTTCGCTGGACGCATAGTCGCCAAGGGGGTGCCGCTCAGGACGCTCGCTGCGACGATCAGATTGGTCGGCGCGTGACAGGATATCTTCCATCACGCGCTGACTCAGCAGAACCTGGTCGCGGAATTCCGGATTGGGGAAGGCGTCACGCCAGGGCCCGTCCTCCAGCAATGCCGCTACCAGCTCAGCCGTCTGCGCCGGGCGCCAACGCGGGTCCATAGGACGCCGCAGGTACAGCTCCGATACATAGGCATGAACGCCCAACGCCGAATGCCGGTCGACCAGCACAAACAAGCTCAGCGTCGGTGACCACGCAATCTGCAGCGGCCATCCTTTATCGGTGTGGGGCAGGCCCTGCCGATGGACAGGCCAGTGGTGGCTCAGCAAGTCCTGGGGAATACCCACTTCCTTGATGATGCCGTTGAGCAGGGCATGCTGCGAGGCATGCCGAGCAATCTCGCCAGGGGTGCGAGTCTGTAAGGGGAATTGCATATGCAACCTCCGCAAGGATTCCATCCTTTGTTGCCCTCTCTGGCTACGGCGCACGACCGCAGGCCTGAGAAAGTCGCGCTTTCCTGGCTAGTCACTAGGCGAAGGGGTGTTGTTGTTGCGTTGTTGTGATGGTGTTGCTGTAGCGGTTGTTATGACGATTGATCGGAAGATGGTCGTGATGACCGTGGTGAAGGTGTGCTGTGCTGCGTCAGCGAGCTATTGGCCAGGGCCGCTCAAGTGGCCCGCCGCCGTCCTGACGGCGGGCCTTGATCAGACGCTCCAGAACGTTCGCGCCTAGAACTCCACGCTATAGCCCAGGGTCAGGGTGCGACCACGGCCAGCAAAGTAGCGGTCGTCGTTGACCAGCGCACTCTGGGAGTAGTAGGTGATGTAGTCCTCGTCGAGCAGGTTGGAAACACCGACGTTGATCTTGCCGGTCGGCAGGCGATAGCCCACCGCGGCATCGACCAGCAGGTAGCCATCGAACTCACGCTCTTCTTCATCGTAGGACTCGTCGAAGGCGTAGTTGGCCTGCAGGAAGGTGGACAGCTTGTCGGTCCAGTTGGCGGACCAGCTGCCGACCAGACGGTCCGGCGACACATCCAGGCCGGACAGCTCGGCGTCGAGATCACCATCGTCGTCGCTGTCGTACAGCCCCGTCATGTGGGAGTAGGCCAGACGACCGGAGTGGCGCTCGGTAAAGGCATAGTCTACCGAGGCCTCGATGCCGGTGATCTGGGTTTCCTGACGGTTCATGATGAAGACACCGTCCTGCTCGGTCAGACGACTGCCGAAGTCGGACGTCGACTCGTAGTAGCTCAACTCAGCCGCCAGCCGATCGTTCTCGTAGCGCACACCGGTCTCGATGTTCTCGGTCACGATGGGACGCAGGTTGTCGATGCTGTCGACCGACTGTCCCGGCGTATCGATCCCTCGCAGCGCTCGTCCCACATCGGGAATGGAGAAGCCTTCTGAGTAGTTGGTGAACAGGCTTACACCCTGTACCGGCTTCCATACGGCGCCCACGTTGTAGAGCGTTTCATCGAAGTCGGGGTTGCCGCCTTCCACGTCCACACCGTTGTTGGCCCATACCGTCTGGTAGTCATCGATATCCAGCTCAGCGTACTCGTAGCGCACGCCGGCGGACAGCAGCAGGGAGTCGACAGGGGCGAACTCGGCCTGGAAGAACGGTGACAGGTCGGTGTAGTCGGTGGGCGGCACGTAGGTGCGGCCGCTGCCGTACAGGTACTGTTCGGTCTCGTCGAACAGGGTATCGAAGCCACCGGTCAGCTTCAGTCGGTCATCCCACAGGTCGTCCTTGGTCAGCGAGACCTTGGTACCGAACTTCTCGGTCTTGGCAGAGCTCTGGTCGTAGTAGGTGCCCACCGGCGCCAGCGACGGGTCCTGGAAGGTACCGGAATCGGTGGCTCCGAACAGTGCCTCGTAATCCTGATAGTACGCCTGGGCGCTCAGCTGCATGCCAGCCAGGTCGTAGTTGTCATAGCTCAGGCCCGTCGTCCACACCTCGTTGTAGGGCGCATCGCCCTCGGGCGTGCCACGCTCGGAGGTGGTCGGGATGCCCGCATCGCGGTCGCCGGTCACGCTGACGTAGTCATTGTGGCCTTCGATGTCGTAGTGGTTCAGGGTGAACTGCACGCGCTGGTTGTCGTCGATCCAGTAGGCCAGCTTGCCCAGCAGGTCATAGCTGCGCGAATCCATCAGATCGCCCTGGGTGTTATCGACCCCGACAGGATCGCCCTTGCCATCCAGATAGAGCCCCTGGTCCTCATAGCTGAGGCCAAACACGTAGTCCACGGCACCCTCATTGCCGCTGAAGCCGTAGTCGGTCTTGTAGCTCAGAGTGTCGCCGTCCAGTTCACTGGTGGGCGTGGTCAGCTGCGCGCTGAAGTGCTGGTTGAAGCTACCCGGCTCCGGTCGCTTGGTGATGATGTTGATCACCCCGCCGGCAGCCCCCACGCCGTTGGTCGCGTTGGCCCCTTGAATGACCTCGATCTGCTCGACCTGGGAAAAGTCGATGGTGTGCGATTCACGGCCGGTGGGACGCAGCGGGTTCGACTGGGGAATACCGTCGATCAGAAACAGCGGCGTGCGGCCCCTCAGGGTCTCGCCACTGCCGGTCATTTTCTGGCGGTTGGGGGAGTAGGACGGCAGCAGGTTGCTCAGGATCTGCGACGAGTCCGTGGTCACATCGAGCTGCTGAGCGATCTCTTCCTCGGTGATGATGCGCACCGTCTGAGGAGAGTCTTCCTTGGTGGTATTGGTCCGCGAGGCGGTCACCACCATGGTCGGCCCTTGATCTGCACGGGCAGCATCGGAGGAAGACGAGGAAGCGCTGGTCTGCGCCGCGGCGTGCTGAGCAATGGCGAGGCTCAGCAGTGAGACGGTGGGCCATAGAGCATGACGATTCATGTCGTGCGTTATTCCTTGTGGAGCTATCGTTCGAATGATCTGCGCAGCGACTGATTCAGGCCTGTCGCCCCCTTCGCCCGTGGCGGAGGCGGTGACTCCAGCGAGAGACGACATCAGCCGACATGACAGTCAAGCCTTCCCTGTTCCCAATGGGTCTCCGCAAGCGGAGGTCTTGCTGCACGCCTCTCATCTGATATCGTGCTGCGTCGTTGTTACTACCGCATCTCTAAATGAGAACGATTATCCTAATTAATCAAATTTGCGCTGTCCATGATGTTCGAACGAACCGTTCGTCATAACCTCACAAGTTTTTGTGCTTAAACGACTGGTCAAAAGCGCACGAACAGTGCTGCAAGCTGTTTCGCCAGATTGAAAATGAGAATGTTTTGTCATACCTTCGACAGCCATTTCGCCCTCAGCAGAGACGCGCCCATGTCGTCGTCCCCCTCTTTTCCGCCAAAGCCTTCGCGCCCGGCCCCTCGCCAGGCAGCGTCACATCGACTTCAGGGGACAGCCCTGACAGTGGGATACGAAGACCGGGTGGTGCTGGATGGCGTCGACATCACCATCGCACCGGGCAAGTTGACGGTACTGCTTGGGCCCAACGGCAGTGGCAAGTCGACGCTGCTCAAGACACTGGCGAGAACGCTTAGCCCGCAGTCGGGTCAGGTGCTGCTGGATGGCCAGGCGATCCACCATCAGTCGACCCGAGAGGTGGCCAAACGGCTGGGGTTGCTGCCCCAGGGACCGACCGCCCCGGAAGGCCTCAGCGTGCGCCAACTGGTGGCCATGGGGCGCTTCCCGCACCAGCGCCTATGGCAGCGCGACGCTCGTCGTGACGCCGAGGTCATCGCCGAAGCCATGGCCTACACCCACGTGACCGAGTTCGCCGATCGTCACGTGGACGCCCTCTCCGGAGGTCAGCGCCAGCGCTGCTGGATCGCCATGGTCCTGGCCCAGCAGACCGATTTGATCTTGCTCGATGAGCCCACGACGTTTCTCGATCTCAAGGTTCAGGTCGATCTGCTCGAGCTGTTGACCGGCCTTGCCCACGACCAGGGTCGCACCCTGCTGCTGGTGCTCCACGACTTGAACCTGGCGGCCGCCTACGCCGACGAACTGGTAATGTTGCGGGACGGCCGCATCATCACCAGCGGCACGCCGGCTGACGTTTTTACCCGCGCCAACCTCAAGCAGGTCTTCGACCTGGACGCCCAGGTGATTCACGACCCGGCCAGCGGCAGACCGCTGTGCGTGCCGCTCAAGCGACGCTCGGACAGGGCCGGCAGCCCACTGCTGGAAGACCGCGACCAAGCCGCCGCCTGCACGCGGCCTTCCTGAGACGGTACCCCACGCACCGTGAAATCCCGCCTCGTGAAAACCAGTATCGTGAGAGCAATCCCCGTGCCGATATGAACAGCGCCAGCCACACCACCATCAATACCGCCGTGATCAACAAGACCTTCTGCACCGACCTGAGCCGCCAGCTGGACGATCCCTTGCCCGGCAGCGGCGCCCACGCCGAGCGCAACCTGCTGATCAGCTGGCCCCGGGCCAAATGGCAGCGCAACCTGCGCCACGCCAGCGACATGCCACAGCGCCTGAAAGACAGCCTGGATGGGTTGGCCGCAAGCGGTCGCCGGGTCAATCTGATTCACCGGCGCGACCAGCCAGACGGCCTCCACGAGGTCATGCTGATGCCAGAGCGCCAGCGCCTGCGTCTGGATCTCGATGCCCTGCTGGCGTTCGCCGAGGCGCTGGCCTCGGGTTCCGACCTGTCCGCCTGGCCATCGCTCCCCCAACGCGACGATGTGGTGCTGTGCTGTACCCATGGCAAGAAGGACAAGTGCTGCGCACGCTATGGCTTTCGCAGTTACAAGGCCCTGGCGCACGCGGTCGAGCAGCAGCGCTTGCCGTTTGACGTGTGGGAAAGCAGCCACCTGGGTGGCTGCCGCTTCGCCGCCAGCATCATCGTGCTGTCTCCGGTGCGCAAGTACGGCCGTATCGATCCCGAGCACGCGCTGCCCATGCTGCAGGCCGAAGCTCAGGGCAGGCGCTATCTACCCGGCTACCGTGGCGCGTCCGCGCTGACACCGGTACAGCAGTGTGCCGAGGTCGCCCTGCTCGGCTGGCTCGATGAGCACGACGCCACCAGCGCCGCCGGTGGCGTGCAGCTGACACTGGTCGAGGACGTGGCTGGCGCCGACGCTGGAACCACCGCCGATGCCGATAGCGCCAGCATTCACTGGCACTGGAAATCGACTGACCATGAAGGCGTCGTCCATGAGGGCCATGCGCAAGTGCTATGTCGCTCGATGACCCTTGATCGCGTGGACATGTGCTCGGATCTGGCAGAAGGGCCGAGCGCAAGCCAGGTGTGGCGAGCCATCAGAGTAGTGCCAGCTAACGAGAATCACTGCCCTTGATAACAATTCGCATTTAATCTACTGTAGTCGCCGTTGGTCTTTCGACCTCAAGCCTCCGGCCTGCAGGACGCCCCATGACATCAGCGCTTTCCCGTCTGTATTGCGGTCCCCTGGAACACCTCACGGTGCCTACTGTGGCAGCGACCTTGCCCGACGACGCCATGCCAGCAGAGACACTGCTCGAGCCTGGCGTGCTGGACGAGCTGATCGAGCGCTACACCACGCAGTTCAAGGGAGAGGATCTCAAGGCCGTTGCCTCACTGTGGTCGAAATGGCACTTCAGCCAGCTTGCCGCCCACACACTGGCGTCCAACCTGCTGCTGGAGCGGGACCTGCCGGTGGCACTGGACGAAATGGGGATCTATCTCAACGAATCAGGCTGCACCCACGGCATTGCCTTACGCCATGAGGGCACCCCGCTGCCATCACTGGATGCTTTCGAGCGCTTCGAGCGCTTGCTGCAAGGCCATATTGCTCCTTTGATCGACATGCTGGGTTGCGTTTCCGGCGCCTCGCCCAAGGTATTCTGGAGCAACTTCGGCGGCTACTTCGACTACTTTGCCCGTGGGGCTCACACACACCCCATGGGCTCACCCGACGCCGCCGAGCAAGCGCTGCGGCTGCTCGATCACCGGGTGTATCCCGATGGCCGGCGCAACCCTCTGTTCATGCCGGTTCGCTACCTCCAGGACGATCAAGGCGAGACCCAGCGCATTCGCCGCGTATGCTGCCTACGCTACCGCCTGGATGACCTGGCCTACTGCGGCACCTGCCCGCTGGATGACAATGCCCTGGCAGCCCGCGCCGCGGCTAAGCGCCAGAACCAGCGCCAGAACCAGAACCAGCGCCAGTCTGGCGACACCACCAGCGTGGTGCAGTCCTTCCCTGCGGCCAAGGACGATGGTGAGCGCCAAGCGCGTCGGCCCTCCTTGCGCAACGCCACGTCTCGCGTTGCCGCCGGCTGACCATGCCCCCAGCCCGATCCCGCCCTCTCGTCGGCGCGCCTGCCGAAGGCATCCAGCCACGCCTCATTCGCGCCGGTGACTTTCTTGGCTTTGCCCAACGCCACGGCATCGACTATCGCTTCGCCGGCATGCGCTCGCCCCAGGTGGCCCGCGACCTGGCCGTGCTCAGGGGGCGTGTGATCGAGGAGCAGGTACGCCCTGGCTGGCATCTGACGTTTTCCGACGTCGAGGTGCTGACGCCGTATGACTCCTGCTCCACCATGGCCTCCCCCCTGTTCGTCTGCGTCGTCCTGGAGGGCGCCATTCAGGTAGATCAGGGCGGGCGTCGCCAGCGCCTCTCCGCCGGCAGCGCGCTCAGCGCCAGGCTCGCCGACCAGGTGGCCCTGCGTGTGCACCAGGACGCCGGCCAGCGCCTGCGCACGCTGAACCTGTCCCTCGACGAAGCGGCCATCCACGCGCTTAGCCAACGTCCTGAGATCACCGAACTACTCGACTCGCCGCGCCCTCACCTGCATGTCTGGCCCCTGCCCGGCTATCTGGCACCGATGCTTGAGCAGGCGGTCACGCCGCAACCCTCGGCAGGACAGCGCCAGCTGCTGCTGGAGGCGATCGGACTGCAGCTGTTGGCCCATGGCCTGCGTCATCCCGGAGCGCATCAAAGCGGTCTGCAGCTGGCAGAACGCCAGCGCCTGGAGCGGGTACGTCAAACCCTGCACGATGCCCCTGCTCACCCTTACAGCCTCGAGCAACTCGCCGAGCTCGCCTCCATGAGCCAATCCGGTCTACGCGCAAAGTTCCAGCGCCTGTTCGGTGTCTCGGTCTTCGACTACCTGCGCGAACGCCGCCTGATGCTGGCCTATGAGCTGCTGTCTCGTGGCGCCAGCGTACAGCAGGCCGCCTTCGACAGCGGCTACGGCCATGCTTCCAATTTTTCCACCGCCTTCCGCCGTCGCTTCGGGGTATCCCCCAGGGATATCGGCTAGGCGGTGGCTCACGCATAGCCGCAGCACTCCCACCAGCTTGGCACGGCAATCGTTCAACAGCCTGTCACCGCGCATAAGGATCTTGGCGATACGCATAGGAAGATAGCGCCATTAAAATGGAATAATTCGCATTACCGAAAAGCACGCTTCCAACGCCATCTCCTGGCTCGACTCATACGGTAAGCCCTTCCATGAACACAATGACCTCCCCCGGCCTGCGCCGCCAATGGGCGTCGACGCCACTCGCGACCGCCATCTCTCGTGCATCGCTGGCGATGCTTGGCCTGTCGTCGCTGATGCTCTCTGCTAACGCCCTGGCACAAGCCGCCGACAACAGCGCGGCCGACAGCGCAGAACTCAGCACCATGACGGTCACCGGTGAAGCCGCCACCAAGACCGACACGCCGTTTCTGGAGACCCCGCAGGCCACCTCCAGCGTCAGCGCCGAGGACATCGAGCGACGCGGTGCCCAGTCCGTGCAGCGGGCTCTGGATTACACCCCAGGGGTCTATACCAATCAGATCGGTGCATCCAACCGCTACGACTACATCGTTCTGCGCGGCTTCTCTGACGGCAGCGTGAGCAATACCTTCCTCGACGGCCTGAAACTGATGGGCGACAGCAACAGCTACAGCTCACTGAAGATTGACCCGTGGATGCTGGAAAGTGTCGAGGTGGTCAAGGGCCCGGCCTCGGTGCTCTACGGTCGAGCCTCCCCCGGTGGCCTGGTGGCCTTGACCAGCAAGCGGCCGACCTTCACCGATACCCCCACCGGAGAGGTCCAGGTCGGCTTTGGCAACAACGACCAGCGCCGTGCGGCCTTCGATATCACCGGTAGCGTCGACGAAGGACAGCGCGCCGCCTTCCGCCTGACCGGCGTCGCCCGCGCCGCCGATACCCAGTTCGACCCGGTGGAGGAAGAAAGCTATGCCATCGCACCGTCACTGACCTGGGACATCACCGACGCGACCACCCTGAACCTCAACGCCTACCTGTCTCGTGAACCCGAAGGCGGCTATCACGCGGGCTTGCCCTACGAGGGCACCGTGACCAGCCACGCCGGCCAGCACATCGACAACACCTTCTTCGAAGGCGAAGACGACTACGACAACTTCGAGCGTGACCAGAACCTCTTCGGCTATGAGCTGGAGCATCGCTTCGGCAACGGGCTTATCGCTCGCCAGAAGCTCAGGTACCTGGAGTCGGATGTCACCATGGACCAGGTCTATGCCTATGGCTGGGCCAACGACACTGAGCTCTATCGCTACTATTCAGGCGCCGATGAGGACCTGGAAGCCTGGACGGTAGACAACCAGCTCGAGGCCAGCTTCACCACCGGCGGGCTCAACCACCGCGTGCTGACGGGGGTCGACTATCAGACACGGGAAAACGAGGTGACCTGGTCCAGTGGCGCCTTCCCGCAGATCAATGCCTTCAACCCCAGCTACGGTGCAGGCCCCGTCGGCGACATCGCGGTGACCACCCGCGAGACCCACGAGCTCGAGCAGACCGGCGTCTACCTGCAGGACCAGATCAGCTGGGACCGCTGGCATCTGACCCTTGGTGGCCGTTACGACTGGGTCGACATCGAGAATACCAATCGCGATAGCGGTGACAGCTCCGAACTGGATGAAACTCAGTTCAGTGGACGGGCCGGCCTTCTCTACGCCTTCGATAACGGCGTCTCGCCCTACGTCAGCTACTCCACGGTGTTCACTCCGACCAGCTTCGTCGATGCATCAGGAGATCTGCTTGAGCCCATGGAAGGCGAGCAGGTGGAAACCGGCCTGAAATATCAGCCGCTGGGCACCCAGGACCAATACTCCATCGCCCTGTTCCACATCACTCAAGACAACGTGGCGACCAAGGAGCAGCCCACGGATCCTTACCGCGCCATTGGTGAGATCGAGTCCCAAGGCATTGAGCTTGAAGCCCGCACCCAATTCACCGACGAGTTGAGCATGCAGGCGAGCTACGCCTACACCGACATTACCTACGAGGAGAGCGATGTCCCCGGTGAAGAGGGCAACGACGCCATCTACTCACCCAAGCATATCGCTTCGGTGTGGGGCTACTACGATGTCGCCCGCGGACCTTTGGCCGGCCTGAACACCGGCCTGGGGGTGCGTTACCACGCCGATATCCAGGCAGATCGCGCCAACACCAAGTCGGTTCCGGACTACACCCTGGTCGATGCCACCCTTGGCTACGACTTCAGCCGCGTCGGACTTGAGGGCGTGAGCGCTCGACTCAACGTCAACAACCTGCTGGACGAAGACTACGTCGCCTCCTGCAACTCCCTCGAGTTCTGCTACTTCGGCGCCGAGCGCAGCGTCAGTGCTACCGTGAGCTATCAGTTCTGAGTCTGACGGCGATCACTCAGTACGCCATGCATGCAGGCACTGCAGATGGTCCCGCCGTGCCTGTTCGGGAGACACCGCCTTGAAGCGGACCCGTGTCCCGGGCAGGCACTGGGCCAGGCGTGCACAGGCAAGCGGCGTCAGCGCACCCAGACGCGGGTAGCCGCCGATGGTCTGACGATCGTTCATCAGGATGATCGGCTGGCCGTCGGGGGGCACCTGCACCGCACCCAGCGGAATACCCTCCGACACCATGCCCTTCATGCGGCCTTCAAGGCGCGCCCCGGTCAGGCGAATGCCCATGCGGTCGGCACGCTGATCGATGGTCCAGTCCTCGTTGAAGGCACGGTAAAGGCTGTGTCCGTCGAAGCTTGCGAGCTGAGCGCCCGTTACCAGCGCCAGCTCGAGCGGCTCCGACGAGGCAGCCAGCGTTGCCGCGCTTGGGGCCAGCTCTCGTGCGTTCACACGCTGGTGTGGCGCCTTTGCCTCCACGCGGTCACCCGTCACCAGGGGACGTCCCAGGCCATCCAGACCGCCCAGGCCTTCCCGCACGGTACTCGAAAGACTCCCCATCACCGCTTCTCCGGCCACGCCCCCAGGGAGCGCCAGATAGGCGCGTAGGCCCTTGCTGGGACGCTCGAAGACCAGTCGCTGTCCTTGCTTCAACGTCAGTGCCTGACCGGGAGCAATGGCCTCGCCGTCACGTCGCGCAGCGAGATCCGCCCCCGCCAGCGCCACGCAGATATCGGCCTCGGCGACCAGCTCAAGCCCCCCCACCATGACTTCGAGACCAGCGGCGTCCGGAGCATTGGCGAGCAGCCAGTTGGCCCACCCAAGCGCCACCCAGTCCATGGCGCCGCCCTGGGTCACGCCAAGATGACGCACCCCACCACGTCCACCATCGACCACCAGTGCCATGGGTCCCGCACGTTCCACCTTGAGGCTCATGCGCCGCTCTCCTCGGCCGGGGGTTGGGGGGTGGTGTCGCCGCCCTGCGCCTCGAAGGTAGCGCGGTCGATGGCCACAAAGCGCACGCGATCACCGGGCTTGAACAGGGTGTAGCCCTCGCGCTCGCGATCAAACAGCTTCACCGCGGTTCGCCCGATCAGGTTCCAGCCACCGGGAGAAGGAGCCGGGTAAACCGCCGTCTGGCGATCCGCGATACCGACACTGCCAGCGGCCACTTTTTGCCGAGGGGTCTCCAGACGTGGCGTCGCCAGGGCCTCCTCCACCAGCCCCATGAAGCCGTAGCCAGGCGCAAAGCCCAACGCGAAGACGCTGTAGTCACGCGCACAGTGACGGCGGACGACCTCCTCGACCGTCATCCCGGAGCGGCGCGCCATCAGCGTTAGCTCAGGACCGACGGAGGGGTCGTACCAGACAGGAATCTCATGCAGGGTGCCTTGTTCCGCCGCCTGGGGTGACAGTCCATCAAGTGCCGCCATGAGGCGTGTCCGGGCCTCCGCCAACGACAGTCGCTGGATATCGATCTGGACCAGTACCGTGGTGTAGGACGGCACCACCTCCAGGGCAGCGTCGCCAAGGCGCTGGCGAATCGCGTTGGTGGCCGCCAGCACCCAGGGCATATGCGCTTCGTCGATGGCATCAAACAGCCTGACGATCAGGCTATCGAAGGCGACTGTCTCCAGTCGTGGGCGTGGCGTCATGCCTCCTCCAGTCGGTCGAAGGCCTCACGAATGGCCCGGACGGCGGCCACGGAGCTTTCGTTGTCACCGTGCACGCACAGCGTATCCGCAGGCAGTTGCAGCGAGGTCCCGTCTCGGGCCGCCAGAGGCTCCCCCTTGGCCAGCGTGACCGCCTGGGCGACGATGGTCGACTCATCGTGATGCACCGCTCCCGGTTCGCGCCGAGACACCAGCCGCCCCTGCTGGTCGTAGGCTCGATCGGCGAACACTTCGAACCACAGGGAAACGCCCTCCTCCGCCGCCAACGCCCGGACGTCATCGGTAACGGCGGTGGACATCACCAGCAGCGGCAGGCTGGCATCGTAGGCACGCACGGCGCGCATGGTCGCGCGCAGCAGGTCCTGGCCCGCCGGGCTGTTCACCGCCATATCGTTGTACAGGGCACCATGGGGCTTGATATAGCGGACTCGAGAGCCTTCCGCTCGACACACACCATCCAGCGCGCCGATCTGATACAGCAACAGGTTCTCCGCTTCGGACGGCGATACCGCCAGGCTGCGCCGTCCAAACCCGACCAGGTCCGGGTAGCCGGGGTGCGCACCGATGGCCACGTTGTTGGCCACCGCCAGGCCGACGGTGCGACGCATCACGTCGGGATCGCCCGCATGGAAGCCGCAGGCAATATTGGCGCAGTCGATATACGCCATCACGTCGGCATCGCGGCCTATCTTCCAGGCGCCGAAACTCTCGCCGACATCGCAGTTGAGGAGGGGGATCGGCATAGGGCCACCTTATTGTTGTCGATGAAGTGTCATTGAATGATGTCGCTGTCTGAATTCTCGATCAAGCCGCCGGGCAGCGTACCGGCATCGCCCCGAGACTCGCGTCATCGCTGCGCAGCAACAAATTCAGCGTCAAGATTGACGACAGCAGCTCACCCGGCCAAGAATCACTGACACTACCCTGTCAATAACGCCCTATCCAACCGGAGACTCCCCATGGCTGTCAGCGATCCTTTCCATCTGGCCATCCAGGTCCGCGATATCGACGAAGCCCGCGAATTCTATGGCAACTTTCTCGGCTGCCCCGAAGGCCGCAGCTCCGAGTCCTGGGTCGACTTCGACCTCTACGGCCATCAGTTCGTCTGCCATCTGAATCCTGCGCTCAAGGATGCCGCCAGCGCTGCCCACAAGAATCCGGTCGACGGTCACGGAGTGCCGGTACCGCACTTCGGCGTGGTCCTCGAGATGCCAGCCTGGGAAGCCCTGGCCGACAAGCTCAAGTCCCACGGCGTGGAGTTCGAGATCGAACCCTATATTCGCTTCAAGGGCGAGCCGGGCGAGCAGGCGACCATGTTCTTCAAGGACCCTTCCGGCAACGCGCTAGAATTCAAGGCGTTCAAGGATCGCGACAGCCAGCTGTTCAAGAAGGCCTGACCACCGGGCCGGGCTGCGTCAGTGGTGTCGGTTGATCTTCAACGCCGCCTTCACTGACGCTGACGCAAGCATCGCCTCATCGGTAGGTTCGACAACAGACTCAACGACTCACTCGACGACAAACTCAACAACACACTCAACAACAACAAGGTTCGCCATCATGCCCTGTCTCCGCTCTCTTCGTCTGGCGGTTGCCGTTGCCTCACTGACGGGCCTGGCATCCGCCGCCCAGGCCGCCGATTGGAACCTGGCCACGCCCTATGGCGACGCCAGCTTTCACACCGTCAACACCAAACAGTTCGCTGACGATGTCCGCGAGGCCACCGATGGTGAGCTGGATATCACCGTGCACTCGGGTGGCTCGCTGATCAGCCATGGCGAGATCAAGCCATCGGTCAGGCGTGGCACCGTCCAGGCCGGCGAGATCTTCCTGTCGATCCTGTCCAACGAATCCCCCGTCTTTGAACTCGACACCCTGCCGGGCCTCGCCGGCAGCTACGACGAGGCTTGGGCGCTGTGGCAGGCAAGCAAGCCCGTCATTGAAGAATTGTTCGCTGAACAGGGCATGAAACCGCTGTACGCGGTGCCCTGGCCCTCCCAAGGCATCTACACCGACATCGCGCTCGACGATCCAGCCCAGTTTGAAGGGCTCAGGGTGCGTGCTCCCAACATCAATACCCAGCGCCTGACCGAGAATCTCGGCGGCCTACCCACCGAAACCGAGGAGTCGGATATTCCGACGGCCTTCTCCACGGGACGCGTCGACGCCATGATCACCTCAGTGTCGACCGGTGAGTCCATGGCCGCGTGGGACTACGTGTCCCACTTCACCGATGCCAACCTGTGGATCCCGAAGAACATCATCTTCGTCAATCAGAAGGCCTTCGACCGTCTCGACCAGGCCTCTCAGGACGCACTGCTGGAGGCCGCCGCCCAGGCCGAACAGCGTGGCTGGGAAGCCAGCAAGGCCGACATGGAAGGCAGCGCCCAGGCCCTTGAGGAGAATGGCATCACGATTTCCGAGCCCAATGAGGCGATCGCTGCCGCGCTCGCCGAGGCCGGTGACGCCCTCTTTAAGGACTGGGAGAGCCGCGCGGATGATCGCGCCAAGGCGCTGATCGAGGAATACCGCAGCAACATCGAGTGAGCCAAGGCAGCGCGGATTGCCGATCGCTGGAGGCCATCCGCGCTGATTGATCCTGTCCGCCCTCCGGTGGGAGCATACTCATGACATTTCGCCTGATGCCCATCTACCGCCTGGGCGGATGGGGAGCGGCCGCCTCGATGGTCGCCATCTGCACGCTGATCACCCTGCAGGTACTGTTTCGTCTATTGGACGCCGTACTGGTCATGGCCGGCAGCTCGCGCCTGGGCCTCGAAATCACCGGGGTATCGGAGCTGGCCTCCTTCCTGCTGGTGGGCGCGACCTTCCTCGGCATGGCCTACACCTTCACCCATCATGCCCATATCCGCATGTCGCTGGTGATTCAGCGTCTTCCTGCGGCGGTGCGGGCCTTTACCGAACTTGCCTGTCTGCTGATCGCCTCGGCGCTCAATGCGCTGTTGTGCGTGTCGCTGTGGCAGCTGATGCAGGAGAGCCTGGAATACGACGACGTCTCGTCGGGGCTGCTGGCCATCCCCCTGTGGATTCCGCAGCTGGTGCTATTGATCGGCATGGTCATGATGAGCCTCGCTCTGGCCGAGGCCTTGATCGATACCGCACGCCAGGCGCTGCAGGCACCACAACGCTTCCAGGCCCCGGATGATGAGGCTGGCCATGACTGACATCCCCTGCCCTGTCGCACGGCCCCCTTGCTACCCCTGCGTGGAGAGCCCGTCGCTATGCTGATCATCAGTCTGGTTACCCTGCTGGCCCTGGCACTGCTGCTGGGCAGCGGCGTATGGATCGCCTACGCCCTGCTTGGCACCGGTTTTATCGTGCTGACGCTGTTCTTTCCCCTGGCGCCCGGACCTATCCTGGCGTCCGACTTCTGGGGCGCGAGCTACGGTTGGGACCTGACCGCCCTGCCGATGTTCGTGTGGATGGGCGAAATCCTGTTCCGTTCGGGGCTTGCCAATAACATGTTCCAGGCGCTGTCGCCCTGGCTCGGCCGACTTCCTGGACGCCTGCTGCACTCCAACATCATCGGCAGTGGGCTATTCGCGGCAGTGTGCGGTTCTTCTGCGGCGACCTGCGCCACCGTCGGCAAGATGACCCTGCCTGAGCTCAAGAGCCGAGGATATGACGACGATCTGGCCATCGGCACACTGGCCAGCGCCTCGACCCTGGGCCTGTTGATTCCGCCATCGATCATGATGATCGTCTATGGCGTCGTCACCGAGCAGTCGATCTCGCGACTGTTCATCGCAGGCGTCGGACCCGGTCTGCTGTTGCTGGGGCTGTTCATGGCCTATGTCATCGGCTGGTCACTGCTGGTAGGCAATCGGCGGGGCGCGGTGGGCAAGCGCGACAGCGCCATGCCGCTGCGCCAGAAGCTTACCGGCAGCCTGCAGCTGCTGCCGTTGCTGGCACTGATCGGCGGTATTCTTGGCAGCATCTACGGCGGGCTCGCCTCGCCCACCGAGGCCGCTGCGTCCGGCGTCGTACTGTCCATGCTGATCGCCAGGGCCAACGGCCACTTCAACGCCGCCATCTTCAAGGAGGCGCTGTTTGCCGCGGTGCGGACCTCCTGCATGATCGCCTTCATCATTGCCGGGGCCTCCTTCCTGGCATCCGCCATGAGCTTTACCCAGCTGCCGATGGACCTGGCCGAGAAGATCGGCGCCATGGGCCTGTCACCGGCCTGGTTACTGGTGGTCCTGACCCTGTTCCTGCTGGTGCTGGGTTGCTTCCTCGACGGTATCTCGCTGATCCTGCTGGTGACCTCGATCATCATGCCGGTGATCGAGGTGGCCGGCTTCGACTTGATCTGGTTCGGCATCTACCTGGTCATCGTCGTCGAGATGTCACAGATCACCCCGCCGGTAGGGTTCAACCTGTTTGTGATCCAGGGACTCACCGGCCGCGACATCATGTCGATCACCCGTGCCACGGTGCCCTTCTTCCTGCTGATGATCGTGGCCATCGTGATCATGAGCCTGTTCCCCGGCATCGCTACCTACCTGCCCCAGGCGATGAGCGGATAGCCGCCGTTTTCAGACTCGCTGGCGCTGTCTCAGCGTCTCGATGATGCCTTCAAGCCGGCGCCGGGTCTCGGCGTCGGTCTGCTGGCTCATCAACTCGTCCAGGGTTTCCACCACATCGGCGTCACGCCTTGCCCGTGCCGCACGATTGGCACTGTCGGTGCTGCCATCGGACAGCAAGGCGCGAATCATTCGGTCCAGCGTGCCGAACAGAAAGTCGATACTGTAGCCGGCGAGAAATCCGAGGGCGGCGCCGCTGAGCGCGACCTCTGCGCCCTTGTCGCTGGGAATCTGAGAAACGAACAGCACGATCGCCCCTCCCGACAGGGTGCCGAGCACGATGCGATTGACGTGCTCGCCAATACGCGCCGGGTCGAAGGTACGACTGTAGAGTCGGCTGGCGGTGACCCGCAGCACAAAGGCAAAGGCCCCGAGCGCTCCATACAGAAACGCCTCGGTGTGACGCAGACCTTCGTAGAGAAATCCGAGGATAGTGGCCTGCGCACCAGCGCCAACCGTCATGCCTGCCTCCGCGCCGATCGCTGACATCATTACATTGGAGATGATGGCCAGCATCACCACCGCCGCGGTGCACTGCCACAGCCGCATCAGGTAGCGCCCGGTACGGCTATCGCGAAGTCTGCCGCTTTCCCGGCTGGGACGTGTCGCCGCCAAGGTGCGTGGGGAGATGCCCGGGTAGCGGCGCGACAGCTCCCGGTAACAGGCGACCAGACCGTCGATGTCGGCGCCACTTAACGGCACGTTCTGCCTCTGCTGCTGGCGCGCCCGATAATACGCGGAAAGATCCACATCCAGCGGCACGCCTTCCGCTTCCAGCGCAAAGTCCAGCAAGGCCGCCATGTCATCCAGCAACTGATCCACCCGGTCACCGCAAGGATCGCCGCCGCGACTGTCGTCGGACCTCGGCGGCTCTCGGCTTGGCTGAGTAGGCCCTTGCTCACCCGCCAAGGCCGATGCACTCGAGCGTTCTCGCGCCACACCCCCTGACACCCAGTGTTCCGATACGTCGAGACTGTCAGTATTGAGGCGATTCGCATCGCAGCGCTTGCTGTCGTGGCGACCCGTATCGAGCGCGCCCGTGTCATGGCTGGCCGTATCCTGACTGCCTGTCTCTGGGCATTCCGTCTCAGGGCATTGTGTCTCGAGCGGCTCTGATTGAGCGGCCTTGGGACGCTGCTTGGCCGATATGCCCATGGCAGTTCCTCCCGCGAGCGCGATGTGCTCGCTGTTGTACCGGGAGCTGGCCTGGTCATCAGGCTCCGTCACTACCCCCTGCCGTCCCGGCGCAGCAAAGTGTGTAGTGACTTACTCACCCTAGACGCCCCGGGCCCGCTTGGCGACTTTTGCCGCCAAGCGCGATGGGCCTTTTCTCTGCCGCAGGCACGACTTCTGCTACAGGCACGGCTACTGCCGCTTACTCTGAGGCTGGCGCTGGCGCGGAGCTGATGGCGCCAGCGGACAGCCTAGATGACCTGAGCCGACTGGGCGGCCTCACCGGTCTGTACCTGCCACTGGGCGGCGTAGCGTCCGCCGCGTTCGATCAGCTGCTGGTGGGTCCCGCGCTCGACCACTCGTCCAAGCTCCATCACTACGATGTCGTCGGCGTGAACGATGGTGGACAGACGGTGGGCGATCATGATCACGGTGCGCTCGCTGCCAATCCGCGCCAGCGAGCGCTGGATGGCGGCCTCGGTCTCGTTGTCCACCGCACTGGTGGCTTCATCCAGCACCAGCACCGGCGGGTCCTTGAGCAGCGCCCTGGCCAGGGACAGGCGCTGACGCTGGCCACCGGACAGACGTACGCCGCGTTCGCCGACTCGAGTATCGAGGCCGTCGGGCAGGCGTTCGATAAACTCCCAGGCCTCGGCAGTGCGGGCAGCACGGACGACTTCATCGAGACTTGCCTCGGGTCGTGCGTAGGCGATGTTGTCTCGCACACTGCCCTCGAACAGGTAGACGTCCTGACTGACGAGTCCGATGGCATCGCGCAGCGCATTCTGGCGAAGCTCCGTTACCGGGATGCCATCCAGGACGACCTGCCCCTGGTCTGGATCGTGAAAGCGCAGCAGCAGCTTGATCAGGGTGGACTTGCCGGAACCCGTGGGGCCAACCAGCGCCAGGGTGCGTCCGGCGGGCACCATCAGATCCACATCATCGATACCCGCGTGGCTCTCGGCGTAGTGAAAGCTTACTTTGTCGAACCGCACCTCCCCCCTGACCGGGGTCGGCAACGTGGTCTGACCGTCATCGCGCACACGAATGGGTGTAGCGATCAGATCAAGGATACGACGCGTGCTGGCCATGGCCCGCTCGAACAGGTCGATGACCTGGGCCAACCCTGTCAGCGGCCACAACAGGCGCTGGGTCAGGAACACCAATACACCGTAGGCTCCCACGTTCAGTTCGCCGGAAAGCGCCTGCATGCCGCCGACGATGAAGGTCGCCAGGAAGCCGGTCAGGATCGCCATGCGAATCACCGGAATAAAGGCCGAGCTGATGCGAATGGCACGACTGTTGGCGTCCACATAGGCTTCACTGTCGGCCTTCAGCCGCTCGGCCTCGCGGGCCTCGGCGGTAAAGCTCTTGATGGTGGCCATGCCCTGAATATTGTTCGACAGCCGACTGGAGAGCACGCTCACCTTTTCGCGCACGTCGGCATACAAGGGGCCCGCCTTGCGCTGAAACACGAAGGCCCCCCACAGGATCAATGGCACCGGGGTAAACGCCAGCAGCGCAATCAACGGGGACAGCACGAAGAACACGGCCCCCACCGCTACGACGGTCACCCCAACCTGGATCAGCGAGTTGGCTCCGCCATCCAGGAAGCGTTCGAGCTGGTTGACGTCGTCGTTCATGGTGGCCACCAGCTCGCCGGATGAACGCGATTCGAAGAAGCCCATGTCCAGACGCTGCACGTGTTCGTAGGCGTCTTGTCGCAGGTCCGCCTGCAGGCGCTGGGCGAGATTGCGCCAGAGGATCTGAAACAGATACTCGAACAGTGACTCTCCCGCCCAGATAAAGAAGGTCAGCACCCCCAGCACAATGATCTGGGACGACGCCGAGACGAAGCCCAACCGGGCGACGAAGCTCTGCTCCTGATTGACCACGACGTCGATGGCGACACCGATCAGAATCTCGGGCGCGATATCAAACAGCTTGTTGATAATCGAGCACAGGGTCGCGGCGACGATTCGCCGACGATAGCCCCGGGCATAGCGCAACAGGCGACCCAAGGCCTGCAGGCTGGAGGAAGTGGACACAGTTGGCTCCTTGCGGCTTACATCGGCGCCAGCGCTTCGCGTCCTCGGCACGGGGCGAAGACACGGGTGCTGAGAATGCGAAGCCGTTGATGACGTGCAACATGAACACGCTGGCGCAGGGCGAGACCCGGCCGCCGACACCAGCAATACGCGGCAACTACGCAGCAACTACACAGCAACTACACAGCAACTACACAGCAAAACGCCGCGGCCCTGGGGCCGCGGCGCGTGACCTGCTAGCAGGTCGGACGACGTCGTGATGACGTCATGCCGGTGTCGATCAGGCAGTGGCTGCCTGGTAACGACGCTCGACTTCGTCCCAGTCCACCACGTTGAAGAAGGCGGCGATGTAGTCAGGACGCTTGTTCTGATACTTCAGGTAGTAGGCGTGCTCCCACACGTCCAGACCCAGTACTGGGGTGTTGCCGTGCATCAGCGGGCTGTCCTGGTTGAGGGTGTTTTCCACCACCAGGGCACCGTCCGGAGTCACGGACAGCCACGCCCAACCAGAACCGAAACGGCCCAGAGCGGCCTTGGTAAAGGCATCCTTGAAGGCATCAAAGCCGCCAAGTTCCTTTTCGATGGCGTCAGCCACCTTGCCTTTCGGGTTACCACCGCCGTTCGGGGACATCACCGTCCAGAACAGGGAGTGGTTGGCATGACCACCGCCGTTGTTGATGACCGGCTGGCGCTTGTCTTCGGGCAGACGCTCAAGGTTGGCAACCAGCTCGTCCACCGGCAGGTCTTCAAGACCAGTACCTTCCAGCGCACCATTCAGGTTGGTGACGTAGGTGTTGTGGTGACGAGAATGGTGGATCTCCATGGTCTGCGCATCGATGGAGGGTTCCAGTGCGTCGTAGGCGTAGGGCAGTTCCGGCAGAGTATGTGCCATGGTGATACCTCCTTCCTTGTAAAGTTGGGCTGATTCAGGGGGATAATCCTATCCCACTCACCAGCTTGCGTCATCGTGGGCCTCATACTATAGGCAAGTCGCGACGGTCTCGCTAGCGCCTGCAGCGCTGGAAAAGTTCTCGTCCAGCGGCGTCGCTTCAGCGACCTGGGCTCACCCCGGCAAGGCCCGATGCCGTAGGCCACAGGGTGGCATCTTTTACGCCTCTTCTACAAGGGTTAGCCAACGGCGACTGCCCGATGTTCCCTGATGACACATCGGATTGACAACAGCAAACAAATTGATAACCATTCCTATCCATTAAGAGTGTATTTCCGATCGCCCGGACGACCCAGCGGAGCCCTTGTTCATGTTCGACCTTCAGTCCGCCTCTTTCACGATTCCGGGCAAGACGCTGCTGGCCCCCACCAGCCTGACCTTCGACGCGGGCCGCGTGCATGGCTTGATCGGCCACAATGGCTCGGGCAAGTCCACCCTGCTCAAGCTGATGGCGCAGCAGCAACCGGTCAGCGCAGGACGCATCCTGTTCAACGGCCAGTCCCTTGAAAGCTGGGGGCGCCGTGCCTTCGCCAGGGAGGTGGCCTACCTCCCCCAGCACCTGCCTGGGGCCGAAAACCTGACCTGCCGCGAGCTTATCGCCTTTGGCCGCTACCCCTGGAAGGGACTGCTTGGGCGTTCGCGCCGAGACGACCAGGAACACGTCAGCCGGGCCATGGCACTGACCCACACCGAGGCCTTTGCCGAGCGCCTGGTGGACACCCTGTCCGGGGGCGAGCGTACTCGCGTGTGGCTCGCCATGCTGCTGGCCCAGGGCAGCCGTCTGCTGCTGCTCGATGAGCCATTGGCAGCCCTGGATATCGCTCACCAGGTGGAGGTGATGACCCTGGTGAAGAAGCTCAGCCGTGAGCTCGACCTGGGCGTGGTCATCGTGCTTCACGACATCAATATGGCCTCACGCTTCTGTGACCGCCTGGTGGCCCTGCACAGCGGCCAGGTCATCGCCGAGGGAAGCCCGGAGACACTGATGACCGGAGACGTCCTTGAGGATATCTACGGCATCCCGATGCAGGTCATGCCCCACCCCAGTGGCGAGCACGCCGTGGCCCTGGTCCAATGATGCTCCGTCGGCTTCCACTGCCAGCCCGCCCCCTTTTTCGACGATTGCCGCGACCCTTGCGTTCATGCTGGCTGACAGCACTGGCGCTGGGCGTGTTGTCACTGTCCGCCAGTTGCCTGGCCTCACCACGCATCGCGAGCCTCGACTGGACCCTGGCAGAAACGCTGGTCGCCCTGGAGGCACCGCCCATGGCACTGGCCCAGACCGATGACTATGAAAGCTGGGTGGGGCTCGAGGCACCCGCGCAGAGTGTCGATATTGGCCTGCGCACCCAGCCCAACCTGGAATTGCTGGCCGACCTGAACCCGGACGCGATCGTCATCTCTCCCATGTTTGCGAATCTGGCACCGCGACTGTCGGCCATTGCCGAGGTGAAGCAATTCTCGATGTACAGCGGGGACGGTGACTTCTGGAACGAAGCACTGACCCTGACCCGCGAACTGGGCGAACTGGTCGGCCGCCAGGTGGAGGCGGAGCGCCTTATTGCCAGCAGCGAGGCGCATATCGCGCAGATTGCCGATCGCCTGCCCGAGGACACGCGCCCGCTGCTGCTGATCCAGTTCATGGATGAGCGTCACGTGCGCCTGTTTGGTGACCACAGCCTGTATCAGGCCGTGATCGAGCGGATGGGCCTGACCAACGCCTGGGCCGGCACCACCAATGTCTGGGGCTTCAGCTTGATCGGCATCGAACAGCTGGCCAACTACCCCCAGGCGCGGATCGTGGTGGTCGAACCTTATGTTGCGGGAGTGCGCGAGGCGCTGGCCGACAGCGGGCTATGGCGCCATCTGGGCAGCGTCAAACGAAACGACGTCGTGACCTTGCCACCGGTGTGGAGCTTTGGTGCCTTGCCTTCTGCCAACCGCTTCGCCAGCAAGCTGGGTGAGGCTCTGGGCGCAGACAATCCCGCGCTCCCCACGACAACGGCAACGACACGCTCCGCCCAGCGCGAAACGACGATGCTCCTCCCCTCCTCCCGTGATAGCGAGACCCTTCATGCAGGCCGTTGACACCCGCAGCTGGCGATCACACCGACTGAGTGCAACCGCCGCGGTGCTAGTCGTCCTTTGCCTGCTGGCGGCGTGGCAGTCCCTTGAAGGCCTGGGTGGCGCAAGCTCTGCCCTGGCCGCATTGTCCTCGCTTGACGTGACCACCCCCTCGTCACTGGTACTGCACTACAGCTGGTGGCCGCGACTGACCATTGCCTTGACCGCCGGCGCAGCCCTGGGCTTGGCTGGGGTGTTGATGCAGCAGGTGCTACGCAACCCCCTGGCAGCACCCACCACCCTGGGCGTCGCCAGCGGGGCCAACCTGGCCCTGATGATCGCCACCCTGGTCGCGCCGGGCCTGCTCGCCCTTGGACGGGAGTGGGTCGCCCTGTCCGGCGGTGCCCTGGCCATGGGCCTGGTATTTGCGCTGGGCTGGCGGCGCGGCCTGTCGCCTGGCGTGGTGGTGCTCGGTGGTCTGGTAGTGAATCTGTACTTCGGCGCCCTGGCCATCGTGCTACTGCTGTTTAACCAGGAGGCGCTCAAGGGGGTGCTGGTATGGGGTGCAGGATCATTGGCCCAGAATGGCTGGGACGGGGTGTTCTACCTGCTGCCTCGCGTGCTGGTCGCTGGCGCCCTGGCCATCTGGCTGATTCGTCCGCTGGCACTGCTCGAGCTCGATGATGCCAGCGCCAAGAGCCTCGGCGTGTCACTCAAGTGGCTGCGCTTGGGCGGCCTCGGCCTGGCGGTCTTCCTGACAGGCTGCGTGGTGGCCACTGTCGGCATCATCGGTTTTATCGGTCTGGCGGCCCCCAACATCGCACGTATGGCCGGTGCCCGACGGCTGCCGGCGCGGGTGGGTTGGTCGATGCTGTTTGGCGCGCTGCTGCTGACCATCACCGACCTGGTGCTACAAGGCGGCATCGACGCGCTGCCGACACTGCTTCCCACAGGGGCTACCACGGCGATGCTCGGTGCTCCTCTGCTGTTGTGGCTGATCCCCCGGCTCAAGCTGACGCCCCGTCGGCCACCACCGGCATCGGCTCCCCTGGTGCTGCGAACCTCGACGCCTGTCCCGCTGCTGGCAGGACTCGCAGCGGCACTGGTGATCGCCATGCTGGTCGGCATACTCGCCGGGCAAACCAGCACGGGCTGGTCACTGAGCACAGAGGTCCAGGTACTCGACTGGCGCTGGCCACGGATCATGGCGGCCGCTGGCAGCGGCGCCCTGCTGGCCATCGCCGGTACCCTGATCCAGCGCGTCACCGCCAACCCGATGGCAAGCCCCGAACTGCTGGGCATCAGTGGTGGCACCGCCATCGCGCTGATTATCACCATCTTTGTGGTGCCCGGACCCAGCCACTTGCTGCTGCTGGGAACCGGCACCCTGGGGGCGCTGGTGACGCTGGCGCTGCTGGTTGCACTCAACCGCACCAGCGGCTTCCAGCCCGAGCGCCTGCTGCTCAGCGGCGTGGCCATCACGGCGCTGTTCGACGCGGTGCGCTCCATCATCATGGTGGGAGGCGACCCCCGCGGGCAACAGGTCATGGCCTGGCTGTCTGGCTCGACCTACTACGTCGACCCGACCTCGGCGCTGGTGGTGCTGATGGCCGGTGCGGCCGTCGCCCTGGCTGCCCAGCTGCTGGCCCGCTGGCTGGATATCCTGCCGCTGGGAAGCGCCACCTCCAAGGCCCTTGGCATCCATGTGGAAAACGCTCGCCTGGGATTGTTGGCAACGGTGGCGGTGCTGACTGCCGCGGCCACGCTGATCGTCGGGCCGCTGTCCTTCGTCGGCCTGTTGGCCCCCCATATGGCGCGGCTGATGGGGTTCTCTCGCGCTCGCCTGCACCTGGCCGGTGCGGCGCTGATCGGCGCCCTGTTGATGGTGCTGGCCGACTGGGTCGGGCGACAGCTGCTGTTCCCCCAGGAGATACCTGCCGGTCTGGTCGCCTCGATTCTTGGCGGCAGCTATTTCATGTGGGGGCTGAAGAGACTGTAAGGCTCGGGCATGATGGTCGACCAAGCCGACACTTCCTCCCGGGGTGCCCGACATGCCAGACCATCCCTGCAACAGCTTGCCCCTGCTCGCGCCCAGCAAGGCACGCCTGGCGCTGGGGGGCAGCTGTTACTGGTGCCTGGAGGCGGTCTATCAGTCCCTCAAGGGCGTCGACGCCGTTCACCAGGGCTGGGTCGCCGCAGAGCCGCCTGACAGCGACTTTCATGAAGCGGTGGTGGTGGACTACGACCCCTCGCGGCTACCCATGGACGTGCTGATCGAGATTCACCTGCACACCCACCACGCCACCTCTGGCCATGCCCTGCGCCAGCGCTACCGCTCAGCGGTCTATGTCCAGAACCAGGTTCACGCCCAGCTGGCCCGCCAGGTGCTGACCCAACTACAGGATGACTTCGACGCCCCCCTGGTGACCCAGGTGCTGCCTCTGGCCGCCTTTCGCGATTCCAAGCTGGCCTATCACGACTACTTCTACAGCGATCCCTCGCGGCCCTTCTGCGAGCGCTGGATCACCCCCAAGCTGAAGCTCTTGCTGGACCGCTTCAGCGAGGTCGCAGACGGCGAGCGACTGGCCCAGGCAGGGGTCAACAAGGCGCCGATACCTTCACAGCGTTGTTCTTGAGACGCCAAGGCAGCTGAGCCATGACGTTCCCCGCAGACACACAAACGCCCGACCGGCAGAGCCTGGTCGGGCGTTCTCACTTAGACTGCTTGCCGTGGTCAGAAACGGTACTTGATGCTGCCTACCACGCTGCGCTCTTCACCGTAGTAGCACCAGTAGTCACAACCGGACACGTACTCTTCGTCGGTCAGGTTGTTGACGTTGACCTGGGCGGTCCACCGCGGAGTGATGTCATAGCTGACCTTGGCGTCCCACAAGGTGTAGGAGTCCACCTGAGTATCCGAGTAACGAGGATTGTCCTTGGTCTCGCCCACATAGCGCACGCCACCGCCCAGGTTAAGTCCATGCAGGGCTCCTGGCACTTCATAGTCCAGCCACAGCGACGCCTGATTGCGCGGAATCAGACCCGCGCGCAGATCTTGCTCTTCGCGACTCAAGTCTACCCGTACATCGGTATAGGTGTAAGCGGCGGTGACCTTGAGGTCATCGGTCACGTAGCCCACCCCCTCGATCTCGAAGCCCTGGGACTCCCGCTCTCCCCCCTGGCGATTGGCCGACTCACCGCTGGTGTAGAGGGTATCGCTTTCCTTGAGGTCGAATACTGCCGCGGTGACATAACCATCCAGCCAGTCAGGTGCATACTTCACCCCCAGCTCCCACTGTTCGCCATCGCTGGGGCGGTAGGCGCGGCCGTCCGGATCGGTGCCGATCTGCGGTGAGAAGGACTCGCTGTAGCTCAGATACGGCGAGATACCGTAGTCACCGAGGTACATGATACCGCCGGAGAAGCTCGTCTCATCCTCGGTACCACCGCCATTATCTTCACCGTTGATGCGATTGGTCACATCCACGCTGTCATGGCGCAGGCCGGCAAGAAAGATCCAGCGGTCGTCCAGACGCAGCTGGTTCTGAGCGTAGAAGCCAAGCTGCTCCTTGCCCTCATCATGGTCGCTACCTGTCCGCGATGACGGCGTGAAGTTGCCGTACTCGGGATCAAAGATATCGAAGGGCAATCCGAAGGCGAAGTCATCGTAGTTGTCGTAGTCGATATCCAGGTCTTGATAGTCGACGCCGAGCAACAGGGTGTTCTCGGTACGATCGCTGTACCAGCGGCCGATAGCACGGGTGTCTACCGTGACCGCATCGAAGTCACCATCGCGATAGGTCAGGCCACGTTGGGCATTGCGATCATCCAGCAGATAAGACACATAGACGTCGCGCTCCAGCAGGTCCAGATGGCTGTAACGGAAGTTCTGCTCGATGTCCCAGGTGTCATTCAGACGATGGGACAGCTCGTAGCCCAGCGCCCACTGCTCATGCTCCTGACGCTCGTAGCCCGGCTCCCCGAGGTTGTCTTCGGGATCGAGCCGACCGAAAGGCGTGCTGTCGACGGTGCCGTAAGGCAGCTTGAAGCCGTTGGTGGGTGTCCCGTGGTCCTTCAGGTAGCTTGCCAGGAAGGTAATGCTGGTATCGTCGGACAAATCCACCGCCAGACTCGGCGCCAGATAGACTCGCTGGTTGTCCGCGTGGTCGATCTGCGCATCGCTCTCGCGGAACAGTCCCACCATGCGATAGCGAACATCGTCGCGGCCGGCCACAGGGCCGGAGACGTCGACGCCGACCTGCTCGTGGTTATCGCTACCGTACTGCAGCTCGATAAGCCCCTGCTGGTCTTCCGTCGGGCGCTTGCTGATGGCGTTGATGACCCCACCGGGAGGCGCCTCACCGTACAGGATAGAGGCAGGCCCCTTGAGCAACTCAACGCTTTCCAGACCAAAGGTCTCGGTGCTCCACCAGAAGTAGCCACCCTCGCGGAACTGACGCAAGCCATCCTGATAGAGCGAATCTTCACCGTTGAAGCCGCGAATATAGAACCAATCTGCCTTGTTGTCCTGGCCGAACGGCTGCGATACCACGCCGCTGCGGTAGCGCAGCACTTCGTCGTACTTGTTGACCTGGCGGTTATCGAGCTCTTCTCGGGAGACCTGGGAGGTTGACCTCGGTGTCTCCAGCACCGGCGTATCGACCTTCAGGGTAGACGTCGTCACGACCATGGTGTCACTGGAGACCTCGGTGACCGCTTCCTCCTGTGCCATCGCCAGCGAGGCCATCGGAACCCACCCGACGATCAGGGGCACGGTGGCATAGTGAACCGCCCGTGCAAGCGGGTGACGGGATAGTGAGTGGTGCTGGGGGAGCATGGAGAACCTCGGAGGCAGCGTCAGAGCGAACGACCAAGCAGGAACGCCAATGGGAATCCTGCTCAAGAAAACAACAACATCTACATGCTAATTGTTTTCATTTTATCTCGCAATTTATCCTCCACGAGCAGTCAACGCTTCTCCACCAAATGCGGGTTACGGTCAACGATCGGCATATCGCTACGACCTAACCCGCCAAGATCTCCTCCTCCGAGCCGCTCTCCAAGGCACTCTCCGGGCAGCTCTCCCAGCCTCCCGTACCATCACGGTACGCGCCAGTCAGGGCGAGCTTGCTTAGTTCCTAGCTTGGTTGGGCTTGGCTTGGCTTGGCCCACTGGGCGCCTTAGCTGACCAGCCTTCACTGTCGGACCGGTGAGTACGCTAATGTTGTTCAAGGCGTCCCACGGCATCACGACTGGCGGCCTCGCGATTTTCCCCGGTGAGTTCGATCAACTGTCCGGCGCGCATTTCCAGCAGTCGATCAGCGTGCTGAAAATAGTGATCGTCATGGCTGATGGCGAACACCGTCTTGCCCATGCTCCGCAGCTTGGGTAGCAACTCTTGATAGAACACACGCCGGAACTGCGGATCCTGATCCGCCGCCCACTCGTCGAGCAACAGGATGTCGCGCTCCTCCGCCACCGCCATCAGCAGTGCAAGGCGTTTGCGCTGTCCCTGAGACAGCTCTGGATTGGTCACCCTATGCCCATCGAAGTGCAGTTTGTCCCGCATCTTGAGCACATCGAGCCAGCGTTCCACCAGTACCGGGTCAGGCGAGGCCCCGTCGGGTCCGACCAGGGTGTCAAACTGATGAAAGTCGGTATACACCGCGGAAAAGCGCTGGCGAAACCCTTCTCGATCGCTGTCATTCAACACCTTGCCATCGAGCGTCATGCTGCCCTCGTGAGGGCGATACAGTCCGGTCAACAGCTTTGCCAGCGTGGATTTGCCGCTGCCGTTGCCACCGATCAAAAACACCAGCTCACCTCGCTTAAGCGATAGATCGAGGGGGCCGACCAAGAATCCACCAGAGTCCCCTGCAGAGGTATGCGACGATGAATAGCGGAAGCTGACGCCCTCCAGCCGTAGCTCTTGCCATGCTCCGCTCACCGCCGCTCGACGGCCAAATTCCTGACGGGGCTCAGCCAGATCCAGCCCACGAATCTTATCGAAGGCAACCTGAGCGCTCAGCAGCGTGGGCAAGGCGCCCACCGCAGAGATCAGGGGAGTGCGCAGGAACAACAGGGTCAGCGAAAAGGTGGCCGCGACTTCGGTAGACGCCCAGCCCAGCCCGTTGGCCAGATAGAACACCACACCGATGGCGCCCAACATCATGATGTTGGACACATTGACAGCGCTCAGGTGATAGGTATCGGCGCGGATGATGTGGTGGCGATAGCGCCGGGCATCGCGGTCGTAGGTGTCTTCAAAGAGTGCCTGGGCTCGGTCACGATTGAGCGCCAGCTCCTTGCGACCATCAATGACCGCCTGATAATCGCGGTACAGCGCGTCCTCGGTCTCGCGCACCTGGGACAGATGGCGATACACGCGTCTGACCAACCAGGCTCCGGCTGCCATGGTCGCCCCGACCCAAAGGCTGGTCACGATCAACAGCCCTGGCGACAACCAGCCGAGATAAAGCGCTGAGCCTAGCGTCAATACAATGCCTTGAACCAGCTCGGGAAGACGCACGAAAGCGATCGTGATATTGCGCACATCGCTGGACAGGCTGGCCAACAATTCGGCACTGCCTAGACGTTCCAGGCGCTCGATATCGGTGTCCAGAATCTGCTTGACCAGACGCGAGCGAAGTCCATAGACGAAGTGATGTCCCAGCGTGGTCAGCGCCAGTTGCGAAGCCAGCGTCACGGCCAGTAGCGCCACTACAATGCCCAAGAACTGGGGCAGAATACTGCCGACGTCTCCCGACACTTCGATCAGACGGCGGTTGATGAAGGCGATCGCTCCAATCCCCAGGGCCGCGCTGACGAGGCTCAGCAGCATCACCCCGACAAAGGGCCAACGATAGTAGCGGTAGACGACACTTAATAGTTCCAATGACTCACGCCTCTCAGGGGGAATTTAGCTCGCTGAATGCTGCTCTACGCCGCAGGACTTCTCCACGCTCACAGACCACCACTGGGCGCAGCCTCTTTGGCAACGTGTGACCAGGTCCATGGTTGTCGGCGTGTCACGGCTGGCTTGTGACGACTGGCTTGTCATGGCTGGCTTGCCACACCAGGGCGTGCATTGTCCCAGAGCGAACCGTCGACGCAAGGGAAACACTGCACAAATGCCTGCGCCGCCGATTCGCAGCGTTACGCGCGGCTCAACCGCCGTGCCTTTTCCCCATGGCGTCGGGCTATACGCTTCCCTGAACCTGTCATGAAGCAGCAACACGGGCTTACATATTTCTTTCACAACGCGCCCTTGAAATCTTGTACATAACCTCCACAATAGACATCACAGCGTCGCGATGAGCATCCTTGCGTCGCTGCAAGCAAGACAGGTTGCTGCACTGGAACACGCCGCAACCGAGAGGATCGCAAGAACCACTCGCCAGAAGGAGAAAAGGAATGATCCGCAAGAATCTGCTGACTACCGCTATCGCAAGCACTGTCTTCGCCGGCTCCATGGCCGTGGGCACCACCGCCCTTGCCGATCATCACAACGAGGGCGCGAATCAGGCCGCACACAGCGAGCCGCAAGGCCTCTACTCCGCTGAAGAGCTGCTCGATGCCGATGTCTTTGCCAAAGGCTCAAGCCAGGACGAGGTGGGCGAAGTCGAGGATATCCTGCTCGACAATGACATGAAAATCCGCGCCATCGTGGTGGAAGCAGGCGACCTGCTCGACCTGGGCGAAAACCAGTACGTGGTCGAGACCGGCGACTTTACCGTTCAGACCACCAACGGCGACAGCCTGGACAACATCGAATACTCCGTTCACCTGAACATCACTCAGGATGAAATCTCCGCACAGCCTGAGTACACCAACACCTGGTGGAATCAGACCAAGACCAACGTGCAACAGGCTTGGATGGACACCAAGGAAGGCGCTCAGAGTGCCTGGCAGACCACCAAGTCCGCCACTGCCAACGCCTTGACCAGCGCCGGTAATGCCATCGAAAACGCTGGCGACAATGCCGAAGACGCTGCACAAGATGCCGCCAATTAATGGGGTAGCTTGAACGTCACAGGCTACTATCCTTTGACGCCATCACACACCCGGTCATCGACCGGGTGTGTTGCGTTTTAGGCCCGCACTATATGTCTAACGTTCCTGGATAGGTCTAACGTCCCTGGATAGGTCTAACGTCCCTGGGCTCAGCATCGCGTCAGCTCTGCTCGGACCGCCTCAAGCCTGCCAGCAGCGGCTTGCCCGTCAGCGGATCTTCCACCAGCGAACAGTCAACGTCATAGAGCTGCCTGACCAGGGCAGGTGTCACCACCTCCTGCGGCTTTCCCTCCGCGACTAGCTTACCGTCCCGCATCGCCACCAGATGGTCGGCATAACGGCATGCGCTGGTCAGGTCGTGCACCACCATGATGATGGTGCGCCCCTTGAGCACCAGCCGATGCAATAGCTCGAAGACCTCCAGCTGGTGGCCAAGATCCAGCGCCGACGTCGGCTCGTCCAGCAGAATAATGGGCGTCTGCTGGGCGATGGTCATGGCAATCCAGGCTCGTTGGCGCTGGCCTCCGGAGAGCGTCTCCAGACCACGCTCGGCAAGCGTCTGTAGTCCCGCGCTGGCGATGGCCTGGGCGACCACGGCCTGATCTTCCTCACTCCACTGGCGATACCAGGACTGGTGAGGCTGGCGACCGAAGCGGATCAGATCATTGACGCTAAGCCCCTCGGGGGCGGAGGCCTCCTGGGGCAGCAAGGCAATGCGGCGCGCCAGGTCTCTTGCACTCAGGCGCTTGAGCTCCTGGCCTTGCAGCCAGACCTTGCCCTGTGTCGGCGTGTGCAGCCGTGAAAGTCCCGCCAGCAGCGTCGACTTGCCGCAGCCATTGGGCCCCACGATGGCCGTGAGCTGGCCTTGAGGAATGGTCAGGTTCAAGCCGTCGATGACGCGCAGGCGGCCATGGCTGAGCACCAGGTCTTCCACCACGTAGGGGGCGGGTTCTGGGGCCATCGGCCGAGGCTGTTGCGGTGACGATGATGGGAGTGACATCAAGACTCTCTCAACTATCTAAATTTTCTAAATAGGCTCTAGACGTGCGCCCAACCATGGGCAACCACTCAACCGAAGCCTCATCAGCGGCGCACCAGAATCCAGATCAGCCAGGGGCCACCGACCACCGCGGTGACGATACCCACGGGCAGCTCAAGCGGAGACAGCAACAGCCGTCCCACCAGATCGGCCACCACCATGACCATGGCCCCGGCGAGCCCCGCCCCGAGCAGCGGTACCTGACGGTTGCCGCAGAGGTGGCGCGCGACTTCAGGGCCCAGCAGCCCCACCATGCCCACCGGCCCTGCCACTGATACGGCCAAGGCAGTCAGCGCCACCGAGACCACCAGCACCTGGGCCCGGCGTCGCTTGAGCGGTGCCCCCAGGCCGGTGGCCACGGCATCGGAAAAGCGCATCAATGCCAGTGACCGCGACAGCCACAGCGCCAGCGGCACCAGCACGAGCAGCCCAACACCCAACACCTGCACGGCGCCGGCAGGACGCGCGTTCAGCGTGCCTACGGTCCAGGGGTAGGCTGCATTGGCCACATCGATGGCCGCCCGCGACAGCATCAATTGGGTCACTGCCCCAAAGATGGCACCGACCCCTATCCCAGCCACGATAAAGCGATAGCCACGGGCGCCCCCTCCCGCGGCCAGGCCGAACGTCAGCACAGCGGCAGTCGCCGCCCCGGCCAGCGCCATGGCGGAAGGCGCCAGGCTGAGCCCCATGCCCAGCACCGAGGCCACCGCAAAGGCGGTGGCGCCGTTATCGATGCCAATGATGCCCGGCGTCGCCAGCCGATTGCGTGCCAAGGTCTGCATCAGGCAGCCGGCAAGCCCAAAGGCCAGGCCAGTGGACAGCGCCGCCAGCAGGCGAGGAAGGCGAAGCTGCTCGACCACGAAGGTATCAAGGGGCCCCGCCTGGTTGAGCATGACGTCCCACAGGGTCTGTGGAGGCAGGTGCTGCTCGCCGAGACACAGGTAGGCAAGGCTCGCCAGTCCTAGCGCAGCCAACAGTAACAGCACCCCTGACCAATGGCGCCGGTCGAGCAGCAGGCTGATCCCGCGATAACGCCATAGCCACATGCCCTGGGGCAGCGGGCCGCGATGTTCGGCGCTCTCCGGGAGCGTGGCGGGGCTATTTGAGGGGCTATGTGAGGGGCTATGTGAGGGGCTATGTGAGGGGCTATGCGAAGGGCTATTCGAAGGGCTATGTGAGGAACAAGAAGGCATCGACATCATTACAGACTCGGCAGGCGACGGGCGCGCACAACGCTGATCAGTACCGGTGCCCCGCACAGGGCAGTCAGCACTCCCAGCGGCATTTCAGAGGGTGCCACCAGCCGTCTGGAGACGACATCGGCGGTCAGCACCAGCAGTGGTCCCAGCGGCAGGCACAGCCATAGCGTGCGACGCAGCTCAGGCCCGGCAATGGCGCGGGCGACAAAGGGAACCACCAGCCCCACGAACGCTATGGGGCCGGCCACGGCGGTAGCTCCGCCCACCAGTACCGCGACGATCAGCACCGCCATCAGTCGCAGCCTGCCGGGGTGATGCCCAAGCCCAGCGCTGGCGCGCTCGCCCAGGGCCAGACTGGCCATGGGTCGCACTACCACGATCAGTGCCAGTCCCGCGATCGCCATGCTCGGCAGCACCGCCAGCAAGTCCTCCAGCTGACGTCCTGACAGGCTGCCAACCACCCAGAAGCGAATCTCGTCAGCGGCACGGCGATCGGTCAGCAGAATAAGTGACGTCAGGGCCCCCAGCAGGCCCGAGAATGCCGCCCCCGCCAGCACCAGACGAATCGGATCACTGCCCAAGCCACGGATGCGACTGACGCCCAGCACGCACAGGCAACCGGCCAGCGCCCCCAGTTGCGCCACACCGATGCGCAGCTGAAGCAGGCTGCCTCCCGCCAGCAACATCAGCGCCACGGCAAAGGCGGCCCCCGCGCTGACGCCGAGCAGGCCAGGTTCAGCCAGCGGATTGCGGGTCATGGACTGCAGCAGGGTGCCAGACACGCCGAGCGCAATGCCCACTACCAGGCCCACCAGGGTGCGCGGCAGTCGCAGCTGCCAGACAACGAAGGACGCCTCTTCACCCCCCTGCCCCATCAGCACTCGCAGAGAGTCGACCACACCGAGCTCACCCGCACCCACGGCAAGGCTCGCCATGACGGCGAGCCCAAGCAACACAAAGAGGGCCACCAATGGCCCTCCTGGAACATGTCGAAGTGACGTCACGGTGCGGCAGTGACCTCCAGTGCCCGCTCGATGTCATCGAGCACAGCCTGGGCGGCGATGGGACCATTGGCACTGGTCCACAGCTGACCGTTCACCGCCACGACGCGATCGTTCTCGACCACCGACAGCCGGGCAAACGCATCGCTTTGGCGAGCCTGGGCCAGTGCTTCCTGTCCCTTCTCGTCGAGCGTGGCAAGGAACAGCCAGTCACCGTCGACGCGCGACAGCGACTCGAGGCTCAGCGGGTCGCTATGCGGACGGTTGTCAGGCACCAGTCCATCGTCCTGAACGTCCAGGCCAGCGGCCTCGAGCAAGCCGGTGGAAAACAACTGGGTCGACATCACCAGCGGCCCCTGGGGCATCCAGCGAATCAGGAAAGCACTGTCACCCGCGCTGCGCTCGGCGACCTGATCAGCCAATGAGGCGGCGCGGGTTTCCACTGCATCAATGGCAGCGTCCACCTGGTCCTGATGCCCCAGTGCGGCGCCAAACAGGCGGGCCTCATCCTTCCAGGCATTGGCATCGAAGCCCTGGGTAGTGGGCACGATCGTCGGCGCCAGCTGGGACAGCAGCGCGTAGCTCTCGTCGGACAGACGCGAGGAGGCCAGAATCAGGTCAGGCTTGAGCCCGACCACCGCCTCGACATTGACCTCACCGGAGGTACCCACGATCTGAATATCGGGAACGTCATCGCGCAGATAGTCCGCCACATCCTCGGCGGCACGCGTCGCCACGGCACCCAGCGGCGTTACCCCGGCAGCCAGAGAAGCGTCCAACGCCCCTTCGTATAGCGTGACGACACGCGTCGGCTGCCCGTTGACCGTGACCTTGCCGTTGGCGGTCTCGAGCACACGACTATCTTGCTGGGCACTGGCACTGACAGGCGCCAAAAGGGCAAGAGCGGCCAGGCCGATCGCTGCCACCACCCCTGCGGATGTTTTACGGGACATTGCTCGCATCTTCTCTATTCCTTGTCGCACGCCTCTCCTCGGTGACATGCCGAGGAGGGGCGATGTGGAACGATATAGTAATCAATCTCAGTTGCAGTTGCTTGCCCAACCTCCTCGCTCATATCGGAACGGTGCGTTCGACAGAGCGGGACGCTGACGCTCCTCCTTAGAAGTCGACGTTCAAGCCGAGCCAGACGCGGCGTCCATCTTCGACGTAGCCGTACTCGTCGTAGTCGATGTCTTCATCAAAGAGGTTGTAGATGCCGACGTTGACGCGAGCGGCGTCGGTCAGCTGATAGCCGATGCCGGTGTCGACGAAGGTGTAGTCCGGCGCCACGATGGCACTCTGCGACGGTCCGGTGGTGGGCTGACTTTCGTCACCGCGATAGGTCACGCGTGTCCACTGGGACAGACGGTCGCTCACCTCCCAGTCGAGGTTGGCGGAGAATTCATGCTCGGGCAGCTGGGTCAGGGGCTCGCCTTCATACTCGCCGCTCTTCTGCTCGGAGTCGGTGTAGGTGTAGCTGGCGGACAGCTCCAACGACTGGCCGATGGGGGTCGACAGCGACAGCTCGACGCCCTGCGTTTCGGCTTCATCGACATTGACTCGATAGGTCGGGTTGCTGCCGAACTGGTTGGGGCCATCCGTGCAGATATCTACCGGACAGGCGATCCGGGTGATCTTGTCGTCAAAGTCGTTGTGGAACACGGTGGCGCTGGCAGACAGACCGCTGGCATTGTTGTACAGAAGCCCCAGTTCCTTGTTGACCGACGTTTCCGGCTCGAGATCCGGGTTGCCGTAGATGTTGCCGCCGCGGCTGACCTGCCCCCAGCCAGGGGTGATCTCGCGCAGATCCGGTGCCCGGTAGCCGGTGGAGACACCGCCCTTCAGCGTCCAGTCGGAGGTCATGTGCCAGACGCTGTACAAGCGAGGGCTGACTTCAGAGCCGTAGTTCTCGTCGTGATCCATACGCACCCCGCCGGTCAGCGACCAGTCGTCGAGGAGCATCCACTCGTCTTCGGCAAACAGGGCCCACTGACTGTTGCGCACGTTGGTCAGATCGGAAATCTGATTCGAGGTCTGGTCGTCCAGCTCTTCCTCTTCGAAGCTGGCGCCGACGGTGACAATATGCGCGCCCAGTGGCATGACCAGGCTCGACTTGGCGTTGGTGTTGGTGATCTCCATCTCGCGAGTCTTGTTGCGGGCTTCTTCGCGCTGGACGTAGGTCTCTGTGGTACCAAAGGAGAAGCGACCGGTATGGGTCAGGGCCACGTATTCCTGGGTGAACTCGTCAAAGCTGTCTTCACAGCCACCACGGCAGCCGTCCGGGTCGACGCTGTTGCCAAGCAAGGCTTCGCGATCCTGCTCGGTACGGCTGGCCTCGAGCGCCAGATCATGATTGTCGGAGGGCGTCAGCGACAGCCTCGCGGTCAAGCTCTGGACCTGCTTGTCTTCGTAGCCATTGATGATATTGTCTTCATCCCGCTGGGTGGCACGTCCGTACACCGTCAGCCCGAGCAGTCCCTCGGACAGCGGCCCAGAGGCATAGAAGTTGGCTTGCCGGCTGTCGCCAGAATCGCTGTCCTGCTGCAGGATGGTGTCCAGCTGCAGGTTGCCGTGCCATTCATCGGCCACCTTGCGGGTGATCACGTTGATGACACCGCCGATGGCGTCGGAACCGTAAAGGGTCGCCATCGGGCCACGCACCACCTCGATACGCTCGATCGCCTGCAGCGGCGGCAGCCAATCCTGCTCGAAGCCGGCGCTGCCATTGGGACGAGTCTCGCGGGTGCTGACACGACGGCCGTCGATCAGCAACAGGGTGTACTTGGCGGGCATGCCGCGCATGCTGATGTCATAGCCATTGTCGCCACCGCCACCGCCGGTCACGATGACCCCCGGAACGTCGCGCAGCGCGTCGGTCACGTCCTGGTAATAGCGTTTTTCCAGGTCTTCCCGGGTCACCACGCTGATCGAGGCCGGTGCATCGGCGATGCTCTGATCAAACCCGGCGGCTGTCACCACCACGTCATCCAGGGCAACATCATCAGCGGCCAACACCGGCAGGGCCGTGCATACGGAGGCTCCCGCCAGCCCGACGGCAAGGCGGCGAATGCTGATCGACAGAGGATGGCGCGGCAGGGGGTGAGACAACATCGTTTTTCGCTCCGAGTGAGGTGGCAATCCACCTGGTGGCTCTTGCTCTGGCTCCGGCCCACTGGGTCGTGGGTCTTATGACGAAGCCTTTATGAATGTGAATATTTATCATTTAGATTCTTCCATCAAAGTTTCATAATTGCTGCAAAACACCGCGTTGCACCCTTCGCAACAGGCGATCCGCAACAGGCTATTCGCGATCGGGATCTGTGGCTCGAACGTCGAGAGAGCCACGCGAGGGCCCCGTTCTTGCCTCGGCGACGCTGCGCCGCAGCCCTAGAGAATGATTTTCATCCGCGTCAGCGCATGGCATACTGCAAGGCCTCTTCCTCTTCTTCAGCACGCCTGCGTGATGTGATGCCTGACCTCGACGAACTGCTAGCCTTCAACCGTGTCATGGAGACCGGAAGCCTGACCCAGAGTGCGATTCAGCTGGGCCTGGCCAAGTCGACCCTGAGCCGGCGGATCAGTCAGCTGGAGGCACGTCTAGGCCAGCCATTGCTCAAGCGACAGGCCAATCAGCTGTTGCCCACAGAAGCAGGACAGCGCTACTACGTCATCAGTCGCGAGATACTGAAGCTGGCCGATCAGGGACAGCGCACCCTCGACAGCCTGCGCGAAGACGTCAGTGGCGAGCTCCATGTCGAGGCACACCGCACCCTTACCCGTAGCTGGCTGGGTGGTGTGATGGAGCCCTTTCTCGAGAAACATCCCGCCGTGCGTCTGACCCTGAGCACGGGGGAAGTGGCTGCCAGGGACCCCGACTTCCAGGGTGTATGCGTCTGGCTTGGCCAGGTAGAGGACGGCAACCTGCGCCAGGAGCGCCTTGGCGCTCTGGAGCGTGGCATCTATGCCCATCCCGACTACCTCGCCCACCACGGCGAGCCTGAATCCCCGGATGCCCTGGCCCACCACGCCTGGATTGACCTGATGGGGGAAAGCCAGAACGGCATCACCCTGACTCACCGCCAGGGCGGTCAGGTGCATTTTCAGCCGCCGGCCTCTCGTTTTCGGGTCGATCAGTCCATGCTGCATGTAGATGCCATTGCGCGCGGCCGGGGCATTGGCGTGTTGCCGGTGTGGATGGTTGAAGCCCGGGAGCGTCACCACCCTGGGGAACTGGTGCGCTGCCTTGATCACTGGTCGCTGACGCCCCTGCCGGTGACACTGCTATATGGCTTCGGTCATCAGCCGCGCAAGGTCACTGCCCTGCTGGATCACCTGCGTGATGCGGTGCCTACCGACTGGATCGGCCAGCGCCAGGAGCCACTTGCGCGCCGCCAGGCCGCTGGCTGATCCAAGGCCTCTGCCGTGGCGAGCTTGCTCCCCATAGGCCACCTCCCGCAGGTCAGCTCCTCCTCCACATCAACAGCCTGTACCTCACTACCAACGTCAGGCGCAAAGACGCGACATGGGACGGCAGGGCTGCCGTCAACGTCCGTTGTTTGCTAACCTTTCTCTGGCTTACTCGCTCTGGCTTACTCGATTCACGTAACGCATCCGGCACTTGGTTTGCCCAGGAGACATTCCATGGCGCTCAAGGAAGTCGCCCTGGGCGGCATCTACTTCAGTCCCCTGCTGGTCTACGCGATCCTCGGCCTGCTCATGGCCGCGACACTGCGCTGGCTGCTGCATAGCTGGCTGGGCAGCTCCCGCTACTGGCACGAGGCGTGGCTGGATACCTCATTGTTCGTCATCTGCACCGCTGCCTTCGCCTGGCTCGGTGCCCTTACCCCTGGAGCCACCTGAATGCGCAAGTCGCTACGTGCGCTGATCACCTTGATCGTGGTCGCCGTCGCCATCGCCTGCGGACTATGGCTCTGGCATTACTACCTTTATACGCCCTGGACACGGGACGCCCGTATCGGCGCCGAGATCATCACCATTGCCCCCGATGTCTCCGGCCGTGTCACCGAGCTGGCCGTGGACGACAACGTTCGCGTGGACGCTGGACAGACGCTCTTTCGTATCGAGCAGGCGCGCTATCAAGCGGCCTTCGACAAGGCCTCTGCCATCGTCGCCCAGCGCGAGGCGGAACTGGCGCTGCGTGAACATGAAGCGTCTCGTCGTGCGCAACTGAGCCGCCAGGCCATCAGTGCCGAAAACCAGGAGAGCGCCAATCGCAACCGGGAGGTGGCCGCCGCCACCCTGGATCAGGCCCGCAGCGACCTGGCAAGCGCGCGTCTCGATCTGGAGCGCACCGACGTCACCGCCCCGGCGGCAGGGCATGTGCTGAACCTGCAGCTTGCCCAAGGCAACTACGTCACCCGTGGCACCGCCGTCATGGCCCTGGTGGTTGAAGGGTCCTACTACGTGACCGCCTACTTCGAAGAGACCAAACGCCCAGCGTTTGCGGTCGGGGATCCCGCCACCGTGATTCTGATGAGCGGAGATATCGAGCTGGCTGGCCACGTCGAGAGCATCGGCCGCGGGATTGCCGACGACAACACGGCGCCCAACAACCAGCTGCTGCCTCAGGTCGAGCCGACCTTCAGCTGGGTACGCCTGGCACAACGCATTCCTGTGCGTATTGCCCTGGATGAGCTACCCGAAGGGCTTGAACTGAGCGCAGGCATGACCGCTACGGTACGCGTCCAGCAAGAGTCGCGCTGATGCCGTTCTCTGTGTGGTGGCACGCCTATCTGACGCCGCCGGCCAGCGCGGTCAAGTTTGCCATCAAGGCGACGCTGGCCATGTTGCTGGCTCTGTATATCGCGCTCTGGTGCGACCTCGACCGCCCCTACTGGGCACTGATCTCCGCCGCCTTTCTGCAGATTCGCCCCATGAGCGGCATGGTCCTTGAAAAAGGTATCAGTCAGCTCAGCGGCACCCTCATCGGCTGTGTCGTCGGCATCGCCATCATGGCTGCCTTTGTTCAGGCCCCCACGCCAGCCCTGGTGTGCCTGACGCTGTGGATATCCGTGTGTGCCTACGCTGCCTCGTTGACCCGCAACAACGCGTCCTACGGCTGCATCATGGCGGCAGTCACCGCCATGTTGATCGTGATCATCACCGCCAGTGCCCCCGGGGGGCTGTTCGCGATTGCCGTTGCACGCCTGTCTGAACTGGCCCTGGGCGCCATTTGCGCCACCCTGGTCAGTGCCCTGTTGTGGCCGATCCAGGTACGCGACCACCTGGCCGACCTGGCTGACCAGGTGGTCAATCATGCTTTTCTCCATGGTGCCCTGCGCCTCAACAACAGCGACGACATCGGCGCCTTGCAGTCCACCCTGACCGCCACCCTGACCCCGCTGACCCAGCTTGAGACCGACAGTCAGGCGGCACGTTATGAAGGCCCGGAGGGCAGTGGACGTATTCGCGCCAGCCATGTGCTGACACGTCGCACCTCACGCCTGCTGGCCATCCTGCATGCCCTGCAGCAGCTGCTGCGCTACCACGGCGATCGCCTGCCCGCCGAGACCCGCCAGCTGGCCCGGGACATGGCGGAAGGTCTGCGTCTTAGCGCCGAGGGGCAAGGGGTGAGCCAGGCCCGTGAGCGCCTGCTGCAACTTCGCCACCGCGCCCTCAAGTGCGTCGAGCGCGGCATCGACAAAGGCGGTCCTTGTCGCGGCGCTGTTGATGGCACGTCTCTCAACACGTCTGACAGCACGTCTGGCGTCACTTCCAGCCCCCCTTCCGGACCTGCTGGTGAGCATCTCGATCCGGCCACGACCGGGGACCGTGACGGCGCCGAGGCCCTGCTACAGCTACGTCTCAATATGGGCATGCGCGAAGCCCTGGGCCATGCGCTGGTCATCCTCGATGCGCGTGAGGCCATTCATACCCCTGGCAAACGCCGACTGAAGGCACCCGCCCTGGCGTGGCACAGGGACCACCTGGCAGCAGCCCTGAATGGCCTGCGGGCAGGACTGGTGTTCGCCCTGCTGGCGACCTTCTGGCGCTACACCGCCTGGGACAATGGCCAGGTCGCGATGCTGGTCGGCACCCTGTTCTCGGCGTTCTTCGCCACTCGCGACAACCCTGCCATGGTCGCCGCGACCTTCCTCAAGGGCATGCTGGCGGCCATACCGAGTGCCTTCCTGTTCGGACACGTGCTGCTGGCCCAGGCCAACGATATCGTGACCCTGGCGCTGGTCTTCATGCCTCCACTGTTCGTCGGGCTGCTCGGTGCCGCCAATCCGCGGCTGATGGGATACTGCCTGGCCTTCACCATCGGCAACATCCTGTTGACCATGCCCGGCAATGGCATGGATCTCACGTTCGATGGCTTTCTCAACCGCGCCATTGCACTGGTGATCGGCCTCTCCACCGTGGTCACGGCGTTTCGCCTGTTGCCGGGCCTCCCCCTGGCGGTGCGCAAGCGCCGCCTGGTGAAAGCAACGGTCAGCGACCTGCATCGCCTGTGGCAAAGACCGCCTCACCAGGCAGAAACGCGCTTTGGTGGTACCATGGCCGACCGCCTGCTGAGTCTCGCCCGGCATGATGATGCGCTCCCGGAACAGCGGCGCTATCTGCTATCGCTGGGGCTGGTCGGCCTGGACCTGGGCTACGCCAGCCTGCACCTGAGGCGCCGCCTCGGCGAACAGGCAACCCCGATACGACAGGCGCTCGACCGCTTTGCCGCAGCCTTGGCAGACGACTACGGCGCCAGTGCCCGGGGCGAGCCACCCGAACATATGCGTGCTACCGGCGAGCAGCTGCTCGAGGCACTGGAACAGCACGGCAATGATCCCGTGGAACAACGCCTGACCGCGGGCTTGATCGAAAGACTGACCATGTCGCTTGAACGCCAGGCCGAGCGCTCGCGCCTGGCGCGTGAGCGCTGACCTCCCCAACCTCCAGGAGATTGCGCTTCCATGTTTGCCGAACTCTTTGCGGTAATGGCCCCGGTCATCACCGGAGCAGGCCTCGGGTTCTTCTGGATTCGACGCGGCTTCGACTACCCGGTGGCCTTCGTGACCAAGCTGGTGTTCAACATCGGCACCCCGTCGCTGGTCATCGCCTCTCTGGCCGGCGCCGACATCGATGCGTCGAGCTTTGGCCGAACGATGCTGGCGGCCGCGCTAGTGCTGTGCGCCATGGCCGCCCTGACCTTCCTGCTGGCCGTCATCCTGCGTCGGGACTGGCGCGTGCTGCTGGCGCCCACCATGTACCCAAATACCGGCAACATGGGGTTGCCGGTCGTGCTCTACGCCTTTGGCCAGGCAGGCTTTGCCTTCGGCATCACCGTGATGGTCACGGTCTCGCTGTTCCAATTCACCCTGGGCACGATGCTGGCCAGCCGTGGCAATCCCTTCAAGTCATTGATCAAGACCCCAACCGTCTACGCCATCCTGATCTCGATGGCCTTGCTGTTCACGGACACCCAGCTGCCGCTGTGGCTGCAGAACAGCGTTGACCTTATCTCTGGCTTCACCGTGCCATTGATGCTGATCACCCTGGGGGTATCCCTGGCCAGTATTCAGGTCAGAAGCCTGCGTTCAGGGGTCTGGTTCAGCCTGCTGCGGATTCCGATGGCGGCCGGGGTGGCCTGGGGTGTGGGTACCTGGCTATCGCTGCCCCCCACCGCCCTTGCCATTCTGGTCGTGCAGATGAGCATGCCGGTAGCAGTGTTCAACTACCTGTTTGCCCAGAAGTCCCAACGCGAACCCGCCTACGTGGCCAGCCTGGTGTTCTGCTCCACCCTGCTATCCTTGATCTATCTGCCGGCACTGCTGGCATTGCTGTTGTAGCGTCTGTCGAGACAGCGATGCTGTCGGAGCCAGGCATCTTGATCAACGGGAGACTGCATGATCCGCCGCCTTATCCTGACTCTGTCATTGACCGCAACGGCCCCATCCGCCTGGGCGGAACCGCCGCCGACCGAAGTGCCCGGGCTCTACCATCCGGTGGCACTGGAAGTGATCACGGACGCGCTGGATACCCCCTGGTCGCTGACGTTCCTGCCGGATGGACGCCTGCTGGTCGGCGAGCAGCACGGCTCGCTCGCCCTGATCGACGACGGCCAGGTCGACACGTTGACCGGGCTGCCCGAGGTGTCGACCCAGGGACAAGGCGGACTCTTCGACCTGGCCCTGCACCCGGACTATGGCGACGGCGTCCACGACTGGCTCTACTTTGCCTGGGCGCGTCCCGCCCAGACGGACGACTCCCAGGATGAAGACGCCGAGGGCGATGCCACCGCTGTGTCTCGCGTGTGGTGGGACGGTGAAAGGCTCGGCCGCGTCGAGCCGGTATTCGTGCAGAACCGATTTTCTCGACCTGGACGTCACTACGGGGGCAGGCTGCTGTTCGATCACCAGGGTCTGCTGTGGCTGAGCATCGGCGACCGTGGCGATGGCGAGCGGGCACAAGATGCGCGAGACCATGCCGGCAGCCTGTTGCGCATGACGGCGGAGGGCGCGCCAGCCACTGACAACCCCGCTATCGAAGGCGCGGCAGCGGAACTCTACTCCCACGGTCATCGCAACCCCCAGGGGCTGGCCCTGGCCGCCGATGGTCGCCTGTGGGCCACCGAACATGGTCCTCGTGGCGGTGATGAGCTCAACCTCATCCAGCCTGGCGAGAACTATGGCTGGCCGGACGTCACCCGTGGCCGCGACTACGCCACCAACCTGCCACTGGGCGTGGACAGCGCACCGGGCAAGCGCGACCCGCTGCACGTGTTCGAAGGGCGCTTCGCGCCATCGGGCCTGGCCGTGGTGAGCGGCAATGAGTTTGCGGACTGGCAAGGTGACCTGCTGGCCGGAGGCCTTCGCAGCGAACGCCTGGTGAGACTGCGTTTCGACGCCGATCAGTTGATCGAAAGAGAGGTCATTCTCGACGGCGAAGTGGGACGAATACGCGACGTCAGGGTGGGTCCCGAAGGGGCCGTCTACCTGTTGACCGACGCCAACCCGGGGCGCCTGATCCGACTCTCACGGGCTCGCTGAGGCCCCTGCCACGGGCCCACAGCCCGTCGCGAAAAGCCACAAAACTTCCTCGCTCCCATGCCTAAACGGCATGGGTGGCGATAGCTCTCATGCACAACCCCTTGCCCTGCGCGAGATTGCTTTCAAGCACTCCTCGCCCCCATGCTTAATTTGAATGATCTTTCAAAGACCTTTAGGGTATTGCACTTTTCTGCGCCTCAACGGTGAAAGATGGCATGCTTTCACCCAGCGTGGCTGCGGCAGGGAAAGCCGCAGCCCCGAGGCCTAGCTTCCAGCATTGGACGATGAACGCCGACGCCAACGACCGCATGACGTCGACCTTCATCGTTCGAGCGCCTGGGAGCCAACACGTCACCTGAAAAGGCATCCCGTACCAATGAGCGATAACCGATCCGTCAAGATCAAGGTTCGCGGGCTGAGCAAGGTCTTCGGCGACCAGCCAAAGAAGGCGCTCAAGCTTCGCGACGAGGGACTCAAGCGTCCCGACATCCTCGAGAAAACCGGCCAGACGCTGGGCCTGTCGAACATCGACTTCGACGTCCATGAAGGTGAGCTGCTGGTCATCATGGGCCTGTCCGGCTCCGGCAAGTCCACCTTGATTCGCTGTCTGAACCGGCTGATCGAGCCGACCGAAGGCGAGATCGTCATCGATGGCGAAGATATTCCCCAGCTGTCCGACAAGGCGCTGCTGGAATGCCGTCGCAGGCACTTTTCAATGGTGTTTCAGAACTTTGCTCTGTTTCCCCATCGCACGGTGCAGCAAAACGCCGAATTCGGCCTCGAGATTCGCGGCATCGACGCGGATACCCGAGCCAAGACGGCCCGCGACGCCCTCTCCCAGGTTGGCCTCAAGGGCTGGGAGGATGCCTATCCCAATCAGCTGTCCGGGGGTATGCAGCAGCGGGTGGGCCTGGCCAGGGCACTGGCCAACGACGCCAGCGTGCTGCTGATGGACGAGGCCTTCTCGGCGCTGGATCCGTTGATTCGCAAGGACATGCAGCAGGAGTTGCTGGAGCTTCAGCACCGCATGAAGAAGACCACCGTATTCATCACCCATGACCTGGATGAGGCGCTGAACATCGGTGATCGCATCGTGCTGCTCAAGGACGGTGAAGTGGTGCAGATCGGCACGCCCGAGGAAATCCTGACCAAACCCGCCGACGACTACGTGGAACGCTTCATTGAAGGCGTCGACATGTCGCGGGTATTGACGGCATCCAGCGCCATGCGTCCGGTGCGTGCCACCGCGCGAGAAGATGACGGTCCGCGTACGGCGCTGCGCAAGATGAAAGAAAACGCCATGGACTCGATCTACGTCACCAGCCGAGACCGCAAGCTGATGGGGCTGGTCGAGGCAGACGCTGCCAATACGGCCATTCAAGCCGGTCAGGATCGTCTCGATGGTGTACTCACGCAGGACTTCCGCACGGTGGGCCCCGACGAGCCGTTGCATAATCTCTTCGCCCTGTTCAACGAGAAGAGCTTCCCGATCGCCGTGATCGACGACGAACGACGCCTGCTGGGCGTCGTCGTCAAGGGCGCGGTACTGGATGAACTGGCACAGGCAGGAGATCAATAATGGCGATCGAGATTCCTCGCATTCCCCTCGGAGACTGGATCGAGACTGGGCTGAACTGGCTGACCACAGAGTATTCTGGTGTCACCCGCGGCATCTCGCGATTCACCCAGACCGGTATTGATGGTCTCAACGATGCACTGATGTGGCTTCCCGACTGGGCTCTGCTGGTGATCATCGCAGGCCTGTGCTGGAAACTGGCCAGCCCGCGACTTGCCATCGGTGCGGTGATTGGCCTGGGACTCATCTGGGACCTGGGCCTCTGGGATCCGATGATCGAGACCCTGACGCTGGTGGTGATCGCCACCCTGGTCGCCGTGATCATCGCACTGCCCGTGGGCATCGCCGCAGCGCTATCGGACAGGCTGTACCGAGCGATCATGCCGATTCTGGACTTCATGCAGACGATGCCGGCCTTCGTCTACCTGATTCCGGCTATCCCCTTCTTCGGCATCGGCTCGGTGTCCGCGATCTTTGCCACTGTCATCTTCTCGATGCCCCCGGCGATCCGTTTCACCACTCTGGGTATCCGCCAGGTGCCGGTGGAGCTGATCGAAGCCGCGGACGCCTATGGCGCCACCCGAGGCCAGAAGCTGTACAAGGTTCAGCTGCCGCTGTCCCTGCCGACCGTGATGGCCGGCATCAACCAGACCATCATGCTGGCCCTGTCCATGGTCGTCATTGCGGCCATGATCGGCGCCGACGGTCTGGGTAGCGAAGTCTGGCGCGCGATCCAGCGCCTGCGCCCGGGTGACGGCTTCGAGGCTGGCATCGCCGTGGTCATTCTGGCGATGTTGCTCGACCGTCTGACCCAGTCACTGCGCAAGGAACGCAAGCAGTAAGGGCTGGCAGCGACGGATGGGGCACGGCCGTTGACGCCCGCGCGCCCCATCCATTTGCAAGATGCCACCGCCTGCTTCAGGCTTTAACAGCTTGGAAACACGGCTGATGGAACCTGTTTCACTCATCGCAAGGAGAGTCACAGCATGTCACTGAAGGCAACCCGTACCCTCGGCCTGGCGCTAGCCGTCAGCGCCGTCGCCACTGGCGTGAACGCTCAGGACAAGGGCTCCGTGCACCTGGCCTACGTGGAGTGGTCCTCCACTGTCGCCTCTACCAACGTGGTTCGTGCCGTACTGGAACAGGCCGGCTACGAGGTCGAAACGTCCGCCCTGTCCGCCGCCGCCATGTGGCAGTCCGTCGCCAGCGGCGACGCTGATGCACTGCTGGCCGGCTGGCTGCCGACCACCCATGAGGACTACTACGCTCGCCTCAAGGACCAACTGGTCGATGCAGGGGTCAACCTCGACGGCACCAAGCTCGGCCTGGTGGTCCCGGCGGACGCGGATATCAGCTCCATTGACGAGCTGAACGACCACGCTGACGAATTCAATGGCGAGATCATTGGTATCGATCCCGGCGCGGGCCTGATGCGCCTGACCGAGGAAGTGGTCGATGCCTATGATCTCGATCTGGACCTGCGCACTGGCAGCGGCGCCACGATGACGGCGGCACTGGGCAGTGCCATCGACCGCGGCGAGCCCATCGTGGTGACCTCCTGGACACCGCACTGGATGTTCGCCCGCTGGGATCTCAAGTATCTCGACGACCCGCAGGGCGTCTACGGTGGTGCCGAGCAGATTCACACCATCGTTCGCCAGGGGCTCGAGGACGACATGCCGGAGGCCTACTCGATTCTCGAAAACTTCGAGTGGACCCCGGAAATGATGGGCGAAGTCATGCTGATGAATCAGGAAGACGACGCCGACCCCTATGAAAATGCCAAGCAGTGGGTCGAGAACCATCCGGACGTCGTCAAGGAGTGGCTGGGCGAAGCCTGAGCCCACTTTACCGTGTTGCGTCACTCCGACGCGGCCGTTTTCAGGGGTGCCCCAGGGCGCCCCTGCTGTCGTTGATGTCCTCCACGCTGTCGTCGCGGGAACGCTCTACAGCCGCGGAATGTGACATGCTTGTGGCAGCATTGGCAGCGCGTCCTCGGCCCCTGCCGTTGAAGATGCCGCTGGCAAGCGCCTTCAGACAGGCCACACTTCAGGCAGGCACGGCCAACAGACTGGCACAACAAACGAGCAACGAGTGACAGCAGCATGGCTTGACGGCAGCAACACTTTGCACCTCATCTTCAAACGCAAGGGAGATCGCACGTGGAAACAGACCCTAACCACAAGCCCTCGAGCGCCGATACCGGCAGCGAGGGGGTACCGGCCCCGGACGGGCCCGCCAATCTGATCGATACCGATTACGTCATCGGTCAGGACAATATCGTCACCAAATCCTTCGGCGTGGACGTCGACCTGCACGGCAAGGTCTTCTCCGTCTCGTCGCTGCTGATTCTGGTGTTCGTTATCCTGACCCTGGCCTTCCAGACCAGCGCCGAGCCGTTCTTCAACGGCATCCGCGGTTGGCTGACCAGCAACCTGTCGTGGGTCTTCCTGCTGGGCGGCAACGTCTTCGTGCTGCTGTCGCTGGGGCTGATCTTCACCCCTCTGGGCAAGGTCCGTATCGGTGGTGCTCACGCGACACCTGACTACAGTTACATGGGCTGGTTCGCCATGCTGTTCGCCGCCGGCATGGGCATCGGCCTGATGTTCTACGGCGTGTCCGAGCCGATGTCGCACTTCTCGACGGCGCTGGGTGGCACGACCGTCGGTGACAACGGTATTCGCACTGACTGGGCGCCTCTTGGCGGCGCAGCTGGCGATGAACAGGCCGCCGTCAACCTGGGCATGGCCGCTACCATCTTCCACTGGGGGCTCCACCCCTGGGCAGCCTACGCCATTGTCGGCCTGTCGCTGGCCATCTTTTCGTTCAACAAGGGCCTGCCGCTGACCATGCGCTCCGTGTTCTACCCGATTCTGGGTGAACGCGTGTGGGGCTGGCCTGGACACCTGATCGACATCCTGGCGGTGTTCGCCACCTTGTTCGGTCTGGCGACCTCGCTGGGTCTCGGTGCCTCCCAGGCAGCCGCCGGCCTCAACGAGCTGTTTGGCACACCGAACACCGACACCACCATGGTGCTGCTGATTGTCGCGATCACTGGCGTGGCGCTCTGCTCCATCATGCTGGGCGTCGACAAGGGCGTACAGCGCCTGTCCCAGGTCAACATGGTGCTGGCGTTCCTGCTGCTGACCTTCGTGATCATCGTTGGCCCAACCCTGGCGATTGCCACCGGCTTCTTCTCCAACCTGGGGCACTACCTGGCTGAACTGCCAGCACTGTCCAACCCCTTCGGCCGTGAAGACGCCAACTTCGTGCAGGGCTGGACTGCCTTCTACTGGGCCTGGTGGATCTCCTGGTCACCGTTCGTCGGCATGTTCATCGCCCGTGTCAGCCGGGGCCGCACCGTGCGCGAGTTCCTGACGGCCGTGCTGCTGGTACCGACCCTGGTCTCGGTGCTGTGGATGACGTCGTTCGGCGGCACCGCCATCGAGCAGTACATCACCGATGGCTTCCAGGGTGTGCAGGATGCCGCACTGGAGCTGAAGCTGTTCGCCATGCTGGGTGAGCTGCCGCTGGCGTCGATCACGTCGTTCATCGGCATCGTGCTGGTCATCGTGTTCTTCGTGACCTCCTCCGACTCCGGCTCTCTGGTCATTGACTCGATCACCGCAGGTGGCAAGGTCGATGCCCCCAAGCCGCAGCGCGTGTTCTGGGCACTGATCGAAGGCGCCATTGCCATTGCCCTGCTGCTGGGTGGTGGCCTGACAGCGCTGCAGGCGGCAGCCGTGTCGACCGGTCTGCCGTTCACGCTGGTGCTGCTGGTGGCCAGTTACGCCATCATCAAGGGCCTGATGAGCGAGCCCAAGGCCGTCTGATTCGGCCTGACAGCTTCGTATCATCTACCGTCGGCGGCCTTGTGGCCGCCGACGGTCGTTATGGCCGCCTGAAAAAGCAGCACCCTCCTGCCGGATAAGCCTCTGCTAAGGTTTGTCGTCTAGGGTGACGGGCATCCGTTGATGGAGCCCTGTCATGTCCAAGCACTCCCTGTCCAAGCTACCCCTGCCCCATTTGACACCATTGACCACGGTGATGCTGGCGGCAGCGTTGCTGATCATCGTCCGCGTGGCGTCTACCCCGTTGATGCCCATCGACGAGACCCGCTACCTAGGCGTGGCCTGGGAAATGTGGCAGCGCCACCTTTGGCTGGTGCCCCAGCTCAATGGCGAGCCCTATGCCCACAAGCCTCCCCTGCTGTTCTGGCTCATTCATCTGGCCTGGGCGATCTTCGGCACCGACGACCCGGTCGGGCGCCTTGCGGTGCCCTTGGTGGGCCTGCTGAGCTATCCACTGCTGGTGGCCATTGTTCGCGTCGGATTCCCGCAAAGCGTCGCACAGGCGCGCTGGGCTCCCGGGCTACTGCTGGGCATGACGCTCTGGTCGGTCTTCTTGCCGCTATCGATGTTCGACATTCTGCTGACCACCTGCCTGCTGCTGGCAGTGCTCGGCCTGGTCGGCCTAGCGCGATACGGGGGGACAGGTTGGGTAGTGATGAGCGGCGTGGGGCTGGGACTCGGATTGCTGGCCAAGGGGCCGGTGATACTGCTGTATTGGCTGCCGCTGGCGCTGGGAATCGGCTGGTGGTCGCCGCGCTCACTTGGCGCCAGCGCGATGGCACTCTGTGGCTCTGGGACAATCGGCCTGGCCATGGGCCTGGCCTGGGCCTTGCCCGCGGCACAGGCCGGTGGAGCCGACTATGCCCGTGACATCCTGTGGGGCCAGTTTGCCGGCAGGGTCAGTCATTCCTTTGCCCACGCCCGCCCCTGGTACTGGTACCTGCCGCTAATCCCGCTCGCGCTGTTTCCCTGGTCGATGACATCGTTGTGGTGGCGTCCCCGACTGACGTCCCGACTGGCCCGCCTGGCTCTGCTCGGCGTGCTGCCAGCGGTCCTTGTACTGAGCCTGATCAGTGGCAAGCAGGCGCACTACCTGATCCCGACACTGCCCTTCGCTGCGCTGTGGATCAGCCTGGGCTTGCCTGGCAAGGGGCAGCCACTGCTGGCAAGCCACGGCAGATGGCTACGACATATGCCATGGCTGGCAGTCCCGCTGCTGCTGGTCATGCCGGAGCTCTTGCAGACACTGGGAGGCGTTACGCCTGTTCACAATGGCTATCGCGCGCTGGCGCTGGTTCCCCTGCTGCTGGCCATGATCGCTGCTCCTCAACGCTCTTCGCGCCTGGCCCTGCTGGTGTGGCCGGTCACCCTGACCTGCCTGCTGGTCAGCACCCGCCCGCTGCTGACACAACGCTATGACCTTACTCCTCTGGCCCAGCGACTCCACCAGCTGGAGACTCGCGGAACTCCCGTTGCCTACGCCGGGCGCTACGCGGACCAGTTCCAGTATCTTGGCCGGCTGCAACGCCCTCTGGTCGAGTTGGAGGACGACGAGGTGGATCGCTGGTGGGCGTCCCATCCGAGCGGTCGCATCGTCACCAGCGACGATCAGCTTCCGCTACCCGAGAACGCCACCACCATCCTCTATCAACCCTATCGAGGAAAAACCTATCGCCTGCTGACACGGTCACCGAACGGACGACCCGGCAGTGTCGCAGGGGTCCGCCCGCCACTGCCGTGGGAAGGCCAGCCTAAGGCTCAACTCCAGAGCATTCCGATGGGCGTTTCCGGAGCGTAGTTGCCGGCGACCTGGGCCTGCAGCAGCTCGGCCGTGGCGATAGCATCGGTCAAGGCATGATGTCCGTGGTAGTGAGGCAGGCCATAGCGCACCCGGCTGTCATGCAGGCGGATGGAGGCCGGCGGCCGCCCCATCCAGCGTCGAAAGCGCGCCATCAGTGATTGCCGATGGATTCGCGCCTCCAGGGACATGGTGTCGATGACCGGAAAACTCAGAGTCTCCTGCCACTTAGCCTGCACGGCAGCCTGCAGAAAAGCCCTTTCGATGTGGCGATAGTGCACCACCAGCAGGTGCCCGGCCATCGCCTCGAAGACCTCCTCGAGCACCTCTTCGATGCGCGGTGCTCCCTGGATATCGGCGTGGGTGATGTGATGGAAGGTGACCGATTCGGCCTTGAGCGTGCGGTGCGGCCTGACCACCCAGTAGCGTCGCTCCGCCAGACGAATCCGTGACAGTGAGAAGGGTACCAGGCCAATCGAAACGATCTCGTCTCGCTTGGGGTCCAGACCGGTGGTTTCCAGATCCAGGGCCATCAGCGGGGCCTCCTGCACGGGCAGGATCGGGGACAGATCCGCACCAGCAAAGAAGTCCACCAGGGCACGCTGACGACTCTGCTGGCGCCGGGCCACCAGGTAGTCGTGCCAGTCAGGGGCCGAGCGTGTCTTGGGTCGAAGGAGTGGCATGGCCGCCTACCTGTGCGTCATCGGGTAGCGAAACTTGAGAAACTTCTGGGCATTGCTGAGCGCCTGGAAGGCGTCCTTCAGGTGATGGCGCTCTTCGCTGGACACGTTTTCGGGCTCGATGTTGTTGTCCGGCTGCTGCTCATGCTCGAGATCGATGACCTGATGACGAATCCGCGACATCGACAGAAACTCCAGCGCGTAGCGCAGCCGGTCACTGACGCCAGGCGCCAGCAGCTGAGTGCGGTCGATGTCATCGAGTCGATCGAAGCTGTTCTGGGCACGGGACCCACAGGCCAGGGCATGGATACGAATCAGATCGACCATGGGAGCGGTGCCCCGGCGCTTCAAGTTGATCGAGTTATTGTGCTTGCCGTCCTTCTCCATCACAAACGTCCGAAAGAAGCCAAGTGGCGGCGTACGGTTGAGGGCATTGCGCGCCATGGCGGCCAGGAAGCGCTTGTGCTGTGATGCCTTGGTAGCCACCAGGTCCTGCAAGGCTTCCACCAGCGGGTTGTCGCCATGCACGGTATCCAGGTCGAAGAAGATGGAGCTGTGCAACAGCCCCTCCGGCGAGGGCTGCTCGATCCACTGCGTGAAATAGCGCTTCCATACCGCCAAGGGCTGACGCCACTTGGGATTGGTGGCCATCACGTCGCCCTTGCAGTAGGTGTACCCGCAGGCGGCAAGGCCATCACTGACGCGTTTGGCCATGGTGGCGAAGTACTCGTCATGTAGCGCCGGGTCGAAGTCGTCGGAGAGAACCAGGGCGTTATCCTGGTCGGTGACAATGCTCTGCTCGTTGCGCGCCATGGAACCCAGCGCCATGAAGCAGTAAGGAACCGGTGGCGGCCCCAACTCCTCTTCCGCCATTTCCAAAAGGCGCCGGGTAAAGCTGCGACCGATGGTCGACAGCGCCTTGCCCACCATCTGCGAGTCGGCGCCATCATGCACCATCCGCACGAACGCTGCCTGCACGTCGGGGGCCAGCTTGGCCAGACTCTCCACCGATGGCTGGTGAAAGATATTGCTCACCAGATATAGGCTGCTCTGGGTCTCGTAGCGAATGATATCGGACAGATGCACGATGCCCACCGGTGAGCGCCGATGCATGACCGGCAGATGATGGATGTTGTTACGCAACATGCACAGCATCGCTTCCTGCACCGACTCATCGGACTGTATCGCGATCAACCGACGACCCGCCACCTCCCCTACCGGGGTATCCGGTGACAGCCCCTCGGCGACCACCTTGGTACGAAAATCGCTGTCGGTGAGGATCCCGGTCACTTGCCAGTAGGTGCCCTCGCTGTCCTTGAAGGTATAGCGGGGGTTGTCCCCGGGCTTGTCCAGCACCAGCACGGCGGACGCCTGGAAATCGCTGATCTGGCGGGCCGCGTGTTGCACCGTTGCACGGGCCTCCACCATCACGGGATAGCGGGTCAGCAGCTTGCGGATCCGCGTCACCATCATGTCGTTGTTCTTGCGCTGGCTTTCGACCGCCGTCTCGAGCCGGGGGCGATCCACCTCGACAAAGTCAGAGAAGGCTTCATCGGCCTCGCACAGCCGATGGAACATGGCCTCGGGAATGAAGTAGATCAGACTGTCTTCCAGCGCCTTGGCGGGAAAGCGAACTCTGCTGTGGCGCAACAGGCTGAAATGGCCAAAGATATCGCCCTCGCCAAGCAGGTTGTAAAGCTCGCCGTTGCGGCGCGAGACCTCCACCGCGCCACTGCGGATGTAGCAGAACTCCTCGTGCACCGCATCGAGCTCGAGAATCGTCGAGCCCGCCTTGAAATAGCTGACCTGTACCTGGCTCGCCACCTCATCCAGCAGCTCATCCGTGAGGCCATCAAAGGGCGGGAAGCGCCCCATGTGCTGGCTGATTTCCAACAGTTCCGCTTCCATGGTGTCCTCCGCGCGGTGCCGGTACAGGCGCGCTACATGCTCGGCGCCCTCATGCAGAAAGGATGCGGGCCATGGCAATGGCTGTAAAGCGTTTGCTCACTCGGCGGGAGGATGCAGCCGTGGGTCCAAGGCGAAGGGCTCGATCACGACGATCTCGACGCCCTCCTGGCCCGTCAGCGGATTCATCACGATATTGCGACTATGGCGGGAGACCGTCGAAGGCACTGTGATGAAGGGATAGCGAGACAGTAGCTCATCGCCATAGCATTGCTGACCAAGGCTGGGCGATCCAGGAACCAACCAGTTGGGGTTGGGCAAGTCCTCGGGCACTACCTCAAACACGCTGTCAGGATCGGTGATACGCACGCACAACAACATATGGGGGATGGTATCCAGCGCCTTGAAACCCTTATGCACCGCGACTTCGAGAATCGCCGTTGATGGGTCGCAGGCCCCATATACCGCCGCTCGCCCCTTGGTATTCCAGCGTCCGCCAGCCAGCTTTGCACCGACACCACTGCTCCAGCTGGCCATATGCCGCTCTCGTTCAAGCCGCCAAAGCAGCAGATCCTTGCCAGCGGATGTCACGTGTACACTCCCTGATCCAGGCGGGTAAGAAGGTCGTCCACTAGCTCGTACCCCACCTGGGTGGTGAGAAGATCTATCGGCTTGCGCCCCTCAAGCCCCAAGGCGGGTGTTCCCATCCAACGCTCTGCCTCAGCAGCATCGCCCAACACATCTTCCGCCCTGGTAAGCACCTCGGCGAAACGCCAGGCACGACTACTCTGCTCAGTGTTAAGCGGCTCCGGCGACTTGATCCGACGATAAAGCGTGCGTTCGGACATACCGATCAGCTTAACGGCCATGGCCCTATCGCTAAGCAGATCAACTGATTCAACGAATCGCAGCACGTCGCGAGACGGCAAGCCCTTCTCGATCATCTCGTGAATGTACAGGGCCGTCGTTGCCTCGGGTGCAGGCTTGCCCAGCAGGCGCTCCAGCGTGCGTTGCAACAAACTCGTCTTGGCATCGAGGGCACATTCGGCAACCTTCATCATCAGCCTCATTGACAGCCATCTGTCAAAATAATAGTGCCACCTGGCAGAGGTGTCGAGAGACCTCTGCTTAACGGAAACATACCCACTGACGCAAGGCTGTCCCCAAAACGAAGACGCCCCCTCCGGCGGAAAGCCGTAGGGGGCGTCTTCATGGGCAGTCACCTATCAGGACTGCGCCATCTCCTGAACGCGCTTCATCATGTCAGGATTCTGCTGAATGGCCTGGCCGATGGCATTGAACTTCTCCACCTCGAGCCCGCTTTGCTGTACGGCCTCGACCATCTTCTGGTTGGCCTCGGTGCGCACATCCTGCTGGGCCTGCTGGTCCTCGGCTTCTTGCAGGCGCTGGGTGTAATCCTGAGAAATCGTGGCGATCTCCTTGGACGCATCGGCGAACTTCTGCAGTTCGGCGTCAGAGAAGTTCTGTGCCTGTACTGCTGCTTCCACGTCGGCGCTGGACGATGCCTGTGCGCTGGCGTCTTGAGCGTGGGCCGTGGCGCTCATCAGACCGGCGGAGAGCAGTGCGGCAGTAATCAGGGCAGTGAATCGTTGCATGAAGTCCTCCAGGAGGTCATTGAGAATTCGTCAATCGCTCGCCCATTGTGACGACACACGTTCGCATCGGTTCCCCACGATCGTGTTACGGAATGCAAGCCAGCTGTCTCCAGCGAGCGACATCAGCGTGAAGAGCTGACCCCATGGTACGCCAACGCTGCGTCAGGTGAAGTGCAGAATAGCGGACACTTCTCGCGGTTTCTGTCACTACGTGGTGGGGGCAGCGACTCAGCCGTGCCGGCGCGGATGTGCCGACACTCGCGCCTGCGGCTAGCAAGCCAAGCACTGTCTCCCCTGCCACCGGATGCTCCGGCGACAGGGGAAAAGCGTTGGCCTAGCCGGCGCTATCCGTAAGCCAGGTTGGGTAGCCAGGTCACCAGCGCCGGGAACAGGATGACCAGCAACAGCCCCAAGGCCTGCAGAGCCAGGAACGGGAAGGATGAGCGGAAAATCTGCCCCATGGTGATATGGGGAGGACACACGCCCTTGATGTAGAACAGCGCATAGCCAAAGGGAGGACTCAGAAATGACATCTGCATGTTGACCAGATAGATGACCCCGAACCACAGCGACACATCGGCGGGATCTACGCCAGGCAGCCCCAGCACCCCGGTAAAGTCGAGCCCCTTGATCAGCGGCACGAAGATCGGCACCGCCAACAGCAGGATACCGACCCAATCCAGGAACATGCCCAGCGCCACCAGCAACACCATCATCAACGCCAGTACCGCGTAGGGACCGAGCCCAGCGCCGGCGATCAGGTCCTGCACGAAGGTCTGGCCCCCCTGCAGGATGTAGAAGCCGACGAAGATGCTGGCGCCGAAGATGATCCACATCACCATCGCCGTGGCCACCAAAGTCGTCATGCAGGCGGCGTGCAGATTGGGCCAGGTCAGGCGCTTATGCAGTGCCGCCACCAGCAAGGCACCGAAGGTTCCGATACCGGCCGCTTCCACCGGCGTGGCGACGCCGGTGAAGATGATCCCGAGTACCAACATCACCAGGGCGATGGGCGCCAGCATATTGCGCAACAGCCTCAGCTTCTCGGCGCTGGACACGCGATCTTCCACCGGCATCGGCGGTGCCACCTTGATGTTCAAGGTACCCCGCATCCAGCAATAGAAGGCGTACATGCCCGCCAGCAGAAGACCAGGAATCAGCGAGCCGAGATAGAGCTCGCCTACGGACTGCTGGGCGATGACGCCGTAGATGATCGCCAGGATCGAGGGAGGGATCAGAATGCCCAGGGTGCCGCCGGCCATGATCGAGCCCAGCGCAATCTCGGGCTGATAGTTGCGCTTGAGCATCGCCGGCAAGGCGATCAGCCCCATCGTCACCACCGCGGCCCCTATCACACCGACCATGGCGGCCAGCAAGGTGGAGGCAATGATGGTGGCGATGGCCAGCCCGGCCTTGAGGCCTCCCATCCACTTGTAGACCACATCGAACAGCTCTTCGATGATGCCCGCTTTCTCCAGCACCGCCGCCATGAAGATAAACAGCGGGATGGCCGACAACTGGTAATTGGTCATCATCGGGAAGATCCGCGATGGCATCAGGTTCAGCATGTGCTGATCGCCCACCAGATACAGGAAGACGACACCGAGCCCACCGGTAACGAAGGCCAGCGGCAACCCGGCCACCAGGACCACCATCAAGGTGCCGAACATCAGTAACGTCAGCTCGCCAATGCCGACGGTGGCCAGGGCATTCTCCAGGCTAATCGCCAGGCTTTCGTAGTCGGTCAGAGCGATGTTGACCACTTCATACAGCGTGTAGGCACCCAGCAGCAGAGCCAGCCCCACCAGTACGGCAGCAAAGGTCCGGCTACCGGCGTGGCTCTGGCGGTGATGGGCGTAGGACTGCATATCGCGAATCAGCTGCGCGATGCCCTGCAGCAGCAGCAGCAATGCCCCCAGGAACAGCATGAACTTGACCGGATAATACTGTACGGCCCATTCGGTAAAGGACACCTCATTGGCGTAGCTGTCTCCAAACCACCAGACATCGCTGACCGACTGTGAGAAGAAGCGCCACCCCGTGGTCAGTAGCGCCAGGGTGAAGATAAAGAAGAAAATCGAGGTGACCAGGTCCAGCGCTGCCTTGTTGAGCGGCGCCGCCCGCTGGTAGAGGATATCGACTCGTACATGCCCCCCTTCACGCAGGGCGAAGGCGCCCGCCAGCAGGTATTGCATGCCGAACATCAGGGTCATCGACTCATGCGCCCAGTTGGTCGGCGAGTTGAAGGCGTAGCGCATCAGCACTTCGTAGGTGAAGACAAAGGGGGCGATCAGCGACCAGTAAGCCACATAGCGACCGGCGAACCCCGAGATGCGGTCGATACCCGCCGTCAGCGCATTTCCCGGCGGCACATAGTCAGCCTGCTCCGACGACACAGGCGTCTCGGCCGTATCACTGCCGCTGACCTGACCGCCGCGGCGAAAACTTCTGTCCACCAACAGCATCACGACCAGCGGCAACCCCGCCAACACCGACCAGTACAGCCAGTGAGGCAGAACGAAATCGATCTGAAGATTCATTGACGCTCCTCCGCAGGCCGCCGGCTTGCTGCAGGCGACCACGGACCATTCATCGAAGCCGATCGGGCAGTCCCGGCCGGCACGTCAGTCATTCAAAGGTACTCGCGACGCTGGCGCCCCAGCGTCGCGATTGTCCTCAAGCGTTGAGCTCGAAATCCTTGATGTCTTCTTCGGTGATCAGGGCCACCGCCGGGTCGAGCATGGTGTTGAGGTGGGCGCGGAACAGCTTCGCCGCATCCGGATCCTTGTTGGCCCATTCGAACCACAGCGGGATCGCGGCATCGCGGAAGCGGTCGGCATCCTCTTCTGACAGGTGGATGATCTCGACACCCTTCTCGCGATACTTCGGCCAGGCCTCGGCGTTGGCCTTCTGGATGGCGGCGTAGTGCTCGCGGGAGTAGGCAGCGACCAGGTCGTGCATCAGGTCCTTGGTCTGATCGGACATGCGCTCGTAGACGCGGCGGTTGACCGCGATGTCCATGAGGTCGACCGCCTGGTGCAGACAGGGCGTCGAAGGCGGGCCCATGATGATGTAGTCGGTCACCTGCCAGAAGCCCAGTTCGAAGTTGACCGCCGCACCGGTGTAATCCGCCGCATCAATCGTCCCCTTCTCGAGGGCCGGATAGACCTCTGAGCCAGGCAGCAGCGTGGTACGGGCGCCGATCTTGGCGAAGGTTTCGGCGACAATGCCGCCCGGCATGCGGATCTTGACCCCAGCGAAGTCGTCAAAGCTTCTCAACGGCACCTTGGAGTGAATCAGGTTGAGGTCGTGGTGCACGTAGCCCAGCAGTTCCTGACCCTGTTTGCGGTAAAGATCCTTGGCAATACCGAAGCCGCCGTAAGCGCCGAACATCATGTCCCACTGGTGAGGCACGGACAGGCCCATGGGGTAGGCCGTCAGAAACACCCCAGCCGGCATCTTTCCTGGCCAGTAGACGGTGAACCAGTTCTGTCCATCGAGCACCCCATTACGAACCGCATCGGCTACCTCGAAGGCGCCGGCGACGGCGCCGGCAGGAAAAGGCTCAATCGTCACTTCACCACTGGTGGCCTCGGCCACACCGTTAGCCCATTGTTCGAAGATGCGATAGCCGGTCGTCCCTGGCTGCCAGGACGATTGCATGCGGATGCGAATACCCTGCTGAGCCTGCACGTTGCCGACCCAGGGAGCCGCCACCGCAGCGGCAGAGCCGACCGCCGCAGCCTTGAGGAAGCGGCGGCGATCCGGCGTCACAGGACTGGCAGCGGCCGCATGGGTATCGAGAGGTGTCGTAGACATGCCAGGCTGATCTTGCCGGGACTTGTCGATCGGAGACATGGCAAAACTCCAGGTGGATCGGCACGCCGACGGTCGGCGGTGCCAGGTGCGTTGTTGTTGTCGATCCATGGCGTCAGCATTGACTACCGCAGGCGTTCCCGGGGGGGACCCAGGCCCTGCACGCGTCCATGCGCAGACATCCGCCACCTGACTGCAGGTATTTCCCCAGCGATGCGGCATCAGAGCTTGGGTGATGTGCGGCTCGAGCTGCTGCGCAGCCATATGCCGGCTCACCGTTTTGCAGCTAAAGCTGTGATGGAACGGAGCCCTGATTTACTAGAGCACACACCTGTCGCGGGACGGCTGTCGTCGAAAAAAAGCTAGCGAAAAGCACTAATACGGCCAACGCAGTGTTTCAACGCAAGTGCCCTCTCCGATTGGTCTGACCAGTGCCCATAGAGGCAAAAAAACTTGTAAAAACAACCCAAATCATGGTCTGACCAATCATCTGACGACGTCTCGACCTACGACCAAAGCACGACAGCGACGGGACATCGGCAGCTCCAGCCCGGCCGCCTTTTCAGGCATCATGGGCTCTGCTTTCACGGCTCGCACCTCCGGGCCCTGGCTTATCGCAAAGGAGCCTCTCCATGGAACGGATCCTGTCTTCTCGGCAGTCGCCGGTATTGCTGCCCTTACTGACCACTGTATCCATCACTGCATGCGCCACTGAATTCGCCACAGTCGCCACCACCATCACAGCGCCTGACGTGTGCTCCGAGACGCACCCATGAGCAGCACGAAGACGCTGCCTGGCGGACTGACAGCAGCCATGCCGTTGGTCTTCGTACTGCTGTGGAGTACCGGCTTCATCGGTGCCAAATTCGGCCTGCCCTACGCCGAGCCCTTCACCTTTCTGACCATCCGCTTCATCGCTACCCTGGCGCTGCTGGTACCGATTGTGCTGCTCACTCGATCGGCATGGCCACAGGGGCTGCGTCTGTGGGGGCACGTCGCCGTGTCGGGGTGCCTCGTCCATGGGGCCTATCTGGGCGGCGTGTTCTATGCCATCAGTCTGGGTATGCCGGCGGGGCTGGCCTCTTTACTGGTGGGCCTGCAGCCGCTGCTAACGGCGGCACTGGCGGGCCCATTGCTTGGCGAGAGGCTCACACCGGTGCAATGGCTGGGGCTCGTGATGGGGCTTGCAGGCGTCAGCCTGGTGCTGGGCGGCAAGATGGACCTGTCGGCCCTGTCCTTCGACGGGTTCGGCTGGCCTGCGCTGGCCTGTACGCTGGTCGCGCTGCTGGGTATCGCGCTGGGAACGCTGTACCAGAAGCGCTTTTGCACCGGCATGCCTCTGCTCGGGGGCAGCGTGGTGCAATATCTGGGCGCGCTGGCGCTGCTCGGTGGGGGTTGCCTGCTGCTGGAAAGCCGCGAGGTCGAGTGGACACTGACCTTTGTCCTGACCCTTGGCTGGCTGGTGCTGGTGCTGTCGATCGCGGCCATTCTGCTGTTGATGCTGCTGATCAAGCGCGGAGAAGCTTCCCGGGTCGCCAGCCTGTTCTACCTGGTTCCGCCGGTGACCGCGGTCGAGGCCTGGTGGCTCTTCGGTGAAGGCCTGCCGGCGCTATCCCTGGCCGGCATGGTCATCGCCATCGCCGGGGTGGCGCTGACGATCCGTGCCAAGCGCGGCAGGTGATGCGCCGGCACCGGGCGCATCAGTCCACCTTCACCTGTCGGAAGCGAGCATTGATCACACAGTAGGTGCCGTAATTGAGCAGTCCTCCTGCCACCGCGGCCAACCACCATGGGCCAAAGGGCTGGGCGGCCAGAGCATCCAAGGCCCCACCCAGCCCCTCGGCCTGGCCTGGGTCGGCCTGCCAGGCAGCAGCCAGCAGAAAGCCTCCGATCAGTGCGAAGACTACACCGCGAGCGGCCAGGCCCCAGCGGCTGAGCCCTGACGCGAGGTCTTTCTGGCGCTTGCTCATGTCCTGTCGTCGCCAGCGCTCCAGGTAGCTGGCGGTCAACGCACGCCAAGACTGGCGCACGCCAACACCGATAAAGATCAGGCCCAGTGCGGCCACCAGCCAGAGACCGCCAGGGTGGGACATCAGCATCGCTGTTCGCTCCTCTGCCCCTCCCGTGGTCTCGTGAGGATCATCCAACAGCTCAAGCCCGTACCAGCCTAGACTGGCGTAGATGAGTCCGCTGATCACCAGCGCCGCCCGTGTGCCCAGGGCCTTCAGACTACGGCCACGATTCTCCACATCGAAAAGTCCCTGCAAGCCACGCCAAGCGGCATAGGCATAGAGCCCCGCCACCAGTGCCGCCAGCATCAGCGAGCCAAACGGTTGCCGCGCCAGATGAGCCAGGGCTTCCTTGGTGCCGACATTGTCACCGCCCAGTCCCACCGCCCCCAGCGCGGCCAGGATTCCGATCAGCAGATAGACAACGCCCTTGGCGGTATAGCCAAGTCGCGCCAGGATGACGATCCATCTACGCCGATGACGTAGAGGCGCAGGTAGAGAGGGCATGACAGCTCCAGACACTCAAGACCCCTCTATCCTCCGCAAAAAATCTCGTTTCAGCAAAAACGATTGGCAGCGCAGCCTCCCCCAGCGTCTGGAATCGTCCTGATTCGGCCTGTTATTGGCAAACTTGGCCATCACCGCCCTGACGTTCTGGCGATGAGCCGCTAGCCCAGCCGATTCAGGGCATGGGCGGCAATGGCCGTATCCTGCACGCCCGTCCCGGTGAGGTCACACACGGTAATGGTGGCATCGGACAGGCGCAGACGATCCCCACGCGCAATGACCTGGCCCAGTTCATGCACCTTGAACGGCACCTCACGTCCATGAAACGCCTTCAGCTCGCCGTTGGACTCGCTCTGGGCGCGGGTGTCACAGACAAAGGCATCGGCACGCGTCAGTACGCTTTCGGCCAACTCCCGCTTATCCGGACTGTCCGAGCCCATGGCGGTCACATGCACCCCTTCGGGCAGGTCGGCGGCCTCCAGAATCGGTGCCTGGGAAGGCGTGGTGGTGACGATGATGTCGGCCATCGCGCAGGCCTCACGCACGCTATCGTGGACATTCACGGTAAGCCCAGCCGCACGCATGGTCTCGGCGTACTCCTCGGCAGCCGACCCACGCCGAGACCACACATCGACGATCTCGATGTCACGTACCAGCCGCAGTGCCTCGACCTGCCGGATGGCCTGCTCCCCGGCTCCCAACACGGTGACGCGACGACTGGAGTCACGCGACAGGTACTTGGCAGCGATGGCGCCCGCCAAGGCGGTGCGCACCATCGTCAGATAGCCCTCATCGAACAGCACCGCATCGACCAGACCGGTGCGGGCCGAGAACACCATCATCAGGCCGTTCAGGCTCGGCAGGCCTAACTTGGGGTTGTCGAAGAACCCCGGGCTGACCTTGATCGCAAAGCGGTCGTGACCACGAATATGGGCGGTCTTGACGTCCACCTCGCCATTGGCCTCCTCAATGGCCATGGACAGGATCGGCGGCTGCACCACCTCGCCTCGCCCCAGCGCGGCGAAGCCCTCTTCGACGGCTGCCAGGGCGTGATGGTCGATAGCGACAGCCTGACGAATCTGTTCGCGGTTGAAGAGCTGCATGCATGGCTCCTTGTCATGGATAGGACACCTGTCACCTGTCGGTGCCGTGTGAAGAAAGTCCTGAGGCGGACGCTGGATCCAGCCTTGGTCTCAAGTGCGGGCCTCAAGTGCGCGCCTCAGCCGCGAGGGCCATCGGCCGCACACCGGCGCGCCTGGTCAAGGGTATCCAGCGAAACGCCATTGCCGGAAAGTACCAGCACAACGCGCTCTCCGCGAACGTCCAGATGGCCCTGCGCCATGGCCGCCAAACCGACCGCGGCGGCCCCTTCGACCAGGATCTTGTCGTGCTCGAGCAGGTCCACCATGGCCTGGGCGATGGCACGCTCCGACACTTGGCAATGGTCGTCCATCACCTGTTTGACCAGCTCGAAGGTGCAGCGATTGTCCAAGCCGATACCGCCACCCAGGGAGTCTCCCAGGCTCTCGACCTCGTCCACCTCTACCGGATAGCCCGCCGTGAGGCTGGCATGCATGGCGGCCCCCTCGGCCAGGCTGACACCGCTGACGCGGGCAGCAGGACGCACGCCCTTGATAGCGGCCCCAATGCCTCCCAGCAGTCCTCCACCGGACAGCCCCACGATCACTCGGTCAAGCTCGGGCAGGTCTTCCAGCAGCTCGATCCCGATGGTGCCCTGGCCCGCCGCGATAAGGGGGTCATCAAAGGGAGGGATCAGCGTCATGCCCTCTTGCTCCACCAAGCGCGCCACCTCCATGAAGGCCTCATCCTGGCTGGCTCCCACCTGTCGAACCTGGGCGCCCAGGGCCTCGATAGCGGCGACCTTGTTAGCCGGCACCAATCGCGACAGGCAGATCACGGCGGGTACCCCGAGACGCGACGCCGCATAGGCGACCGCACGCCCATGGTTGCCGGTGGAGGCGGTAGTCACGCCACGTGCCAGGGCATCGCGTCCATCTCGCTCCAGCAGCGCGGCGATCATGTTGGTGGCACCGCGCAGCTTGAACGCGCCGGTGGGCTGCAAGGTTTCGAGCTTGAGATACACCTCAGCGTCAAAGCGTTCGGACAGCGGTCGCGACAACACCAGCGGTGTACGTGTCACCTGGCCGGCAATCCGGTGTCGGGCCTTGAAGATCTCGTCCAGGCTCACGCCATGGGCAGAGCACGTGGAGGCTTGCATGGCTGTCTCCTTGTATGGCGCGCGACGAAGGCGACCGTCCTTCAGCGCCCCCGCCGCCGCATAAAAACCGACAGGGGCCGCCTCCCTCAAGGAGACGACCCCATGTCACACACCGCAGATCAGCGCTGACGTCAGGCGGTCTGCAGTACGCCTTCCTTGACCAGCTGATCGGTGACCTTGTTCACGGCACGCTCGGCACGGGCGACAATTTCATCGACCTCGGCGCGGGTAGTGGTCAGCGGCGGCGCAAACCCGAGGATGTCACCCTGCGGCATGGCACGAGCAATCAGGTTCTCCTCGAGCGCCGCGGCGGCGATCCGTGGGCCCACCTTGTGGCTCGCGTCGAAGGCCTGGCGGGATTCAGGATCCACGGCAAACTCCAGTGCCGCCAGCATGCCCACCCCACGGGCCTCACCGACGATGGGGTGATCGCCGAACACCGCCTGCATGCGGCTCTGCAGGTAGGCGCCGGTATCACGCGCGTTGCCGGTCAGGTTCTCACGCTCGATGATCGCCAGGTTGGCCAGAGCTGCAGCACACCCCAGAGCGTGGCCGGAATAGGTCCAACCGTGACCGATCGGGCCCAGCTCGCTGGTACCTTGCTCAAGCACTTGCCACACGCGATCCCCCACGATCACTCCGGACAAGGGCTGATAGGCACTGGTCAGGCCCTTGGCGATGGTGATCAGGTCGGGCTTGATGCCATAGGCGTGGCTGCCGAAATCGGCGCCGATACGGCCAAAGCCACAGACCACTTCATCGGCGATCAGCAGGATGTCGTACTTCGCCAGCACCGCCTGGATGGCGTCCCAGTATCCTTCGGGCGGAGGCACGATGCCGCCGGTGCCGAGCACCGGCTCACCAATGAAGGCCGCCACGGTGTCGGGACCTTCCGCCAGAATCATCTCTTCGAGCTTCTCGGCACAATAGGCGGAGAACTCGCGCTCGCTCATGCCGGCCTGCTCGGCACTGCGCTGGTAGTAATGGGGTGCCTCGGTGTGCAGCACGCCGGCCATGGGCAGGTCGAACTGATCATGGAACGCCTTCAGACCGGTCAGCGAGCCGGTGGCCAGGCCAGAGCCGTGATAGCCACGCTGGCGCGAGATGACCTTCTTCTTCTGTGGGCGGCCCAGAACGTTGTTGTAGTAGCGCACCAGCTTCAGCTGGGTCTCGTTGGCATCGCTGCCGCCCAGGCCATAGTAGACCTTGGACATGCCGGGACCCGCCAGCTTCAGAATCTGCTCGGACAGGGCGATCTGAGGCTCATTGGAGTGACCAACGTAGGTGTGATAGTAGGACATCTCCAGCGCCTGCTGGTAAATGGCCTCGGCGACTTCGGTGCGGCCATAGCCGATGTTGACGCAGTAGAGCCCGGCAAAACCGTCGATGAATTCGCGGCCGTCCTTGTCGACGATGTGAATGCCCTTGCCGCCGGTGATGACGCGGCCAGGCGCGTCGCCATGGGCGAAGTCACGCAGGTGCGTCGAGGCGTGAAAGGTGACCTTGCGGTCGCGATCGATCAGGTCCTGATGGGTGCTCATGTGGTTTCCTTGTTTCTTGCCCGTAGCGCTTCCCGCTCTCGCCGAGAGAACGGATCAGCGGTTTCGTCATCAATGTCGGCCCGTACCTGCTACGGGCCGACCGTCCTGCCGCGGTCATGTCGTCCATCACCGCAGGCTGCCATCTAGCTGCCAGAGACCGAGCCCAGTGCGCCGAGGCAGTAGTACTTGGTTTCCAGATATTCATCGATACCGGTGGCGCCACCTTCGCGTCCCAGGCCCGACTGCTTGACGCCCCCAAACGGCACGGGAGGACCGGTCATCTTGACCGAGTTCACCGACACCATGCCGAACTCCAGGGCGCGCAGCAGTTTCCAGATCCGCCTGATGTCATGGGTGTAGACATAGGCGGCCAGCCCGTACTCAGTGTCATTGGCCAGAGCGATCACCTCATCGTCATCGCGGTAAGCCGTCACGCCCGCCACCGGAGCAAAACACTCCTGACGCCATACTTTCATGTCCTGGGTCACGCCGGTGAGCAGCACCGGCATGAAGAAGTTCTCTCCCGGAGCATCCGTCTGATCCCCGGCGACCAGGGTGGCACCGCGGGAGACGGCGTCGTCCACGGTGGCACGGGCGTTTTCCACCGCCCGGCGGTGAATCAACGGCCCCAGGTCCACTTCGCTGAGCATCCCGTCGCCCACGGTCAAGGCGGCCATGCGCTCAGTAAAGTGCGCCACGAAGGCGTCGTGGATCGACTCGTGCACCAGGATCCGGTTGGCCGCCAGGCAGTCCTGCCCCGCGGTCTGGAACTTGGCCGCCACGGCGGCCAGGGCCGCTTCCTTGGGATCCATGTCCGGGCCCACGATGAAGGGCGCGTTACCGCCGAGCTCCATCGACACCCGCTTGACCGTCGGCGCAGACTGCTCCAGCAACAGCCGACCCACACGGGTAGAGCCGGTGAACGACACCGCCTTGACCCGGTCCTCGGCGCACAGCAGCGATGACACCTGGGCGGCATCCCCCAGCACCACATTGAAGATGCCCGCCGGGATTCCGGCACGCTCGGCCAGCTCCGCCAGGGCCAAGGCAGAGAACGGCGTCTCGTTGGCTGGCTTGACGATCACCGGACACCCCGCCGCCATGGCGGCTGCTGCCTTGCGGGTGATCATCGCCAGCGGAAAATTCCATGGCGTGATCAGCAGCGCAATGCCGACCGGCTCCTTGATCGTCCCCAGCGCCGCGTTGGGAATGTGGCTGGGAATCGTCTCGCCGTAGGTTCGCTTGCCCTCCTCGGCGAACCAGCGCACGAAGCTTGCCCCATACTCCACTTCTCCACGCGCATCGGGCAGCGGTTTGCCCTGCTCGAGCGTCATGATCGTCGCCAGATCTTCGCGGTGCTGCTGCAGCAAGTCGTACCACGCCAGCAGACGTTCGCAGCGCTCGTCGGCGCGCAGGGCTCGCCACTGGGCGAAGGCCTCGTCGGCCACGTCCACACTACGACGGATCTGGGCCGGCTCGAGCAGCGGGATATGACCGATCACCTCACCATTGGCGGGGTTGATCACCGCTTCTTCACGGCCTTCATCACCGTGGGTCCACTTGCCACCGATGTAGGCATACTGACGAAACAGACGCGGATCGCTGAGCTTCATGACGCTACCTCCCTAGTCGGTTCCGTCGTCTCATCAGGGGGACGGAACACCTGTATCAATGCCATGGCAGGCGCCACGCAATGACGTCATGGTAAGGGAGATACCAGGGACGGACTTTTTGAAGCCGCCGCTGGAAGATGGCATTTTTTTTGTCCCGACTCGCTACATCGAGGTTTTTTCTGCCATGCAGGTTTGTGCAAACCGATGACCCAGGCGGGCCCCTGACGAGGCCTAGCCCGAGCCTCAAGTAGCGCTGCTGTTCAGGGCGTCGATATCGACCCCCTGGCGCGGCGCCTTGACCTGCTTGGTCACGATGTAGGTGAAATAGCGCTCGATCCCGATGTCCGACGTCAGCCAGTCATCGATCAATCGCTGATAGGCGTCGATGGTCTCGGTCTCGACCTTGATCAAATAGTCGACCCCTCCACCGACGGCCACACATTCCGTCACCTCGTCGGTCGCATGAATCAATGCCTCGAAACGCTGGAAGCTCTCGGCGTTATGGGCCTTGAGCTCGATCTGCACCCATACGGGGGTGCGCCGAACCAATGCGGCGGCATTGATTCTGGCGCAATAGCCTTCGATGACGCCGGCCTTCTCCAGACGCCTCACCCGCTCCCAGCAGGGGCTGACCGAGAGGTTGATGGCTTCGGCCAGCCGCGACTTGGTGATGCGCCCGTCCTGGGACAGGATGGACAGTATCTTGAGATCGTAACGGTCAAGTTTCATGACTCGCCCAGGGATTCCACCACTTCCGCGATCACCGCAATGGTGTCCCCCATGTTGACCTGTGCCGGAAAGCGACGGGCCGCCAGGATGCCATCGCGTTCGGCCCGATACTCGATGGGCTTGGCACCGCTGCGCGTCATGTCATACACCCGGGCAATTACATCACCGCGTTGAACGCTGTCGCCGAGGGCGTGGGTCAGTTCGAGCAGCCCGGTGTGTTCACTCTGCACGTAGCAGCTGGCATCCGGCATATCGAGATAGACCTGGGTCTCGGGCATCGCTACCTCACCCTGCTTCAAGCCGAAGTGAATCAAGATATTGTCGATGCCGCGCTCGGTGATGGCGAGGCTCTCGGGGGTCGAGGTGCCACCGCCACCCAGCTCGGTCGCGATGAAGACCTTACCCTGACTTTCCACCACCGTATCGAACAGGGCCGCTGCATCGAGTTCGAACATCATCATGGCGTAGGGAGCGCCAAAGGCCTTGGCGCCTTCCAGCGCCTGACGCTGCTGCTCGGGGTTGTCGAGCACATGGGATGCACCAAACGGAATGATATCGAGGGTGCGGCCGCCAGAATGCAGGTCCAGCACGATATCGGCCATCGGCACCATTTCGCGAGTGAAGTAGTCGGCGATCTTTTCCGTGACGCTGCCGTCGGGGTCTCCCGGAAAGCTGCGATTGAGGTTCCCGCCATCCATCGGTGAGGTGCGTCGTCCTACCTGGGCTGCCGGCGTGTTCATCATCGGCACGATGATCACCCTTCCCTGCACCTCTTCCGGCTTGAGCGATACCGAGAGTTTCTGCAGCGCCGTGATGCCCTCGTACTCATCACCATGGTTGCCACCGGTCAACAACGCCGTGGGACCCTCGCCATTGGCCACCACCGTCACCGGAATCATCACCGCTCCCCAGGCCGACTCGTCGTTGGAAATCGGCAGTTTGAGAAAACCGTGCTGAACGCCCTGGGCGTCGAAATCGACGGTGGCGGAAATCGGGCTCTTGCGCTTGCTCATGGGAACTCCAGAACAGAATCTGCGGAAAGCATGTCGATGCCGTCATGGGCACCGGATTATGGTGAGATCGCATCCGGCGCTGTGGTCCTGTCATGGCAACGGGACAGCAGCGCCGCAGCGGCCAGGGGAAACGCCTACTTGACGAATAGCTGACGCGGGAAGTCGGCCAGGGGCTCAGCCCCGTTTTCGGTGATCAGGATGCTTTCGGTAATCTCGAGCCCCCAGTCATCCATCCACATGCCCGGCATGAAGTGGAAGGTCATGCCCGGTTCGAGGATGGTATCGTCAGACGGGCGCAGGCTCATGGTACGCTCGCCCCAGTCCGGGGGATAGCTGATGCCGATGGGGTATCCGCAGCGGGCGCCCCCCCGGTCAAAGCCGTACTTGTCCATCGCCGCGCCGAGCGCCAGAGCGATATCGGCGGTACGATTGCCCGGCTTGGCCACCGCAAGACCGTTTTCGATACCTTCCAGCAAGGCCGACTCACCGCGCACGAACTCCTTGGGCGGCTTGCCCAGAAACACCGTGCGCGACAGCGGGCAGTGGTAGCGCTTGTAGCAGCCGGCAATCTCGAAAAAGGTGCCTTCCCCCTCGCGGAAGGGAGTGTCGTCCCAGGTCAGGTGCGGTGCCGCGGCATCACTGCCCGTCGGCAGCAGCGGGACGATGGCCGGATAATCACCGCCATAGACCTGACCGGTGCTGTCGGTCCAGCCTTCAATGCCGACACGATAGATTTCCGACACCAGCTTGGACTTGGCCAGCCCCGGCTCGATCATCTCGAGAATGCGTGAATGCATGCCCTCGACGATACGCGCCGCCACCCGCATGTACTCGATCTCACGCGGAGACTTGATCGCTCGGCACCAGTTGACCAGTGCATTGGCATCCTGAAAACGCGCGTGGGGCAGTTCCTTGACCAGACTCTGATAGGCCTTGGCGGAGAAGTAGTAATTGTCCATCTCCATGCCGACCACCCCTTCACACCATGACCGGTCAGGCATGATCGACTGCGCCAGATACTCCATGGGGTGCATGTCGGGGTTCTGGACGTAATAGTCGGGGTAATAGGTGATGTTGTCCGGATCCATCCAGCAGGTGCGCAGCGCACCGTTGCTGTCCTGACGCCGGCCGTACCACACGGGCTCGCCCTCGAGCCCCAGCAAGACGCACTGATGTACGTAAAAGGACCAGCCATCGTAGCCCGTCAGCCAGGCCATGTTGGACGGGTCGCTGACGATCAGCACATCGATGCCTCGCATCGCCATCTCGGCACGCACCTTCTGCAGGCGCTGAGCGTATTCCTCACGAGTGAACGGCAGGGATACCTGAATCATGAAACCACTCGCCAAACAATGTCATCACCGAAAACCGGGCAACTTGAGGCCCGGCGCGCCCTTGCAGATGCCTTGAACGAACCGGCGTCAACCGCTGCCGAAGATGGGCCTGGGGCCTCGCCGCTTTCGTTCGATGTCTGCTTGATGCGGCATTGCTTCCCCTGTAGCGTGCGGAGGAAAGAATTGTCATGACAATCGTCATGAAGCGTCATGACAATGACTGATCAATGCCGTCTTGCTGATACTAGCACTACGTATAAGCTCCCGGTCAAAGGCTTTATTGCATCATGACAATTGATCTACTCGGCCAACTCGCTGCCCTGATCGATGGGCTTCCCGACGACGGCCAGCCAAAGTACCTGGCCATTGCGCGGGCGCTGTCCCGAGGCATACGCTCTGGTGAGCTTATGCCGGGCACTCGCTTGCCGCCCCACCGAAGATTGGCAGAGCACATTGGCGTCAGCGTACAAACGGTATCTCGCGCCTATGCACAGGCCGAAAAAATGGGCCTGGTCCAGGCCAGGGTCGGCAGCGGCACCTGGATCAATGCGCTGGACGACAATCGCGAGTCCGCCTATCTGCGAGCAGGTGAGCCCCGCTCGGAACAGGCATTGATTGACCTGTCGATTGCTCATCCGGTGTGTCCTCCCGCCCATCATCAGCGCTTTCGTGACAGCCTGCGGGAACTGGCCGACACGGCGCATCCTGACGTGTTTGCCGCGTGCCGCCCGATTGCTGGACTCCCTCATCAACGCGAGCTGGCCAGCTGGTGGCTGAACGAGCGGCTGGGGATGCCTGGCGAGCCAGACGACCGCATCCTCACCAACGGTGGCGCTCACGGCATCATGCTGGCCATTTCCAGCGTGGTGCAACACGGTGATCTGGTGCTGACCGAAGCCCTCACCGACCATGGGCTGATCGCCCTGTCGCGGACACTTGGCTTCCAGCTGAGAGGCGTCGCCATCGATGGTCAGGGCATGGTGCCGGAGGCACTGGATGCCGCGTGTCGCCGCTTCAAGCCTCGCGCCGTGTGCCTGACATCAAGCCAGCTCAACCCTACCGGAGCGACTCAGGGCGAGGCCCGTCGGGACGACATTGCCGCGATCCTCGAGCGGCATGGCGTCTGGCTGATCGAAGATGACGTTCACGCATTGCTTGAGCCCCAACCCCTGGCCCCGGTCAGCGCGCGCATCCCCACCCAAGGGTTTCATGTCACCAGCCTGACCAAGGCCACCATGCCGGGACTGCGCGCGGGATATCTGACCGTACCGCGCAGCCAGCTTCACCATACGCTGCCACGCCTGCGCGCGACCTCCTGGATGGCCACGCCGCTGTGCTTTGAAGTGGCCAATGCTTGGCTGGAGGACGGCAGCGTGGATCAGATGGCGGCTCATCAACGGGATCTGCTGGCCGAGCGCCAGCGCTTGGCCGCCCGCCTGCTGGCGGAGCATGGCCGCGCCTCTCGCCCCACCAGCCTGCATGTGTGGCTATCGCTACCGGGAAGCTGGCGCGCGGAGGAACTGCAGCAACTGGCCGAACAGGAAGGCGTGGCGATCACCACGGCCACGCCCTTCATGGTGGAGCAGACTCCGGCCCCGCGACGGGTGCGTCTTAGCCTTGGCGCCGAGCCGGATATCGAACGCCTGGAGGAAGGCCTCAGGCGCCTGGCGCAGCTGCTGGATGACGCCCCGCCCCCCATGATGCAGATTGTCTACTAGACCCGACCTACCGCCCGCAGAGGACTGTCCATGAAAGTTATCGTACATACCGACCAGGCAGACCAGTGGCAGCGCGCCTTGAGCGAACGGCTACCCGGCGCGACCATCTGGAAGAGCCAGGACACGGATCGACAGCAGCGCGCCGAGGCCGACTACCTGGCCGCCTGGAAACCGGATGAGACGCTGATGCGGGAGTGCTCCGGCCTCAAGGGCATCATCAACCTGGGGGCTGGGGTCGATGCCTTGCTGAACAATCCGGCCCTGCCCCGAGATGTCCCGATCGTCAAGCTGCGCGATGCGGGCATGGCCGAACTGATCGCCGACTACACCCGCTATGGCCTGCTGCATTTCCAACGGGACTTCGATCGCTATCAGCGCCAGCAACAGCAGGCCCAGTGGCGAGAACACGCCGTCATCGACAAGCAGGAGTGGACGGTCGGCGTACTGGGATTGGGGGCCATCGGCGCCAAGGTCGCCGCCACCATCGCCGCCGACGGCTACCCGGTGCTCGGCTGGAGTCGATCGCCCAAGTCGCTGGAAGATATCGAGTGCCTGCACGGTGACGCTGGACTGGAGCAGGCGCTGCAACGCTCACGCACCCTGGTGCTGCTTCTGCCAGATACTCCCGCGACTCACCACATCATCAACCAGCGCAGCCTGGCGCTGCTGCCCCAAGGTGCCAGCCTGATCAACCCCGGTCGCGGCACCTTGATTGACGAGGCAGCGCTACTGCAGGCATTGGGCCCGGCCGATGACGATCAGGAGGGTCGTCTGCGCGGGGCGCTGCTCGACGCCTTCCCGGTGGAACCCTTGCCGTCCTCCAGCCCGCTGTGGCACCACCCGAGGGTTCTGGTGACGCCTCACATGGCTGGCCCTACCCCGCTCAACGAGGCCCTCGACCAGGTCGCCGCAAGCATCGAGGCGCTTAGCCAGGGCAAGGAGATCGAGACCGTGGACCCCGAAGCAGGCTATTGATAGCAGCGCTCATTGTGGCCTGGAATCGCTGACACACCCTTGCGAACCAGAAAAAAAAGGGCACCTCATGGAGGTGCCCTTCTGCGGTCGTTGATCAACGATCTTGCATCACGTCACTGCTCAGCTGTCACCGCCGATCTTGTCCTGGGTGCGCGTGTCGAAGTCACTGGCATCGTGCCGTTCGTGCAGCTGCTCGGCAGGCTCGCCGAAGGTGCGATTGACCATGCGCCCACGCTTGACGGCGGGGCGGGCATCGATGGCCTTGGCCCAGCGCAGCACGTGGGTGTACTCGTGGACCGACAGAAACTCGGCGGCATCGTACAGCCGGCCCAGGACCAGCTGGCCGTACCAGGCAAACGTCGCCATGTCGGCGATGCTGTAGCTGTCACCCGCCAGGAATTCATGGTCGGCCAGGTGGCGATCCAGCACATCCAGCTGGCGCTTGGTTTCCATGGTGAAGCGATTGATCGGATACTCGTACTTCTCAGGCGCGTAGGCGTAGAAATGCCCGAAGCCCCCGCCCAGATACGGCGCGGACCCCATCTGCCAGAACAGCCAGTTCATGGCCTCGGTCCGGGCCTTGTGGTCAGTGGGCAGAAAGGCGCCAAATTTCTCCGCCAGATACACCAGGATTGACCCCGACTCAAACACCCGCGTCGCTGGCTGAGTGCTGTGGTCCACCAATGCCGGGATCTTCGAGTTCGGGTTGATCTCCACGAAACCGCTGGAGAACTGGTCGCCATCGCCGATGCGGATCAACCAGGCATCGTATTCCGCCTGGTCATGGCCCAGCGCCAACAACTCCTCCAGCATGATATTGACCTTCACGCCATTGGGCGTCGCCAGGGAGTAGAGCTGCAGCGGATGTTTTCCGACCGGTAGCTCCTTGTCGTGGGTCGGTCCGGCGATCGGCCGGTTGATGCTGGCAAATTGACCGCCACTTTCGCCTTCCCACTTCCATACTTTCGGCGGCTGGTACTGTGTGTCGTTGCTCATGATGTTCCTTCACGTGATGTGGGCATCATCCCGCTCAGACCGGGATCCGCTGTCGTCATGTTCGTCGGCAAATCGAGTCGGGTGGCAACGGCGCCACCCTCCTCGCCGCAACATGACCCGACAGCTGACTCAGTGCCGATGTTCCCGCCTAGCTTACAGCTCCTGACGGGTCGGGCGCAGCACCAGCTCATTGACGTCCACGTCGGCCGGCTGCTCCACCGCAAAGGCGATCGCGCGAGCCACCGCGTCAGCGTCGATGGCCAGGGTGTAAAGCTCATTGACCCCCTTGGCCGTATCATCATCGCTGATCGATTGGGTCAATTCAGTGTCAATGGCCCCAGGGGAGATGTTGGTGGCCCGGATCTCGCCACCGGACTCCTGACGCAGCCCTTCGGTCAACGCCTTGACCGCGAACTTGGTCGCGCAGTAGACCGCCGCGGCCGGGAATACCACATGGCCCGCCACGGAGGACAGGTTGATGACGTGGCCCTCGTGCTGTTCACGCATGGTGGGTAGAACGGCGGCAATGCCGTAGAGCACGCCCTTGATGTTGACGTCCACCATCTGGTCCCACTCGTCTACCTTGAGCTTGTCCAGCGGCGACAGCGGCATCAGGCCAGCATTGTTGACCAGCACATCGATCCGCCCGAACTCGTCACGCGCCAGCTGTGCCAGGGCCTCTACCTGCTCACGATCGGTCACGTCGGTCACCCGGTAGACGGCTTGCCCACCTTCGGCCTTGATCTCCTCGCACAGGCGCTTGAGGCGGTCGTCGCGGCGAGCCCCCAGCACGAGCCTGGCGCCACCCTTGGCCAGACGCTTGGCTGTCGCCTCGCCCAGACCGCTGCTGGCACCGGTGATAATGACAACCTTGTCCTGGATGCCGTCGGTACTTACGTTCTTGATATCCATGCTGATCTCCATTATCGATCCGTTAAGACATCGACGCTCGGTAAAAACACCCGTCGCCCCATGTCATGCACGAAGCACGCCCGTCTGGGGTCGCTCCGCGAAGGCCTCAGAGCGTCACCAAATGCGTCATTGAGACTGTCGTTGAGAATGTCATCTAGCGTGCCGTTAAGAGTGTCATTAACGGTGTCGTGTCTAAGCGCCACCGCACCCCCGCGGGGTGCGGGACTCGGCTCTCCGGGGGAGCCTTCTTCATCACTGTTCGTCGAGAAACGGATAGTCGGTGTAGCCCGTTTCATCGCCACCGTAGAAGGTGTCGTAGTCCGGCTCATTGAGGGGCGCATGGCGGCGGAAGCGTTCAGGCAGGTCCGGGTTCGCGATGAACGGGCGGCCGAAGGTCACCAGGTCCGTCTTGCCGGCGGCAATACGCTCGCGCGCCTCGCTGGCGGTGTAGGCACCGTTGGCAATGTACACGCCGCTGAAGCTGTCACGAATGGCGCTGATGATGGCTTCGGGACGGCCGTTTTCATGATTGCCCTGGAAGGAATCCTCGACCACCTCCAGGTAGGCGATGCCGATGTCATCCAGTGCCGCAGCGAAGGCAGGAAAGGTCTCTTCAGGCTTCTGGTCGTGCACGTCATTGAAGCTGCCCGTCGGGCTGATGCGCACGCCGACACGCCCCTTGCCCCATACGTCGACCACGGCGCGCACGACGTCCAGCGGCAGGCGCAGGCGGTTCTCGACACTGCCACCATAGGCGTCGGTGCGAGCGTTGCTGTCCGACTTGAGAAACTGATCGAGCAGATAGCCGTTGGCAGCGTGGACCTGAACACCGTCGAAGCCCGCCTCACGCGCATTGATGGCGGCCTGGCGATACTGCTCGACGATACCGGGCAGCTCGTCAACGTCCAGCGCACGGGGAGTCGGCACGTCGACCATGCCTGATTCAGCGCTGATAAACGTCTTGGCCCCCTCCGGCTTGATCGCCGACGGGGCGACCGGGTCAGCCTTGCCGGGCTGTAGCTCGGGATGGGAAATCCGTCCGACATGCCACAGTTGGGCATGGATACGGCCGCCGGCCTCATGCACCGCATCGGTGACCTTGCGCCAGCCTGCGATCTGCTCCTGGCTGTGAATGCCAGGGGTGAACGCATAGCCCTTTCCCTGGGGTGAAATCTGCGTCGCCTCACTCAGGATCAGAGCGGCACCCGCGCGCTGACGGTAGTAGTCCACATTCATCTGCTGAGGGATATCCCCTGGCTGCGCGGAACGCGAGCGCGTGAGCGGAGACATCAAGACACGATGCGGCAGTTCAATATCACCCAGTGCCTGGGGGGTAAAAAGCGGATCCTGTTCAGCGCTCATGCAAAGCCTCCTGATCAGTGTTCATCGTCTTGGCGTGACGATCTGGCAAGAAAATGAAAAAGGTCGCCGTTCTTGCTGGTGCAACGTTCTCACGTGGAGAGAGATTCCGTTGGCTGTCCTGCCAATGCCATCACGCCACCGCTAGACAGCCTAGGTGAGTAGCGCTGGCCGCCAGCACTGGAGACCCTTCCTGGTTGCTGGCAATGGAAACTAGCCCTGACGTCGAAACCTGACGCCTATCCCGGAAGGGACTCACCAGTGACGCTCTCTATCAATACACTTAATGTACAACTATTGAATAGATTTTCAACCATGCTGTATAAATTTTTAGACCAGTCTATTAGTAATTGCGTTCAAAAAAAAGCACTAAGAGCGCTGCGCACGTCCAGCGAGCGGAATGAGTCGCCGGACGCACTTGTCGCGACGCCCGAAGAGCGCGAAACCCGAGGCCTAAGCGCTATCGGCGAGGCGTCAGGGCTGTGCCCAATGCAGCGGCTCATTCGTGCAGGCGCTTGTTCCGTCTTGCCGCAGTGTCGCCGCGATGCTGCCGAAGCGGTTCACGCGGTCCTGCTCTTGCGGCTCAGGCCTTGATACACGCCAGCAACGTGTCCTCAAACTCCGACATGGGCGAGCAGGTCCTCATCATCTTGGCCCTGAGCATGGCACCCTGCCAGCCCGCCAGGATGAACGATGCCATCGCCTCTGCGGAGATATCGCTGCGAATCGTCCCTGCTTGCTGCCCTTCTTTCAGGCAGCTGGCAAAGTAGCTTTCCCAGCGCTTGAAAATGCCGTCAAGGGCGTCTCGCAAGCAGTCACTTTGGGACGACATCTCCTGTCCCAGGGTGCCAATCAGACAGCCGCGCAAGTGTCCGCATTCCGCCATGCCTTGACGCGCTTCAGCGAAATAACGGTGCAGCCGCGCAAAGGGCTCGTCAGAAGAATGCACCAGCAAGGCCTGGAAGCGCTTGTCGTACTCTTCCGCGAAAGACTCAACGACCGCAAGGCCGAACGCCTCCTTGCTGGCGAAGTAGTGATAGAAGGACCCCTTCGGCACGCCTGCCGCCTTGAGCACCGCATTGATGCCCGTGGCCGTATAGCCGTGCTCGGCAAAGGTGGTCATGCCGACCTGAATCAACAGGTCTCTGGTGGGAGCTTTAGTCGTCATACATCGCACACTAGACCAGTCGTCTACTCACGTCAACCCCATCACTTGTGACTCCGTCGATAACCGACAGACTGACCACCAAGGCCCGAATAACGGGGCCTTGGCGTCGAGCAAACACCCACTTCATGGCCTCGCCAGCAGCACAATGAGGCACCGAACCGACCACTATTATAGGGATACGCTTCATCGATGTACCTCATCGTTACCCTTCAGGGTTTCACTGCGACGCTTACTTGCGGCGTTTGCCCTGCGGCAATCGATTGGCGACGACACCCGTGCGTGAGCCTCCTCCACTGCATGGGTCTCGCCACCGCCCGCTGCTGTCTACAGCAGCGCGTTGAACTGGCGCAACCACTCCGGATGCGCCGGCCAAGCTGGCGCGGTCACGAACTTGCCACAGGTGATCGCATCGGTCACCTCGAGGTCGACAAATTCTCCTCCGGCCAGGCGCACTTCCGGCGCACAGGCCGGGTACGCGGAGATGCGGTGACCCGACAATGACACTGCGGCGGCCAACAGTTGGGCACCATGGCAGACGGCTGCAACCGGTTTTTCACTGTCGACGAAGTGGCGCACTACCTCCAGCACCCGTTCGTCCAGGCGCAGATACTCCGGCGCTCTGCCACCTGGGATTACCAAACCGTTGTAGTCTGCTACGGTGATGTCAGCAAAGGTCTCGTTCAGCGCGAACAGATGCCCCGGCTTTTCGGTATAGGTCTGGTCACCTTCGAAGTCATGGATGGCCGTCTTGACCGTATCGCCTTCCTTCTTGTCAGGACAGACCGCATCGACACGGTGCCCCATGGCCTGCAAGGCCTGGAACGGCACCATGATTTCATAATCTTCGACAAAATCTCCCGCGAGCAGCAACAAACGTGCCATAAGGCAGACTCCTTGGTCGTTGGAAACGGCGCAGGGTCGAGGCATTGACCGAAAAGTCGACGAGCGCAGGCACTTTTCAGACCCGCCTCACGCTGACCATGCTGTCATGCAGCGTAACCACTGATCCGCGTCATCGCCAGCGTCGCGGAACCTTGTCGCGGAATCGGCCTCCCACTGTAAGCGACCCGACTTGCCAGCACGGATAACACCATGGCCTCTATTCTCCACTATCGCCGACTTGTCACCCACTGCCGCCAGGCGCTCGGCGCCAGTCTGCTGTGGCTGCTGCTCCTGCCTGCCACGGCACAGGCCGCGACGCTATCGGCCTTCGACGCTCGCTATCACCTGTCGGTGGACGGCTGGCCGGATGCCACCGTCCATCACCGTCTGCAGCCAGAGGGCGAACATTGGCTCAGTGATATGCGCGCTCGCGTCGCCGTTGCGGAAGGACAGGAGAGCGCGAGATTCCTGAGCCAGGGGGCACAGCTTCAAGCCATTGGTTACGCCAGCGGCTACAAGCTGCTGGGTATCGGCAAGCGCTACCAGCTCAATGCACCGCAGCTGCGGCAGACCCCTGATCGGCAGACAGCGTTGATTCAGCTGTCTAGCCAGGTACAGCAGCATGGCTGCTCGCCCTCCTGTGAGCTTCGCTATCTCGACCACAAGGGCGAACAGGAACGACTGATTGCCACCCCCATGGCGTCACGCAGGATGGAAGTGCAGGGACGCTCCATCGACGCGCCCAGGGTTCGACTGGCAGACCCTGACAAAGACGACCGACACATGGTGGTGACCTTTCATCCTGAGCTTGCTGGCCTGTTGCTCGGCGTGACCTATACCAAGCGGGGCGAGCAGGTCAGCGAGCTGGCACTCACCTCACTCACCCTTCCGTGACCCACCCCCCATCCCAACCGAGGTCGCGGACCACCGCTCGGCGGCGCTTCCCCCTCTCTTGCACCGACGACGCTCTGCCGCTTTGGTCGCCTTTCCCGGCCGACCAAATTTGCATAGAGTAGTGCGCTTTATATTGGCACCGCAGGTAGCGAGGGACATGTCCCACCGCTCTACCTGCCCATGTTGCCCGCGGCTACCACCCGGGCGCTTGGTGCTGCGAGTGGATCGCCCATGGCAGCGATCCAGCCACCCCTTATACCGGGCGACCATCTCCTTTTCTCCCTGGGTTCTGGGAAGCGCCGACAAGCACTCTATCTATCAAGCAAGGATGCACTTTCATGTTTAGCGGTCTGCTGATCGTTCTGCTGCCCCTGGTACTGGGCTACCTGATCCCCGTTCGCAGCGCTGCGGTGCTTGGCTGGATCAATCGAGGCGTCAGCGCCTCCATCTATCTCATCTTGCTGCTGATGGGCATCAGCCTTGCGGGTTTGCCAGACCTCGGCAACCAGCTGTCGCGCATGGGCGGCCAAGCGCTGACGCTGTTCAGCGTGATTTCGCTGTTCAATCTGGCAGCCCTGTGGTGGCTGTCGCGGCGACTGCGACTGGATCTGGGGAAAAGGCAGGTCGTTGAAGGTGCGCCCACCAGCAAACTGGCCGCCATGGCTGGCTCACTGGCGCTGGTCGGGGTGGTCGTTGCAGGCCTGGTCCTCGGCCTGCTGCTGGTCGGCCGCTGGGGGGCGACCCCTTTCCAGCTGGCGGAGCACCTCGCCGAGTGGGTGCTGTACCTGCTGCTGGCGTTGATCGGCTGCCAGCTGCGCAATTCCGGCATGCCACTCAAGCAGATCCTGTTGAACCGACATGGTCTCTACATCGCCTTGACGCTGGCAACGAGCTCGCTGCTGGGTGGGCTGGCGGCGGCCCCGCTGCTCGACCTTGAGTGGAACGAGGGGCTGGCCATGGCCTCGGGATTTGGCTGGTACTCGCTGTCGGGCATTCTGATCGGTGAGCACCTAGGCCCCGCGCTCGGGGGCGTCGCCTTCTTCAACGACTTGACGCGAGAGCTGCTGGCCTTCGTACTGATTCCTCTGGTCATGCGCCGCTATGCGCCATTGGCCATCGGCTACGGCGGCGCCACCTCGATGGACTTCACCCTGCCCGTCATTCAGCAGCACGGTGGCGTTCGCTGCGTGCCCATTGCGGTGGTCAGTGGCTTTCTGCTGTCGCTGCTGTCACCACCGCTGATTCTCTTCCTGGTGTCACTGTAGCTTCAAGCGTCAGCGCCTGGCAGCGGACCAGGCTTACTGTCGGCACGACATCATCCATCGCAGCCCTGCTGGCGACTGCATCGGAGGACATCCCACCGTGAGCACGTCCGATCGCCCTATCACGCTGAAGGATCTGGCCCAGCGCCTCAAGGTCTCGACGGCCACGGTGTCCAATGCCTTCAACCGTCCCGATCAGCTGTCGCGCGCGCTGCGCGAACATATCCTGGCCGAGGCACGTCGCCTGGGATACCCCGGCCCGGATGCCCGGGCGCGCAGCTTGCGCACCGGGCAGTCACGCATCGTCGCGGTGGTACTGGCAGAAACCCTTACCTATAGCCTGAATGACGCCGTCTCCAGCGAGCTGCTCAGCGGTGTCACCGAGGTCCTCGACGCCCACGGCCACACCTTGTTGCTGCTGTCGGGGCGTCAGGCGGGCTCACCGCGCCAGGCCGACGCACTGTGCCACCCGGGTTCCGCCAGCATGGCCGACGGCTTTATCGTCTACGGCTTGATGCCCGGTGACCGCCTGATCAACGAACTTCCCGCCCAACGACCTCTGGTTGGCGTCGATTTCCATATCGACGCTCGACCTACCGTACACGTCGACAATGAACAGGCGTGCTACGCCATTGCTCGCCACGCTCTGACCCACGCGCCCCAACGTGCGGCCATTGTGAGTCTGCGTCTGACCGTGGAGCCCCATAATGGTCGGGTCAGCCAGGAACAGGACTATTTAAGCGCCGACCACACCATCACCCGGGCCAGACTGGATGGCTTCCAGCGCGCGCTGTCCGAGCAAGGCATAGCCCCTGACGACGTGCCGGTGTGGAACATCGATGAAAACGTTCACGCTGTATGTGCCCCCGTGATCGCGGAGATTCTTGACCTTCCCGCCGAACAGCGTCCCGATCTGCTCTTGTGCATGTCAGACCGAATTGCCCTGACCGCGCTGACCCTGGCCGAGCAACGCGGCATCCGGGTGCCGCAGGACCTGCGCCTGACGGGCTTTGACGGCATCGAAGAGGGACAGTACCGCGCACCTCGGCTGACCACAGTACGTCAGAACAGCATCGAGAAAGGACGCGTCGCAGCACGCATGGTACTCGGCCTGGAGCCCGCTCAGCACCAGCGCCTTTCCACCCAGTTGGTGCTGGGCGATACCTGCCCCTGAACCACCGCCGGCGGCAAGCTGCACAAAGGTTTCACCGTTAATGACGCCTTTTCATGCCGAGCAATGGCATGCTGTGCAGGAACCACTGTCATCACGGTCAAGGAACTCGCGCATGTCCGCGAAACGTCTGTTTCGCCCAGCCTTCTCACGCCTGGGACTGAAGCTTTTCGCCATTATTCTGGTCGTCAACGTGGCCATTGCTGGCCTGGTCTTCGTGGCCATTTCTCGTAGTCTCGATCAGGGCTTCATCGAATACCTGGATCGTTCCCAGACCCGGCGTGCCGAAACCCTGGCGGAGGGGCTGGGCGAAGCCTGGGCGCGGCGACAGAACTGGCAATGGCTACGCCAGTCACCGCGGGCCTGGCATCATCTGGTGCGGCGACAGCTATGGCCCGGCGATAACCTGCCACCGCTGTCGATTGAAGGTGACCTGGGGGATCCACGGGATTTCGTACTGCACGACGAGAACGGACTGCCGGTCATCGGCCTGCCACCGGACAAGGATGACATGGCGGCAGAGCTTCGCTGGCTGCCGGTCATGAGTGCCGGGCGCCAGGTCGGGACCCTGGGGTATCGGCCTCCGGAACAGCTGATGGCCCGCATGGATCGACTGTTTCTGGCCCAGCAGCAGCGCAACCTGACGATCATCGTGATCGCACTGGCGCTGACGTCGCTGCTGCTGGCAGCCGCGCTGTCGTGGTGGATGGGACGCCGCGCCCGTGGCATGGCGCTGGCCACCCGGCGCCTGACCGAAGGCGACTACAGCATTCGCCTGCCCGAGCGGGGCCGCGATGAGCTGTCGAGCCTGTCACATGACTTCAACGTGCTGGCAGAAACCCTGGAGGCCAGTCGTGAGGCAAGAAGCCGCTGGGTATCGGACATCGCCCACGAGCTGCGCACGCCCCTGGCGGTGCTGCGTGGGGAGATCGAGGCGATGCAGGACGGCATTCGCGCCCTCGATCAGGACAATCTGCACTCACTGTCCCAGGAAGTAGGACAGCTGGAACGACTGGTCGCCGACCTGCGCCTGCTGTCACAGAGTGACGCTGGCGCGCTCGAAGTGCAGCTAGCCCCGCTGGACCTGGGCGAGCAGCTGTCCTCTCGCCTGGATGAGGCGGAAGGCTGGCTGAGTGACCACGGCATCAGCCTGGAGCATGATATCCAGCAGCCGGCCTGGATTCGTGGTGACATCCAGCGCCTGCGCCAGCTTTGGAATAACCTGATCGACAACACTTGCGCCTATACTCAGGCTCCTGGGCAGCTCAGGGTCCGACTCGAACGCGACGCCGACGACTGGCTGCTGCGCTGGGAAGATAGCGCCCCTGGCGTCCCGGCCAGCGAGCTGCCCCGCCTGACCGAGCGGCTATACCGCGTTGAAGGCTCCCGCAACCGCGCCAGCGGAGGCAGTGGCCTTGGCCTGTCCATCGCCACCGCCCTGGCACGGGCCCACGACGCCGAGATGACTCCCTCTCCTTCCGCTCTCGGAGGGTTATGCTGGACCTTGCGTTTTCCGGCCCTGCCCGACCACCTGCAGCAGCACGAGGACACCGAATGACTGATAACGACGCCGCCACCGACACGATCCTGATCGTCGAGGACGAGCCCAAGATTGCACGCCTGGTGGCGGACTATCTGCAGGGCAGTGGCTATGCCACCCACCACATTGACCACGGCGATCAGGTCGTGGGCTACCTGAGCGAGGTCGAGTCGCGCCCCAGCCTGGTACTGCTAGACCTGATGCTGCCGGGCACCGATGGCCTGACCCTGTGTCGCGAGATCCGCCAGCGCTGGCCCGATATTGCCGTGGTCATGCTCACCGCCCGCGTCGAGGAAGTCGACCGACTGCTGGGCCTGGAGCTGGGTGCCGATGACTATATCTGCAAGCCCTTCAGCCCACGAGAGGTGGTGGCCAGGGTCAAGGCCGTGCTGCGTCGCAGCCAAGCCCGGCACACTGACGGCCAGGCCAATCACGACCTTATCCTGGACGAGAGCGGCTGGCGCGCCCTGGCCAACGGCCAGGATCTCGGCCTTACCGCGGTGGAATTCCAGCTGCTCAAGGTCATGATGCATTCGCCGGGCCGCATCTTTGCCCGCGAGCAGCTGATGGATCACATGTACCGCGACCATCGCATCGTGTCGGAGCGCACGGTGGACAGCCACATCAAGAAGCTGCGCAAGAAGATCGCGGACATCTGGCCAGAACGAGAAATCATCCGCTCGGTCTACGGCGTCGGCTACAAGTACCAGCCGGAAGAGTGACACCGATCACCCGCCGACAACGCAAGAGGCCGCCCTTGGGCGGTCTCTTGCGTCTGGCACGTGCGCTCGATCTAGAACAGCGCGGGAATCCCGTACTGTCCCTCGAACATGCCCACCGCCAGCATGGCGAACAGACAGATACCGAGCACCGCGACGGGAATGACCAGCCGATCCGTCAGCGACAGCCGCCCGGCACGCTCGCGGTCTCCGATCCAGCCATTATTGTCGAGCAGCATGGTGGCAGCCCAGGCAAGCACAGGGTTGGTCACCGCAGCGGCAAACAGGCATACCCCGGCCGCCTGGGCGTCCCTCCCTTCCTTGATCATCTGTACGCCGGCCTCGAGCATCGGCAGGAACACCCCCACCAACAGCGCCACGCACATGACCGGTGGCCACACCGCGATGTCCATGGGGAACCCCAGAATGGCAATGGTGATGGTCAGCAGGCCCAGCAGGATCGCCCCCGCCGGAATCGGTCGTTTGGCAATCGCTGCCGGGATCATGTAAGTGCCCCAGGAAGAGGTGATATTGCCTCCTCCAAGGGCAGTGCCGACCACCTGGCGGATGGAGCACATGGTCATGGTGTCATCGACGTCCATCAGCACCCTGTCGGCCCCCTTGGGATAGTTCATCTCCTGGAAGATGCGATGGCCGAGAAAGTCGGGGGACCACATGGCCACCGCCAGAATGGCAAACGGCAGTGAGGCGATAAAGTGCTGCACATTGGGCAGCCCCATCATCCAGCCTTGTTCGGTGCTGCCCCACCAGTAGCTTGGGCTCAAGGGCGGAAGGCCTACTTCGGTGGTCAACTCAAGGTCACCACCTGCGCCCAGGGCGAGCGCCACCAGCAGTCCAGTGACCGCACAGGCAGGAATGGCCAGCCAGCGCTTTCCCAGGCGAGCCAGCACCGCATACAGCACAATGTTCACCGCCAGCACGATCAGAGCGACGTACCCCATGTCGCCGGAGAGGCCCAGGCCCCAAGATTTAAGATTGCTGATCTGGCCGATGGCCCCGGAAAATCCGAGGAAGATCAGCAGCCCCCCAGCGGTCCCTTGAGACGTCAGGTTGACCAGCCGCGACCCGCCCTTGATCCACGACAGCCCCAGACCAAAGGCGCCGATCCAAAGCGCCAGCGCCAGGGGATGCGCGCCGGCCAACGCCATGCTGCCGATCAGCGGAATCATCGGTCCATGGTTGCCGGCCAGATTGGCACGGGGATTGAAGATCCCCGAACCCAGCACGCAGAACAGCAGCACCGGGAGCAGCATCTCGAGCCGTGACACGGCGATGGCGAAATCCTTGCCCAGCTGGACACCTGGCCAGGCGGCCGACAGCCCATCGGCCCAGGACATCATCACCGCCGAGTACATCGCGATGATACCGATGGTGCCTGCGATCGCCGGCACCAGATCCTCGATCTCGAAATTGAAGTCACGTCCGATCAAGTTAAGGCTGAAGCGCCTGGGACGCATAATCTTGAGTTCGTGCTCCAGATAGTCGGAGCGGCTGGAAAACTCGCTGGCATGCCGATGCAGCTCACGATAGCTGAGCGCCTCGGGCGATTGCGCCCGGGACGTGGCAGTGTCCGTCATGGTGATCTCACTTGTCAGAGGAAATCGACCCACTGCTCTTGCCACGCAGCGTCGTGTCCGACGGCCTTGTCAGCCAATGGATCGTTTCAGCAAAAAAGGTAAGTCACCTTATCCATCTAAGTGGCGATACTCGTTGATCGCCGTCAGCCTTTTCCCCGCCCCTGGCGGCCACGCTGTGCTCAGGGTGCATCCCTTGACCCAGCTCAGGCTCCACGGCACTTGCCTGCCGCGGGAAGATGGATAACAGTAGCTATCGTTGCTCTCCCTTGCGGCTCGTCAACGAGACGTCCTTGTTAACCAGAGAGCCCTTATTGATAGAGAGCCCGTCATGCGCACTATTCCGGCCACCCTGTCCCGCTATCTGCGCGCCCCTGACCTGCCCCAGCTCGAGGCCAGGCGGGTGAGAGGGGGGCATCGCCTCAGTCACGCCGCCCACAGCCATGACACTCTGTCACTGGGTGCCATCGTTCAAGGACATTCCCAGTTCCGCCATCGCCACCGCTCCCTTGAAGTCACCCAAGGCGACGTGGTGATGATAGAGCCCGGCGCCATGCATGCCTGCAATGCCCTGAGCGACGCTGACTGGGGCTACGATATGGTCTATCTCGACAGCGCCTGGCTGGCCGTCCAGTTGGACGTAACGACGGACGACCTTCCGCCTCTGATTCGGCAGATCAGTCGCGATCCCGTGCTGCACCGCTCCATCATGGTCCTGACTGACACCCTTGCCTCCGCCGATGCCGACCGGATGGAACGGGACGCCGCCTTGGCCTTGCTGGTGGCTGAGCTGGCCAAGCAGATGGCACGAGCCGAGCCTCTGCGCAATGCTCCGCCCGACGCCCTGGCCCGTGCCTGGCAGCGTCTGAACGATGACTGGCAACATGACCTGAGCCTCACCGACCTGTGCCAGGAGGCGGGCTGTCGCACCACCAGCCTGATCGCAGGCTTTCGACGCCACTATGCCACCACGCCCCATGCGGCCCTGATCGATCTGCGAGTGCGCGAAGCTCGCGATCGGCTGCGCCAGGGCCAGCCGATTGCGCAAGTCGCCAGCGATTGTGGCTTCGCCGACCAGGCGCATCTGCAGCGAACCTTCAAGAAACTGCTGGCGACCACACCGGGGCACTACGCCGAGGGTTCCCTCCCCCGCCACGCATAGTCGGCTTATCTCCCTCGAGGTTGTTGCCGCCCTCGGGGCGGCTCTGGGCGTGTTGATGGCCAAGAGCGGTCAACGTCAGCGGATGATAGAGGGTCCACCCCGTTCAAGGCAGAAGCATCAATACGCCACTGCACATCAGCGTCACCGCCAAGCCGCGCTGCAGCAGCTGGCGACGCCCCGCATCGGCCAGCCACTGCCCCGCGTGCGACCCGCACCATGCCCATACGCAGGCACTGGCAAAGCAGACCGTCCCCCACGTCAGGGTAAACACGGCCATATCCAGCCCTCCTCGCCCCGCAGTAAAGATCCCGAGCCCCGCCATGGAGGCGATCCACGCCTTGGGATTGAGCCACTGCATCAGTGCCGCCGTCATCAACCCTGGCGCCGTGCCATGGGCCTCTGCTCCCCAGTCGCCGCGGTCCTGCAGCAGTTTCCAGGACAGCCACGCCACGAACCCTCCGCCCGCCGCCTTCAACACCCACTGCAATACCGGCAGCGCCTGCCAGACGCTGCCAAGTCCGGCCGCCAATACGCCTAGCAAGAGCGTGAAGCCAGCACATGAGCCTACCGCAAGGCGCATCGCTCGGGCGCCACCGTGGCCGATCCCGGCGGTCAGTATCAGCAGGTTCACGGGACCCGGCGAAAGCGACGCCACCAAGGCAAATCCCAATATCGCCAACAGTTCATCAGCAGAAAACGTCATATCGTACTCCACACCCAGGGGAAAGCCTCAGCCTGAGGCTTCTGCTAGTGCGGGTATTGAAGAAAATTTCACCCACTGTCCCTCCAGCCGCCTGACCCAGTCTTGTTCCCTGTCTCGCCACCCGCCTCGTCTCACCACCAGCCACGACCACCGCCTTGGAGCCTTCCGCCTGCCACGGCGGCTCTGACTGGAACAGCGTGTTGCATAACGTCGGCTGCGCTTGCCGCTTCTCTGCACATTGGCTGCATGTCAGTTGCACGACACCCCGCCAAGATAAATCACGTCAACAAGGGCATCGCCCGGACAACATCACCCTTGGTAAAGGGTCATCAACGCTGAAGGAGTCACACATGAACACCACGTTTGCTCGCAAGGCCCTGCTGTCTGCCGCCATCTCCGCTGCCCTGCTGCCGATCGCGATGAGCGCTAGCGCGGCTCCGGATCGCCACGAAGGACCGCGTCACGCTGGCCCTGATATGCGCGCGGAGCTGTATGAGCGTGCCGGCATCGACGCCGACACCCGCGAAGCACTCAAGCAGGCAGGTATCGAGCATCACGAGGCCATCGAGGAACTGAACGCCGATTTCCGCGAACAGCGCCAGGAGATCCTCGGGGAAGATGGCATGGCCGCGCTGGAGCGCGCCCGTCATGAACTGCGCGAAGAGCGCGTCAATGCGCTGGTCGACAAGTGGGAGCTGTCCGCTGAAGACCGCGAGGCCTTCAACGCTGCCCGTGAGTCCTTCAAGGAAGGTGCCGAGGCTCTCAAGGCCCAGGACTTCGAGAGTGACGAACAGCGACACGATGCATGGCGCGAGCTGATGACGTCCTCCAGGGACCAGATGGCCAACATCCTCGACGAGCAGCAGATGCGTGAGCTCAAGCACGCCCTGATGCCGGGCCATGATCAAGGTCCTCGCGGCCACGGCGAGCGTCATCCTCACGAACATGGCAAGCGCCACGCTCCCGAGGCCTGATCCCCGCCCACTAGGAAACACTGGCAGCCTGTTGCAGCTGATGACGCCACCGCAGCAGGCGGCCTCGGAATGACTGACGGTCACCAGGATCGTATCGCTGCAGTCACCGTAGCCTCTTGAGCGTCATCATCGATGCCGTGTTTCCCTAGGCGCCGGAATCGCTTTCCGGCAGCCCCTCGTAAGCCCCATGCCGCCCGGCATGGGGCTTTTTCATGGGTATCGCCCCCTTATGGCGTGGGTTTCTCGACCCTGCTTCTTTAATCGTTCTCTGACCCGGTTTCTGCGCGCCATGCCCAACGCTTTCTCCACGGTCTTTTGGTGACGACCTTGAAAGATGCATCGGGACTCTGTATTTTATTGAACGTTCAATCAATAAAATGTGAGCCTCCAACGGCTGGATAGGATCGTCAGCGACCCCATCCAAGAGCCGCCGCTGGGGTCGCGCTTGCTGTCTCGCGAACACTTGCTGTGCTGGCGACCTGCCCTATCGGCAGCAGCACAATGAGACTTCGGCCAGACGGCATTGATCGCGACACTCCGTCACCACCATTTCGTTAATTGCTCATCCAATTAACGAAATGGCGTAGCAGCAAGGAATGCCCGCTGGGAGATGCCAGGACGGCGCTACGGAGACCGGCACAGCAGGGCCTCGGTCAGCAAGTTGCCGGATCGGCTCAGTCTCATTTCATCCTCTAGGGAGCACGTGCATGTCACAACATGAAAACGCCTCCCGCGATCGTCTCAACCCCGTCGTCTTTCATGGCGCCGTGGCAGGCATCGTGGTCTTTCTCATCTTCACCATGACCTTGACCGAGCAGGCAGGCGCCTTGTTCGATGCAGGGCTGGCCTGGGTCAACGATACCTTTGGCTGGTACTACATGCTGGCCGCCGTGGCCTATCTGGTATTCGTGCTGGTGATCAGCCTGTCCCGCGTCGGCAACATTCGGCTAGGCCCGGATCACTCCCGCCCAGAGTTCTCGCTACTCTCCTGGGCGTCCATGCTGTTCGCTGCAGGCATTGGCATCGACCTGCTGTTCTTCTGCGTGGCAGAGCCGCTGTCGCACTACCTGACCCCTCCGGACATGGCACCGGAAAGTGCCGCTGCGCTGCGCCAGGCCGTCCCCCAGACCTTTCTGCACTGGGGCCTGACCGGGTGGGGCATGTACGTCCTGATGGGCATGGCTCTGGCCTACTTCAGCTATCGTCACCGCCTACCGCTGGCCATCCGGAGCGCGCTCTATCCGCTGCTGGGCAAGCGCATCTACGGCCCGATCGGCAATGCGGTGGACATCACCGCGGTCATTTCCACGGTGTTCGGTATCGCCACCAGCCTGGGCATCGGCGTCATCCAGCTCAATTACGGCCTGACGTTCATGTTCGGCGTGCCTGAGAGCCTTTCGACGCAAGTCGTGCTGATCGTACTGGTGGTCATACTGGCGACCATTTCCGTGGTGACCGGCGTAGAGAAAGGCATCCGTCGCCTGTCCGAGTTCAACATGCTGCTGGCTGCTGCCCTGCTGCTGTTCGTGTTGTTCCAGGGCGATACGCTTCATCTGCTGAATGCCCTAGTGCTTAACGTCGGGGACTATCTGGGTGGCTTTGTCGGCAAGAGTTTCGACACCTATGCATTCGCCGGCAGCGACGCACAGCAGTGGAAGGGCTGGTGGACCATCTTCTTCTGGGGCTGGTGGATTGCCTGGACGCCCTTTGTTGGCCTGTTCCTCGCTCGTATCTCGCGTGGGCGCACCATTCGCCAGTTCGCCATGGGTGCCCTGCTGATTCCACTGGGCTTCATGATGGCGTGGATGTCCATCTTCGGTAACTCCGGAATCGACATGGTCGCCAATGACGGGCTGACGGTGCTGGGCGAGCAGGCTCTGGCCACGCCGCAGACCACCATCTATACCTTCCTGGAGCAATATCCCTATATCAGCATTACCGCCTCGGTGGTGACGCTGCTCGGTGTGGTGTTCTTCGTGACCTCCGCTGACTCCGGGGCTCTGGTCCTGGCCAACTTCACCTCGATCCTGCGTGACGTGAACCATGATGCACCGATTCGCCTGCGCATCTTCTGGTCTGCCATCATTGGTCTGATTACCATTGCCCTGTTGATGGCCGGTGGTCTGGACGCTCTGCAAAGTGCGGTAGTGATCACAGCCCTGCCCTTCTCGCTGGTGATGTTTGCGATCATGGTCGGGCTGACCCGTGCGCTGCGCACGGAGAAGGAAAAGGCCGACGCGCGCAAGCTGGTCGCGGCCAGCGGTGAAGGAGGCAACTGGAAGGAGCGCCTGGATCGCGCGCTGGACACCTCCAACCGCGCCGGCGCGGAGTCCACCATCAAGCACGCCTTGCGTCCCGGCCTCGCCCAGTTTGTGGAAGAGCTCGAGCGCCGTGGCCAGACCGCCACCCTTAGTGAGGAGCAGATCGACGGCGAGCCGTTGCCGCGCCTGACCCTGCAGGTGGACTTCGATGAGATGCAGAGCTTCGTCTATCAGGTCAGACCACACCGCATGCGTACGCCGAGCTTCCTGCCCGCCGATGACGACTACTACCTGCGTCTGGACGTCCATCTGGCGGAAGGCGGCCTGGGGCAGAACCTCAACGGCTACACCCGCGGCCAGGTCATCGACGACGTACTCGGCGAATACGAGCGTCATCTGCAGTTCCTGGCCATTGCCCGCCAGGGCACGCCGACACCGGCCATGCCTGGTTTCATCGGCGAGCCACCGGAAGGGGCGACGCAAGACCCCTGAACACCTTGGCGTTCAGATAACCCTGCAACATCAGCATCAACTGCGGCGGCCCCAGGGGCCGCCGCTTTCTTATGCGTTGATAAAAGTGGTGCAGTGAGAGTGCTGTGGAGCTGACCAGGACTGAGACTGGCGAGAAGTGGTGCTGGTGCGGTCGTGAAGCTGCAAGCCAGCCCACCACCGTTGCTCCATCCCTCCATTGGCGCGATGCTACAAGGACTACCAAGGAGCTTACCGATGCCCGATGTCGATCAGATTCGCTACTACCATGCCCACCTCTACTACGACGATGCTTGCGGGCTTGCCCAGGCGCAGACGTTGGCAGACGCCTGCCAGGCACGCTTTGCCGTGCAGGTCGGGCGCTTTCATCAACAACCGGTGGGCCCACACCCACGCTGGAGCTGCCAGCTCTCCTTCGCCGCTGAAGACTTCGGTGCCATTGTGCCCTGGCTCGCCATCCACCGGGGCGACATGGACATTTTTGTGCACCTGGGTACCGACGATGACCTGTTTGACCACACTCAGGGGGTCATCTGGCTGGGTCAGAGCCAAACGTTGAACCTCGACGTGTTTCACCGCGACTGAGCGGCAGAACGCAAGCACCTGGGCCTTGGAAACCTGGGCTCCACCGCCCCCTCCTACTCAACACGTCTTCAGTGCAGGGCGGTCACATCAGCCCTGCATATCGAGCACCACCCTCCCCTCGATCTTGCCATCCAGCATGCGCCCGAAGATGTCGTTGATATTGGCCAGGCGATCGGTGGAAACGGTGGCCTTGACCTTGCCTTCACCGGCGAAATCCAGTGCTTCCTGCAGGTCCTGACGGGTGCCGACGATGGAACCACGCACGGTAATGCCATTCAGCACGGTATCGAAGATCGGCAGCGGGAAGTCCCCTGGCGGCAGGCCGTTCAAGGCAATGGTACCGCCCCGCCGAACCATGCCCTGGGCCTGTTCGAAGGCCTTCGGCGACACCGCCGTGACCAAGGCCCCGTGGGCACCGCCGATATCGCGCTTGAGCGCTGCCACAGGGTCTTCCTTGAGGGCGTTGACGGTCACCGTGGCACCCAGCTTTTTGGCCAGCTCCAACTTGTCATCCGCGACATCAACGGCTGCCACATTCAGCCCCATGGCCTTGGCATACTGCACCGCCATATGGCCCAGTCCGCCAATCCCTGACACCACCACCCATTGCCCCGGGCGGGTATCGGTCATCTTCAGCCCCTTGTACACCGTCACCCCTGCACACAGCACGGGAGCAATCTCGACAAAGCCCACACTGTCCGGCAGATGACCGACGAAGCCAGCATCGGCGATCGCGTACTCGGCGAACCCGCCGTTTACCGAATACCCGGTGTTCTGCTGCGACTCGCACAGCGTTTCCCATCCCCCCAGGCAGTGTTCGCAGTGCCCACAGGCGGTGTACAGCCAGGGAATACCGACGCGATCACCCTCCTTGATATGGGTGACCCCTTCGCCGACCGCCGCCACCTGGCCGACACCTTCATGGCCAGGAATGAAGGGAGGATTGGGCTTGACCGGCCAGTCGCCGTGAGCCGCGTGCAAGTCAGTGTGACACACACCCGATGCCGCAATCTTGACCAGCACCTCGCCTCTGGCAGGACGCGGTACCTCGACTTCCTCGATGCTCAGGGGTTGACCAAACTGACGAACGACGGCGGCTTCCATAGTGCGTTGCATGGCATGACTCCTTGCCTTGTTTCAGGCATGAGAAGACCTTGGTACGCCCATGTCGAGGACCCGCGATACACCACACTCATCACCACGCACACGACATTGACGACCAGGCAATGGGCGCCCAACAGGCGCCGGTAACATGCGCCAGGTTCGGCGCGATCACTCGGACTCTCCACTTGGCCAGCGGCGCTGCCACTGGCCAAGTGTCATTGGATCAGAAAAAACCCAGCGGATTCGTGTCGTAGCTCACCAGCAGGTTCTTGGTCTGCTGGTAATGCTCGAGCACCATCTTGTGGGTCTCGCGACCGACACCGGATTTCTTGTAGCCGCCGAAGGCGGCGTGGGCGGGATATTGGTGATAGCAGTTGGTCCACACACGGCCGGCCTGAATCCCGCGACCCATGCGGAAAGCCACGTTGATGTCGCGGCTCCACACGCCAGCACCAAGGCCAAACTCGGTATCGTTGGCGATGGCCAGGGCTTCTTCCTCGTCCTTGAAGGTGGTCACAGCCACCACCGGGCCGAAAATCTCTTCCTGGAACACCCTCATCTGGTTGTTGCCCTTGAGCAGCGTCGGCTCGATGTAGTACCCGGTATCCAGGGCCGGATCGACCTTGGCCTGGTTGCCCCCGGTCAGAAACTCGGCTCCCTCCTCACGGGCGATGTCCATATACGACATGATCTTGTCGAACTGCTCCTTGGAGGCCTGGGCACCCACCTGAACATCGGTGTCCAGCGGGTTGCCACGTTTGATCGTGGCGACCCGCTCCATCACCTTGGCCATGAAGGGTTCATACATGCTTTCCTGAATCAGCGCCCGCGACGGACAGGTACACACCTCACCCTGGTTGAAGAACGCCAGCACCAGGCCCTCGGCCGCCTTGTCGATGAATTCCGGCTCGGCATTCATGATGTCGGCAAAATAGATGTTGGGCGACTTGCCACCCAGTTCCACCGTCGAGGGGATGATGTTGTCGGCGGCGCACTTGAGAATATGCGACCCCACCGGCGTCGATCCGGTAAAGGCAATCTTGGCGATCCGCTTGCTGGTCGCCAGGGCCTCACCGGCTTCGGCACCAAAGCCATTGACCACATTGACCACCCCGGCAGGCAACAGATCGCCAATGATTTCCATCAGCTTCAGAATGGAAGCGGGGGTCTGCTCTGCCGGCTTGAGCACTACGCAGTTGCCTGCCGCCAGCGCCGGGGCCAGTTTCCAGGTGGCCATCAGTAGTGGAAAGTTCCAGGGGATGATCTGGCCGACCACCCCTAGCGGCTCATGGAAGTGGTAGGCCACGGTGTGTGCGTCGATATCGGCAGCAGTGCCTTCCTGAGCGCGAATACAGCCGGCGAAGTAACGAAAATGGTCGACCGCCAGAGGGATGTCGGCGTTCAGGGTTTCGCGAACCGCCTTGCCGTTGTCCCAGCACTCTGCCACCGCCAAGGCTTCCAGGTTGGCCTCGATGCGATCCGCCATCTTGAGCAGGATGTTCGAGCGCTCCGTGGCAGAGGTGCGCCCCCAGGCCGGCGCTGCGGCATGGGCGGCATCCAGCGCCTTGTCGATGTCCTCCGCCGTTGAGCGTGGGATCTGGCAGAACACCTGGCCGTTGACCGGGCTGACATTGTCGAAGTACTGCCCCTTCACCGGAGCGACGAATTCACCGCCGATGTAGTTGCCGTATTGCTCGTCGAAGCTGACGACGGCGCCGGGCTGTCCGGGGTTTTGATAGATCATGGCGTGTCTCCTTTGTCAGGATGTTGTCGTTGTACGCCATTCCAGTCTTGGTCACGGACCCGGCATGCGACATACTGCCCTGGCAGGAGAGCGCCTCCTCCTTCGGTAGGAGGCTCATCGTGAAGAACGCGGAGAGCCCGACATGTACAGCCTGATGGTGGCTGACGATCACCCTCTGTTTCGCGACGCCATCACCGCGGTGATCCAGGCAGGACTGCCCGGTGCCTCGCTGCGCGAGGCGGACTGCTTCGCCGCTCTGGCCCAGGGGTTGGATGCCGATGACAATGTCGACCTGGTGCTGTTGGACCTGAACCTGCCCGATGCCTCGGGGCTCGATGGCCTCGATACCCTCAGGCGTGCGTTCCCCGGCGTGGCAGTGGCCGTGCTATCGGCCGAGAGTGACAGAGCCACGGTGCTGGGGGCGCTGGATCTAGGCGCGGTTGGATACCTGCCCAAATCCACACCTCGCCCGGACCTGCTGGCGGCGATCAAGCAGATTCTTGACGGTCAGATCTATCTGCCTGCGGATATCATGCGTCGGCCAGCTGAGCTGTCTGCCGTCAGGCCCTCTCCCGCCCCCGCGCAGAGCACGGCCACTCCCGTGGACGTGTTGAACCAGCTGACGATAAAGCAGCTAGAGGTGCTCTCACTGGTCATCCGCGGAGCCTCCAACAAGGTCATCGCACGGGAGCTCGAGATCGCCGAGACCACCGTCAAGACCCACGTTTCAGCCATTCTCAAGAAGCTCGGGGTCAGTAGTCGAGTGCAGGCCATCCTGGCCGCCGACGAGTCCACCCTCTTGACCTGCCTAGCAAACCGACGGACCCGCTAAGGCGCCGACTACGACGCAGCCAGGCTTTCAGACAGCCGTGACCAGGGTCCGGAAGAAGACGTAGGGAAGGGCAGCACACCAGGCGCCAAGTCAGCTGCATCACTTCACCCACCCAAACAAAGTGCTACCGACGCAACCCCTCCCTACCGCCGCGACACGAACCTTCCAGTGGCTCCCACGCTCGCCTCAACTCAATAGATGCACCAATGCCTGACGTAGCCGTAGCGGTTTCACCGGCTTCAACAGGCAGGTGATGCCCTGCTCGCGACTGCGGCGCTTGATGGCGGCGTCGTGGTTGGCCGTGATCAGAATCGGGACGATAGCGCGCCCGCTGGCGGCAAGACGCTGGGCCAGGGAGAGCCCATCTTCCTCGTCATCGGCCAGGTGATAATCGATCATCACCACCCTGGGTACCGCAGGGGTATCAGGCGCAGCCTCTGCACTGTCCAGGCTTTGCTCAAGTTCGCTGACTTCAAGCGCCAGCCGCGACTCGCAGCCCCATCCGCCCAGCAGCGCCCGCATCCCGTCGAGAATGGCGGGGTCGTTGTCCAGTACCCAGACCAGGCTGCCCGCCAGCACCTCTTCCCCGGGCAGGCGCTGTCTGTCGGGCGTCTCCAGCGGCGTCGGCACCGACTCGACAAGGGGAACCGTGACCGAGAACAAGGCGCCATGCCCGGGCCGGCTGACCAGCCGAATGGGATGATCCAGCAAGCGCGCGATGCGCTCGACAATCGCAAGCCCAAGACCGAGACCGCGCTCCTGCGCCTTGGCGTCGGCATCACCACGCCGAAACTCGAGGAAGATGTCCTGCTGGCGTGCTGCATCGATGCCTGGTCCGGTATCGCCGACCACAATCTCGAGACAGGCCGCTCCACCGATCTGCCGACGCCGACAGCCCAGCAACACGCGTCCGGACTCGGTATAGCGCACCGCATTGGACATCAGATTACGGATGACGCGGGCCAGCAGGGCCAGGTCCGAGGCGACCCAGGCGCTGCTGGCGACGTAGCGCAACGCCAGCCCCCGCGCCCCCGCCATCTGGCGGCATTCTTCCGCCAGCACGTCCAGCAGCTGCGCCACTGAAAAGGGGGCGATATCCGGCGTCAGCACGCCCGCATCGAGCCGCGAGATATCCACCAGCGTCCCCAGCAGCAACTCCACATCCGCCAGGGAGCGATCGATGCGGTGGACCAGGCGACCGGGCTCATGGCCTAGCTGCTGCTCTTCCAGAGCGCTGGCAAACAGTCTGGCTGCGTTCAAGGGTTGCAGCAGATCGTGGCTGACCGCCGCGAGAAAACGTGTCTTGGAGGCATTGGCCGCTTCTGCCTCGCGCCGCGCCTCCTCCAGCCGCGCATTGGCCTCTGCCAGCTCATCGAGGGTGCGGTGCAGCGTCTCGGTACGTTCGCGCACCTGCTCCGCCAGCAATACGGCATGTTCGAAGGCGCCATAGGGCGCCGACCCCATGCCCGCCGACTCGACGCGTTCCATCAACGCCTGACAGATCTTGCGCAGTCGCCGGTTCTCTTCCTCCAGCTCGTGTTCCAGCGCCGTCGTCAAGGTACTCGGCTGTCGCTCACCGGCCAGATCCAATCGCCACCCCCGTGAAGGTCTGATTGACGTGCATGCCATGGTGCTGTTCGCCATAGGTGTTGAAGCCGAGCACCGATGCCCCGGACAGCTGGCGGGAGGCCTCTGCCACCTGATCGAGGGCTTCTATCTCGAGACGACGTAGAAAGCAGTCGCAGCCGATGATCAACTGTGGGCTGCCTAGCCGCTGCCGCAGTCCGCTCAGGGTGTGCTCCAGCGCGGTGAGAATGGGCTCGGCAGCCATCGCGGTCAGCACGATGCCGGTTTCCACCGCACAGTAGAAGCTGAGACTGCCGTCGGCATTGGCACGCTGGATGGAGCGCACGTAGTAGGCATCCCCCAGCTTGACCGCCAGCGGGAAGCGGGCGAACACCCCTTCATCGAGCTGGCTGGCTGGCACTCCCACCCACCGCGCGTACTCATCGACGGCGGGCAGCGCATTGAGCTCCAGCACGCGCCGCCCCTCGGCGTCGGCACGCGTCACCACCAGCTTCTCCCTGCGGGCCTTGAGATGGTGGGACGAAAACACCTCGAAGGGGTGGTGGGTGGTGATCAGCACGACAACCGCAGCACCACTGTGGAAGCGCCCTGCCGTAAACACATGGGTATGGGCCAGGTGATTGTCGTCGCCCGCTGAGCCGCCAAAGCTCGGGATACCGCCAAGTGCGGCGTCGAGTGTCGCCAGCACCTGCTCTTCGCTGGCCGACAGGCCATCGAGCAGCGTCAGCGCAAACGCCTTCCCCGGCAGTCGTCGCCGTGCGCTGCTTAACAGCGCCTCGACCCGACGCTGCGCGTCCGGCAATGTGACGTCATCCAGTTCCTCGATCAGGGTCGTGGCGACGCCATAGTGCCGACGATCAAAGCCGATGGCCACGATGGAGCCGCGGGCATAGCCAGTTGGCGTAATCTCCCCCGCGCTGGTACACCCGGCCACCGGCAGTTCACCAAACCTGGCGTCGATCGCCTCGGCCAGCTCGTCCAGCGGGTATTCGGCACTGACGAAGAACAGCACGAACCCAAGATCGGGGTGATCGAGTCCTTGCTTCAACTCCTGCGCCGCTGCCCCAGGCCGGGGATCGCGACTACACGCCACGCTCAGGCCAAGCGCCTCGTGGTCGCGCGCGACCGGGGCGGATATCCCGCTATCCGTCCCACGATCCGTCTCACTGTCCAGAACCCTATTCCTATCCGCCATTGAAGGTCCTCGGCTCCTGCACACAGGGGCGCACGGCGTGTCGCACCGCGCTCCCTTGAGTGTAGGTGCCGCCAGGGTCACGACTCAATGCTCTGGTGTGAACTCGGCTGGCTCAGCTTCGGCGTAGCTTGAACCGCGGCAGGCGCCGCGTGGGGGCCTGCAGCCAAGGCGCCAACAGGCGCGTGGACAGGGGGATGAAGAGGAACACCATGACCGGCGTCAGCATCAATGTGCTGGCCAGCACACGAGGCACCATCGGCAGTGTCGCCAGCGCATCCCCCAACCCCCACTGGAACATCAGCGACACGGGAAAAAACGCCAGCCAGATGGCGATGGCCTGCTTCCAGCGCGGGGGGACTCTCGGTCCAGGCGACGAAAACCAGCTGTCCAGTCCCACCGCGCGGCGTTCTAGCGGAGCATCAAACAGCCCGGCACCACGCTCAAGCCAAGCGCGGCGAGAGGCCGAATGCTCCCAGCGGGCCAGGGTGTCGGAGTCCTGAAAGCGAAAGATGATCTGGTACTCGTCGTCCCCGGGAGGCGGTGCCAGGATGCCGGAACCAAGGTAACCGGGAAAATCCGCGGCAAGTTCACGGCCTTCGTCGAGCCAGACGGTAAAGTCATGGTAGCGGCCTCGTGCGACGCGGCGTGCCACCATCAATGTGACAGGTTTGCTTGACATGGGATCTCCTCATCAACCGGAGTCGCCGCGCGATCAGCGCCGAACGCCTCCAGATACCCAGGGTAGGGGTTACTACGGGCCCGGTAAGGCCCACGCCGCGGCGGCTAGGGTAGTCAGCGGCAGCGGCAACGTCGGTACATGCTTTATCAAGCAAAATCCAAGCCATTATGACACAGCGCCAGTGGGCGTCATCTTTCTCTTGGCACCTTCGCCAAATGACAGTTTATCTTCTCGAAAAAAATCACTTTTACAGAAAAAAGGCCCGACCCACCAAGGGGCCGAGCCTGACCATCGCACCGACAGGACCCTTCGGGTCACATCAATGCACCACACCTGTGCAGCGTGTCACCTTTCCATCAGCTGCTTTCGCCGACGGGCATGGCAGACACCTCACTGCGTTTGATCGCCGCATAACCAAGGCCTGTCACCAGCGATCCGGCGACGATGGCCAGCAGGTACCACAACACCGGCGTGATGGCGTTAGGGATCAGCAGCACGAAGACGCCGCCATGAGGTGCCATCAACTTGGCCCCCACCAGCATGGAGATGGCCCCGGTGATGGCTCCACCCAGCATGCTGACCGGAATCACTCGCAGCGGATCCTTGGCCGCAAAGGGAATGGCGCCTTCACTGATAAAGCACATGCCCAGCACAAAGGATGCCTTGCCCGCTTCACGCTCCGCATCTGCGAACTTTCGCCCGGCCACAAAAGTGGCAATCCCCATGCCAATCGCAGGCACCATGCCAGCCGCCATGATGGCCGCCATGGGGGCATAGGTTTCCGAGGCCAGTAGACCCACGCCGAAGGTATACGCCGCCTTGTTGACCGGTCCGCCAAGGTCAAAGCACATCATCGCGCCGAGCAGGATGCCCAGCAGCACCGCGTTGGTGGATCCCATGCTTTCCAAAAACGAGGTCAGGGCTGTCAGCAGCTGTGCCACCGGCTCGCCGACCACGTAGATCATCACCAGCCCCGTTACCAGGCTCGCGACCAGCGGGATAATCAGGATCGGCTTGAGCGACTCGACGCTGGAGGGCAGCCTGACGTAGCGCGTCACCGCCTTGGCCACGTAGCCGGCCAGAAAGCCGGCAAGGATGCCGCCAATAAACCCCGCGCCAATGTTCGAGGCCAACATGCCGCCAATCATGCCGGGTGCAATGCCGGGTCGATCGGCGATGGAATAGGCGATGTAGCCGGCCAGCACCGGCACCATCAGGGCAAAGGCGGTGCCACCACCTATCTCCATCAGCGCAGCCGGTAGTGTGCCCTCTTCCTTGAACGCTTCGATCCCGAAGACAAAGGACAATGCAATCAGCAGACCGCCAGCCACCACCATGGGCAGCATGAAGGACACACCGGTCAACAGGTGCTTGTAGACCCCCTTTTCCTTGAAACTCTTGGCGGACTCGGCCTTGGCCTGCTCGCCACCACTTTCAAGGCTCGCCTCCTGCAAGGCAGCCTCGATCGTCTGACGAGACTTCTTCAGGGCGTTGCCGGTGGACGTACGATAGATCCGCTTGCCAGCAAAACGGCTGGGGTCCACTTCGATATCACAGGCCAGAATGACCACATCGGCGCTAGCGATTTCCTCGGACGTCAGCTGGTCCTGAGCACCCACCGACCCTTGAGTCTCGACGCGAATCTGGTGACCCGAGGCACGCCCGGCCTCCGCCAGTGCCTCGGCCGCCATGAAGGTGTGCGCCACCCCGGTGGGACAAGCGGTCACCGCCACAATACACGCACTGCTTCCCGGCTCCGCGACAGCGCCCGCTGACTGCCCCTCGGCGCCGTCATTGAGCGGTGTAAAAACCTGCGCATCACGCGCCGCCTTGTCGAGAAAGGCATCAGGATCGCCCAGCGCGTCGGCCAGCTGGCCGCGATACAGCCGCTTGCCGCTGAAACGATGCGCCCCTGCCAGCGGCTCGCCAACGGCGATGACCAGTTCAGCCGCGGCCAGGGTGTCGTTGGACAGCGCCTCGACCTTGGCCAGGTTCGAATGCATCTCGACGGATACCTGCCAGCCCTTGGCCTTGGCTGCAGGCTCCAGGCGCTGAGCCGCCAGATAGCTCGTGACGCTGCCACTCGGGCAGTTCGTCAGCACAATCACATTCATGCCATTACTCCCCGGGCTTCGACGTCATTGCGGCGTCGCACCCTGGTGTCGGAAAGAAGATCGGAAAAGTCGCCGGCGTCGCTACATCCGACACCGGTATGGCGCACCGCTTCGGCGGATAGCGCCGTGGCGAATCTCAACGCCTGCTCGGCAGACCACTCACACAGCACCCCATGGAGCAGTCCGGCGAACAGGGTGTCTCCGGCACATACGGTGTTGCTGACCTTGACGGCAGGGGGAAGCGACTGCCACAGCCCCTGCTGACCCAACCAGGTCACTCCAGAAGCCCCGGCCGAGACCACCACATCACCGACGCCGGCAGCGAACAACTCCAAGGTCGCCTGGTGGATGGCGTCATCACCGGGCAGCGCACGCCCGGCCCAGTCAGCCAGCTCTTCCACATTCGGCTTGACCGCATCGGCGCCGGCCTTGACCGCGACTCGCAGAGCTTCACCGCTGGTATCTGCCCACACCGGGACCCCGGCGGCCTTGACCCGAGAGATCAACTCACCCAGGGCCTGGGGGGCAATTCCCGGAGGCAGACTCCCCCCAATCATGACCGCCGCAGGCCGCAGCTGAGGCTGGCTCAGGCGCTGATCCAGGGTGTCGAGCAAGCGTTGCCAGTGCTCTTCCTCGAGCGCCAGCCCCGGCGCATTGATGTCACTGACGCGACCATCCTGCTCGGTCAGCTTGGTATTGATACGGGTAGCCCCTGGCAGCCGCACGAAGGCGTCTTCGACCCCCATGTCGGCAAAGGCGTCGACAAAGGCGGCGTCGTTGTCCTTGCCAAGGAAGCCGGTCACACACACCGGATGACCCAGTGCGGCCAGCACACGCGCCATGTTGACGCCCTTGCCCGCCGCGGTCAGTTCCACCGATTCAGCGCGATGCAGCGCACCCGGCACCAGCTGCGCAAGCCCTACCGATAGATCCAGCGCGGGATTGGCCGAGATCGTCAGCACCGGGGCCTTGTAGGCCTCGTCCTGGTTCCGGCTCATTGCTGGGCCTCCAGCGCGCGGCGCACGTCACTGGCGGTGGGCTGTGCCAGAGACAGGGCGGCGAGCTCGCGCGCCTTGTCCATCGTCACGCTCGCCAGTCTGGCCTTGACCATGGGTACCTGGCGCGCGCTGACCGACAGCTCGTCAATGCCCAGGCCTGCGAGCACCGGGATCGCCTGGCGGTCACTGGCCAGCTCGCCGCATACACCGACCCACTTGCCATGGTCATGAGCGGCTTGCACGGTCATTCGAATCAGCCTCAATACCGACGGGTGCAGGCCATCGGAGTCAGCAGACAGCTCCGGGTGGCCCCGGTCGATCGCCAGGGTGTACTGGGTCAGGTCATTGGTCCCGATCGAAAAGAAATCGACCTCTGGGGCCAGGCTCGGCGCCAGCAAGGCGCAGGAGGGAACCTCGATCATGACGCCCAGCTGGAGCGATTCCCCGTCATGACTCACCCCCAGCGTCTCCAGCACCTCATCAAAGATGGCGCGGGCAGCGCGAAACTCCGCCACATCCTTGACCATCGGCAGCATGATGCGCAGCGGACGGCCTGCGGCGGCCTTGATCAACGCGGTAAATTGATCGCGCAAGACCTGGGGACGCTTGAGCGCCAGACGAATGCCGCGAAGTCCCAGGAAGGGATTATCTTCCTGGGGCAGCGGCCAATAGGACAGGGGTTTGTCACCGCCCACGTCCAGCGTGCGCGCGACCAGCGGACGACCGTCCAGGGCGTCCATCGCTTCACGATACTCGCGCTCCTGGGTGGCCACATCGGGCAGCGAGGCGTGGGCCATGAACAGAAACTCGGTACGCAGCAGCCCGACGCCTTCCGCGCCGCGGGAGACGGCGTCATGTGCGTGGGCGGTATTACCCAGATTGGCCATCACCTCGATACGCTGGCCATCGCCTGTGCGCGCCTCACTGAAACGGGCCTCCCACGCCTTTTCCTTGAGCGCCTCGAGCTCTTCCATGCGCGACGCGAAGCGCTCGCGGCGCTCGGCCGTCGGGGCCGCCACGACCCAGCCCTCGTCGCCATCCAACAGCATGTCGGTGCCGCTGGTCAGCTGCAGCACGCCAGCGCCAGCCCCCACCACGGCGGGTATCCCCAGCGCTCTTGCCAGGATGGCGCTATGCGCCGTCGCACCACCACGTGCCGTGACGATGCCCCTCACCCGCTGGGTGTCCAGGCGAGCCACATCTGACGGGCCGATATCATCGGTGACCAGCAGGTAAGGCTCATCCGGCGGTTGCGGTAGTTCGATCTGACACAGAATGCCCAGCACGCGCCGCCCAACATCGCGCAGATCCGCGGCACGTTCGGCCAGCAACCGATCTGCCAGCTGCTCCTGGGCCCGCGCGGCCACGTCGATCGCTTGCCACCAGGCCGCCTCAGCGGATAACCCTTCATCGATTCCCTCACGCGAGGCCTCGGCCAGTTCGGGATCATCCAGCATTTCCTGGTGCATCGAGAGGATTGCCGCGACCTCGCCGCCTGCGGTACTGCGAATCAATGCCTCGAGCTGATCGGCACCCTGCTGAATGGCATCGGCCAGACGGGCCTTTTCCGCGGCAGGGTCGGCGGCATGCTCGGGATAGTCGAAGCGCGGTGTCTTCAGCACGTACAGCGGCGCCACTGCCAGTCCAGGAGAGGCGGCAACCGCGGTGACAGGTTCATCCTCCTGGGGCACTGTCGGGACTTCACTGTCCAGCGTGTCTGCCGCCATCGCCGCGGGTGTCGCTGTCGCGGTGGCAGACAGCGGCGTAACGTGCTCGCCAAGACCGTCCGTGATGGCCTCGGCCAGCTGCTCCAGGGCCATTTCAGCGCCATCGCCTCGCGCTGACAGCACGAGTTCCTGGCCGCGACGCGCACCCAGGCCAATCACCTTGGTCAAGGACGCCGCCGAGACCGGCTGGCCACCTCCGTCAGCCAGGCGTATTTGCACTGCCACCCCCGCTTCACGGGCCTTCTGCACCAGCACCTTGGCGGGGCGCGCATGCAGCCCATGAGCGTTGAGCAGCTGCACCCGCCGGCTAGCCACGCCACCGCCTTCGCCAGCCAGCAGGCTCAGCCAGGCATCGGCATCACCCTCGTCCAGCTCAGGTGCCGGGGTCGACGCCAGGGCGTCGACCAAGGACAGGACCGCGTCTGCCAGTGGCCGGCCCGCCTCCCCCTGGGCCGCAAGGCACAGCACGGCCTTGATCCGGCCACCCTGATGCTCGATGGCAGCGGCAGGGGTAACCACAGCCATGCCTGGCTCCGCCACCCCGGTGTCGCTGGCATACAGCCACAGACCATGGCCGAGGGCAGCAGGCGCTTGCTCAAGCACGTCCCCGACAAAGCGGCCATCGACCAGGCCGAGATGCCTGAGTCGCTGCGCGCCCGCCAGCAGCAGGTCAAACATGTCCTGCCCGGCCTGGTTGAGCACCAACGTCTTTGCGTCGAGCCGGGCGCTCACCACCTTGCGTCCAAGCAGTGCCACCACCTCAGCGGCGGTGGTCGCCGCCGCCAGCTGCTGCGACACTCCCTCCTGGTCCAGCACATGGGTCAGGCTACGCAGAATATCGAGGTGCTCGTCGCTCTGGGCAGCGATCGTCACCAGCACGTGTACCCGCTGGCCATCGTGCCACTCGACCCCCTCGGGAAACTGCAATACCTGTACCCCTGTCTGCCGCACAGCCTCGCGACTGGCGGGAGTTCCATGAGGAATCGCAATCCCGTTGCCTAACCAGGTAGACGACTGGGCTTCCCTGTCGTGCAGTCCCTGGCGATAGCCATCTTCTACCAGATCGGCCGCTTTCAGCGCGTCGAAGGCCGTATCCAGGGCGTGGCGCCAGCTCTCGGCACGACAGTCCAGCAAGACGTCGTCGGCATTCAGCGTCAGCATCTGAAGTTCTCCTGGGCGAGGCACCTGCGGGCCCCACCGGTAATGAACAGTCACTAGGGTGATACGAGACAGGCGGGATCGCCGGGACCATGGCGTTGCTGGGCCAGCGAGCCTTGTCCCTGCTCGGCCAGGTCTGGCGTTTGATCTGTCACAAAGCTGAATCGTGTCACCTCACCATGGCACAATGCTGGTACGATTCAGCGCATAAGGCAAGTCGCGTTTGTTAAGACTTTGGCAGGGGGCACCGCGACCGCCAACAGGTAGACTATCCCTGCGCGCATCTCGCGCAGGTACGTGACAGCGCAGGCATGAACCGGCGCCGCCGTCTTCCCGGCAACACCTACGCCGATACCGTGGCATCCACAAGAGGGAGTAAACCGCATGACCCTGGCCGAAATCGCTCGCTTGGCAGGCGTCTCTCGCACCACCGCCAGCTACATCGTGAATGGCAAGGCCAAGGAGCGTCGCATTCGTCAGGACACGGTGGATCGCGTCATGGCCGTGGTCCGCGAGCATGGCTATCGTGTTGACGCCCAGGCCGCCGCCTTGCGCAGAGGGACCAGCCGTATTCTTGGCTTGATCATTCCTGACCTGGAGAACTCCAGCTATGCCAGGCTCGCCAAGCACCTGGAACGAGGTGCCAGGGCCGCGGGCTACCAGCTGCTGATTGTGGGCTCCGACGACCAGCCGGAAAGTGAGAAGGACCTGGCCCTGGCACTTCGGGCTCAGCGCTGCGAGGCACTTATCGTCGCAAGCTGTCTGGAGCAGCCGGAAATCTTCTACGCCGACATGATGGCAGAGGGCCTGCCCGTCATCGCCATTGACCGAGGACTGTCGGCTGACCAGTTCGCCAGCGTCGTCAGTGATGACGCCAATGCAGCGGAACAGCTGACACGGTCGTTGATGACGTCCTCGGTAAAACGCATTCTGTGGTTGGACGCGGTACCCCACCTGTCGATCACCGCCGAGCGTCGCGCCGGCTTCCACCGCGGCATCGAAGGGCGCGAGCTGGAGTGCACGCTGGCCAGCGGCCATCAGTATGCTCGGGAGGAAGGCGCCAGAATGCTTGGCGAGTACATGGATGCCAACGGACTGCCGGATGCGCTGGTTACCGCCTCATACATTCTGCTGGAGGGTGCGCTGGACGAGTTGATCGCCCGCGGAGGGCTTCCCTCTCGCCTGGCCATGGCCAGCTTCGGTGACAACCGGCTGCTGGACTTTTTGCCGCTGGCGGTCAACTCCGCCGTCCAGGATCACCAGACCATCGCCCACAAGGCCCTGGATCTGGCGTTGGAGGCGGTCAATGGACGCTATAAGCCCCAGCGCACCGTCGTACCGCGCCATCCGCGCTGGCGGCGGCCGTTGCCCACCAGTTACCGCTCTTGACAGCGTCCAGGTCATTGCGCGATACGCGGATCACTCCTCAAGGATCACTCCTCAAGGATCACTCCTCAAGGATCACTCCTCAAGGATCACTCCTCAAGGATCACTCCTCAAGGATGACTTGCCCTTGGGGCGTAACGCTACTGTCGCCCGCGCTCTAGCCAAGGCCATGCCAGAGCCAGGGCCATGTCAGAGCCAATGCCATGCCGGAGCCAATGTCATGCCAGCGGGAAACGGTATTGGCTCTGAGCGTAGGCCTCCAGGGTTCGCTCCAGCAGATCGGGCAAGCTGTCGATCACGCCCCGCGCTTCCGTGGAACGCCCTTCCCTGACCCAGAACTCCAGGGCTTGGGCGGCTTCCGCCACGGCCTGGGCCCCGACTCCCGCGGCTTCACCGCGAAGCTGGTGGGCAAGGCGCGCCAAGGGTTCATCTTCGCCCTCGCGATAGGCCCGCTCGATATCCGGCAGCCGGGCTCGCGCCTGACGCCCGAACAGCTTGACCAAGGCGTTTCTGCGCTCGCCGCCCAGGCCCTCGTCCAACGCATCCAGTGTCTTGACGTTGATCAGCGAGGTCGCCGCGCTCGCTCCCTCGACAGCATGCCCCTCTCCTTGCAGATAGCGCTTGAGAACGCTGAGCAAGGTGCCCATCAGCAGCGGCTTGTTAAGGTAGTCATTCATCCCGACAGCCAGGCAGTCTGCCTCATCATGGCTGGCGCCACCTGCGGTCATGGCCACGATCGGTACGTCCCGCCGCCAGTCGGCAAAGCTACGCAAGCGCCGCGTCACTTCTCGCCCATCAAGGTCCGGCATCTGAATATCCATCAGAATCAGATCGAAGCGACGCTCGCCGCACAGTGCCAGCGCTTCCTTGCCACTGGCCGCCAGAGTCGCGGCGCAACCCAGGCGTTCGAGCATCGCCATGGCCACCTCCTGGTTGACCAGGTTATCTTCGACCACCAGCAGATCCGCTTCGGCCAGCTGCTTCGGGGCCACCCGCGGGCGCCCGGAGGGGGCCGCCGGCATGGCACGCTCGTCCTGCTCACAGGCCACCAGAGGTAAGCTGAACCAGAATCGGCTGCCCTTGCCCCAGCGACTATCGACGCCGATCTCTCCGCCCATCGACTCCACCAGCCGTTTGGAGATGGCAAGCCCCAGCCCTGTCCCCCCGTAACGCCGTGCCACCGACGCGTCACCTTGCCTGAACGGCTCGAACAGCTGGGGCAGCAGCGAGGCATCCACACCCTGACCGGTATCGACCACATCAAACTGGATCCGCTCATCGGCCAGCCGCGTCACGGAAAGACGCACCATGCCGCGATCGGTAAACTTGATCGCATTGGCCAGCAGATTCAGCACCACTTGGCGCAGCCGCCCGGGGTCGCCTTCAATCCATGGCGGCAAGGTGTCATCCATGTGGCTCAGCAATTTCAGCCGTTTGGTCAGGGCCTTGGGACGGAAAAGATCGAGGGTTTCTTCCACCAGCCGGTCCAGCTGCACCGGCTGCACGTCCACCTCCATGCGGCCAGCTTCGATCTTGGAAAAGTCCAGAATGTCATCGATCATGCCCATCAACTGACGGGCACTGGAATGGATCGTGCGAGAGTAGTGATCGGCGCGTTCAGGTAGATCAAGGTCACTCAACAGCTCACTCATGCCGATGACGCCATTGAGCGGGGTGCGTATTTCATGACTGACGGTGGCCAGAAAATCCGACTTGGCCTGGCTGGCAGACTGGGCCCGCCGTGCACTGATCTCCAACTCACCGCTCAAAGTCTCCAAGGCCTTGCGAGACGCCTCGTTGTCCCGCGCTTCCTTGAGCAGCACAGTAAGCATGACGCCCCCAGCCAGGGTCATGCCCAGAATCATCACCAGCAACAGCACATACAACCACTGGAGCCGCTGACGCTCCTCGGTATTGACCTCGGCCAGGTAGCCGTTGACGGCCATGATCAAGCGCTCGGTCTCCGTACTCAGGCGGACCAGTCGCTGATCGAGGAGGGCCACAGTATCGCTGTCCAGTGCTGACAGCACACTCACTTCCGCGTCCAGGTCTTTCATCAGGTCCGTGATCAAGGACAACTGACGGCGTGCCGCTGGCGCTTGCTCCAACAACTCACTGATATCGCTATGCTGAAACAGGTTTAAACGGCTGTAGAGCAGATCAAACTCCAGCCTGAAATCGGCGACACCATGCGCTCCATGTTCGCCAAACAGCAGAAGGTTGCGAAGCTGCACGGTGTCCCGGTCCAGCCTGTAGCTGTGCCAGGTCACGTCTTCCATCACCCGGTGGGCCAGGTTGTCCTGGCGCCACGCGACCAGCCCGATCACCACCATGGCGGCGGCAAAAAAGGCCAGCGCGGCCACGGCGCTGAAGACAAGCCGAAGCGGATAGCGCCTCATGCGACGCGGACGCCCAAGGCGCCCTCCTCCCGCCATGGGTGCACACATCTACGCCGCAGCGGATGACGACACGAGCCGATGAGGCTTCTGCCGGCTGCTGCTCTGACTGCTGTTACTTCTACGACGTGCACGCGCGGCACTGCCTCCTTGCAGGTCTGCAAACCACCTCCCACCACACTTTGCACCACCGATTCCTCATTGCCTGGCGTTCGACGTACCCGCCTGAGGCTTGTCACCGCAGCTCATGGGCCTTAAGGCACCTCGATCGCATCCACTTGCCACACCGAGCGAAATTGGATGGTTTCGTTGTGCAGCTCAGGGTGGTCATCGAAGGGATAGAGCACAAACAACGGGCCAAAGTTTCGCACCGACATGACGTTATCGTCCTGGGACATCGCCAGTATCACGTCGTAGCGCTGGGCATCGGACACCGGAATATCCGCCACAAACCCGTTCAAGGCATGCACCCGGATGTGCCCAGCCCTGACGCCCGCCAATTCGAGGACACTGCGAAGAAGCGGGCCCTTGAAACGACTCGCCTGACGGTGCCAGGGGGTATCGGTCGTAAGCTCCCGCCCTTCAAGTTGCTCGAGCATCTGACGATCCAGCCACAGCTGATTTCCCACATTGGCGTTGTCGATGTCGCCCGACATCTTCAGCAGTACTGGCCCCTCTGGAGCAGGCAAGGAGTGGGCGTGCCCCACTTCCGCTACCAGCAACATTCCCAACAGCACGACCACTTGGCGAAAAAACCCTGGCACCCGCATGACCACTCCTGACACGTTACGCAGGTGTAGAGTACGTCATCGCGCACAAAAGGTCAGTCCAGCAAGCGGCCCGCCTTTGCTGATTCAAGAAAACTGGGCCTTGAACAGGAGGTAAGTCCCTTCGCCGCTGCGAATCACTCTCAGATGCCAGACCCAGGCACCAGACCCAGGCGCCAGATCCGGGTGCTGAGCCCTACGCCGACGCCTGTCGTCAGGCTCAGGCGTCGGACTCGTCCACCATTTCGCACACCACGAGATCCTCGTAGGCGTGCCAGCTGGCGTGCCCCAGCACCGGCAAGATCAAGGCCAGCCCGATATAGAAGGTCGCCATCCCGATCAACACACAGCCGGTCAGGATAGCCGCCCACAGCAGCATCGGGCGGAAATTTCTGGCCACCGAGCGGATGCTGGCCTCGATCCCTTCCATAAACGTCAGGTCCTGATCCATCAGCGTCGGAATCGCAACCACACTGATCGAGAAGGCGCCAAAAGCCAGTACACAACCCACCGCCAACCCCACGGCCAGCATGCCGAACCCTTCAGGAGTGGTCAGCAAGGAGGCATAGACGGTTGCCGGATCAGGAGACTGCAGACCGAAAAACAGCGCGAACAGCAAGGTGGCCAGGCGAATCCAGGCGAGGAAGAAGATCATCATCATCACGCCCATCATCGCCAGCTGGCCGCCATGACCGCGCCAGGCGCCAAATGCATCCCCCAGCGTCGGTGATCGGCCCTCTTCCAGGGCGCGACTGATCCCGTAGGACCCCACCGCCACCAGCGGGCCGATAAACATGAACCCGGCCACCAGTGGCAACAGCCAGTGCCACAGGCCCATGGTCAACGCGCCCGCCGTGACGGCGATACTGAGCCCTACCCAGAACATGCCGTAAGACAGGCTGACGGCCGTTGCCGCCCTGAAGTCCTCGAAGCCAGAAGCCAGCCATGCTCTTGGCCGTCCCATACCGACATTCTTGATGGAGATCTTGACCCTGGCGCCGCTTGCCAGCTTGTCCCGCCGTGAAGCTGCTGCACTCATCATCTTCACCCCCTCTACCAACGGCTAAGGGCTTGTACTATCGGCCCGTTATGCCACCAGTGATTCCATCGGTTGTTGCACAACCGTCATGGGAGTCTTAGCGCCTGACAAAGGGGTGTTTCGCGCTCCTAGGCGCCGGTCGACTCTCACTTGACTGTAGTTGATGGGCCGGGGCTTCGCCTTGAACCTACGCAAGCTTACGAAAAAGCCACGTGCCTGCGACGGCACTCACTCGCTCGTCTTCGAGGCCGTACCGCGGAGGCCACATCAAGGCAGATGTGCAATAAAAAGCCCCCTCACAAGGAGGGGGCTGCGGATAGCGGTCTATCACCTGAACCTGCCAGCGTCTCAGCGAACGATCATCACCGAACACTTGCTGTGGTGCACCACATGCTCCGCATTGGGACCTATCACGTAGTCAGAGAACTTGCGCTTGGTATGCGACGCCATCACGATCAGGTCGGCATCGATCTTCTTGCCGACCTTGATGATGGCCTCCCATGGAGACCCATCGACGATGATGGCCTGAGACTGGACGTCATCAGGCACGTGCTGGTCGATGAACTCCTTCTGAGCCTTCTGCAACGCTTCCCGCGCCTTCTTGGCAAAATCCTTGGGGAAATAGGAGCCCACCAGCGGCATGCGATAGTCCGGCAGGACCGTCACCAGGTGCAGGCTGGCCTCAAAGTTCCGACACAAGGACAGCGCCACCGGCAAGGCACGCTCCCAGGAGGAGGGCTCGTTGAGATCGACCGGCAACAACAGTTTCTGATACATGTCAGGCCTCCTCAGACCGTAGCCTCGGTGGAATCATGCGAGCGACGACGGCGCTGCGCCAATACCACAAAGGCGAACAGCAGCAGCGCCGGGAACCAGATCAACTCCTTCGGCCAGCGATCCACTGGCGCCTGAATATCGACGATCTCCTGATCGAAGTCGAAGCCGAGATCCGATGCCTGACTGCCGTAGGTCACCATGTCAACCATGGCACGCCCATCGTCGATGTACAGCTCAAGGCCGAGGTTGAGCAGCCGCTCTTCTCCGCTCTCACCTTCGACAACGGGCAGAGTCATGTAGGTGGTCAGAGGATCACCGAAGGCATCTTCGCCCTTGACCTGGATACGCAAGGTACTGTCTTCGTCCACCTTGCCGTAAGTCTCGACAAATTCAGACGGAGCAATACTGCGGTACGGGTCATGGATCATGTCCATCCAGAAGCCCGGGCGGAACAGGCTGAATGCCACCAGCAGCAGCAGGATGCTCTCGTACCAGCGGTTTCTTGTCAGCATGTAGCCTTGGGTGGCCGCGGCAAAGATCAACATGGCGATCGTCGCCACCACGAACACCAATACCCCCTGCAAGGGCGCTACATCAATCAACAGCAGGTCCGTGTTGAAGATGAACAAGAACGGCAGTGCGGCCGTTCTCAGGCTGTAGTAGAACGCCTGGAACCCGGTACGAATGGGGTCGCCTCCCGAGACCGCCGCGGCAGCGAAGGAAGCCAGCCCCACCGGCGGAGTGACGTCCGCCATGATGCCGAAATAGAACACAAACAGGTGCACGGCGATCAACGGCACCAGCAACCCGTTCTGTTCACCTAGCTGTACGATCACCGGTGCCAGCAGCGCCGACACCACGATGTAGTTGGCCGTAGTCGGTAGCCCCATTCCCAGGATCAAGCTGAGCACGGCAGTGAAGAACAGGATCAGCATCAGGTTGCCCATGGACAGGATTTCCACCACGTCCGCGAGCACCAGCCCCACCCCGGTCTGAGACACGGCACCGACAATGATGCCGGCCGTCGCCGTGGCGATACCGATACCGATCATGTTGCGGGCGCCGGTGACCAGGCCGTTCCACAGGTCCATGCCGCCTTCACGCAGGTCCTTGGCAAAATCGCCGCGGCCACGGAAGGCGTGCATGATCGGACGCTGGGTCAGCATGATGAAGACCATGAAGACCGTGGCCCAGAAAGCCGACAGCCCAGGCGAAAGACGCTCCACCATCAAGCACCAGATCAGAACGATGACCGGCAGCAGATACTGCAGACCCACCATGACCGTCGGGCGCGTCTGCGGCAAGGTGTAGATAGGCTCGTTGGGGTCATCCAGCTCCAGCTCAGGATATCCCGCTGCAAGCTTGAGCAGGGCCACATAGACCACGGCCAGCGCCACCGCAACGACCCAGGGAGTGGCATCGCCCAGTACCGGTTTCAGCCAGCCAAGGCCGTAGTAGACGCCCAGCGCCACCACCATCATCAGCAGCAGACCACCGAGGAACCCGATCACCTTGCGCACCAGGGGCTTCGGCGGGTTGGAGCTTTCCAGGCCCTGCATATTGGCCTTGAGCGCCTCGAGGTGAACGATGTAGATCAAGGCAATATAGGAAATCAGCGCCGGCAGGAAGGCGTGCTTGATCACCTCCACGTAGGAAATACCGACGTATTCCACCATCAGAAAGGCTGCCGCCCCCATGACCGGCGGCATGATCTGGCCGTTGACCGAGGAGGAGACCTCCACCGCGCCCGCCTTCTCGGAGGAAAAGCCCACACGCTTCATCATCGGAATGGTGAACGTGCCGGTAGTCACCGTGTTGGCAATGGAAGAGCCAGAAATCAGCCCCGTCATGCCCGATGCCACCACGGCAGCCTTGGCCGGCCCGCCCTTGTAGTGGCCCAGCAGAGAAAAGGCGACCTTGATGAAATAGTTACCCGCGCCAGCCTTGTCCAACAAGGCGCCGAAGAGCACGAACAGGAAGACGAAGCTGGTCGACACTCCCAGGGCGATACCAAACACGCCTTGGGTGGTCAGCCACTGATGATTGACCAAGCCATACAGACTGACACCGCGATGCGCCAGGATGCCGGGCATCCACGGGCCTGCCAGTGAATAAATGATAAAGATCGAGGCAATGATCATGAGCGGCGGCCCGAGCGCGCGCCGAGTCGCCTCCAGCAACAGCACCAGACCGGCCACACCGACGATGACGTCCTGCAGAATCGGTGCACCAGGACGCTGGGCAAGCTGCTCGTAGAACACAAACATGTACGCGCCGGCACAGGCGGCAAGAATGCCCAGCACCCAATCCTGCAAAGGAATACGATCGCGCGGCGAGCGCTTGGTGGCGGGATACGCCATGAATGCCAGGAACAGCGCAAAGGCCAGGTGTATGGAGCGCGCTTCGGTGGCATTGAAGACGCCAATGCCCGCCATGAACGGCAGCGGCGAGGCTATCCATAGCTGAAACAGCGACCACGCTGCGGCAACCCCCACCAGCAGTTTGCCTGGTCCACCCGCCGGATTGCGCGAGCCTGAGTCGCTGGAGGCGACCATGTCCTCAAGATCCACTTCTGCCGCCGTGGATCTTTTGTTGTCCTCAGTCATAAGCGTGCCCTGCCTTGGGAGAGGAATCGTGATGATGGTTGGCCGCGGCCACCATCCCCTGAGGCCCGAATGAACGGGCGCGTTGCAGATGCTGACGAGACAATGACTGGCTCATCTCGTCGCCGGTCCACAACGCACTGCGCGGCCGCCCACTGGCTGACCGCGCAGAAATGCATCGGATATCCGTGTAACGGTAATCCGTTACTCGATCCAGCCCTGCTCACGATAGTAGCGAGCGGCACCTTCGTGCAGCGGGGCAGACAGGCCATTGGAGACCATGTCCTTCGGATCCAGCGTTTCGAAGGCCGGGTGCAGGCGCTTGAAGCGGTCGAAGTTGTCGAACACTGCCTTGACGGTCTGGTAGACCAGTTCGTCGTCGGCTTCAGCGCTGGTCACGAAGGTGGCCGCGACACCGAAGGTTTCGACGTCCTCATCGTTGCCCTTGTACAGGCCGCCCGGGATGGTGGACATGGAATAGTAGGGATATTCCTCGACCAGTCCCTTGATGGCGTCATCGTTAAGGGGCACCAGGCGCGCGTCGACCGTGGTGGTGGCTTCCTGGATGGAGCCATTGGGGTGGCCGACCACATAGGCCATGGCATCGATGTTGTTGTCCGCCAGGGCAGAGGCCATTTCGGCCGCGTCCAGCTGGGAAGCCAGGGAGAAGGTGTCTTCGGTCCAGCCCTTGGCGTCCATCACCACTTCCATGGTGTTGCGCTGACCGGAACCCGGATTACCGATGTTGACGCGCTTGCCAGCCAGATCATCCAGGCTCTCGATGCCGGAATCAGCACGGGCCAGGATCGTCAGCGGCTCACCATGCACCTTGAAGACGGCGCGCAGATCTTCGTAGGCGTCACCTTCGAAGTTGCCAGTGCCGTTGTAGGCCTGATACTGCACATCAGACTGCGCCACACCCATGGTCAACTCGCCGCTGCGAATGCCATTGACGTTGGCCACAGAACCCCCAGTAGAGGGCGCGTTACAGCGAATGTTCGTCTCGTCGCTATTGCGATTAACGAAGCGGCAGACGGACTGCCCAACGACGTAATACACGCCGGTCTGACCACCGGTGCCGATGGTGATGAACTGTTCCTGATCCTGGGCCATGGCCGGGGACGCGAACATGGCAGTTCCCAGAATGGCGCTGGACAGAGCAGCGGCGGAGAAAGCATGGCGCTTCATGGTCACACCTCTTTTGGTATTGTCGACGTTGACAGCATGGAACTCTACCCTGCCCCTCCTGGGCCGGCAAAGCGTCCAATCGTCACTACTTTAGCGGGAAATTCACCTGAAGGGTCCAGGCATATCCATTGTAAAACGAGAGTTTAGCTACCGCTAACGTTTAGTGGGCGTTAATTTTACGACGACCTTTCCTCCTTACCCGACCATCAGCCTGTGACAGGCCCATCCAGCAAAGCCGCCGCGGCTGCCCTGCCACCTTGCATCAGCGTCCATGCAGACACCAGCACTCATCGTGAGCATAGTCGCTGCGGACAAAGGTGCCACACCCATGACTGTCGTCACGCCTGCACGGCAGGTAATCTTGGACATTTCCTGACACGAGAATCCGATGCGACTACTGGCCTGTCAGACCGCAATCCCCACCACCCGGACCCGCAACGAACAGCTCGGCTACCTGACACGGCTCGCGCAAGACCTGCGCCAGGCGGCCCGTCACCATCAACCGGATCTCATCGTGCTGCCGGAACTGTCGTCTCAGGAATACAGCGATGCCGCCTTTGATCACCTCGACCAACTGGACGACGATCTCAAGGGGCCGGTGGTGCAGCTGCATCGAGACCTGGCCTCCGAGCTCGGCTGCTTCATCGCCTTTGGTCTCGCCCGCCGCGCTGCTGATACTCCCGCAGGCTTGAGACGACACATCAGCCAGGTTGTGGTCGGACCAGACGGCGAGATCAGCGCTGTCTATGACAAGTTACATTGCGCGCAATTCGGCGCGAGTGCCGAGGCGGGCCATTTTGTCCCAGGAGACCGCCTGGTCACGTTCGATGTAGCGGGATGGAGGGTCGGCGTCATGATCTGCTATGACCTGCGCTTCGGCGAGCTGGCGGCCCGCTACCGCCAGCAGGGGGTGGACCTGATGCTCCATCCAGTGGCCTTTACTCGCGACTTTTCCTTCGCCAGCTGGCATAGCTTCATCACGACCCGTGCCATGGAGCATCAATGCTACTGGCTGAGCCTCAATCGTGCGGGGGACGACTGGGGGCACTCCACCCTGTGTCCGCCCCTGTTGACGGCCGATATCCCAGCCCAACCATTGAGCCACCAGGAAGGCATCGTCTGCTGGGAGCTGGATCGCCAACAGCTGATGGAGGCACGTGCGCGCCTACCGCTGGCCCGCGACCGCCGCGACGATATCGACCGCCTGCCCGTCCACCCCTTGCCCTAGAAGGCCCTAGCCGCCACTCTTGCGTGAGGCCTTTCGCAATCCCTTCGCCACCCTTTCTCACCCCCCTCTCACCCCCTAGCCACGCCAAGGAGGCCCCATGTCTCACCCGTTGATGGAATGCGTGACCGGCGATATTTCACAGCAGTCAGACGTCGACGCAGTCGTGAACGCCGCCAATGCCCAACTGGAGAGCGGCGGCGGCGTCGCAGGAGCGCTGCACCGAGCGGCGGGACCGGAACTGGCCAAGGCAGGCAGGCCCTTGGCCCCCATCGCCCCGGGCCAGGCTGTGATAACTCCCGGCTTCAACCTGCCTGCGCCCTGGGTCATCCATTGCCTGGGCCCCGTCTACGGCCACGACGAGCCGAGTGCCGAACTGCTGGCCAGCTGCTATCAACAGGCGCTTGCGCTGGCCAGTGAGCAGGGTATCCGCCGCCTGGCGTTTCCCGCCCTGTCCACCGGCATCTTTGGCTATCCGCTCGAGGAAGCCGCAGAGATTGCCATCACTACCGTGCTCAGCGAACTGGCCCGCTACGACAGCATCGACCTGGTGCGCTTCGTGCTGTTCGACGACACCACCCGCGACCTCCACCAGCGTTGGCTCGAGACTCTGACCGATCACCCTTGAGCGGCAACGACAGCCGGTAACGCCCTCGGGCGCTGCTGGCTGCCGCCCCCCCCCTGCGCTAGACGTTATGCTAGACGTTGTACCCCAGGATCCTGGGCAACCAAAGGGCGATCTCAGGGAAAATTGCTACCAACGCCAATGCCGATGCCATGGCCGCGACAAAGATCAGCGCCCAGCCGACGGTCTGTTCGAGTCGTACCTTGGCGACCTCAGTGGTCACCATCAAATTGACCGCCACGGGTGGCGTGAACTGGCCGATGGCAATATTCATGGCCAGCAGAATGCCGAACCAGACAGGGTTCCAGCCAAAGTGCTGCATCACCGGAATCAGGATCGGCATCATGATCAGATAGATCGAAATAGCATCCAGCAACATGCCCGCCGCCAGCACAGCAAGCATGATCAGTACCAGCAGCAAGGCACCGTTGTCAGACAGACCGATGACCCATTCGGCAAGGTGGCGGAAGGTTCCCAGCATGGTGCCTGACCAGGCGAAGATACCCGCCAGCGCGATGATCAGCATGACCACGCCGGACACGATGGCAGCCTCACCCATCAGCCCCCAGAGGTCCTTCAGGGACAGTTCGCGGGTCACCACCAGGCCGACGATGACACCATAGGCGACGGCGACCACCGCAGCCTCGGTGGGGGTAAACAGCCCACTGCGCAGCCCACCTAGAATGATGACCGGCGCGAACAGCGCGGGCAGCGCCTCCCGAAAGCTCTTGCCGATCGGCGGGCGCTCGACGTCGCGGGGGTCTTCCCAGCCATAGTGGCGCGACAGCCACAGCGCCGGTATCAGCAACGAGGCGCCAGCCAGCACGCCAGGAAACAGCCCCGCCGCAAACAGCGCTCGAAGATCCACCCCAGGCACCACAATGGAGTAGAGAATCAAGGCCACCGAAGGCGGAATCAGAATGGCGGTGGAGGCGGATGACGCAATCAAGGTCGCCGAAAACGGTCGTGGATAGCCTGCTCGGGTCATGCTGGGCAGCATCACCATGGCCACAGCGGCAGCATCCGCCGGACCGGAGCCGCTCATGCCTCCCATGATCATGCACACCACCACCGCAACCACCGCCAGCCCACCGTGTCGTGGACCCACCAGGGCCTGCGCGAAGCGCACCAGCCGAGCCGCGACACCGGCGCGCTCGAAGATGAGGCCGGTCAGGATAAACAGCGGAATCGCAATCAGCGGATACTTTGCCACGCTGTTGTAGGTATTGGTGCCCAGGGTCGCCAGCATCGCCGGTGATAGCCCCGTGATAATGCCTACGGCGCCGGACAGGCCGAGCGAGAACGCCACCGGCACCCCGGCCACCAGCAGCAGCAGAAAGGCCGCCAGCATCCAAAGATCAGGTGTCATCGCGACTCTCCCTTCGCAGGCGCTCGACGCAGGCTTGAACCTGGCGCAGCAGCATCAGGGCAGACAATAGCGGCAGCCATATCAGGTACCACCACTGCGGCAAACCAAGCCCAGGAGACAGGGACTGCCACTGGTACTCCTGCCAGGTCATCACTCCGCTGAACCAGGTGATCATGCCTAGCACGACCACCCCGCAGCATCCCTGGAACAGGATCAGCACGCGTTGACCTGCTGCTGGCAGCTTGCGCTCCAGCAGCCCGATACGAATATGGCGATGGCGTCGCAACGCCACGGATGCACCGGCAAAGGTCAGGATCACCAGCAAGAAGACAGAAAACTCCTCGGTAAACGCAAAGGAGCCTCCCGTGATGTAGCGCACTACCACGTTGACCAGGCTGATCACGCCAATGATCAGGATCGCCAGGGTAGCGAGGATACGCTCGAGTCGAGCATCAGGACGTTTCATTGGAACGGTACGTCGGTCGGGGGTGAGGACAACGCCGGCCCTCCCGCAGGATAGGCCGGCATGGCAGTCCACCTGTCACACCAGCGGCGCGACAAGGGACAGCGGAGGAGGCTTCAGCGAGACTCGATGGCGCTGCGGGCAGCGTCCACCAGGTCCTCCCCAATCCTCGGCACCCACTTGTCGTAGACGCTTTCCGTCGCGGTGACGAAGGCCTGATGCTGGTCGTCGGTCAGGTCGGTGACGGTGACACCACGCTCCTGAATGGCCGCCAGACGCTCGCTCTCCTGCTCCCGGGTCATCGCCAGTTCCCAGGCTCCAGCCTCCACCGCGGTGTCCCGCAGCAGCGCTTTTTCGTCATCCGACAGGGTGCCCCAGACTTGCTGGTTGGCAGCAAAGATCAGCGGATCATTCATGTAATTCCACAGCGTCACATGCTCTTGCCCCACCTGGTCGATACGCGCCACATCAAACACCGACAGCGGGTTCTCCTGACCGTCTACCGCCCCCGTGGTCAGGGCAGGCTTGGCGTCCGCCCAGCTCATCTGCGTCGGGTTGGCGCCCAGGGCAGTAAAGGTGTCCTGGAACAGCGGCGATCCGACCACGCGAATCTTCAAGCCTTCGAGATCACCCGGTTCGTCAATGACACCGCGAGAGTTGGACAGCTGACGAAAGCCATTCTCCCCCCATGCCAGGGGCACCACACCACGGGACTCGATCGCCTGGAACACCAGCTCGCCAGCCTCTCCGGTGGTCACGGCATCGACCGCTTGCTCATCCGGCATCAGAAACGGCAACGAGAACAGGTTGAGTTCAGGCACCTGGGGCGACCAGTTGATGGTCGAGCCAACGGCCAGATCGATCAGGCCGGAGCGCATGGCGGAAAACTCACGGGTCTGGTCACCGCTAACCAGCTGGGAGTTGGGGAAGACCCGCAGCGTCAGCTCGCCATCGGATCGTTCCTCCACCAGGTCGGCCCATTTCTGCGCCGCCTGGCCCCAGGGGAAGGCATCGGATAGCACCGTGGAGACCTTGAGCTCACGCGCCTCGGCATCCGCCGAGACACCCAGACTACCAAGCACCAGAGCGGCGCCAACCAAGGTGAGGGAACAACGAGCGGGCGCTCGAAGGCCAAACAGAGAAGACATGACGTGTCCTTGCGTTGATGCTCCCTTGGCGGCACGCGGCAAGCGCGGAGACGCGACAGCTCGGCCGACTGGGAGTCGATTATGGAGATAGGCGAACAACATGGGTCCTGACCGCTGTTCAATATGCCTGCAAACCATAATCCACCACAAGAGGAAAGCCTCCGGTCTCGCACCGGCACGAGCGGAGACGTCGACGCAGCCACCTCTTTCGCCCACCTCGAACATGCACACATCTTCCTACCAAAAATGTATACAAACTCATTGACCTGTCGCTGGCCATCGGAAAAGCTGATCTAGGTGTTTGCGGAAATATTTTCCATTAGATGCATGACGACAACCACAATGACAACGAGGACTCTCATGCGACAGCTGCCCTATTGCCTTGCCGCCTTGACGGCAACCGCGCTGAGCCTTCCGGCCCAGGCCGCTCTCTATAGCACGACCAAGGTCGAAGCCCTCTATGGCTGGGACTATGAGGACCAGGCCGATGCCGGCTTCGGTATCGACAACCGCCGCCACGGTATCCTGACGATCGCCAATGCGAGCGGTTGGACCTATGCGGACAGTTTCTTCTTCGCCGACTTCACCAACTACGACCGGGGCACCGAGGAAGAACAGGACTACGGCAGCACCCATGCGGAATTCAACGTGAGGGGAAACATCGGCAAGGTGCTCGGACAGGATCTGTCCTTCGGCCCCGTGAGCAACGTTTACCTGAACGGCCAGATCGACCTGGATCGCAACTCCGCCACCCGCAAGGCCACTCATATGGTGGGGCTTGGCGTGGATCTCGACGTGCCGGGCTTTCGCTTTTTCAAGGTACAGGCCATGTATCGCGACGATGACAGCGACAAGGCCGACGGCAGCTCGGAGCAGCTGACGCTGGCCTGGAACCGACCATTTCAGCTGTGGCACGAGAACTTCAGCTTCGAAGGGTTCATGGACATCACCTCCGAGGAAGGTGACCTGGAGTCCCAGGTGCTGGCACAGCCTCAGCTGGTCTGGCACGCCACCGAACATGTCGGCCTGGGTCTCGAATACCAATACTGGCACAACAAGTTCGGCCTGAAGGACACCGACGAATCCCTGCCGCAGGCACTGGTACGCTGGACCTTCTAGCCACCTGCTGGTCTTCTTCGGCGTAGCCCCCCTTCGGCCGGACGGGGGGCTCTGCTATCCTGCTGGCTTTGCCAACAAGGATTTCCAGTGCCTCTACGTGACCTTCTTCTCGGGCTCTGCGTCATCGTCATCTGGGCGTTGAACATCATCGTCATCAAGCTTGGAGTCACCGACATGCCTCCTCTGCTGCTGACCACCCTGAGACTGGCACTGGTCGCCGCCCTGCTGGTGCCCTTTCATCCGGTGTCACGACACCAATTGCCCTTCCTGCTGCTACTGTCCGTCACCTTCGGGGTCATGAACTTTGCCCTGCTGATCATTGGCCTGTCCCAAGCGGAGGCCGGTACCGGCGCCCTGCTGGTACAGATGGGCACGCCCTTCGCCACGCTTCTGGCCGTGATCTTCCTGAAAGAACGCCTGGGCATCAAACGTCTGGTGGGTCTGCTGCTGTCCTTTGGCGGGATTGCGGTATTGGCGGGCGGCCCCAGCCTGCCCGCGCCGCTGCCAACAGCGTTGCTGTTGCTCAGCGCACTGGGCTGGGCCGTCTCGCAGCTGCTGATCAAGCTGGGACCTTCGGTGTCGCCCATGGCGATGGCTGGCTGGATTGCCCTGTTTGCCACTCCCCAACTGGCCTTGGCCTCCTGGTGGTTCGAGGACCATCACCTGCAGGCGATGCTGGACGCCGGGGTCAAGGGATGGGGGGCGGTGCTCTACACCGCGTTGATGTCATCCATCCTGGCATACGGCATCTGGTTTGGGCTGGTCAGACGACACGCCGTCAATCGCGTGGTGCCACTGACCTTGCTGGTACCGGTGCTGGCGGTGGTGCTGGGCATCCTGCTGCTGGACGACAGCGTCGACCCCTTCAAGCTAGGCGGCGGCGGTATGGTCGTGGCCGGCGTCGCTCTGATCGTCATCCGCTTCACACCGCGCCGCCGGGCGCACAGCCGCACGTCAACCACCTAGCCCTGGCAGGTTCCCTCACTCCCCGGCCAGCTGACGCAGTCGCCGGGGCCAACGCCCAGGGCGTCAAAGGTGCCGGCCCGGACTTCCAGCGCCGCATGATATCGCTCGGCGGGACGCGTGGTCGGGCAACCCGAGGCGCTTCCCTCGCAGGGGTCCATGCGACGCACTTCCTGAATTCGGCCATCGGCACCAATAAAGGCAATATCCAACGGCAGCAGGGTTTGATACATCCAGAAGCCATTGTGCACGCCCTGGGGGCTCTGGTAGAGAAACAGCATGCCGGCGTCGTCTGCCAGCTGCTCCCGGCCCATCAAGCCCTGATTGCGCTCCTTTGCATCGTCAGCCACTTCTACCGTGAATCGGGTCGGGCCCTGGGCCCCATGGATCACCAGGATCACCGTCTCCAGGCCCGGCGCATTGGCAAGAGCCTGTGACAGCAACCCGGTGGAGGACAGGGCCACCGGCGTCAACGCCAGAGACGCCAGGAAACGACGGCGGGAAAGAGTCATGCAGGCCTCCAATCAAGGGCTATCGTCATCACGTGAGGATGGCAGCATATCTGCTTGCATGACATGGATACCAGCGGCAAGCAGCGACACCCTGACCCAGCCGCCCTTCACCAGACCATTGCGGCGCGCCGCATGGGTCGCGATGTCGAAGCGCAATGGCTGCGGTTCATGAGGGACCCTGAGGGTGACCGAGCTCTGACCTCCCAACACCAGCAGCTCGTCGACCCGGGCTGTCACCAGGTTTTCGCGAATGCCGCGGGAGGGACGATCACTTCGTTGCAGCACAATATCAGATGCCGGCAGATACCAGGTCAGGTGACTGCCCACCGGATAGGCGTCCAGCCCCTGAGCCACTTCAAGACACCACTCACCCCAGCTGAGCCTGAGCCCTTGGGAGGTCGCCACCACGCGTCCCGAAAACACATTGGGGCGATCGAGCAGCCTGGCTACGGCTGGGCTGGCTGGCCGCCGAAACAGTGCTTCAGGCGCCCCCTGCTGCAAGGAGCGTCCCGCGTGGAGGACACACAGGCGATCCGCCAGCGCGCTGGCTTCATTGAGATCATGGGTGACCAGCACGATAGGAATGCTGAGCCGCTCGCGCAGTTGCACCAGCTCGCGCTGCAAGCGCCGACGAGTGACCTGATCGACCGCCGAAAACGGCTCATCGAGCAGCAGCACCTTGGGCTCCCGAGCCAAGGCCCTGGCCAGCGCCACACGCTGGCGTTGGCCGCCGGACAGCTGCCGCGGCAAACGCCGCTCCAACCCCTCGAGATTGACCCTTTCCAGCCAGTCAGCGGCTCGACGTCGGCGCTCGCTGCGTGGCAGGTGCCCCATGGCGGTCGCAATGTTGTCCGCTGCATCAAGGTGAGGAAACAGGGCATAGTCCTGAAACACCATCCCCACTCGCCGTTGCTGGGGCGACCAGTCATGACCTTGATCCGCGGCGTACCATGTCTCCTGCCCGCAGCTGACCCAGCCACGGGCGGGAGCGTAGAGTCCGGCGATGGCTCTGAGCAGGGTCGATTTGCCGCTGCCCGAGGGACCTACCAGGGCCAGTAGCTCGCCCGGCCGGCAGTGGAATTCGGCATCCAGCGGAATCGGTCCGGGCTGGGATAGCTTGACCACCAGCCCTTCCCCTTGCTGGCCCGCCGGACGCTCAGCCAACGTCATCGCTCAGCCTGCCAGCGATGACGCGCAGACAGCCCATAGACCACTGCGATGGTAATGAACGAGATCGCCAACAGCAGCGCGGACATCCAGCCTGCGGCGGACTCATCGAAGGCCTGCACATGGTCGTAGATAGAAATAGCCAAGGTACGCGTTTCCCCGTCGATCGCACCTCCCACCATCAGGATGACCCCGAATTCACCAAGAGTATGTGCAAAGGTCAGCGCCAGGGCCGACACCACCCCCGGCATCACCAGCGGCAGCTCGATGGACAGGAAGGTACGCCATGGCGATAGACCGCTGCACCAGGCGGCCTCTCTCAGATGATCCGGTAACGCTTCGAAGGCGCGCTGGATGGGCTGCACGGCAAACGGAATATTGACGATCAGCGAGGCTAGCAGAATACCGCTGAAGGAGAAGTTCAAGCTGGTCCCGGTCAATCTCTGCCAAACGCCGCCCAGGGGGGCGTCAGCACTGAAGGCCAGCATAAGATAGAACCCCATCACGGTGGGAGGCATGACCAGCGGCAACGCGACCAGTGACTCTGGCAGTACTTTCCAGCGAGTGCGGCTCTGCGCCAGGCGCCGCCCCAGCCAGAGCGCTGGAAGCAACAGCCCCGCACTGGTCAGCACGGCCAACTTGAGGGAAACGATCAGCGCCGGTGCATCCATGGGCCATCACCTGCCATCAGCCGGAGAGCCAAACCCCTCGGCTTCAAGCACGGAGATGGCCTCAGCACTTTGCAGGAACTGATAGAACGCGGTAGCACCCGGCCCCGCCTCCTTGAGCAGCACCATGCGCTGCACGATGGGAGCGTGCCAGGAGGCGGGTATCAAGCGCCAACTGGCACGCTTGGCCAGTGCCGGCGCCTTGACCAGAGAGTAGGCGGCGAAGCCTCCTTGAGCCTCCGCCGAGAGCGCGAACTGGGCGGCCTGGGCGACGTTTTCACCCATCAGTCGCAGCGGCTCGCTGGCGTCCCACAACCCCTCGCGAGTGAGCACCTGCTGTGCAGCCATGCCGTAGGGAGCATGGCGCGGATTGGCCATCGCAATACGCCGTACAGCGTCACCGCGTTCGCGCGCCTCGATGGCCTGGCGCACCCCCGCCAACGGCGCCTGTTCAGACGGCAGCGGGTGATCGGCGCGCTGCAGCCAGACCAGACGCCCATGGGCATACACCTGGCCTGGCTGCTCGGCGAACCCAGACTGCTCCAGCTCCAGCGCCCGGCGTTCGTCAGCCGACAGAAATAGTGAGAAGGGAGCCCCCTGCTCGATCTGGCGCTTGAGATTCCCGGAGGCGCCGTAGGTCACCACGACCTGCACAGGCTCTGCGGGATCGGCATCCGCCCTCTCGGCAAACCTCTCCACCAGTCGCGGCATGACGAATTGCAGAGATGACGCCGCAGCGACATTGACCCGCTCCGCCAGCGCAGGAGGGGCGAAGGCGCAGAGCAGCAAGGACAAGGCGGTCAGGATAGCGCGCATGGTGCAGAAGACTCACGTGGCAGTAGGGTCAAGCGATGACTCAGGCATCCCCGGCAAGTATCGACCTGAGATCGATTCGGCTGTCTCTCGGGCCGAGATCCAGCAACGACTGAAGGCTATCCAGGTGGAGCTCGACATCGCGGCGGCAGGCCTCGCCATCGCCCTCACGCAGATGGCTCAGCAGCCGCGTGTGATCGCCCTCCAGGTAGCAGCTGCCGACGCCCTGCCGCTTGTACAGGGCAATGACGATCGATGTCCGTAGGATCAGATCTGTCAGCATCGCCCCCAGCACCCGATTGGGAGAATGCTCCGCCAGCAGGTGATGAATCGCCAAGGAATGTTCGATCCGCGTCGGTTCGTCACTGGCAAGAAACGCCTCCCGCTCCCGGTCGATACGGTCCTCAAGCTGGACCAGCGCCGGAGCCTCCAGTGTGCCGGCGGTCAGCGCAGCCACCTCACCCTCGACCAATCGGCGCGCCGCAAAGGTCTGACGCGTTTCATCCACATCCGGCGCTCTGACTCGGGCCACTTGGTTGGGGCGCTGATCTACCACGTGTTCTGAGGCCAACCGCGTCAACGCCTTGCGCACCACCGAACGACTGACACCAAATACGTCGCCCAATGTCACCTCAGGCAGGCGGGTCCCCGGAGGCAGCCGTTGGGTCAACACCGCTCGGCGCACCTGGCGCACGATATCGCCATCACTGATCCGTCCACCGGACTTGATCTCGGCCATCACCTCTTGCTGCCAGGCGTTGCTCATTGCTGCCTACCCATTATCGCGGAAAGCTTGACCTTCTCATGTTTTCCCCTATTGCACCACAGAAGAGGCATGTCATGTATACACCGGAAGAGGCAGATCAGACGACAGCGCCCGGTCCATACGGACCGGGCGCCATCCTGACTCGACAATGATCTCGAGTATTACCTATTAAGCGGCCATCAGCTGCTGACATGCCCCTGGTTGACGTCGAGAATCTTGAGGGTGTTGGTGCCACCATGAGCATTCATGTGGTCGCCGCGGGTCAGGATGACGTGGTCGCCAGGAGCCGCCACGCCATGCTTGACCAGCCGCTCGAGGGCTCGATCATTGAGCTCCGCTGCGGTCATGTCACTGGTATCGAAGGGCAGTGAAATGACGCCGCGATACAGCGCCATACGACGCTGGGCGATCGGGTTGTGCGCCAGACCGACGATGGGCAGACCTGAACGAATGCGCGAGGCGATCAACGGCGTGTAGCCGGTGGACGTCATGCAGGCAATCGCCGCCACTCCGGACAAGTGGTTGGCCGCATACATGGCAGACAGGGCGATGGTTTCATCGATCCGCTCGAAACCTTCATGGATGCGGTGGCCGGATTCCTGAGCGATGCGCTCACGTTCAGCACCAAGACAGACACGGTGCATGGCCTCGATCGTCTCGACGGGATAGTCCCCTGCCGCCGTCTCGGCGGAGAGCATGACCGCATCGGTGGCATCCAGTACCGCGTTGGCCACGTCGAAGACCTCTGCGCGCGTCGGCAACGGCGACTCGATCATCGACTCCATCATCTGTGTCGCAGTGATCACGGCGCGGTTATGGCTACGCGCATGCTTGATGATGCGCTTCTGGGTGCCGATCAGCTTTTCGTCACCGATTTCCACCCCAAGGTCACCACGGGCCACCATGACCGCCTCGCTGGCCTCGATAATGCCGTCCAGGGTCTCGTCGTTCGCCACCGCCTCGGCACGCTCAAGCTTGGCGACCAGCCCGATCTCGGCGCCGGCGTCACCCAACAGGCGACGCGCCTCGAGCATGTCCTCTGCGGTCCGTGGGAACGACACGGCCAGGTAATCCACGCCGATATCGATGGCGGTCTTGAGGTCCTGCTTGTCCTTGTCGGTAAGCGCTGGCGCCGACAGCCCGCCGCCCTGCTTGTTGATGCCTTTGTTGTTGGACAATTTGCCGCCCACGACAACCTGGGTGTGGATCTGGCTACCCTCGACACGCTGAACATCCAGCACGACGCGGCCATCGTCCAGTAGCAGGCGATCACCCGAAGCAACGTCCTCAGCCAGCTCCTTGTAATCGCAGCCAACCCGGGCAGCGTCGCCGGACTGAGCATCCAGCGCCACATCGATCACGAAGCTCGCCCCCTCTTCCAGGGTGACGGCACCATCGGCGAAACGGGCGATGCGAATCTTGGGCCCCTGCAGATCGCCCAGTGCCGCGACACTGCGCCCAAGCTTGTCGGCAATCGCTCTGACTTCCGTCAGTCGACGGCGGTGATCGTCGGCGCTGCCATGGGAAAAGTTGAGGCGAACCACGTCGACACCCGCTCGCAGCATCTCTTCCAGGACCCCCTCACGATCACTGGCGGGCCCGAGGGTGGCAACGATCTTGGTACGACGTACGGGGGTATGCGGGAATTGGCTCATGCTGTCCTCGACGGGTTCGAAAATGACGCAAGCAGGTCGGGCGGATCATCACAGAACGTGACGCGCGACCGAGTTCTGTAATTTTACTACAAGGAATATGTCAAAGCGACTACCGCCGCTGACAGGCCACCCCATCTCGCCAACCCTTTGTTGAAAATCAACAAATACTGACGACGGCTAGATCGAAAGGGTAGTGCAACGACTCAGCGTCTGGGCTACCCCCTCTGGCAAAGGCACCATCCTGTAATTTAACTACAGATAAACCACCGACCACCGGCAGACAATCTGTGTGCATGCCCTGTCAGAAGGCATGTTCACGACAGTCTAACTAGCTCTGCGCGAGAGTCTCAAATCACGAAGGGGGCCCAGCCATTCACCTGGGGCTCTTCTGTAGGGCGATTCTATACAGCCAGGCATCGGTGGCTCCTCTATACAGCCAGGCCTCGGTGGCTCCTCTATACAGCCAAGCATCGGTGGCTCCTCTATACAGCCAGGCCTCGGTGGCTCCTCTATATCGCCAGGCCTCACACGTTCAGCTCTGGCATCCCCAGGCTGCCTGGAGTGAAGCGAGCCGGCAAGCCCCTCTGAATAGGCACTCTGCAGTACCAAAAAGGCCCACCGACAGGCACGCAATGGAGGGGGACCCCGTCGGCGAGCAAGGGTCGCAGGCGCGACCCAGCAGGCAATAGCGGTGCACGACTTGCCAGGAATGCGGTAGAACTCTCCAGGAGGTCCATGGATGCTGTAGAGATGTCCAGGTGCTTCCCCGGCAACGTCTTGAGTCAGCGTGGCGCTGCCCCAGGACGTATCGACAACGCCATCACCTGCTTGGCAGGGAGCAGTCACGCCCCTGTCATTTCCAAGCGTCAGCCGTGGTACCACGGCCTCGGCTGACGCTATTGGCCAATGTCGTGACTCGCCAGCGCCTCCAGGGCACGCACGATGCCAGCATGGTCCCACTCCGATCCGCCCAGCGCAGCACAGGATTGAAACAGCTGGGCGGCATTGGCGGTTCCTGGCAGGGCCAGGTTGAGGCCTCTGGCTCCTTCCAAGGCCAGGTTCAGATCTTTCTGATGCAAGCGGATGCGGAAACCGGGGTCAAATGTCCGGTCGATCATCCGCTGCCCATGTACGTCGAGAATCTTCGATTGCGCCAATCCGCCCAGCAGTGCTTCCCGCACCTTGCTGACGTCGGCACCTGCCTTGGAAGCGAACAACAGCCCTTCGGACACCGCCTCGATCGTCAGTGCCACCACGATCTGGTTGGCGACCTTGCAGGTCTGCCCAGCCCCGTGGCCGCCAATCCGCGTAATGGTCTTGCCCATAATCTCAAGTAGCGGCAGGGCTCTCTCGAAGCCTTCCTGGGTCGCCCCCACCATGATGGTCAGGGCGGCATTGATGGCACCTCCCTCGCCCCCGGACACCGGGGCATCGACGTACTCGCCGCCGGCCTCATGAATCCTGCGGGCAAATTCCTGGGTAGCCAGAGGGGCAATCGAACTCATGTCGATGACCAGCGTGCCTGGCTTGAGCCCGTGTACCACGCCCTGCTCCCCGAACAGCACCTCCTCGACGTCTGGGGTATCGGGCACCATGGTGATGATGACGTCACTGACCTGGGCCACGGCGTCAGGACTGTCGAGCTCCTGCATGCCCTTCTCGGCCAAGGCGGCATCGAGCGTGCCCCGCTTGACCGTGGTCAGTTCGTGTCCCGCGTCCAGCAGGTGCCCTGCCATGGGGCGTCCCATGATCCCCAACCCGATAAAACCGATCTTGCTCATTGTTATGCTCCTCGTGGTGCCTTGTAACTCTGTGGCGATCGCGACATCCGGCAACGTCGATGCTGCATGTCGCAATGCTGTGCTGACTGACGCGACGCCCTACTTGGTGGCAATCGCTCTGACGCTATCGAGCCAGCCAAGCCCCTCCTGGGTCGTAGTGGCTGGCTTGTACTCGCATCCGATCCAGCCGCGATAGCCGATGCGATCAAGGTGCTGGAACAGGAAGGGATAGTGGATTTCTCCTGTGCCCGGCTCGTGGCGCCCCGGATTGTCCGCCAGCTGCACGTGAGCAATACGCGACAGGTGACGCTCCATGGTCGGTGCCAGGTCCCCTTCCATGATCTGCATGTGGTAGATGTCGTACTGCAGCTTCAGGTTGTCGCTGGCGACTTCGTCGAACAGCGCCAGCGCCTGCTCCGTGTGATGCAGGAAGAAGCCTGGAATATCGCGAGTATTGATAGGCTCGGCCAGCAGCAGAATGCCGGCTGTCTCGAGCTTGCCCGCGGCATAACGCAGATTGTCGACCAGGGTCCGCTGTGCCTGCGCCTGACTGACGCCCTCTGGCACGATGCCCGCCAGGCAGTTGACCTGGCGGCAGCCCAGGGCCGTCGCGTACTCAATCGCGGTGTCGACGCCCGCGCGAAACTCCTCGATGCGCTCCGGATGACAGGCAATCCCGCGCTCCCCCGCTTCCCAGTCGCCGGCTGGTAGGTTATGCAGCACCTGCACCAGGCCATGGGCCTGCAGTCGCTGCTTGATCTCCGCGGCGGAGTAGTCATAGGGGAAGAGGTACTCGACCCCTTGAAAACCCGCCTTCGCGGCTGCCTCAAATCGATCGAGGAAAGGCAACTCGGTAAACAGCATGCTCAGGTTGGCGGCAAACTTGGCCATGTGGTGCTCCTCTTGGACGTCAAGATGTTCTTTTATGACCCGCGCCCAGCCAACAACTGGCGTGACGCGGCGTCGACACGTGGTTTCCGGTCAAGTGAAGGCGTGTCACGTCAAGGCAGCGATCGAGCTTGGCGCATCCTCGAGGTTCTCGGCCAAGGCTTCGAACTCATTGATGCCGGCAATATCTGTGCCCATCGCGATATTCGTGACGCGCTCAAGGATGATCTCGACAACGACCGGCACGCGGTGCTCCCGGGCCAGTTGGCGGGCGCGCTCCAGGGCTGGCCCGATCTCGTCAGGCGTGGTGACCCGCAGCGCCTTGCAGCCCAGCCCTTCCACCACGGTCACGTGGTCGACGCCGTAGCCGTTGATCTCTTCGCAGTTGATGTTCTCGAACGACAGCTGGACGCAGTAGTCCATGTCAAAGCCGCGCTGAGCCTGGCGAATCAATCCCAGATAGGCGTTGTTCACCAGAACATGTACGTAGGGCAGGTGGAACTGGGCACCTACTGCCAGCTCCTCGATCATGAACTGGAAGTCATAGTCACCGGACAGCGCGACCACTTCGGCGTCAGGATCTGCCCGGCATACGCCCAAGGCTGCTGGAATCGTCCAGCCCAACGGACCTGCCTGACCGCAGTTGATCCAGTGACGAGGCTTGTAGACGTGCAAGAATTGAGCGCCAGCAATCTGCGACAGTCCGATGGTAGTGACGTACCGCGTGTCACGGCCAAACACCTTGTTCATTTCCTCGTAGACCCGCTGGGGCTTGACCGGCACATCATCGAAATGGGTCTTTCGCAGCATGGTCTGCTTGCGCTGCTGACAAGCCGCCACCCAGCTGCTGCGCTCCTTCAGGCGGCCTTCCTTGGCCCAGTCCCGGGCAATCTCGATCATGGTCACGAGGGCCGCCTTGGCGTCGGACACGATGCCGTAGTCAGGGCCAAAGATACGACCAATCTGAGTGGGCTCGATGTCGATATGGACGAAGGTTCGTCCCTCGGTGTAGGTCTCGAGGTTACCGGTATGCCGGTTGGCCCAGCGATTGCCGACCCCCATGACAAAGTCCGACGCGAGCAGGGTCGCATTGCCATAACGGTGGGAGGTTTGCAGCCCCACCATGCCCGCCATCAAGGGATGATCGTCTGGCAGCACTCCCCACCCCATCAGGGTCGGAATGACCGGAATACCCAGCAATTCGGCCAAGGTCTGCAGCTCGCTCGCGGCATCAGCATTGATGACACCTCCCCCGGCCACCAACAGGGGGCGCTCGGCAGCATTGAGCATCTCCAGCGCCTTTTCACACTGAGCACGACTGGCCGTCGGCTTGTAGGCCGGCAGGGGTTCATAGGTGTCAGGATCAAATTCGATCTCGGTGAGCTGCACATCGATCGGCAGATCGATCAGGACCGGCCCTGGGCGTGACGAACGCATCAACTGGAATGCCTGCTGGAACGCCCGCGGTACCTGGGCCGCCTCCCGAACCGTGACAGCCCACTTGGTGACGGGGCCGGCAATGGCCTGGATATCTACCGCCTGAAAATCCTCTTTATGCAGCTTGGCGACAGGTGCCTGACCCGTGATGCAAAGAATGGGGATCGAGTCGGCAGACGCCGAATACAGCCCGGTGATCATGTCCGTGCCCGCAGGGCCCGACGTGCCGATGCAGACGCCGATATTGCCTGGCTGGGCCCGCGTGTAGCCCTCTGCCATATGCGAGGCACCTTCCACATGCCGTGCCAGCACATGATCGATGCCGCCCACCCGCCGCATTGCGGCGTAAAACGGGTTGATGGCCGCACCAGGAAGACCAAAAGCGACGTCAATTCCTTCCTTGAGCAATACGTGAACTGCAGCATCCGCAGCGGTCATGCGAGTCATGGAACACCTCCAGGCATCAAATTGTATACATTGTTGCGACGCAATAAAGGACAATTCTATTTTTTTGGAATCTCTTTCCATTATGTTTAGCAGGCCGACACCATCGCTGCAAATGTATTTGGAATTATTTTCCAAAAACCTTTCAGGAACGCACAAAACCGTAGAGGGAGTGGCGAGCCGGGACAGAAACATCACGTCATCACGGCCTACATGACCCTCGCGGAGGGAGGGAGAGAGAGGGAGAAAGAGGGCAAAGAGGGAGAAAACGGAACACATACAGCAGTGTGCAATTGCAACCAGAGCCTGCTCGTAACAGCACATATGTGTAGAGCTGACGTCGCTATACTGACAGAAACTATGCAGGCTACTCCGGCCGCTGACGGAACATCAGGGACCCTCTGGGCCTGGGACAGACGCTGGCCTGCCCGAGTCATCACGCCGCTGCGGTCCAGACCAGACACGCTGCTCACCGTCGCTGGCGGTCTGGGCCAATGCATCGCGGCATGACCCACGGAGGCAGTTCCCGGACGATGCCCGACCTCCGCGACCTTGATGAGCGTTTTTCCAGCCTGGCAGCCCACCGGACGCTGCTGGCGATTCGCAATGCCTACCTGTCGATACTGCCTTATGTGATTGTCATGGCCGCGCTGACCGTCGCGGCCAACCTCTTCCATTTTGCCGGTATCGATTCCGGCATGGCCTATTACATCAGCCATCTGGCGCGCTATCTGGGAGAGCTGTTTCCCGAGGTCATCCTGCTATCCCTGAGCTGGTCGCTCAACAGTCATCATCGGGTACGCGCCCCAGCCGTCATGCTGGTCTCCCTGCCGGTGTTCTGGATCCTCTGTGGTTGGGACCAACTGGGTACCGAGGCCGGTCCACAAAGCCGCAGTCTGGGCGCGACCATCGCCATCTATCCGACCCTGCTGTTGACGCACGTCATGTTCAAACTATTTGGCCGGGACGGCAGTGACTCGAGCGCAGGCAAGGTCGTCATGAGTCAACTGATCACCTTCAACCTGCGCTATGTGTTGCCAGGTGTGCTGTGCGTACTGCTGGCGATCCTTCTGCGCCTTGCCTTCGTCACCCTCTCCGACCGCTTCGCCCCTGGCATTCATGCTGCACTCGTCGACCGCATTCCATATGGGGTCGAGGTCATCCTGTTCGTGATGTTCCTGCAGGTGCTATCGCTGTTTGCGATCCATGGCTATGCCACCATGCTCGGCGTCTATGAGTACCTGCATCACAAGAGCGCGCTGCTCGGGCTGCCGTCTCCAGAGTTCTTCACCTTGTACGCCACCCCGGGCGGGGCAGGCTCGGTGTTCTGCCTCATGCTGGTCATGCTGGTAGTCAGTTCACGCCGGGAGTACAAGGCGCTGGCGCGAATATCGGCGCCGCTGACCCTGTTCAACATCAGCGAGACGCTGGTGTTCGGCATCCCCCTGGTGTTCAACCTGCGCATGGCGTGGGCGTTCATCGCCGTGCCCACCGTCAATGCCGTCATCGCTTACACCGCCATGGCAGCAGGCTGGGTGGAGCCACACCCCAATAGCGTCCACTGGGCGGTGCCTTACCTGATCTCCAGCTACCTGGCCTTCGATGGCTTGTACCTGCCGTCCATTCTGTTGCAACTGACCTGCATCGGCTGTGGCGTCGCCATCTATACGGTGGCATGGCGACGCTACGTGTATCGAGAGCACTCAAGTCAGGATGACTATCCCGTCTTTCCCTCGCGCAAGGCCAGTGACTCTGCCTTCGGCGACGACGCGCTGGATATCGTGCTGATGGAAGAAAATGTCAGCCGTTGGAGCCGCGTCAAGCAGGCCGACCGCACCTTGAAGTGGCTGAGCGAGGGAGAACTGGAGCTGGTCTTTCAACCTGTCGTTGACGCCTCAACGTCCCGCATCCGTCATGTCGAGGCGCTATTGCGTTACCGTGATGCCCAGGGAAGACTCCACGCCCCGCTGTTTCTCGACGTGCTACGCCATCATCCCGGCGTGATGGAGGGCATAGAGTGCTGGGTGATTCGCGAAGCCTGCCAGCATGCGCTGCGATGGCACGAACAAGGGGTCAACAAGCGGCTGTTCATCAATGTGACGCCGCTGTTCTTTACCAGCGACAACGTCCGGCGCTGCTTCTATACGGCGCTCAACGAGGTCCCCGTCAATGCTCTGGGTATCGAAATCACGGAGCAGTCGCTACTGACGGACCTGCCCCAGACACTGTCCGATATCCACCTGTTTCAATCCATGGACGTGCAGTTCGCCCTGGACGACTTCGGCAGCGGTTACTCATCGTTCAACTATCTGAGTCAACTGACGGTCGATTTCGTCAAACTGGACAAGACCCTGATCGAGCACATCCATCATCCGCGCCAGGCCAGCATCGTGGCGTCCATTTACCAGCTGTGCCAGACCCTCCGCCTCCAGGTCATCTGCGAAGGCGTGGACGATCAGCGCAAGCAGGCCTTTCTGGCGACATTAGGTGTCCCGCTGGTGCAGGGGTTTCTGCTGTACCGACCGATGGAAGCCGCCGCCATGGAGGCATTACTGCGGGAGGAGCGTCACCGCGAAGATCCGACAAGCTAGCCTTCGCGGCAACACCAGGATCCGCCAACGAAGATCCGTGGACCAGACCTCAGGACAGCACAGGCAGCTTCATGTGGCGATTGACGTCCTTGTACAGCAGGTAGCGGAAGGGACCAGGCCCGCCGGCATAACAGGCCTGTGGGCAGAACGCCCTCAGCCACATGTAGTCACCGGCTTCCACTTCGACCCACTGCTGATTGAGATGGTAGACCGCCTTGCCCTCCAGCACGTAGAGACCGTGTTCCATGACGTGGGTCTCATCGAAGGGGATCACGCCACCGGGCTGGAAGGTCACCACCGTCACGTGCATATCGTGGCGCATGTCCTCGGGATCGACGAAGCGCGTGGTCGCCCAGACCTCGTTGCAGTCAGGCATGACCGTCGGCGCGATGTCGTTCTCGTTGGTCACGATCGGCTCCGGCAGATCGATACCGTCAACCGCCTCATAGGCCTTGCGAATCCAGTGAAACCGCACGGCTTCCGTGCTGGAGTTGTGCAGCTGCCAATCACTGCCGGGGGGGATAAACGCATAGCCTCCAGGCGTCATCACGTGCCGCTGGCCAGCGAGGGTCAATTCAAGCTGGCCTTCCACCACGAACAGCACGCCTTCGGCCTGGGGATTGGACTCGGGGCGCTCACTGCCCCCGCCTGGCCCGACCTCCATGATGTACTGGGAAAACGTCTCAGCAAAGCCTGACAAGGGGCGTGAGAGCACCCACAGGCGAGTATTGTTCCAGTGCGGCAGCTTGCTAGTCACGATATCGCGATACACCCCCTTGGGGATGACCGCAAAGGCCTCGGTAAACATCGCTCGGTCAGTGGTCATGACCTTCTGCCCGGGATGGCCGCCATGAGGCGCGTAGTAGTGTCGTGTGGGACGAGAGTCACTCATCTTGGTTTCCTTGTCAGTCCAGTGTCACGCGCAGGTCGAGGGGGAACTCGTCGCAGTTGTCGCCGTCCCCGCCGCGATCCACGACCAGAAACTCCCCTTCCCGGTCCAGCACCGACTGGATGGCATGCCAGGTACCTGCACGATAGTTCACACCCTGGCGACCGTCGGTCAAGAACGCGCGCACCTGGTCAGCTTCAATGGCATCCCCTGGGGGAGCAACGACAATGATGAAACGCTCTTCGTGCAGCGGCATGAAGGCCTGGCTGCCCAGCGGATGACGCTCGAGAAAGCTCAGCGTCAGCGGCAGCTCGATCGGCTGGCTGACGAACAGGCTGATCATGGGCCGGGCGTTATCACCCAGCGTCTCGATCGCGACCAGGTCATGATGACGCTGGGTGCGCCCGGCATTGATCGGAAAAGACGATGACGTGCGTGCGTCGATGACATCGCCAAAGGGGGCAAAGGCCTCGGCCGTCAGCGGCCGCGCAATCAGTTCTAGCATGGGAATTCCTGGGTCTCGTGGCGGGCTTCAACGCCCGTGCAGCATGACGCTATCCGACGTCTTCAGCCAATCGGCGCGGGGGAAGGCGCCGGAAAATGCTCAGCCCAGTGGCGTGCGATGTCCACTCGGCGCGTTACCCACACCCGATCATGCGCCTCGATATGGTCAAGGAAGCGCTGCAACGCGCGGAACCGCCCGGGGCGCCCGATCAAGCGGCAGTGCAGACCGACCGACAGCATCTTGGGTGACTCATCACCCTCGGCATAGAGGACATCAAAGGCGTCACGCAGGTAGGTGAAAAAGTGGTCAGCGGTGTTGAAGCCTTGCGGCGCCGCAAAGCGCATATCATTGCTGTCCAGAGTATAGGGCACCACGAGATGGGGGTGCTGCTGGCCCTGGCTGTCCGCTTCACAGGTCCAGAAAGGCAGATCATCACCGTAATAGTCGCTGTCGTACAGAAAGCCACCTTCGTCCAGCACCAAGCGACGAGTGTTGGGGCTATCACGCCCGGTGTACCAGCCTAGCGGGCGTTCGCCGTAAAGCCGCTCGAAGATCTCGATGGCCTTGCGCATATGCTCCCGCTCCACCTTCTCGGACACCTGCTGATAATGAATCCAGCGGTAGCCGTGACAGGCAATCTCATGGCCCAGTTCCTTGAAGGCCAACGCCAGCTCAGGATGACGCTCAAGCGCCATGGCGACCCCGAACACCGTCAGCGGCATGCCGCGGCGCTCGAACTCTCTCAGAACCCGCCACACACCTGCCCGGGAGCCATATTCGTAGATCGACTCCATGCTCAAGTGACGGTCTGGGTAGCTGTCGGCACCAATGATCTCAGACAGGAACTGCTCGGATCCCGCATCACCGTGCAATACGCAGTTCTCCCCTCCCTCTTCGTAATTGAGCACAAACTGAACGGCAATCTTCGCCCTGCCTGGCCAGTTGGCGTGGGGCGGCGTGCGGCCATAGCCGACAAGATCCCTGGGATAGGCGGTTGTTGTCATGATGTCTTCTCCTGAAAGCCAGTGGGCGCATCCAGCGCTTGCTCGGGCTGATCGGTCCAGCGGACATAGGGCCAGGGGCAAGGGGCAAGGCGCAAGGCGCACAGCGCTTCGACACAGTGTTTCGACCTGGCGCGCAGACCTGACGCTTAGACCTGACTCTTAGACCTGACGCTTAACACACAGGGGCGTCATGTCACCGATATGGCGCACTGCCGCCCGGCACTCTCGGCCGCGCCTCATTATGTATACAAAAGAAAGATAGACTGTACTCAAGCCACGAGCAACCACTCTATCGTCGAAGACCGGACCCGCTCTTCCTCAACAACGCGGCTCCAGTCGGGTCTTCCATCCCGGTCTTCAGACCCATACTTCAAGCCGCCCTCCAGCACCGCTCTCAGGCATTGTCCTAAGTGCTTGAACCGACGGGCCAGCCGACGCGACCTGAGATTGCCGCCCCGTGTGAACGCTGCGTCCAGCGGCCCTCGACCAGGCGGCGCCATCAATTGTATACACTTCCCTAACAGTATCGTCCTCACATACTAACAAAGATCGTCATCAATATGCCGAAACGAGGGGGCGAGATTGGTGAACGCGCCATAAAAAATCTTTTAATCATTGTTTTCTAACGAAATTTAAAACCAGGCATTGCCTGGCATCTTTCGACTTGATACGTATTCGATGTAGCACTATTTTGTGTACAAAGAGATATCGATTCGTTCAAGAAGGTAGCGAGCATGCACGTACACCTGATCAACCCCAATACGACTGATGCGATGACAGAGACCATCCGTCTCGCCGCAACGGACATCGCCGGCCCCGCGACTCGCGTGACCGCCTCGCAGCCCGCCAGTGGGCCTGTCTCCATTGAAGGTCACTTTGACGAGGCCATCAGCGCTGTCGGGGTTGTCGAAGAGGTCCTGAGAATGGATCGTGAGACCCAGGTCGATGCCTACGTGGTGGCGTGCTTCGGTGATCCTGGGCTGCTGGCCGCTCGCGAAGCGACTCGGGCGCCAGTCATCGGCATCGCAGAAGCGGCCTTTCATATGGCAAGCCTGATCAGCACTCGCTTCTCGGTGGTCACCACCCTGCCACGCACGGTGATCATCGCCGAACACCTGCTGGACCAGTACGGCTTCCGCCACCAGTGTCGGCGTGTCCGTGCGGCCGATATCCCGGTGCTGGATCTTGAACAGGACGGCGATCGCGCCCTGGCCAAGATTATCGAAGAAGGGCGCCGCGCCAAGCAGGAGGATGGCATCGGCGCCATCGTTCTCGGCTGCGGCGGCATGGCAGATCTGACCGACACCATCAGCCGAGAGGTCGGCCTGCCGGTGGTTGAAGGGGTGACGTCAGCGGTCAAGCTGGCCGAGGCGTTGGTCGGGCTGGGACTTGCTACCAGCAAGACCGGTGACCTGGCGTTCCCCCGGCCCAAGCCCTTCGTCGGCCACTATCAGCACCTGTCACATCTCACATTTGCTCAGGAATAGCATAGGCACCAGCCACCTGCTTCCCGCCAGGCCCTTACCGCTCCGGGCCCTGCCTGCGGTCAATAATAATCCACAATAAGCGAGGTCCTCGATGACCACTTCCACCTCTCGGCCGGACGCCTCCCAGGGCATCGCCCCGGCCGCCACCAAAAGCCTCGGCGATGAATCTCTTGCGCCTCAGAAAACCCGCATCATGGGGCGCACCTCCTACCTGCTGGCCTGGTTCGGAGGCTGTGTCTCCATTGGTACCTTTACCATGGGGTCCAGTGTCGTCGGCACGCTCAACCTGATCCAGGCCACGGTAGCGATTGCCATCGGCTGCTTTATCATCGGTATCGCCCTTGCCCTGAACGGTGCCGCTGGATACAAGTACGGCATTCCCTTCATGGTCCAGGCGCGTAGCGCCTTCGGCTTTCAGGGCACCCGCTTACCCGGCTTGGTGCGAGCCGTTCCGGCGATTGTGTGGTACGGCTTCCAGAGCTGGATTGGAGCCGGCGCGCTGAATCTGGTGTCTGCCACCCTGTTCGGCTATGACAACCTGATCGTGTTCTTCATCGCTTTCCAGTTTCTGCAGATCGGCCTTTCGGTGCTGGGCTTTCAGGGCATCAAGTGGCTTGAGAACGTGGGCAGCGCCTTCATCCTGGCGTCGCTGGTGTACATGTTCTATAGCACCGTGGCCCGTTACGGTGACACGCTGTCGGCCAATCTGGTCACCATGGAGGGCTCATGGGGCCTGCCCTTCTGGGGGGCTACCATGCTGTTTCTGGGCATCTACTCGACCATGATGCTCAACGTCAGCGATTACTCACGAGAGCACGTCGAAGGCTCGGGTCCCGGCCTGCTGACCACCCTCTACGCCATGTCGATACTGCCCTGCACGCTGTTCATGGGCCTGATTGGCTTCATGGTGTCCGAGGCGACCGGCGTGGCCGATCCGATACGCGTGTTTGCCAACGCCGTCGACAACACCCCTCTGCTGATGACCACCCTGCTGTTCATCGCCTTCGCTCAGGTGACCACCAATGTTCTCAACAATGTGGTACCGCCAACCTATGTGCTGATGGACACCTTCAAGCTGAGCTACCGCAAGGCCTCGGTCGTCGTTGGTCTATTGGCGTTCGCCACCTTCCCCTGGGAGTTGGTCAAGGATGAGTCAGCTGCTGGCCTGCAGGTGTTCGTACAGACCTATTCCGCCTTTCTCGGCCCCATCTTTGCCGTACTGGTGGTGGACTACTACCTGATTCGCCGGCGTACCCTGGACCTGGACAAGCTCTACGATCCGAATGGCCCCTACCGTGGCGTCAATCTGGCGGCCTTCATTGCCACCGCCGTAGGCGTCGTGGCGGCCTTCAGCTTCTCCACCATTTCCTGGTACGCCAGTCTGATTCCCGCGGGCCTCACCTATCTGCTGTTGATGCGCTACTGGCAAGGTTGCCAGCGCTTCAACCAGTAAGCGTGCTGCAACGGCGAGGTGACTGACCTCGCCTTGCCTTTTCCGGCTGACAGCGACGCATCATGACATCTGCCTGACGCTATCCAACAACAAGAGTGATCCCCATGGCCGATTCCGACCTGACCCTCGATACCACGAGGGTCGACCCGAGCCTCTACAACCACGACCTGGCCCCGCTCCCCCACTCACGGCGCAGCTGGGGAGCCTTCGAAATCTTCAATGTCTGGTCCAACGATATTCAAAGCCTGTTTGGCTACACCCTGGCAGCCTCGCTGTTTCTGTCTTACAACCTCAGCGGCTGGGCGGTGATGGCAGCGATCATGCTGGCCGGCTTGATCGTGATGTTTCTGGTCAACCTGACCGGTGCGCCAAGCGTTCGCTACGGCATCCCCTTCCCGGTCATGGTCCGCGCCAGCCTCGGGGTTAGAGGCTCCAACCTGCCGGCTCTGCTGCGCGCCATCGTCGGTATTTTCTGGTATGGCGTGCAGACCTACTTTGCCTCCACCGCCGTCACGCTGATGATTACCGCCCTTATCGGCACCGATGGAGGGGAAGGCGTGCTTGGCCTGTCACCCGTCGCCTGGCTGTCATTTGTGCTGGTGTGGCTGTTCCAGATCGCCATCTTCTGGTCCGGCATCGAGCGCATCAAGCACTTCCTGAACTGGGCAGGCCCGCTGGTCTACGTGGTCATGGTCGTGCTGATGCTGATTGTCTGGTGGCAGGCCGGCAGCGAGCTGCTGCCAGCCGTCGGGAGCATCTTCTCGGCCAGCGGCGAAGATAGCGGAGGCCTATCTGCCTTTGCTGCCGTGGTCGGGACCATGGTCGCCTACTTTGCCGCCGTCGTGATCAACTTCGGGGATTTCACCCGCTTCGTACAAAGCGAGCGCCAGATGAAGCTGGGCAACCTGCTGGGCCTGCCCTTGAACGTGGCCTTCTTTTCCTTCATCGCGCTGATCATCACCGCCGGCACCCTGGTACTGTTCGGCGAAGCGCTGACCAATCCCACCGATATCGTCGATCGTGTCGATGCCTTGCCCCTGACACTGCTGGCCGCCGTCACGTTTTTCGCCGCTACCGTCGGCATCAACCTGGTGGCCAATTTCATCCCCCCTGCCTATGACCTGGCGAACCTTTTCCCGCGGCATATCAGCTTCAAGGTCGGCGGCCTGATCACTGCCTGCGTCGCCTTTTTTGTCGGCGCACTGTGGGTCTCGGTCATCAGCCAAATTGGCGTGCCGGGCTTCGTCAACGCGCTAGGCGCCATCGTCGCGCCCTTCTACGGCATCATCGTTGTCGACTTCTATCTGATCAAAGGCGGCAAGCTCGATGTGCAGGCACTGTTCTCTGCCAAGCAGGGCGATGCCTATACCTACACCAACGGTTGGAACCTGCGGGCCGTGGCCGCCTTCGCCTTGGCCGCGGTGTTTTCTCTGGCGACGGTGATCGTTCCTGCCCTGCAAGGACTTGCAGGTTTTGGCTGGATGATGGGCGCCGCCCTCGGGGGCGTGCTGTATTTTGCCCTGATGCACCAGTACCGGGTCCCGCAACCGGCTCACTAGGCGACCACGATGATGACACCATGCCCTTCCCGGCCTGGCCCGGGGAGGGCGTGCTGTGCACGTACTTCATCCTCCCAAAAGACGTAAGCTCCTGACTACTATCTCTACCCGCACGACCAAGCCCTTCCCCAACCTGCACGACAAAGCACACAACTCAGTCAAGATGACATCTCGCTGTCATCGCCTCTGCCCATTGTCATCTCTGCGCCCTGCCGTCCCACGTGCAAGGCATGCCCACCTCAGAGGATGCACAATGACCACCCCTTCCCCCTCGCTATCGGTTCCTACGGGGCTTCGCCCATCAGGGCTGAGCCTGGCCTTTGCGGTACTTCTCTTCGCTACCGTCGGCTACTTTCTGTTCTGGGGCTTCGGCTACACCCAGGGCCACTTTCCGCTGGTATTCACCCTGGCCACCCTGTTCGGGGTGTTCATGGCCTTCAATATCGGCGGCAATGATGTGGCCAATTCCTTCGGCACCAGCGTCGGCGCAGGAACCTTGTCGATCAAGCAGGCCTTGCTGGTGGCGGCGGTGTTCGAGGTCAGCGGTGCGGTCATCGCAGGCGGAGAGGTCACCGATACGATCCGCAAGGGCATCGTCGATCTGTCGGGCATGACGGTCGCGCCGATGGACTTCGTCTTCATCATGATGTCAGCACTGGTAGCCGCCGCCCTGTGGCTACTGTTTGCCAGCAAGAAAGGCTATCCGGTCTCCACCACCCATTCGATCATCGGTGCCATTGTGGGCTCATCCATCGTGCTCGGAACCATGACCCCAGGGGTTGACAGCCTTGGCCTGGTGCAGTGGGGCAAGATCTGGCAGATCGCTATCTCCTGGGTGCTGTCACCGGTGCTGGGGGGACTGATGTCATATGCGCTGTTCAGCATGATCAAGAAACACATCCTCAACTACAACGATGAGGCGGAGCAGCGTCTGAAGGCGATCAAGCGCGAGAAGTACGAGAATGATCGTCGCCATAAGGAGGCCTTCGAGCGCCTGTCAGAGATCCAGAAGATTTCCTATACCCATGCCATGACCCGGGACGTTCAGGTCTACCATGACCAGGACTACCAGGATGATGAGCGTGCCGAATTCGAGTCAGACTACTTCAAGGAACTCAAGCGGATCGAGCGCCAGCGCGAGGATATCGATGCCCATCGTGCCCTGCAGAACTGGGTGCCCCTGGTCGCCGCCGGCGGAGCCATGATCATCTCGGCCATGCTGCTGTTCAAGGGCTTCAAGCATCTCGACCTGGGACTGACGACGCTTAACAACTACCTGATCATGGGCATGATCGGTGCCGTGGTATGGATGGCCACGTTTATCTTTGCCAAGACGCTCAAGGGCACCTCGCTGTCCCGCTCGACCTTCCTGATGTTCAGCTGGATGCAGGTCTTTACCGCGGCGGGGTTTGCCTTCAGCCATGGCTCCAACGATATCGCCAACGCCATCGGCCCCTTCGCCGCCATCCTTGACGTACTGCGTACTGGCGTCATTGGCGCCGAAGCGACCATCCCTCCGATCGCCATGATCACCTTCGGGGTCGCCCTTATTGTCGGTCTCTGGTTTATCGGCAAGGAGGTGATCCAGACCGTCGGACACAATCTGACCGCCATGCATCCGGCATCCGGGTTTGCGGCAGAGCTGGCGGCGGCAGGCGTCGTGATGCTGGCTTCCATCATGGGCCTGCCGGTGTCCAGTACACACATCCTGATCGGCGCGGTGCTGGGCATTGGCCTGGTCAACCATCAGACCAACTGGCAGCTGATGAAACCCATCGGCCTGGCCTGGGTCATTACGCTACCGGCAGCAGGCCTGATCAGCGCCATCGCCTTCGTGACGCTGCGCACCCTGTTCGGCTAGCCCTGCCGGCCTTTCCCAGCAGGCAACGATACGTTGTCGGCCCAGCGCAAGGTGCTGCGTTGGCGCTCTGCAAAGTTCGATGCCGTACTGCCAGCGAAAAGCCCCGAACCATCTGCTGATGATTCGGGACTTTTTTGGGGCATTGTGGCGCTATGTTGGGGCGTCGCTTGGCGGTGTCAGCGGGAGAAGATCTCGAACAGGTTGGGCGCCTCGTTCTCTTCCTCGACGATGGATAGGGACGCTTCGATGGCTTTCAGGTGCCGGCCCATAAATGCTGCGGCGCGCTCAGCCTTGCCCTCGGCCAGGAAATTGATGAGGTCCTGGTGGTCATGGGACTCACAGCCCAGGTGACCGGTGTTACCGTACACCGCCAGAATCAGGGAGCTGCGAGAACACAGACGCTCAACGAAGTCGGCCAGTGTCCGATTGCCGGACAGCCTGGCCAGATAGGTATGAAAATCCGCCGACAGCCTGATGGCCACGCTTTGCTGCCCAGTGCGCAGTGCATCGCGTTCACGTCGCGCCATCTCACGCAGCGTGTCGATATCAGCGCTGGTGATCCTTCTGGCAATGTCGGGCATCAGCCCGCACTCCACCATCTGGCGCGCATCGAACACGTCCTTGGCCTCGTCAGCGGTAGGACGCGTCACGCTGGCGCCGCGACGTGGCGTCAGGGTCACCAGCTCCTCCAGCGCAAGACGTTGGAGGATCTTGCGGATGCCGGTTCGGCTGACACCGAACACGTCCGACAGGGCATCCTCGCGCAGGCGGGCTCCCGGCTTCAGCCGGTGCTCGATGATGGCATCACTGATGGACCGATGAATCGCTTCATGTCGCTCGGCGCCATCACCGTTCTTGCCCTGGCGCGGCGCCGACGTGGCAGATGGCGACGCTTTTACGCGCTGATTCATCAGCATAGCCCTCAGAGTCAGTATGTCGTTATTGTATACGACATACGCCATCAACAAGAACCATCACCACCCGCTTGCTCTCCACGCTTGCCCCCGCACGGTGTCACTCTCCCCAGTGGGCGATCAAGGTACGTTCGTCGTCGGTCATTTGCGTCAGATTTCCGAGTGGCATGTAGCCACTGGCGACCACTTGTTGAATCTGTGCCTTGTGTTGTTGGGTCTGAGTTTCAGTGTCCAGTGCGATACCCAAGGGAGGAGCAGAGAACCCGGGATGAGAAGGTTGGGCCGCGTGACAACTGACGCAGCGCTCCTCCATGACCGCATGCACTCGCGCCAGAGGCGTCGCCCCTCCGTCGCTTGACGCCACCACTGAGCTGTCGGAGGAGGAAGAGGAGGCCACCGAACCACTTGCCAGCCACGGACTTCCCACTGCGAAGGCCAGCAGGATCAGCGCCACGCCAAGGATCGGATAGCCAGGCTTGTGCTGACCACTATGCATCAACACAAAGTACTGACGAATCAATGCCCCGCCAAAGATCAGCAGAGCCATGATCACCCAGGCCCAGTCGTTGCTGTAGGCAAAGGAATAGTGGTTGCTGATCATCAACAGCACCACCGGCAACGTAAAGTAAGTGTTGTGGACCGAGCGCTGCTTGCCGCGCTTGCCGTCCAGCGGGTTCGGTGCCTCACCGGCCTTCATCGCTTTGACCATGCGGCGCTGGCCAGGGATGATCCAGAAGAAGACGTTGGCAGACATGGCCGTCGCCATGACGGCGCCGGTCAGCAGAAATGCCGCGCGCCCCGCAAAGATATGCACGCTAAGGTAGGCCACGACCACCATCATGACGGCCACCCCCACACTCAAGAGACCATCCCGCTCCATATTGGGGCTGACACGCTTGCACATCTCGTTGTAAACCACCCAGCCACCCAGCAGGAACAGCAGTGCCACGATATTGGCCTGCCACCCCGTCATGTTGGCCGCCCACTGCCATGGGCTGTTGGGGTTGACCAGATAGAAGCCGGGATTCGCCATATACAAAATGACAAACAGGGCAAAGCCTGACAGCCACGTCGTGTACGCCTTCCAGAACGACCAGTGGAGATCATCCGGCAATTTCGCCGGAGCCGTCGCATACTTCTGGTTGTGGTAGAAACCGCCACCGTGGACGGCCCACATCTCGCCAAACACGCCCTTGCTGCGATCTTCCTCCGCCTTGGGTGTCTTCAACGAATTGTCGAGCATGACGAAATAGATGGACTCACCGATCCAGGCAACGGCGGCAATGACATGGAGCCAGCGCAGCATGAAGTTGCTCACGTCCAACAGATAAGATGACATAGTCCTAATCCCGGCTGTTTATTATTGGAAAGCAGAGGGCTGCCCGAGTGCAGACACGTCGCGGCCCCTGAGCGAAGCGCTGCATACATCAACCGAGCGGGACAAGGCGCTCGGCGCCAGCAGCTCGGCCCCCGAAGCCTCTATTCCAATGAGGTGTTCAAGCGGCGCGCAACGCTGCCATTCGCCCCGGCGAGCATGTATGCAGTACGTTCTCAGCTGCCCCGATAGGTGGAGTAGCTATAGGGCGAGAGCAGCAACGGTACATGGTAGTGCTCAGCGGCATCGGCAACCCCGAAACGCAACGGAATCCGATCGAGGAAACGTGGCTCGCGAGCCTCGATGCCTTGAGCGCGCAGATAGTCACCTGCGTGGAATACCAGCTCGTATTCCCCTTCGATGAGGTCACTGCCCTCTAGAATCGGATGATCACAACGTCCGTCGTCGTTGGTGATCACATCGCCCAAATGTACGCGACGGTCTCCTTCAAGGCGGAAGAGCTCGATACGAATTCCTTGGCCAGGGCGGCCAAGCGCTGTGTCCAGTACATGCGTCGTCAGGCGTCCCATCATGATCCTCACTTATGGTGGTCAGTCTTTAGGTGAACCGTCATCAGGTGGTCAGTCGCGTTGGCCGCACCGATCAAGCAAGCGCAGGCCAGGACGTCAACCGGCAAGACGAAGAGACCGATATCATGGTAAACATCATTGATCGAATGTAGAGTACATTTCAAACAATTTTTTGTATACAGTTTGAAAAAGCGAAGTCGCAGCGAGATCGCCGCCTCGTCTTCAACCGCCCATCACCGGTAGCCGAGCCGACGAACCACCCCGCTATCCTCAGATCACAGGAGCCAGCGAATGCCCACCCTCAGCGAACGTCCCAGCCAGATGGACCAACAGCGTTTTGTCGATACTTACGGAGACGTCTTCGAGCACTCACCTTGGGTGGCGGAACGCGCCTTTGCTCGGGGGCTCGCCACCGAGCACGATGACCCGGCGCAGCTAGCCCACCTCATGGGCGAGGTGCTGCTGGAGGCATCACCCGAGGAACAGCTGCAAGTCATTCGCGCCCACCCCGACCTGGCGGGCAAGGCTGCCGCCGTGGGCGAGCTGACAGACGATTCCACCCGCGAACAAGCGGGAGCAGGCCTGGACCAGTGCACCCCGGAAGAACTCGCCCGATTCACCCGACTCAATGATGCCTACAAGGCACGCTTTGGCTTTCCCTTCATCATGGCGGTCAAGGGCGGCAATCGTCATACCATCCTGGCAGCCTTTGAGCAGCGATTGGACAACAGCGCCGAGCAGGAGCGCCACGAGGCCGTCATTCAAATCAACCGTATCGCTCGCTTTCGGCTGGAGGCACGAGCTCAATAGGCGTAAAAGCGGCCGTACCGGCACCGCCTGGCGATACGGCCCTCTATTGATTCAGACCTGCGATTCAGGACTGCGTACAGCACATGGCTCGGACCGGAAAAATAGCCCGCAACATAGCCCGCAACATAGCCCGCAACATAGCTGGGCAGATTCGCTCTGTCTGAAGCCAGGGGAGCAAGACAGAAAAACGGCCCGTCGTCCTTACGACGGGCCGTCTGTCGTCCTGTGGCCCTGTCAAACGGCAGCACGCTGTCTCGGGAGGCGACTGCGTCGTCAGCGCATTGACGACCAGGCCATCTTCACGCCGCTCATTCTGATCAGCGCTCCGGGCTTGATCGGATCCGATGGGGCGATCAGCGCTGCGCAGCTGGCGGTATCCGATGCCTTGTCACGGCTATTCAAGACTCGTCCTTGGGTACATCCAGAGCCTGGCGGGCGACCGTCTGGCACTTTTCCTGATATTCCTTGCTCAGCGTAAACAGCTCTTCGCCTTCCACTCTCAAGGTCTCACCAATGGCTGACAGCGTTTCCTGCTGTGCCTGACTGGCGTTGCGAAGACTCTCAGCATCGCTGACCTCGCACCAGGTACGCGCCTGAGCGATGCCGGCCTTGACCGCCGAGTCGATGGCCTTGAAGCGCACATCGAGCATTTTCTGTGAATACTCCAGTGTCAGCAGGCTGCTTTCGCGCCAGGGGGTGAATAGCGTGTCCATGGAGGGAATCATCTTGTCGATGGACGGCATGGCCTTGTTGTTGCTCATTTCGGTGTCTCCCTAGGAAGTCAGCCAGCACGCCAGAACATCGGTCAGGGCGACTCATGACTCACGCTTGCGTCCGCCCAGCCAGACAAGTGCTGCCTGTGATATATCGCGTCTTCAAACGAGCACAATTTAGTCTCGCCACATGAAGACTAGAACGCCCCATGCTGCGCCGCAACATCATATAAGACATATACGCGGGCGCCGCCCCCCTTCGGGGCCGAGGCAGTCAGTTATGGCAGCGGCACTCACCATCACATCGAGAGCCAGCCTCATCTGACCATAGCAAGAGGAAAGTGACGCACCGGTGACAATCCGTTATCCGAGGGCTGGCGGCCTGTATTCGTACACTTTGTAAGAAAAGACGACATCGCGTGCTCCGTTACTGTCCCGATGAAAAGCGGTGAACTAGACGGAGGAGAAGCGACAGCGACAAGAGCCGCAAGAAAGCAAGATAGGTAAAGGCAGTGGAAGGGAGAAAAGAGACCGGGCCGGAAAAGTCCAAAGAGAACGGGCCTACGCTTTGTCCGAAAAGTCCACGAGCGAAGGTTAGACAAGGCAACAATCGGTGAGAAAGCGCAGTTTACGAGGCGTAAAGCTCGGCGAACAGCAGACGTATCGAGGTCTACGTCCGCCGCGCTTCACATCATCGTTCTTCCCATCAGCGCTCAGGGCCGATATGCGCCCTCGATATCAGTGATACGCACGGCCTTGCGTCCCATGCCATCGTTGACGTCCAGCATACGTTCCAGCCAGGCGTAAACCGGATCCGCATTGGAGACCAGGTCCGCGGTAGAGACAGTGCGGGCCCACATGAAATTCGCAAAGAGCAGGTAGTCGGCGCCAGCCGGAGCATCGCCATCCACAAAATCGCTGCCAGAGAGCTGGCCCCGCAGTGGTTCCAGGGCGGAATCCAGCTGGCTCAAGCCCTTCGCCGGCGAATGGAACTGCTCAAGCGTCATGCCCAGGCGCTTTTCCCGGGTACTGCGAAAATAGTCGCGATCCTTGGGGTGAATCGCATTTATCAGATCCATCACGATGGTGCGCAGAATCGGCAGCTGCAGGGACCGTTCGCTGTAATGCTTGAAAAAGCGTGCTCGCGCCTGGCCCATCGAGTCGCCCAGCAAGGAAGGTGCCTCAGGGTAGGCACGATCAAGGTACTGCATGATCTCGAAGCTGTCGGTGATGACGTTATCGCCGTCCACCATCACTGGCACCTTGTCGTGATGGGAGAACTCAAGCGCCTCCTTCTCGGTGAAACACCAGGGGCGCGTCTCCAGCTCAAGGCCCTTATGCGCTACCGCAAGCTTGGCCCGCCAGCAAAACGGAGAGAAGCGCAGCGCCTCATCGATGCCACACAGGTCATACATCACCAGTGCCATGCCAAATACCCCATTTCAACAAAGTGTCCACTGATAGTGCCATCCCCCACCACCGTCGCCAACGCTTGCGATGCAGGAATATCGACATTTTGCTGTCCATTAGTCTAACAATCTTGCCCGTTCGACAGCGGGGACAGGCTGAGCCAAAGACTCTAAGCTATTGTAAATAAATGCTTAACTCGTTAAATCCAAAAACAACTCAGCATTCTCATTTTGGTCTGACCAATATCCCAGAGCTAGATCAACGCCGTGAGTCAGCTTATCGTGCCGCCTTGTCCGAACCTTAGGTCGAGATGCGACCGGCACGTCATACAACGGCAATTACAAACAAGGACACGACAAGAGACCCCAACACCATGACCGATACCTCCCTAGCGTTGATCGCCTTTATACCGCTCGTCCTGGCAGGCATTCTGCTGATTGGACTGCGCATGGCTGCCAAGATCGCCATGCCTATCGTCTTCGTGGTCACCGCATTGATCGCTCTGCTGGCCTGGGACATGACCTTTACCCGGGTCATGGCTTCCACCCTGCAGGGGTTGATCCTGACCGTAGCGATCCTGTGGATCATCTTTGGCGCCATCTTGTTGCTCAATACGCTGAAGCACTCGGGTGGCATTGCCGCCATCCGTAACGGTTTTTCCGGCATCAGCCCTGACCGCAGGGTCCAGGCCATCATCGTGGCCTGGCTGTTTGGCTGCTTTATCGAAGGTGCCTCGGGTTTTGGCACTCCAGCAGCGGTCGCCGCCCCACTGATGGTCGCCCTGGGCTTCCCGGCACTTGCCGCGGTCGTTGTCGGCATGATGATCCAGTCCACACCGGTGTCCTTCGGTGCTGTCGGCACCCCGATCGTGGTGGGCGTGGCCGGAGGCCTGGACAAGGCAGGCATCACTGCCTCGCTGGAGGCTGGCGGTGCCACCTGGCTGGAGTACTTCCGTTTGATCGCCGGTGAAGTGGCGCTGGTCCATGCCGTGGTGGGCATCCTGATGCCGCTGTTCATGGTCAGCGTGATGGTGCGCTTCTTCGGCGCCAACCGTTCGTGGAAGGAAGGCCTGGCCATTGCGCCTTTTGCCATCTTCGCCGGCATTGCCTTCGTCGTGCCCTACGCCCTGGCGGGTGTCTTCCTGGGACCTGAGTTTCCTTCGATGATCGGCGCCATGGTAGGCCTGGCCATCGTCGTGCCTGCCGCCCGTCGCGGCTTCCTGATGCCCAAGGAGAGCTGGGACTTTCCCGACGCGGACAGCTGGCCCAAGCACTGGATCGGCAAGCTCAGCATCAAGGCCGATGATGTCGTGGGCCGCGCGCCGATGAGCACCTTCATGGGCTGGCTACCTTACGTACTGCTGGCGGTGCTGCTGGTACTGTCGCGTACGGTAGATCCGTTCAAGCAGGCCCTGACCTCCATCAGCGTCGGCTTCAGCGATATTCTGGGCGAAGCTGGCATCTCCGGCAGCCTGCAGCCGCTGTACCTGCCGGGGGGCATCCTGTTGATGGTGGTCCTGTTGACCGCCCTGCTGCATCGTATGAACGGCAGCCAGCTCAAGGCGGCCTTCGGGGAATCCACCCGCACCTTGCTGGGAGCAGGTTTCGTGCTGGTATTCACCATTCCGATGGTGCGTATTCTTATCAACTCAGGCGTCAACGGCGCGGACCTGGCCTCCATGCCCGTCGCCATGGCCACCGCCGTGGCTGATGGTGTGGGCGGCATCTATCCGCTGTTCGCACCGGCCGTCGGTGCCCTTGGCGCCTTTATTGCCGGCTCCAATACCGTCTCCAACCTGATGCTGGCCGACTTCCAGTTCAACGTGGCCCAACAGCTCGGTGTCTCCACTGCGCTTATGGTCGCGCTGCAGGCTGTGGGTGCCGCTGCCGGTAACATGATCGCCATCCACAACGTGGTCGCAGCCTCTGCAACGGTGGGCTTGCTGGGCCGTGAAGGCATCACGATTCGCAAGACCATTCTGCCAACGATCTACTATGTGCTCGCGGCAGGTCTGATCGGGCTCGTGGCCATGCAAGTGGTCGGGATCAGTGATCCATTGATGGGACTTGCCGGGTAATCCCGTCACGCTCGACACGTCGCGCAACGAGGGCGTCACCACCGGTGGCGCCCTTTTTGGTTGCCCTGCCAGGCGACTTGTCTCAAGGGTCAAAACAGGCGTTGCACAGGCGTTCAAGGGCTGCCGCGAACTCTCGAAGGCCTGCAAGGTGGCTCACCACTGCCTACCTATCGCCCGAGGCGATGCCTCCATAGCGCCAAGCCAGGCGCCCCTCTCAGCACAATTTGAATACTACTGTGCTGATATGGCGATCAGGCTCAGGGCCACCTAGAGTGACATCAAGGCAGGTAGTTAGCGCCGTGCCAGTTCTATAGCACCGCACAGATAATAGAGGAAGGCTTTCACCAAGGTCGCCGGGAATGACGGCCCATCCGGGAATGACGACCAATAAAGGAAGGCGAGACCGCGTCGCAGCCTCGCATCAAGGGACGACTCAGGACACCCTCGCCGATGGGGCGAAACCGTCCAGCGAGTCCACCACGCTGACAAGGAGACTTATCATGTCCTACTTTCTGTTCGCCCTGATCACCGTGATTGCTGCCATCATCATCACCCAGGCAGCACGCCCTACTGATGCCGCGCTGGTCCGCACCAAGATCCCCGTACCACAAAGGGCCCGGCGCTCCCACCGGCCCGCCAGGCGACGCTCCTGAGCGAAACAGCGGGAAGCTGGCCGGCACGCGTTCGCCCGTGCTGAAAGCAGCAGGCGCTTGCCCTGGAGGCGCACGGCCAGACAGTTTGTCTCCAACGGGCGCCTCCTCGGCCAACCTGGCCTGAGGAGGCGCCGTCCAGTCGCTGGCTGCAAGCGCTAGCCAATCCTGGCTAGCCGCGTGCGATGCAGCCTGGCTTTCTCGACATAGCCCTGGGCATTGTCCTTCAGTGCAGCAATCGCCTTGTCATTGAGCTCACGGATGACTCTCGCCGGTGCACCTACAACCAGACTGTTGTCGGGAATTTCGGCGCCTTCCTTGACCAGGGCACCCGCACCGATCAGGCAATTCTTGCCGATCACCGCGCCATTGAGCACCACCGCCTGGATGCCGATCAGCGTCCCCTCTCCCACGGTGCAGCCATGCAACATGGCCTGATGCCCCACCGTCACGCCTGGTCCCACGACCAGCGGATAGCCGGGATCCGCATGCAGCACGGCACCATCCTGAATATTGCTGCCCTGTTGAATCTCGAGTGATTCGGTATCGCCCCTCAATACGGCCTGATACCACACGCTGGCGTCTTCGTGCAGCTTGACCTGGCCGATGACCTCGGCACTTTCGGCGACGAACACGCTGCGATGGATATGAGGGGAATGGTTACCCAGACGATAGATGGCCATGGCCCGCTCCTGACGTCGTTGTCCTTGTGGATGGGTGGCGATGAGCGTCCACCCTGACTATATAGTGGACGCTGTTTCCAAACTCTGCCTACTCCGTTGTCGACTCCTGGGCGAGGGAGGCAAAGTAGCCGGAGATTTCTGTCGCCACACGGCGCACGTCCGACTCAGAGATCCCGAGGTGCGTGACCAGACGCGTGCGCGGCCTGACGGCGACAAGAATGCCTCGCTCGGCCAGATATCCTTCCAGCGCCGCGCAATGGGGGGCCGGCACATCCATGAACACCATGTTGGTCGCTTGTCCGAAAACGCCAATACCGGGGACCGCCGCCAGCCACTCCGCCAGTTGGCGCGCGTGGCGATGGTCGTCAGCCAGCCGCTCCACATGGTGATGCAGCGCATGGCGACAGGCGGCGGCGAGCAGGCCCGACTGGCGCATGCCGCCGCCAAGCGTCTTGCGCCAACGCCGAGCCGAGTCAATGAAGCGCTCACCTCCCAGCAGCAGTGACCCTACCGGAGCGCCAAGGCCCTTCGAGAAGCACAGGGATACCGAGTCAAAACCTGAACACAGCTCCGCCAACGACTTCCCGGTGGCAACGCTGGCATTGAACAGCCGAGCACCATCGAGATGACAGGCAAGACCTCTGTCCGCCGCAAGCCCGGTGACGGCCGCCACATAGTCCTGGGGCAAGACTCGGCCTTGAAAGGTATTTTCCAGGGCAATCAAACGCGTGCGCGCGTGGTGGATATCATCGCCCTTGATCGCCGCCGCAATGTCATCCAGGGCGATACGACCATCAGGCTGCTGGGCCAGCGGCTGCGGCTGAATGCCTCCCAGGACGGCGGCACCGCCCCCCTCATCGCGGTAAATGTGCGAAGCCTGCCCGGCGATGACTTCGTCTCCTCGCCCGCAGTGCACCAACATCGCGGTGAGGTTGCTCTGGGTGCCAGAGGGGAAGAACGCCGCAGCCGCAAAGCCGGCGCGATCGGCCACCTCCGACTCGAAGGCAGTGACGCTAGGGTCATCACCCCACACATCATCACCCACCGGCGCAATCGCCATGGCATCGCGCATGGCATCGGTGGGCTGCGTCACGGTATCACTACGTAGATCGATCATGGCGTTATCCCCGCATTGGCTGCTCGTGTGCTCGAGTATGCCAGCCCGGCTGCGCTGTGAGCACTGTCATCACCGCCACGCGCTGCGTCATCTCAGTGCCTCGGCCAGCACCACGGCCACGTGGCGAGCCTCCCGTGCGGCGCCATCGCGAATCTGGTGGCGACAGCTGGTACCGTCAGCCACGATCAACGCCTCCTCGTCCTCTCGCACGGCGGGCAGCAGCGATAGCTCCGCCATCTGCATGGAGGCGTCGAAATGCTCGCGTTCGTAGCCAAAGCTGCCGGCCATGCCACAGCACGACGACTGGATGGTGTTGACCTCAAGGCCGGGAATCCATGACAGCACCGTCTGCACCGGCGTCAGCGCGCCAAAGGCCTTCTGATGACAGTGCCCATGCAGCAGCGCACGCGGCGTGGCCAACGGCCCCAGTGCCAGATTCAGGCGCCCGGCATCCTGCTCCCGCACCAGAAACTCCTCGAATAGATAGCTGGAGGCTGCCAGACGCTTGGCCGCCTCACCAAAGCCAAATCCCAGGAACTCGTCCCGCAGCGTGAGCAGACACGATGGTTCGAGCCCGACGATGGCGACGCCTCGTTCGACGTAAGGCGCCAGCGCCTCCAGGGTTCGCCTGGCTTCCTGCTTGGCGCGCTCCACCTGGCCACTGGCGAGATAGGTTCGACCACAGCACAGCGGTCGGCGATCAGGCCCCCTGGCCAGCGTCACCTGATAGCCCGCCGCTTGCAGCACCCGATGAGCCGCCACCGCATTGTCGGCTTCCATGTAGTTGTTGAAGGTATCCACAAACAGCACCACTTCGCCGCTCGTGGCACCCTCACCCGCCGCCATGTCCGCCGTGTGTCCGACCATGTCGCCCAGGTAGTCCGACGTCACTCTGGGCAGGGCACGCTCCTGCGCCAGGCCAAGAGCACGCTTGAGCGGGTTGGCAACCCACGACACCTGCTCGATGGCGGCCACCAGTGGAGCCAGGCGCTTCAGCATGGGCGCTCGTCTGGGCAGGTCACCGATCAACCGCTCGCGTAGGCCGATCCCGTGCTGCGCCACCCGGGCGGCACGTGCCTCTATCTTGATCCTGGCCATGTCGACACCGGTAGGACAGTCGCGCTTGCAGCCCTTGCACGAGACGCACAGGTCGAGCGCTTCCTTGACCTCATCGCTGGCCAGGCCGTCGCGACCGAGCTGGCCGGACAGCACCAGGCGCAGGGTATTGGCACGCCCGCGGGTCAGATGTTTTTCATCTCGAGTGATGCGATAGCTGGGACACATGGTGCCAGCGTCAAACTTGCGGCAATGACCGTTGTTGTTGCACATCTCTACCGCACTGGCGAGCCCTCCCGTGCGGTCGCTTCCAGTGCCGGGTGCCGTCTGCTCACCGTTCATGGGGTCCCGTTCAACGTTCCACGGAGACCAGTCGAGTACCGGCGTCACCTCGATGCGCTGGTAGTCCGGGGGAAACCGGAACAGACGAGATTCGTCCATTTTCGGGGTATCGACGATCTTGCCGGGGTTAAGCAGGTTCGACGGATCGAACAGTCCCTTGACCTCACGAAAGGCGTCGTTGAGTGTCTCGCCAAACTGCCAGGCCACCCATTCGCCGCGACAGATGCCGTCGCCGTGTTCCCCGGAGTAGGCCCCCTTGTAGGCCTTGACCAGGGCCGATGCCTCCTCGGCGATGGCCCGCATCTTCTCGGCCCCGTCACGACGCATGTCGAGAATGGGACGGACATGCAGCGCACCGACACTGGCGTGGGCATACCAGGTGCCCTCGGTGCCATGGCGATGGAACACCTCAGTGAGCTTGTCGGTGTACTCCGCCAGATGCTCAAGTGGCACCGCGCAGTCCTCGATAAAGGACACCGGCTTGCCGTCGCCCTTCATGCTCATCATGATGTTCAGCCCGGCCTTGCGCACGTCCCACAGTGCCTTCTGGGCGCTGGGCTCCGGCATGTCGACCACACAGTCCGGCAGTCCCAGGTCAGCCATCAGCTCATTCAGCCGGGCCAGGTTCTTAAGCAGTTGCTCCCGGTCCTCACCGGCAAACTCCACCAGCAACACGGCTTCTGGCTTGCCGATCAGGGCTTTTTCAATGACAGGGCGAAATGCCGGGTTTTCCAGCGACAGCGAGATCATGGTGTGGTCCACCAGCTCCACCGCCGTCGGTGACAGGGTCACGATGTGCTGGGTCAGGTCCATGGCCTGATAGAAGGTGGGGAAGTTCACCACGCCCAGCACCTTGTGCTGCGGCAGTGGTGACAGCTTCAGGGTCAGCCGTCGCGTCACCCCCAGGGTGCCCTCGGAGCCCACCAGCAGGTGCGCCAGATTGGCGTGTCCATCAGCCTCGTACGGCAGCGGGTTCTGGCAGTCGAACAGGTCCAGGTTGTAGCCCGCCACCCGCCTGAGCACCTTGGGGAAATGCTCGCGAATGCGCTCACGCTCACGCCGCGCAATCATCTCGACGCGCTCTGCCAGCATCGCCGCCCGAGAGCCGGCGACAAGCTCGTCAACTCGCCCGAAGTACGCTTCTTCGCCATCGGCCAGCAGCACATCCATCGCCTGGACGTTGTGCACCATGTTGCCGTAATGAATCGAGCGCGAGCCGCAGGAGTTGTTGCCCGCCATGCCGCCCAGCGTGCACTGGGCGCTGGTCGATACATCGACCGGAAACCACAGGCCATGGGGCTTGAGCCAGGCGTTGAGATGATCAAGCACCATTCCCGGCTCCACCACGACGGTGCGTGCCTCCTTGTCGAAGGACACCACACCGTTGAGGTGACGGCTGACGTCGACCACCAGCGCCTCGCCCACGGTCTGGCCACACTGACTGGTCCCCCCGCCCCGGGCCAGCACCGGAATCCCCTCATCCCGCGCAATGTCGAGGGTCAGCGCGAGATCATCCTGATGACGCGGGATGACCACGCCTACCGGGGTGATCTGATAGATCGAGGCGTCGGTGGAATAACGACCGCGACTGGCGGCGTCGAACAGCACCTCCCCCTTCAACTCACGCGCAAGGCGCTCGGCAAAGCTCGGCAGAGGCTGGATGCGAGCGTTTCGGGGCGTGACAGTAGACGTCAACGAATTCATTACCCTCTCCTCAGCAACCTGGCTGGACCGCCGGCGCCAACGCACGCCGGCGGGCGGATGGTGGTTCAATCGCGAGCCAGGCGCGCCACGTGTGGCGCCGGGTTCTCGGAGAAGTACGCCATGGCGGCCTCGACGCCGCTGCCGGCGAGGCTCACCCCGGAGAGCTTCAGCCCCATCTCGCAGCCGGCCAGGGTCGCCATCAGCGTCAGGTCATTGCAGTCACCCAGATGGCCGATACGGAACATGCGTCCCTTGGCCTTGCCAAGCCCGGTGCCGAGCGACAGATCGAAGCGCTCGTAGATCAGCTTGCGCACGGCATCGGCGTCGACGCCCTCCGGCATCACCACGCCGGTCAGCACCGGCGAGTAGACCTCGGGGTCCTGGCACTGAATCTCGAGTCCCCAGGCGTTCACCGCCGCGCGCACCCCCGCTGCCCAGCGCTGATGACGGGCCAGAACGTTATCCAGCCCCTCGTCCAGCAGCATGTCGATGGCCTCGTTGAGGCCATAGAGCAGATTGGTATTGGGGGTATAGGGCCAGTAGCCGCCCTGGTTGGCTTCAAGGATCTCGTCCCAGGCCCAGAAGCTCTTGGGCAGCCGCGATTCGCGACTGGCGGCCAGGGCCTTGTCGGAGATGGCGTTGAAGCTGATGCCCGGCGGCAGCATCAGTCCCTTCTGGGAGCCGGAGATCGTGACGTCGACCCCCCACTCATCGTGGCGATAGTCGGCGCTGGCAAGCCCCGAGATGGTATCGACCAGCAACAGCGCCGGGTGGCCGGCGGCATCGATCGCCCGGCGCACCGCGGCGATATCACTGGTCACACCGGTAGAGGTCTCGTTGTGTACCACGCAGACCGCCTTGAGCCGGTGCTCGGTGTCCTCTTTGAGGCGTGCTTCGATCATGTTGGCATCGACACCATGGCGCCAGCCCTCAGCGCCAGGCATACCGATAAACTCAGGCTCCAGCCCCAGGCGACGCGCCAGGCGCTGCCACAGCGAGGCAAAGTGCCCGGTCTCGAACATCAGCACCGGGTTTCCTGGTGACAGCGTGTTGACCAGAGCCGCCTCCCAGGCCCCGGTGCCTGACGCCGGGTAGATCACTACCGGGCCATCGGTCTTGAAGATCTTGCCGACCTTGCCCAGCAATTCGCGCCCCAGCGCACCAAATTCGGGACCACGATGGTCGATGGTCGGCAGGCTCATGGCACGCAGGATGCGATCCGGTACCGGCGAAGGGCCGGGAATCTGGAGGAAGTGACGTCCGCTGGGATGATAGTCGAGATTCAGCATGTAGGGCCTCCTGGCCAGGCGTCGCACTGGGCGACACCTGGATAGCGGTTCGGGCGCCAAGAGCAAGCGCGCCCCTCTTGGAATAACTTGTAATAATGAATGCAATTTTTACGGCGACATCGGCCCACCGATTCAGCGACCTAACAGATGCTCGCTGCCGATCGAGGGGGGAGGTGTCAGCGCACGGCGCCTTGCTGGCGCAGCGCGTCGATCTCGTCTGCTGCCAGCCCGATCTCCCCCAGCACCTCATCGGTGTGCTGGGCAAACAGCGGCGCCGGCTGGCGAATCGCCAACGGGGTCGCCGAGAACTTGCTGGGAAAGCCCAGGGTCTTCATTCGCCCCATGGTGGGATGATCGACTTCCAGCACCATCTCGCGGGCCAGGTAGTGTTCGTCGTGCATGGCCTGGTCGAAGTCGTTGATCGGCCCAGCCGGCACCCCGGCGGCGTCACAGCGTTCGAGCCAGTAGGCGCGATCCTGTTGCCCGAGAATGTCCTCGAGGATGGCTTCCAGTGTCTCGACGTTGGCGCCGCGATCGAGGTTGGTCGCGAAGCGCTCGTCGACCATCAGCTCGGGGCGCCCGATGACGTCTTCGCAGAAACGCTCCCAGGTCCGCTGGTTGGCGCAGCCGAGCATCATGTAACCATCGCGAACGCGCATGGCTTGATAAGGCGCCGACACCCGGTGCCGCCAGCCGGTTGCCTGCGGCACTCGGCCCTCGGAGAAGTAGGCGCCCGCCTCCCAGGTGAACCAGGGCAGGCCACACTCGGCAATGGCGATGTCCAAGTGCTGGCCTTCACCACTGCGCTGACGGTGGATATAGGCCGCCAGGATCGAGTAGATGGCGGTCAACCCGGCGCCGATATCGTAGACGGCGACCCCGGTCTTGAGCGGACGTCGACCTGGCTCCCCGGTCATCGACATCAGCCCGCTCATGCCTTGGGCCACCAGGTCGAAGCCGCCCTTGTGACGCGACGGGCCGGTCTGGCCATAGCCCGAGATCGAGCAGTAGATCAGTCCCGGGTTGATCGCCTTGAGGCTGTCGTAGTCGATCTTCAGGGACTGGGTGACGCCGGGTCGGTAGTTCTCGACCACCACGTCGGCTTCCTTGGCGAGGCGATAGAACACCTCGCGGCCCTTTTCTTCTTTCAGGTTGAGCGAAATGCTCTTCTTGTTGCGGTTGATCTGAGCGAAACAGGTCGATTCGTCCTCGACGTAGGGGCCCATCTGGCGGCTGTCGTCGCCGCCGTTGGCCTTCTCGACCTTGATCACCTCGGCGCCCATGTCACCCAGCACCATGGTGCAGTAGGGGCCGGCCATGATCTGCGAGACGTCGAGTACCTTGATCCCATCGAGTGGCAGCATTGTGAGTCTCCTTGCCTCAGGGCCTTAGTGACCCTGCCAGCGGAAGGGTGTCTTGTTGACGAACTTGTCGACCGCGGCCTTGAAGTCGCGGCTGGTGTAGCAGGTAGCGATCCAGTCGTCGCTGGCGTCGAAGGCCGGGCGGCGCGCCTCGATCACCCGCTGGATCACCTCCTTGGCCGCCCGCACGGTCAAGGGAGCGCGCTCCTTGAACGCCTGCGCGCGCTCGACCACCGTCGCCTCGATGGCCTCGGCGTCGACGACCTCGCCTACCAGTCCCAGGGCCAGGGCCTCCTCGGCGCGTACCAGCTCACCCGCCATCAGGACCTGCTTGGCCCGGGCGATACCCGCGTGCTCGACCAGCCGCGAGACGTTGGTGATCGACAGGCAGTTGCCCAGGGTCCTGGCGATGGGAATGCCGAACTTGAGCGTTGGCGTGGCCAGGCGGAAATCACAGGCCAGGGCGATGGCGGCGCCACCGCCGACACAGAAGCCTTCCAGCAGCGCCAGCGTCGGCAGCGGCAGGTTCTCCACCCGCCCGACCACTCGGTCGATGCGACGCTCGTAGGCGATGGCATCCTCACCCTTGTCGAAGGTGGCGAACTGCTTGATGTCGGTGCCGGCGACAAAGGCTTCGCCGCCGGCGCCGCGCATCACCACCGCGACCAGCTCCGGGTCGTTCTCGATGGTCTCGCAGTGAGCCTCGAGCTGGTCGTACATCTGCCAGGTCATGGCGTTGCGACTGGCGGTGCGATCGAAGGTCAGCCAGGCGACGCCGTCTTCACTGTGGTAGTGCACCTGGCCTTGATCGTTGTCGCTCATGTCATTGTTCTCCTTTAGGTGGTCGCGATCACACGCCGTAGATCAGGTTGACCAGCGCCAGGGCCACGGCGGGCACGTAGGTGTTGATCAGCAGGATCACGAACAGCACCGCCAGGAACCACAGGTTGGTGCGGGTAGTCGCCCAGATGTCGGCCTTGGCGATGGAGCAGGAAGCGATCAGCACGCTGGCTACCGGAGGCGTCTGCTGGCCGATGGCCAGGTTCAGCGTCACGATCAGGCCGAAGTGCAGCGGATCGATGCCCACCGCGGTGACCAGCGGCAGAACGATGGGCACCACCAGGATGATCGCCGCCGCCGAGTGCAGGAAGATCCCCAGCACCAGGAAGATGACGTTCAGCAGCGCCAGTACCACGTACTTGTTGTCGGTCATCTCGGCGATGGAATTGGCCAGCTGCTGAGGAATCTGGGTCTCGGTGAGATACAGACCGACCACCGCCGAGGATGCCACCAGCAGCATCACCACCGCCGTCTGGACACCGGCATCGAGGCAGGCTTTGTAGAAGATCTTGAGGCTGAACTCGCGATAGATCACCGCACTGATGAAGATCGCCACCACCACCGCCAGCGCTGCGCCTTCTGTCGCGGTGACGATGCCGCCGAAGATTCCGCCGAGGATGATCACCGGAATCAGCAGCGCCCAGATGGCGCCCTTGAAGGCCTTCCACAGCCGCGATGCCTGGAAGTTCTGCTCCGCCGGCAGGTTGTGACGACGCGCCAGGTAGTAGCACATGGCCGCCAGCCCCAGGGCGCCGAGCAGGCCCGGGAAGATACCGGCGACAAACATCTTGACCACCGACTCGCCGGACATGACCGCGTAGAGAATCATCGGGATCGAGGGCGGCAGGATGATCGCCAGACTCGCCGCCGAGGACGAGATGGCCGCGGCGAACTCCTTGGAGTAGCCCTTCTTGCGCATGGCCGGAATCAGGATCGAGCCGATCGCCGAGACACCGGCGACGGCAGAGCCCGAGATCTCGGCAAAGAAGATCGAGGCGCCGATGGTCACCATGGCGAGACCGCCCTTGATGAAGCCGACCATGGCAGACGCCAGATCGATCAACCGGCGCGAGATGCTGGAGGCGTTCATGATGGCGCCGGCCAGGATGAACAGCGGAATCGCAATCAGCGGGAACTTGGTGGCACCGTCGAACATCACCATGCCGACGTTGGGCAAGGCCAGGGTGCCATAGCTGGCCACGGTGGCCAGGGCGCCGACAAGACCGAGGGCGATGGCCACCGGCACGTTGATCAGTATCAGCCCGATCAGGCCGAAGAACATGGACGCGATGATCATGGGGTTCTCCTCGGCATCTGACCTTCAGGCATGGCGGGTGGGTCATCGCTGCGCACGTCATCGGCCAGCACACCGGCCTCTTCGAGCTCGTGATCGACGAAGCCAGCTCCCTTGGCCGCCCGGATAACGTCGGGGAGCCTGAGCAGCTGGGCGAGAATGAACATGGCGGCACCAATCGGGATCACCGACTGGGTAAACTGCACCGAGATGCTGGGCAGGCTCACCAGCGTAGACCCCTCGAGGATCTGTACCACCTGAAAACCGGTGACGCCGAGCAGCACGAAGAAGCCAATGGTGATCGCCTCGGCGAGCAGCGCGATAGGCAGGCGAATGGATGGCGAGACCATGTTGATCACACTGGGACAGGCGATGTGGGCGCCCTTGAGGGCGGCCAGGGCGGCGCCGTAGTAGGTCAGCCAGGCCAGTCCGATGGAGGCGACCTCGTCGTACCAGCTGAAAGGGGAACCCAACAGGCGTGACGCGAACCCGATGGTCACCACCAGGGTCAGCGCCAGCACATTGAGAAAGACGATGACCTCCAGAAGCTTCTGGTAGGCCGCGGAAATGGTGGTAAGCACAGAGCATCCCTCCGAAGGTGGATGCGGCCTCACCAAGGTTGGCAAGGCCGCAGTGGACAGGCGTTATTCGCGCAGTGCTTCCACCCGCGACAACAGTTCCTCACCCCCTTCCACCTCGGCGGCGAACTTCTCGTAGATACCGCGAGAGCCCTCGACGAAGGCGTCGGTGTCGACCTCGTTCACCTCCATCCCTTCTTCTTCCATGGTGCTGACCAGGCTTTCGTCCAGCGCGGCGCCCTGCTCCAGTGCGAAGGCCTCGACCTCTTCGGCGGTCTCGATCAGCACTTCACGGACATGCTCGGGCAGGCGGGTCCAGCTGGCGCCGGCCAGCACATAGGCCGGCGAATAGACGTGGTTGGACAGCGACAGGTAGTCCTGGACCTCCTGGAAGCGCTGGGAATAGATCTGTACCAGGGGGTTTTCCTGACCGTCCATGGCGCCGGTCTGCAGCGCAACAAAGGCCTCGGACAGTGCCATGGGCGCCGGCGATGCGCCGTAGCTCTTGAACATCTCGACCCGCCACACACCGTTGGGGGTACGCAGCTTGATGCCATCGAGATCCTCGGGGACCACGATCGGGCGGACGTTGTTGGTGATCTGACGGAAGCCGTTCTCCCAGATGCCGATGATGCGGTAGCGCTTGTCTTCGGCCACGGGGTAGAGCACATCGCGCAGCACCTCGTCGCGGACGCGGGCGAGGTGCTCCCGATCCTCGATCAGGTAGGGCATCTCGAACAGCGAGAATTCCGGCGCCACGCTGCTCATGATCGAGGACGGCAGCGACAGATCGATGGTGCCGAGCTTCAACTTGTTGAGCATCTGCTCGTCGGAACCCAGCTGGCTGGAGCCGTAGGTGACCACCTCGGCCTCGCCTTCCAGCCGCTCGTTGGCCAGGCGGGCAAATTCGTTGGCGGTCTTCTCGAACAGCGAACCTGGCCCACCCACATGGCCAAACTTGATCTGCACTTCGTCGGCCTGAGCGGTGCCGACGCCTAGCGCCAGCACGGAAGCGGCCAGTACGGTCTTCAGCAGTTTCATAACCCTCACTCCGAATTGTTGTTGTCCTGCATGGTCTGGCGGAGGGCGCGGGATAACGCCCTGGAGGATGGCGCATCGGGAGCTGGCGTGCTCCTGTCACGCCTGCTTCAACCGGCGTAGTCGGGGCAAACTCTCGATGGACCACTGGAAGAATGGATACATAATTCAAAATTAGGTATTATACTTTTGTCTTTGCCTAACTCGGCTTTATCGAAAAAAATTAAATAAATATCAATTGCTTAAAGATTTCTTGGACTAGACCAAGGGTGCCATGGCACCGGCCGCCAAGCGGAAGATGCCGAAGAGACCGGCAAGACAAGCGGATAAAAAGACAAGCGGATAAGGCGGGAAGCAAACAGCAGAGTGGGGAACAGGAAAAAAGACAGATACAGAGAGAAAAGGAAGATGAACCCAAGAATCGACGGGAACACGGGAAAGGGGCGCACTTCTTCCACAGAAGGCGGCTCTTTCACCGTAATTCCACTGTGACAGGTCGTCCGGGACGAGCCCGCTCAGGACGCCGAGTCGTCTCCTGGTTGCAGGCCTGCCTGCCAGCCTTGCGCACGAATCCCCGCTATCGCCGCCGCCTGATCCTCAGCGGACGATGCACCGCTGACGCCCACGGCACCGACAATGCGCTGCTCCTCATCGAGTATCAGCACGCCGCCGGCCACGGGCACGAAGCGTCCCTGTGCCGCGTCCGCCACGGACGCCAGAAAGGCAGGCCGTTGAGCGTTACGCTCTCCGGTGACACCGCTGGCTACGCCGACCCCGAGGGCGGCATAGGCCTTGCCATTGGCCACCGCCCAGCGTAGCGGACTACAGCCGTCTTCACGCTCACCGACCACCAGCTGGCCGCCGCCATCCAGCACCACCGCCGTCAGCGGAGGCATTTGCTGTTGTCGGGCATGTTCGAATGCTGCATCCAGAATGCCTCGCGCCAACTGCCGCGGAATCTGAACCTGTGCAAGAAATACGTTCCCAGCCATCATCCCTCCATCACATCATGTGTTGTATGGAACCTCTGCCAGCACCTGTCGCACTCGCTTTCTTTGAATAATGAATTCATAATACCGAAAACGGTGGCCGTCAACTGCGGTATCCTGCATGACATCCAGCACACGCCACCGGCTATCGCCTGCTGACACCCTTCACCGACCTTTTGATCCAGGGACTCGAGACATGGAAAAGATTCAGCCGCGCAGCCTCTACCTGGAAGTCGCCGACCGGGTACGCGACCTGATCGAGCAAGGCAGTCTGCTTCCCGGCGAGAAGATTGCCGAAAAGGAGCTGTGCGAGAGTTTTGGCGTATCACGCACCCCGCTGCGCGAAGCGCTCAAGGTGTTGACGTCGGAGGGGTTGGTCGAGAACCTGCCCAATCGCGGTTCACGAGTCGTCAGGCTGACTCGCCAGGGGGTCAAGAACACCTACGACGTTATGGGTGCCCTTGAAGGACTGTCCGGCGAACTGGCCTGCCAACATCTCAGTGATGAGGATGTCGAGCAGATTCGCGCGCTGCATCAACGCATGTTGAATCACTACCGCAACGGGGAGCTAGCCCCTTACTTCGAGGTCAACCAGCAGATTCATGAGCGCATCCTGGCCGCATCGAACAATGATGTGCTTATCGAGATGTACAACAACTTGAGCCAGCGGGTAAAACGCATTCGTTATAGCGTCGAAATGGGACAAGCCAACTGGGCCAAGGCGGTCGCCGACCACGAAGCCATGCTGGAAGCCATCGATGCGCGGGACGGCAAGCGCCTGGGCGACATCCTCAGGGCCCACCTGGGCCACAAGCTGGAAGTGGCAACCGTCAGCGGCATCATCGACGAAGAATAGGGGTTCCGGGACGCCGTGGAAAGGTGTCTGCCGTCGTCTCGGCACTTAGGAAACGCTGAATAAATGTTTCGAGCGATGACAGGTCGGTAGCTGCCGGAGCGCAAAGACCGGAGTTTAGGAAGCGCTGAATAAATCAGCCGAGCGGCATGAGGCGCCAGGCGCCCGCAGCGCAGAACCCGGAGCCTATGGGGTATAGGTGAGGAGTTCGAGCAGCGCGTAACGCAGCGAATCGGCGGCGTAGGCATTTATGCAGTGTTTCCTTTGCATGCGGTTAAATGAGGATCTTGAGCACCGCCAGCAGCCGAGATGTCGAGCGCAGTAGTTTATGCAGTGTTTCCCTTACCACTCTTCCAAGCGCATGGAAGAGCGCTCCAGGCGCTGATCCTCTGCCTCGATCTCCCGCAGCATGTCACCGATGGTAGACAGGTGCTCCAGCGCCACTCGGCGCGCTAGCTGCGGCTTGCCTTCCACCACCGCCCGGTGTAGACGGGCGTGCTGGCGATTGATCATGTCTCGTGCATCCGGCCGATGATAGAGGTGCTTCACCGAGGCAAACACTGAACTCAGCAGCAGGTCGGTCAGGCTTTGCAGCGTGTGCGCCAGCACTGGGTTGTGCGACGCCTGACAGATCGCCAGATGGAAGGCGTGATCGAGACGCGCCAGACGCTCGACTTCAATGTCCTGGGTCCCACTCACGTAGTCCGCCATCTCCCGGTAGCGCCGGGTGATCAACACCCTGTCCGAGGCGGTCCCGCGACTGGCGGCCAGACTGGCCGACTCCCCTTCCAGCAAGGCTCGCACTTCAAGCAGGTCATACAGGGTTCTGGGGTGCTCGCGAAACAGGTGCATCAAGGGGCTGGCGTGGGGGGCTTCCACCAGCGGGGCGACCTCGGACCCCCTTCCCTGCCGGGTCACGATCACGCCCTTGCTGCGCAGCGTGCCCAGCGCCTCGCGCAACGACGAGCGCCCAACCCCCAGCCGCTCGCACAGGCGGCGTTCAGAGGGCAACAACTGCCCTGGCCGAAAGACACCATCCAGAATCAGCGTCTCAAGTTTTGCGGCGATCGCCGCCGAGGTGTTGCTCGGTGCGAGTCGCTCGTCCCGGTCCCACATATCCGCGTAGCCCCTCACCTCTGTCACATGTGTCGTCCGCCGGTCAGTCGTTTGCCGATCTGATCATGGACGGAAGAGAAGCGCCAGCGCTACAACAACTGGTCAGACCAGCAAACCAACTGGTGGACAGCAGGACCGATAGCACGCAGATTGTAGTGCAGACAATAACCATCAAGTACGCACGACCGTGCTAGCTGAGGCGAACAAGCATCATGAACATCCTCTACGACGAACGCCTGGACGGCGCCCTGCCGCGCCGCGACAGGCAGGAAGTCCTGGCGGAGCTTTCTCGCGTTGCCCCTGATCTTACCCTGTTGCACCGTGAGGAAGACCTGCGCCCCTTCGAATGTGACGGCCTTTCGGCCTACCGCGTCCTGCCCATGCTGGTGGCCCTGCCCGAGCGCCTGGACCAGGTCGAGGCTCTGCTCAAGCAATGCCGCGCGCTCGGCGTACCGGTGGTGACCCGGGGAGCAGGCACAGGCCTGTCCGGCGGCGCCCTGCCGCTGGAGCAAGGGGTGCTGCTGGTCATGTCACGCTTCAACCGCATCCTCGACATCGATGCCGACGCTCGCGTCGCGCGTGTGCAACCGGGGGTGCGCAACCTGGCCATCTCGGAAGCGGCCTCGCCCTTTGGGCTTTACTACGCGCCGGACCCCTCCTCCCAGATTGCCTGCTCCATTGGCGGCAATGTCGCCGAGAACGCGGGCGGTGTGCACTGCCTCAAGTACGGCCTCACGGTACACAATGTGCTGAAGCTCGAGGTGATGACCATCGAAGGCGAGCGCATGACGATCGGTTCCGAGGCGCTCGACAGCCCAGGCTTCGACCTGCTGGCGCTGATGATGGGCTCCGAGGGCATGCTCGGTGTGGTCACCGAGATCACTGTCAAGCTGCTGCCAAAACCCGAAACCGCCAAGGTGCTGATGGCCAGTTTCGACGACGTCGAAAAGGCGGGTGCCGCCGTGGGCGATATCATCGCTGCCGGCATCATTCCTGGCGGCCTCGAGATGATGGACAACCTGGCCATACGCGCCGCCGAGGACTTCATCCGAGCCGGCTACCCGGTGGATGCCGAGGCGATCCTGCTGTGCGAGCTCGACGGCGTCGAGGCCGACGTCGACGACGATATCGAGACCGTGCGCGGTGTTCTCGCCAAGGCGGGTGCCAGTGATGTCCAGCTGGCCCGCGACGAAACCGAGCGAGCCAAGTTCTGGGCAGGTCGCAAGAACGCGTTTCCCGCCGTCGGGCGCATGTCGCCGGACTACTACTGCATGGATGGCACCATCCCCAGGCGTGAGCTTCCGCGAGTGCTCAAGGGCATCAGCGACCTGTCGCAGCAATATGGCCTGAAGGTGGCCAACGTGTTTCATGCCGGCGACGGCAATATGCATCCGCTGATTCTGTTCGACGCCAATCGTGAAGGAGAGCTGGCCACCGCTGAGGCGCTGGGCGGCAAGATTCTTGAGCTATGCGTGGAAGCAGGCGGCTCGATCACCGGCGAGCATGGGGTAGGCCGCGAGAAGATCAACCAGATGTGCGCCCAGTTCGACAGCCTGGAAATCTCTACCTTCCATGCGGTCAAGGCAGCCTTCGACCCCGACGGTCTGCTCAACCCTGGCAAGAACATCCCGACCCTGGCGCGTTGTGCCGAGTTCGGAGCGATGCACGTGCACAACAACGAGCTACCGCATCCAGAGCTGCCCAGGTTCTAGCCATGACAGCTACACGACCGTCACGGCGCTGGCCCGCTGTGCCCGATCAAGGTTCAGAGCGATGCACGTGCACAACAACGAGCTGCCGCATCCAGAGCTGCCCAGGTTCTAGCCATGACAGCTACACGACCGTCACGGCGCTGGCCCGCTGTGCCCGATCAAGGTTCAGAGCGATGCACGTGCACAACAACGAGCTACCGCATCCACAGCTGCCCAGGTTCTAGCCATGACAGCTACACGACCGTCACGGCGCTGGCCCGCTGTGCCCGATCAAGGTTCAGAGCAATGCACGTGCACAACAACGAGCTACCGCATCCAGAGCTGCCTCGGTTCTCGTGAACCGGTCATCGCCGTATAGCGCGACTGCACGGATGTTTGTTTCTCTTTTGCCGGAATGCAGGTACCCGCATGTCCAACAACGATGTTTTCTGTTCTGCTGCCGACGGCCTTCCCGCCCTGTCTGAGGCCGTTGCAGCGGCCAGCAGCGCTCACCCCATCCGTATCGAAGGTGGCGGCACCAAGTCCTTCTATGGCCGCCCCGTGGAAGGTACGCCGGTATCCACCCGCGAACACCGTGGCATCACCAGCTACGATCCGGTCGAACTGATTGTCTCGGTGCGCGCTGGCACTCCGATCGCCGAACTGGAAGATGCACTTGCCGACCAGGGCCAGATGCTGCCCTTCGAACCACCTCACCTCGGCAGCGCCGCCACCGTGGGTGGCACCATCGCCACCGGGCTGTCCGGGCCACGCCGTCCCTGGGCCGGCTCAGTGCGCGATTTTGTGCTGGGCCTGCGGGTGCTCGACCATCAGGGGCGTGAGCAGCGCTTCGGCGGTGAAGTCATGAAGAACGTGGCCGGCTACGACCTGTCACGCCTGATGGTCGGCGCCCAGGGCACGTTGGGGCTGATTACCGAAGTGACGCTCAAGGTGCTGCCGAAGGCCACCGCCAGCGCCAGCCTGCGTCTTGAGATGAGCCAGCAAGATGCGCTGCAGCGCCTGGCAGAGTGGGGCCGCAAGCCACTGCCGCTGAGTGCAGCCGCCTGGCACGCTGGCTCCCTGCACGTACGCCTGGAGGGCGGTGAGAGTTCGGTGAAGGCGACCGCCAGCATGATCGGTGGCGACACGCTGGAGCCAAGCTTCTGGAGCGAACTCAAAGAGCTGTCACTGCCCTTTTTTACGGCCTCGGACGCGCCGCTATGGCGGATCAGTCTGCCGACCAACAGCGCCATGCTCACGCTCGACGGGGTTGTCCCGGATACCCTGCTGCTCGACTGGGGCGGCAACCAACGCTGGTTGAAAGGCGCGGTCGATGCCCATGAACTACGCGCCGTTGTCCAGCGCGCCGGAGGGCATGCCAGCTGTTTCACGCCGGGCGCTGCCGAGCCCTTTACCCCGCTCTCCCCAGTGGTCGCCAAGTACCACGAGCAGGTAAAGCGCCAACTCGATCCCGACGCCATCTTCAATCCGCGTCGGCTGTATCCGGACTGGTAATGCGCCCCTGGCGCGCCAAGCGATTGCCACAGGCGACCTGTTTCATCGCAAGACTGCAGTGACGCTGCAAGCCTTGACCACGACTAGCGGATAACAACATGCAGACGCATTTCACCGAACAAGATCTCGAGAAGCCTCACCTGCGTGAGGCGGACAGGGTACTGAGAAGCTGCGTACACTGCGGCTTCTGCAACGCGACCTGCCCCACCTACCAATTGCTCGGCGATGAGCGCGATGGCCCGCGCGGGCGTATCTACCTGATGAAGGAGATGCTCGAGAGCCCAGCTGACGACCAGCGCATCACCGAAGAGACGCGGCTTCACCTGGACCGTTGCCTGACCTGCCGCAACTGCGAGACGACCTGTCCGTCAGGCGTCGAGTACCACAAGCTTCTGGATATCGGCCGCGCCGAGATCGAACGCCGGGTGCCGCGCTCCACCGCCGACAAGGCGTTGCGCTTCGGTCTGCGCAAGGCATTGGTCGAGCCTGCCCGCTTCAAGGCGCTGCTGTCGCTGGGCCAGACCTTCAAGCCACTGGTCCCGGGCGCGCTCAAGAGCAAGATGCCGCCTCGTCCGGTCGATGCAGGCATCCGCCCCACCCGGCGACATGAGCGGCAGATGCTGATCCTGGAAGGCTGCGTTCAGCCGGGCCTGTCCCCCAATACCAATGCCGCAACTGCCCGCGTGCTGGACCGGCTAGGCATCGCGCTGACCCCGGCACCGGAGGCTGGCTGCTGCGGCGCCATCGACTTTCACCTGAACGCCCAGGAAGCCGGACGCGAGCGAGCCAGACGCAATATCGACGCCTGGCTGCCTCACCTTGACGCCGGTTGCGAGGCCATCATCCAGACCGCCAGCGGCTGCGGCGCCTTCGTCAAGGAATATGTCGAAGTGCTCGCCGACGACCCTGACTATGCCGAGAAGGCACGTCGGGTCAGCGAGGCCGCCAAGGACCTGGTCGAGGTGCTGGGACAGGAAGACCTGACCACTCTCGACGTGCGCGCCGACCAGCGCCTGGCCTTCCATTGCCCCTGCACCCTGCAGCATGCCCAGAAGCTCAACGGCGCGGTGGAAACGGTACTGACCAGGATGGGCTTCACCCTGACACCGGTGCGAGATGGCCACCTTTGCTGCGGCTCCGCCGGGACCTACTCGATCACCCAGCCCGAACTGTCGCGCCAGTTGCGCGACAACAAGATGGACGCGCTGGAGGAAGGCAAGCCGGATGTGGTCGTCACGGCGAACATTGGGTGCCAGACCCATCTTGCCTCCACCAACCGCACCCCGGTGCGCCACTGGGTCGAGATCGTTGATGAGGCTCTGGTCAGACAGTCCCAGAGCGCCTAGACTGAAAACGAAAATATTTTCCACATTTTGTACTGACTGTAACAACAGGAGCCACCATGCCGACCAAGCCTTACCTCGACCAGTCTCAGGTCAATGCCATTCTTGATGCCGCGCAACAGGAAGCCGACGCTAACGGCTTCGCCGTCACCATTGTGGTCAGCGACGACGGCGGTTATCCGCTGGGCCTACGCCGCCTCGATGGTGCAGCGCCCTTCAGCGCTGACGTTGCCATGGCCAAGGCACGCTCCGCCGCCATCGGCCGCAAGGACACCCAGATTTTCGAGGACATGATCAACGGTGGCCGCAATGCCTTCCTGTCGGCGCCCATGCAGGGCCTGATGTCAGGCGGTGTCCCCGTCATGATCGATGGCCAGGTGGCAGGCGCCGTGGGCATCTCCGGGGTCAAGCCCGATCAGGACATCCAGATAGCCAAGGCTGGCGCCGCTGCCATCGCGTAACACGCCGTCCCCGACAGCTGGATCCACCGCCGCCGCTTCTGGCGGCGGTGGTGCTTGTGACTCACCGAAGTGCTGACACGGAAGGTCCCATGCCACTTCTGCCCTTTCTCGCGCCGCTGGGTGCCGTGCTGATCTGGTCCGGCAACATGACCATCAACCAGCTGACCGTAGGCACCATCTCTCCCAGCAGCATCGCCTTTCTACGCTGGGTGCTGGCCGTACTCGTGATGACCCCCTTTGTCTGGCCACGACTGTGGTCAGAGCGACGGCAGGTCATCCAGCATTGGCCAAGGCTCGCGCTGCTCGGTCTGCTTGGCATGGCGCTCTGGCAGGGCCTTGCCTACGTGGCAGCGGCCACCACCAGTGCCACCAATATGGGCATTCTAGCCGCCATGGTACCGCTGCTGACCATTCTGCTCAGTGCGCTGGTGCTGCGAGAGGCGCCTACCTGGGGTGGATGCATCGGCGGCCTGCTGGCATTGATCGGGGTGCTCTGGCTCTTGAGCCAAGGCCGACTCGCTACCCTGGCAGCGCTGGAGGTCGCTCCAGGCGATGCCCTGATGGTAGTGGCCGCTATCTGCTACGCGCTGTATGGCGTCATGCTCAAGCGTTGGCCGCTCCCCATCTCCCCCTGGGTCATGCTCTACGGCCAGGCGCTGTTCGCCGTGATCGCGCTGCTGCCTTTTTATCTGATGGGCCCCATGACCCCCATTGATTCAAAAAATATAGGACTGATCCTGTACGCAGGCATCCCTGCGTCCATCGTCACCACCTACCTGTGGATGCTGGCCATTCGACAAATTGGCGCCAGCAGAGCCAGCATATTCATCAACCTGATGCCGCTATTCAGCGCCCTTATCGCCATGTCCTTCCTTAGTGAAACTCTTTCGTGGCACCACCTTAGCGGTGGCGCGCTAGTGCTTTCCGGGGTTCTCCTGGCGCAGACCTTGCGTCGCCCCATCGGCCTAAAACCTCCTGTTACCTAGGGGACATGCCTGCCGTTGTCGCCATAACAGTGAACAATACTTAGACTTAGTTATCAGGCTTATTTGCATTTTCAGATCAGGTTGTATAGCTTTAGTACAACCGCTGAGCACAGGACGCCGGCGGTCCACTGCACCCACCAGCGACGAGAGGTTCACCATGAAACATATCGTCAAGGCAGCAGCACTGATGAGCGCCATGGCGTTGTTTTCCAGCATGGCCCTGGCAAACCATCATGAGGAAAGCGATGCACAGGAAAGTGGCGTCGATTCTTCCAATAATGTCACCGAGCAGCACGATTCAAGCGGCAAGCATGGCAGCGATGCCATGAACACTGATGAGCCGATTGTCGAGGACGGTGGCGTCGACTCTGCCAACAGCACCGAAGGTGCTGACGCCGGCATGACTCAGACCCAGCCGACCGGTGACCTGGCAGAAGACAGCGGCGTCGACTCTGCCAACGAAACCGAATAAACGCGCCCTGCCAAGGACGGCACTAGCGGCACGGATATGCCGCGGGTCGGCGGCCAGGAAGGCCGCCAGTGGTTCCAGGACGGAACCGCAGGAGCAGGAGGCTCCACGACGAGCAGACGGACTCGCTCACGCCCGACAGCGACACGGAAGATTGACGGGCCCATGGAAGGGCCCAGGCCAGATCAGCACGGCTGCCAGGAAGGCTGCCGACAGTTCCAGGACGGGACTGATGGGCTTGGATGCCCACATTGAGCACAAGGATCGGCTCGCGCCGGACAGTGAAAAGGACGCCACCCGAGCCCAAGGAAGGGTTCACGCCTCCCTCGCCCTCGTCCGGCTAACGTTTCTTGGTTGTTAGCCCCCACCCACAGCGATCTTCTTTGCCCTGAACTGAGACGTATGCGCTCTCACTGATGAGCCAGCGCACAGGCATCGACTGACCCTGTACAGACCATGACCAGTGAACATCTGGAGGTACTGCAATGAACACTTTCTCAACCACGTTGCTCAAGCGCCTGGCCCTTGCTGGACTGCTTGGACTCGCCTCCGGCGCCGCACTGGCAGACCACCACGGCGACGACCATGCGCACGCCCAGGGTGATATGCAGCAGGAGGAGGTCACGCCGGACAACAGCGGAGTCGATTCGGCCAACGACCCGTCCATGGCCGACCATGCCGATGGCGCCATCCCCGGTGGCGAAATCGTCAAGGATGGTGGCGTCGATTCCAGCCACATGCCTTCTGACAAGGCCTCTGACAGCGATAACCCGTCTGCTCTCGACGAGGGCAAGCTGGTCGAGGATAGCGGCGTCGACTCAGCCAACAAGCCGGAAAACGAGGTCTGAGACCTCTAGCACTGCGGCGCGCGCCGCTGCACCTGCCCGCAAAGTGACTCGTCTGGCTCCGCCCCTCATTGGGCGGGGCCTTTTTATGTCCTGGGGCTATCGGTTGCCTTAGTTGTCTTGCGTGTGTTGTGCCTCCTGCCACCCTGACGATGGGACAGGCGCTGGCTCACGTCACAGACGTGCCTAAGGTATACTCGTGACCACCTGTTTTTCGAAGTCCTGACACTACCGCCACTGTGTAGCGGAACACCTTACATGGGTCGTTGATACAGGGCTCGTGGCTGTTGTACAGATGCTTTTCCAGCGATGCTCTTGTGCCGCTGCTGTTATCCCGATGGTCTTATGTGAGTGTTCTTGTACAGCACCTGTTTACCGCGTTTTCCTGTCAACCAACGCTGATCCCCACCTTTTCCCGGCTTTTCCACCTGCCGCAAGCGGCATGTTAGCCTTAGCGACTCATTTCCGGAGGAACGTTGCATGTCCCTCGATGATCTACAGCTGAATCTCCGCAACCTGACCTGCGACGACTATCCCCAGCTCAAGGGGCTGATGGACAAGGTCTATCACGATATTGGCGGAGCCTGGCCCAGGAACACCATCGACAAGCTGGTGGCAGAATTTCCTGACGGCCAGATCGTCATCGAGGACGATGGCCGCCTGGTGGGCGTGGCATTGACCGCCCTGGTGGACTACGAAGAGTTCTCCAACCCCCATCGCTACGACGATCTCATCGGTAAGCGCGAGACCATCCAGAACGACAAGGATGGCGATGCCATGTACGGCATCGATGTACTGATCGACCCCGCCTACCGCGGCTATCGCCTGGGCCGACGCCTGTACGAAGCGCGCAAGGAAGTCTGTCGCCAGCTCAACCTCAAAGCGATCCTGGCCGGGGGCCGCATCCCGGAGTATCACCGGGTTGCCGAGCAGATGTCTCCCAGTGAGTACATCGACAAGGTATCGCGCAAGGAGCTGCACGACCCCATCCTGTCGTTTCAGCTGTCCAACGATTTCCAGGTCAAGCGACTGCTGCGCAAGTACTTGCCCGAGGACGAGAAGTCCCAGGGATATGCGACCCTGCTCGAGTGGAACAACATCCTGTTCGAGCCGGCCGAGCGCATGCTGGAAAGTCGTCCCACCCAGGTTCGGGTTGGCGCGGTGCAGTGGCAGATGCGCGAATTTGCATCGGTCGAGGCGGTACTGCAGCAGGTCGAGTACTTTGTCGATGCGCTGTCGGACTACCAGAGCGACTTTGCCGTCTTTCCCGAATTGTTCAACGCCCCGCTGATGGGGCTGCAGGATCGCGCCGCACAGCAGGACCAGATGGCGGCCATTCGCTTCCTGGCCGGATTCACCGAGCGCTTCAAGACCGAAATGTCACGCATGGCGGTAGCCTATAACATCAACATCATCGCAGGGTCGATGATCGAGGAAGGCCCCGAGGGTCGCCTCTACAATGTGGCGTACCTGTGCCATCGTGACGGCAGCGTAGAGCGCCAGGCAAAGCTGCACATCACCCCTCAAGAGCGGCGTGATTGGGTCATTGAGGGCGGCGACGACCTCTGCGTGTTCCAGACCGATGCCGGGCGCATCGGCATCCTGATCTGCTACGACGTGGAATTCCCGGAGCTGGGCCGACTGCTCGCGGATCAAGACATGGACATGCTGTTCGTGCCGTTCTGGACCGATACCAAGAATGGCTACCTGCGGGTGCGCCATTGTGCCCAGGCTCGCGCCATCGAGAACGAGTGCTATGTCGTCCTGTGTGGCAGCGTGGGCAACGTGCCGTCCATCGAGAACCTGGATATCCAGTACGCCCAGTCATCGGTGTTCTCACCGTCGGACTTTGCCTTTCCCCACGATGCGGTCATGGCAGAGACCACCCCCAACACCGAAATGATCATGTTCTCGGATCTCGACCTGTCGCGGTTGACCGTGGTGCGTGCCGAGGGCTCGGTGACCAACCTCAAGGACCGCCGCAAGGACCTGTTCGACCTGCGCCTGCGCGACTGGTCCTGGAAGTCCGGCGCCAGGGATCAGGACGACAGCTGATGTTGTCCCGCCTCAGGCGATGGCGAGCGGCGCGTTTCGATGCTCGTCATCCCTTTCCCGCCGACACCTGGGCAGCCGCGCGAGCGCGGCTGCCCTTGCTGGCCCGGGTGCCCGAGGCGTCGGCCCAGCGCCTGGGGCAGCGCGCCTGGCGCTTTCTTCACGACAAGCGTCTGAGCCTGCACCCGGACCTGGATCCTGCGGCACTGGATAGCGAGGAACGCCTGGCCCTGGCGGCCCAGGCCTGCCTGCTGACGCTCGGCTGGAGCGAGCACGAGCACCAGGACGCCTTCGCCAACGTGCACGAAGTACTGGTGTTGCCCGACGCCTTTCGTCGCCAGGTCGAAGAGATGGACGAGGCCGGCGTGATGCACGTCTACGAGGACGAGCGTGCCGGCGAGACGTTCTATCAGGGGCCTGTGGTCATTGCCCTGCCCGACCTGCTGGAGAGCGGTGGTCTGGAGGGCTTCAACGTGGTCATCCACGAGTTCGCCCATAAGCTCGACATGGGCAACTCTCAGGACGTCGACGGCTTCCCCCCGCTTCCTGTGACCATTGCCTCGGCGCAGTGGCATCGCGAATTCTCCGCGGTCTGGAACGACCTTCAGGAACGTGTTGCCAGCGGCGAGCCGACGCCTATCGATGACTACGCGGCCACTCACCCTGGAGAGTGTTTCGCGGTCTGCTGCGAGACCTTCTTCAGCGCACCCGACCTCCTATCGCAGGCCTATCCCGGCCTGTACGAACTGCTCTGTCGCTACTTCAAGCAGCAGCCGCATCAATGGCACCTACCCACCGCTGCCCTTGACGCTCCGTCATCCGACTCACAGGCTCGCTCGTCATGACCCGTCGCTGGCTTCTCCCTACTCTGGCGCTGACGCTTCTCCTCGCCTGCGGTCTGACATGGCAATGGCTGGCGATGCATGACCTGCTGACGGTCGACACCTTGTTGACGCTGGCCCAGGGCGCCGCGGCATGGCGCGATAGCCCATGGGCGATGGTGGTGGTGGCCAGCGTCTACGCCGGCCTGTCGCTGGTGATGTTCCCGCTCAGCCTGCTGGTAGCGGCCACGGGCCTGCTGTTCGGGCCCTGGTGGGGGTTTGGTTATGCCCTGATTGGCACCTTGGCCGCGTCATGCCTGACCTGGTGGGTCGGCCGGCAACTCGGTCGGGACGCACTGCTGCGCTATGGCGGCAAGCGACTCCACGGCGTATCGCGCTACCTTTCCGGCCGCGGCATACGCACCATGACCATCGTCAATCTGCTGCCATTGGCCCCCTTCACCCTGACCAATATGCTGGCCGGTGCCTTTCACCTGCGTTTCAGGGATTACCTGATCGGCTCCGTCATCGGGATCGCCCCTGGGCTTGCCGGCGTTACCCTGCTGGGCAGCCAGCTGGGTGAGCTGGTAACGGCAGACAGCCGCAGCGAGGTGATCTACTCCGTGATGGGACTGGCAATCGGCGTTGCCGTGCTGGTGGCGCTCAAGCGCTGGGCGGACCGGCGCAAACGCTCCCGGCGCGAGATAACGCGGTAAGCCCTTTCTAGAACAGCGTGTCTCGAGAGCAGGGCTTGAAGTGCGGGGCGTGAAGTGAGCGCCCCCCAGGTGCGGGCGAGGCTTTGTCCGAAAAGTCGACGAGCGAAGGTTAGACAAGGCAAAAATCGGTGAGAAAGCGCAGTTTACGAAGTGTAAATGAGCATTTTGACCCGATTTTTAACGCCGTATCACCAAGCGCAGGCACTTTTCGTACAAGCCCTAGGTGGCACTTTCCTTAAGGTGAACAAACTCAATACGATTACGCCCGCCGGTCTTGGCACGGTACATGGCCTTGTCGGCATGGCTGACCAGCTGGCTCAGGTCCTCGTGCCCCTGATCGATCAACAGGGCGCCAATACTGGCCGTGACCGCAATCGGCGCTCCTGCGGCCGACACATCGAGACTGGCCAGCGCCTGATTGAAACGCTCCAGCGCCACCATCAGCGCCGGCTTGTCCACATCGGCCATGACCACGCAAAATTCCTCGCCTCCCATTCGCGCGATCAGGTCAGACTTGCGAAAGCTGGACGTGAGCGCTTTCGCCACGGCGACCAGAACCTGGTCGCCCACGTCATGGCCGTAAGTGTCGTTGATGGACTTGAAGTGATCGAGGTCGATGAGCGCGATTCCCAGAGCCGCGCTATGGCACTGCCAGCGCTTGGTCAGTGCACCAAAGCGGGTGGCGAAGGCCCGTCTATTGCATACCCCGGTCAGGGGGTCGGTACCGGACAGCAGCGCCATTTCTTCCATCTGGTGATGAATACGAATGCTGGCCGCCACCCAGTGCGCCATGGCCTGCAGGCGCTGCCGATCGAGGTCGCTGAAGGCGTCAGGCGTCTCATGGGCAATATTCATGGTGCCCATGCAGCGACCGCTGCTGATCATCGGCACATCGAGACAACACCTTAGTCCCTTGCTACGCAGCATCTGGCAATCCAGATCGCTGCTACCTTCGAAGCTGGCGGCGTACTCCGCCTGACGGGTGCGATAGACCCGCCCCACCATCGTCCCTTCGATGGGCATGGGAGCGTCTACGGGAATGGCGTTGTTACCCTGCATGGCAATCAATGCCAGTTCGGTCTCGGACTTGGCCAGGGTGATGGACGCCCGATTGGCGCCAAACACGGTATGCGACCACCTGGCCACCGTGTCCAGCACGTCCTGCAACGACTCGGCAGCAGACAGCTCGTGCACGAAGCGCACCGGCAACTCGATGGTCAAGTCGACGTCGAGAGACGTCATTTCCCCTGGTTCGCTTGCCTTGGACACCCTGCCACCTCCACGCCAGGCATTCATGCCATCCTGCTGCATTGTCATGACACTATCGTGCACCAGCCAGGGAGAGGGAACAACCGCCAAGCGACGCACCGCAACGGCATACTGACGACAGCAAGCCTTCGACATGTCTTAGGCCAGGGTACGCCTACGACTCTTCTCGGCGAGCCGGTGTCTTCGGTTCACCATGGTGGTGCCCAGGCCACCAGGAAGGACGCTCTTCCCGCCATTCGTCTTGCACCACGTGACGCAGGACTCGCCCTCGGTAGCACAGCATCTGCCACTCAGCGCCAAGACGGCTGCGCACCCGCTCCCAGCCGCCATCGTCTGCGTGTGTAAAGGGGCCGCCATGGGCGATGGCCAGGCGATAGACGCGCAGGCAACGCTCGGCACAGCGCGACTCATCGTAGTCTTTTGCGGTTGTCAGCGCGGCCTGATGCCGGTCCTGCCAGCACTCGGGCTCACCGCACTCCAGCAGCGCCTCGGCAAAGGCACTCTCGTCCTCGCTCTGCAGCAGGCGGCCGTTGGCACCGTCACGCACCACCTCGCGCACGCCTGGCGCGTCCAGGGCCACCACCGGCAAGCCCGCCGCCATCGCCTCGGCGACGACCATGCCTTGCGTCTCGCTAAACGAAGCAAAGGCAAACACATCCATCCCATGGTAGGCATCGATCAGCTCCTGACCATGCAGGCACCCGGTAAAGCAGACGCGATCCAACACCCCCTGTTCCTGGGCGATGCTCTCGACCACCTGCCGCGCATTGCCGTCACCCACCACCAGCCACCAGGCGTCCGTTCGGGCCGTCAACGCCAGGCACACAGCACGGGCCAGGAAGGCCAGATTCTTCTCCTTGGCAAGGCGACCAAGATGTCCCAACACCAGCGCATCGTCACCGATACCGAAGTGCTTACGCCAACGGTCACGCTGGCCACCGGCAAACCGACGGGTATCGACACCGCTTGGTACCACCGTGGTCTGCGGATTGCCGGCACGTTCCGCCAACAGCGCCTTGATGCTCTCGCTCGGCGCGATGACCTCGTCACACAGCCAGGTGTACTGGGTCGCCAGGGCGATGGCGAAGCGCTGCATCCGGGGCGAATGCCCGGGCACATAGTGGGTGTAGTGTTCATACAGTGTGTGGTGGGTGAACACCAAAGGCAGTCCGTACGTTTCCGCTGCTCGAGCCGCGGTATCCCCCAGCAGGAAAGGATGATGGGAATGCACGATGTCTGGCTCGAAGGACTCGATGGCATCGAACAATTGCCCGGGAATCGGTACGGGGAGGGAAAAGTCACTGCCATTGAACTGCTGGACCGCCGCCACCCTGACCACATCCGGCTCGTTGTCCGGCTGTCCCTCAAGCCGAGGTGCCACCACCAGCACAGCATGGCCGGCGTCCTGGAGCTGGGACTTGAGACGCTGCACGGATTCGCTCACCCCGCCCACAATGGGTGCATAGGTGTTGGTGAACATCAGCACATTCACGGTGGCTATTCGCTCCCGAAAGCAGGTAAAAAAAGCGTATAACGCCTGCGTGAAACGGTCGTCACTCGAGTGGCGTGGACGACGGCAACGGCGCTGGCAACAAACCCTATGAGGACAAGTTTACGCGTGTATGGTTCGCCCCGCCTGGCCATCATGGATACGAGCACTCAGGTGACTCAGGTGGAGGCAGGGGTGATGACAGAACGTTCGGCATCCTCCCGATAGGCCAGCAGCCACGTCCACAGACCGTGTGCGGCCTGACCCTGCTGCCGTTTTGGCCGGCACAGCCAGAACCCTTCATCCACGGGCAATGCCGTCGCGAAAGGGGCCACCAGGGAGTGCCTGCCACTTAGCAGGCGCTGATGCACCAATGCCACTCCGACGCCCTGCTCGGCAAGGCTGATAACCATGCTGAGGTTGTCACATACCAGGCTATGGCACTGGCGCGACAGTGCTGCCTGGTCCACCAGAGACAGCCACGCCAGCCAGCCTGAGGCGAATCCTGCAGCGTGCAACAGCGTCTGTCCAGCCAGATCCCCCGGTGAGGCCAGACGCTCGGCCAGCGAAGGTGAACATACGGGGATCAGCGACTCCTTGCCCAGGCTGATGCTCTCCACATTCCCCCAGTCCCCTCGGCCGTAGCGGATTTCCATATCCGCCCCCTGGGCGCCAAAGTCGGCGCTCCAGATGGCACTGACCACCCTGACCGAGATATCGCGATGAGTGGCGTGAAAACGCGCCAGCCGAGGCGCCAACCAATAATGCTGCAGGGCGGGCGTGGTGCGCAGGGTGACCTGGCCTTCCGAGGTGGTACCGAACACCTCAAGCGTTCCCTCTTCCAGGCGCGCGAAGGCTTCCTGCACGCTCGGCAGCCAGGCTTGGCCTGCCGGGGTCAACGACAGGCTGCGAGGGTGTCGTACGAACAGGGCTTGCCCCAGACGGTCCTCCAGCAACCTGATGCGCTGACTGATGGCCGCCTGAGTCACCGACAGTTCCTGTCCTGCTGCGGTGAAGCTCAGCGTGCGCGCCGAAGCCTCGAAGGCCTGCAGCCAGTGGAGAGGAGGAAGAGCGCTCATCTCGTATCCATCCGCGTAGTGGTTGGTTTACTTGGCACCAAGCAAAAAGGTGCCATAAGCAGAGCTTGGCCTAAGACCCCATATTAGTCGTTTGTCGACGCGGGCTCGAGCCGCCACCATGTTTCCCCTCCCTCACCTTCGACATGCCGATTCAGGAGAGTTTCCATGCAAAGCGATGCCGTGCCGCCCCAAGCGACTGACGTCTCCCTACGCGCTGACGCGCTAATCGACATGCATGAACTCGCCCCCTACCCCGAGCGGCCATGGCTTGCCACCGTCAGCACCAGCGAATCCCACGTCAGGCTGACCTGGGAAAACGGTGACGAGGGCAGCTACCCGCTGATCTGGCTTCGTGATCATTGTGCCTGCGAGCGATGCCGACACCCGCAGACCCGGGAGCGGCTGGTGATGCCCCTTGAGGAAACGCCACGGCTGTCTGGTGCACGGGTCGTACAAGGGCAACTGCAGCTGTCCTGGCAGGATGAGCATATCAGCCGGTTCGCCAGCGGCTGGCTGCATCAGCGCCGGCCAGGGTATTCAAGCCCGTCGCCGCTGCCCAACACGGTGGCGTGGCCCGATGGTTTCGCTGCCGAGCGTGTACGCCACTCAGACCTCGTCGCCGGCGGTGAGGGCGAACAACGGTGGCTCACCGCACTGCTGCGCGATGGCCTGGTGCTGCTGGATGACGGCCCGCTGGCCCTGGACGAAGTCAGCCGACTGGCGCAGCGTATCGGACCGCTCAGAGCGACCAACTTCGGTGCACGTTTCGACGTAGTCTCAAAGCCCAACCCCAACAACGCAGCCTATACGGCCATCGGCCTGGCGCTGCATACGGACCTGCCCAACTGGCGCCAGCCGCCGGACATACAGCTGCTTTACTGCCTCAAGAACGATGCCGAAGGAGGCGGCTCGATCTTTGCCGACGGCGTTCAGGTCGCTGAGGCATTGCGGGCCGAACATCCCGCCCACTTCACCCTGTTGGCGACAACGCCCATCGACTTTCGCTTTCAGGATGACGAGCAGGATATTGGCGTGCGCGAACCGGTCATAGACGTGGCGCCGGATGGGCGCATTCGCGAGATTCGCTTCAATAACTGGATTCGTGACACCCTCCACCTGCCGGAGGCGTTGATCGCCCCCTGGTACGAGGCCTACGCCCATTTCTGGGCGTTGCTGAACGCCCCGGAGCACCGAATATCCCTTGAGCTCAAGCCAGGGCAGATGGTCGCCTTTGACAATCGCCGGGTTCTCCACGGTCGCGAAGCGTTCGACCCCAGCACCGGCGAGCGCCACCTGCAGGGCACCTACCTGGACCGCGACATGCTGGAGTCACGCTTGCGCGTGCTGGCCAGACAGGGCTGAGCCAGCGCCCTAGTGCGCCAGCCCGTCGCTCAAGCCGGGACAGCAATGCGGTCTTCCAGTCCCTTCGCGAGAAAGTCGACCAGCGCCCGCAGTCGAGCCGGCACGTGACGGCGCTGGGCATAGACCGCGAAGAAGTCGGCCCTGACTCCCTGCCACCCCGGCAGCAGCTGGATCAGCCTTCCCGCCGCCAGGTCATCACAGACATCCCACCAGGAGCGCAGCATGATTCCGTGGCCGTCTAGCGCCAGCCGCTTGATGACTTCCCCGTCATTGCTGGCAAGGCGCCCACCGACCTTCACCGATACCTCCTTGCCCTGGGCATCTTCAAAGCGCCACTGAGCAAAGTCACTATCGTTCTCGCGAAGCACCAGACAGGCATGGCGTTGAAGGTCGGAGACGGCGACGGGCCGTCCGTGCCTGGCCAGATAGTCAGGTGAGGCACAGGGCACTCGACGGTTGATGACCAGCCGACGCGCGACCAGGCGCGAGTCCGGTGGCTCGCCGATACGGATCCCCAGATCGACCCCCTCCACCAGCGGCGCAGGAAAGTTCGACAGTTCAAGCGACGCCTCGATCCCGGGATGCTGGGCACAGAAATCGGATAGCAGTGGAGCCACGTGGCGGCGACCGAAGCCAAAGGTGGCATTGATGCGAATCGGCCCCGCCAGTGCGCGGCGGTCCTCCCCCAGGCTCTCTTCCAGCTCTGCCAGCTCTTCCAGCAGGGCCATGCCACGGGCCAGATACCGCTCTCCCTCGGCGGTCAGGGTCCACCGGCGGGTGGTACGCGTGGCCAGCTCAACCCCCAGCCGCGCCTCGATCTGCTTGAGCCGTTTGCTCACCGCCGACAGCGACAGCCCAAGCTCCCGCGCCGTAGCCGTCAAGTTGCCTGCCAGCGCCAGCTGGCGAAAGAACGCAAGATCATCCAGTGACGCCACGCCACTCTCCACCAAGATTCAACAATGAATTGCCATAAAGCCCCATTATCCCATTCACGTAAAGGGCTACACTGGCTTCAGCGACGGCGACCTGGCCAACGTCAGGACCGCCGACCTGACGACAGACGGCCGTTCAACCCGCAACCACTCGGCTGGCAGTCTCTCCACTAACAACAGATCAACATCAACGCTGACAGGAGCTCGCCCCATGTCTCATCGCATTGCGATCATCGCCGGAGACGGCATCGGTACCGAAGTCATGCCAGAGGGCGTGCGCGCCCTGGAGGCCGCCGCCAAGCGTTTCGATATTGCGCTCGACACCCAGACCTTTGACTTCGCCTGCTGTGACTATTACCTCGAGCACGGCAAGATGCTGCCGGACGACTGGCGTGAGACGCTGATCGGCTTTGATGCCATCTTCTATGGTGCCATCGGCTGGCCCGACAAAGTGCCCGATCACATCTCGCTGTGGGGATCGCTGCTCAAGTTTCGACGCGAGTTCGATCAGTACGTCAACCTGCGCCCCTGCCGCCTGCTACCGGGGATCAAGAGTCCTCTGGCAGGACGCGTGCCCGGGGACATCGACTTCTATGTGGTTCGCGAGAACACCGAGGGCGAGTATTCGAGCGTTGGCGGCACCATGTTCGAGGGCACTGATCGGGAAGTCGTCATTCAGGAAACCGTGATGACCCGCCACGGCGTCGACCGAGTCCTCAAGTACGCCTTTGACCTGGCCCAGAGCCGGCCTCGCAAGAAACTGACGTCCGCCACCAAGTCCAACGGCATCGCCATCACCATGCCCTGGTGGGACAGCCGCGTGGCCGAGATGGCCAAGCACTACAGCGATGTCGAGGTCGACAAGTTTCATATCGACATCCTGACCGCCAACTTCGTGATGCACCCGGACTGGTTCGATGTGGTGGTCGCCTCGAATCTGTTCGGCGACATCCTGTCTGACCTGGGGCCTGCCTGCACCGGCACCATTGGCGTCGCGCCCTCTGCCAACATCAACCCTGAGGGCACCTTCCCCAGCCTGTTCGAGCCAGTTCACGGCAGCGCACCGGATATCGCCGGCAAGGGCATCGCCAATCCCATCGGCCAGATCTGGTCCGGAGCCATGATGCTCGAACACCTGGGACACAAGGACGCCGGCGACGCCATCCTCGCGGCGATCGAAGCCGTACTGGAAGACGGCAACAAGGCGGTCCTGACGCCGGATCTTGGTGGCACTGGTACCACCGAGCAACTGGGTGGTGCCATCAGCGAGCGGATTGCTCACGGCTGAGGCCGACGGGGCAGGCCTGATCGAACAGGTCAGCCCCGCTGCCACACGCCCTGTACCACCCTCACCCGATCGTGCTGAAGGTTGTCGAGCAGGTTACGCCCCATGTCGACAAACGACTCACCGAAGATGGCCGCCGCGCCGGGCAGCTTGTGACGGCTGCCCTCCGTCTTTGCGGGCGTCCCCTGCGTCGTCTCAGCCTGTGGCGGTTGTTCGTGGCGTGCATGCTTGCCCCGCCATGCCAGGGCATCGGCCGTCACGTCCTCAAGCGTCAGGCATTCAAAGCCAGCGCTTTTCAGGCGCCGCTCAAGCTGAGCCAGTGACTCGAGCTGGCTATGCTCTCGGCGACTTGCCCAGGGCACCGGCAGCACCAGCGGTGAGGGGTTGTCACCGCTGACCACCTCATGCAGCAGCAGCTTGCCCTGACCGGCAAGGACTCGACACCATTCGCCGATCACCGCATCGGGGGTCGGCATGTTAAGCAGCGCATGCTGACACCAGACCGCGTCAACACTTGCGCTGGGCAGCGGCAGTTCGGCGGCATCGGCACAGATGAACCGGGTCCTGGACGACAGCCCGGTGGCACGACTGAGCCATCTGGCCACATCGATAAACTCCGCCGTGACGTCAATCCCCACCACCTGGCAGTCGCCTTCAGCGGCAAGCAGGCGACTGGCACCCCCGGTGCCACAGCCGATATCCAGCACGCGGCTGCCTGCGGGCAGTTGAGCCAGCTGGCTCAGCCGTCGACTCGCCGCGCGGCCGCCAAGATGAAGCTGGTCGATACCCGCTATCTCGTCCAGGCTCAGCCGCTCCACATCGCAGCCTGCCGCCTGAAAGGCATCTCTCAGCCGGTCGGTCAAACCGGCATCAAGGCGGCCAGCAGGTTTGCCAGCGGGTTTGCCAGCGGGTTTGCCAGCGTAGTGCTCATCAACTCTTGCCAATACCGCCTCACTGCGTGACCTCGTGTCCTTCATCCCCAGGCTCCCTATTGTCTTCTGATGCCCTGTCGTACTGTCCTTCACGGCCATGCCCTGATTCTCCGTTCCCCACTGGTCATCTGACCACGCGGGTATCAGCACCGGAGTGGCGATTGGCAGAAGCCGCCCCACCCTTGGACAACATTGATACCAGAGACATACACTAGCTTTACATCATGAACGTTTCTCTGGAGTCACCATGTCTTCGCACGGACGCCGTCTTCGCTCTCTGACCACCCTGTTTCCCCTCAGCATGCTGGCGCTGGCCGGCTGCACCGGGCTGCCTTCGGGTACCCAACCCATCAATGACTTTGCCCTTGATGACTACCTGGGGCGCTGGTACGAGATCGCTCGCTTCGATCACAGCTTTGAAGAGGGGCTGGACTGCGTGACCGCAGACTACTCCCTGCGCGACGACGGTGGCGTGCGAGTGATCAACCGCGGCGTCAACCTCGCCGAGGGCAACGTGGATGTGGCAGAAGGCAAGGCCTACCTGCTTGAGGAAGACAATGTTGGTCGCCTGAAAGTGAGTTTCTTCGGCCCCTTCTACTCAAGCTACAACATTCTGGCGCTGGACGACGCAGGACAATGGTCGCTGGTCACCGGACCAGACCGCGACTATCTCTGGGTTCTGGCGCGGAGTCCTCAACTGGACCAGGCGACCTACCAATCGCTGGTCGAGCGCGCCGAACGCCTCGACTACCCGGTTGATGAGTTGATCAACGTCGACCAGGGCGAGGCCTGCACCGCGTATCGACAAGGGGCGTGAGCCGCCGATCAGGTCCACCAGCCCTCGTCAAAATGTATAACATACAGATGCATGATTACCTCATACGCTGAAGGGGCGGCCATGGTGGCTGCCTTTTCACTGCATGGAGGTTTCCCCAATGTCACTTGGAAGACGAGAATTTCTTGCTGCCACGGCAGCCATCGGCGCCAGCAGCTTTGCACCGTCGCTGTTCGCTCAGGCCCCCGCCCCCCAACGTTACCCGGTCGATGCATGGCAGGTGGTAGACGACCGATTCGCATCGTACAAGCTGTTCAACGCTCCGCTGGAGCGCGAATGGACAGGCGGGCTGTGGCTGGAAGGGCCTGCCTGGAACGCCGTCGGCCGCTACGCGGTGTTCAGCGATATCCCAAGAGCGCGACAGATGCGCTGGGACGAGGCCAGTGGTCAGGTCAGTGTGCTGCGTGACCACGTGGGGCACTCCAACGGCAACGCGTTCGATGATCGCGGTCGGCTGGTGGCCTGCGAACACTCCCCTGCACGGGTAGTACGCTATGAGTGGGACGGCAGCCTCAGCGTGCTGGCGAGCACCTACGAAGGCAAACCCCTGAATGCCCCGAATGATCTGGTAACGCTTCCGGGGGGCGCGATCATCTTTACCGACCCGGGTTACGGCGCTCACTCCGACTACGAGGGGCAGAAGCGTGAGCTGGAGCTGGACACTGCGATCTACTATTGGGAAGAAGGCCTGGACGAGCCTCGACGGCTGACTACCGAGCTGTTCAAGCCCAACGGCATCGCTCTGGGCCCGGACGGCACGTCCCTATACGTCACTGACACGGCCCCCTCTCACCATCCCGACCAACCTGCGACCATTACCCGCTTCACCCTGGACAGCGACCAGAAGACGCTAGGCGAAGCAACGCGGCTGGTCGAGAGCAAGACCGAGGGCTACGACGGCATGTGCTGCGACGAGGACGGCAACCTGTGGGTAGGTACGTCTGGAGGAGAGGGCATCGATGGTGTCAGCGTCTTCGCCAGTGACGGCACCCTCATCGGCCGTATTCTGCTACCAGAGGTGTGCGCCAACGTCTGCTTTGTGGGTGAGAAACGCAACCGCCTGCTGATGGCTGCCAGTCAGTCGATCTACACCCTGTACACCGGTGCACGGGGAATCTAGGGCTTGCCTGAAAAGTGCCTGCGCTCGGTCATACGGCGTTAAAAATCGGCTGGTACGCCAGCCCGGTCAAAATGCTCATTTACACCCTGTAAACTGCGCTTTCTCACCGTTTTTTGCCTTGTCCAACCTTCGCTCGTCGACTTTTCGTACAAACCCTAGACCTCCTGAGCCTAGCCCCGGCTCGCCGAAGCGAATCGGCGAGCCGGGGCGAATGTAGCGGCAAGGCCGTGAGACGCCAGCACTGCGCCGTGACGTCATTGCAGCTGCCCTTTACCGGTGCTCGCCGGCGACGCTACACGACCTTTCATCTTCGCACCCCGGGTTTACACCAGATCGACGCCCGCCCTTGCAGCTAGCGTGAAGCGTGCCGAAGCTGGCTCAGCTCTCATCGGAACCTGCACCGGAACTTGCATCGGAACGTGCAAAGGAGCAGGCGTCAGAATGTGCTCCGGGCCAGCGCCACTGGATCCACATGATGCCGTGATCACCGTGAGGGCAGTGCGCTCCTCGGCGCCGGTTCGCCAGACTGGCGTCGCGTCAGCGTGCCGAGTTGGCGACGCCCAGCGGTAGGCGTCACACACCACCACCGCATACGACAACAAAGAACGCTGCCCATGTTGCTTGCTCTACCTCGCCATACCCGTATGTTGTGTAGCACCACAGAGGAAGCTCGACATGCTTTCTGATTGGCTGTCGAAAAGCCTCGACGCTGCTTCCGCCTCGCTCCCGTCAGACGGCAGGATTCACGGCGGACACTACCGCATCGAAGCGCCAGGGGTGTTGCGCCTTACCCCAGACCACGTATCTCCCCACGCACGCGCCTGCGTGCTGTCAGCCGGTATCCACGGCAACGAGACGGCTCCCATTGAGCTGCTCGGAGACTGCCTGGCACGCCTTGAGGCCGGCTTCATCGAGCTGGGGGCTCCCGTGCTGGTGATCCTGGGCAACCTGGAAGCCATTCGACGCAACACGCGCTTCGTCGAGACCAACCTCAATCGGCTGTTCCGCCAAGGCCTGGACCAACCCGGTGATGAGGCCGACCGTGCGCGTGAACTGATGGCGGCAGTAGATACCTTCTTTGCTGACCACCCCCAGCTGTCACGCTTGCACTACGACCTGCATACCGCCATTCGCGACAGCCATTATCCGCGCTTCGTGGTGGCCCCCTTCGCTGACACGCTTACCGAACCACAGCAGTGGCGATGGATGGCCGGTGCTGGCATTCAGGCGGCGCTCAAGCAGCATCAGCATAGCTGGACCTTTTCCCACTACAGCAAGCACTACCACCAGGCCCAGGCGTTTACGCTGGAACTCGGCAAGGCGCTGCCCTTCGGTCACAATGATCTTGCGCCCCTTGCTGCCATGGGTGATTTGCTGTTGGCCTTGCTGAGCGGACTGTCTCCGCGAGAGGGGCAGATCGCGGATTTACAGGGCTTCGCGGTGGAAATGGAGGTCTTTCGCGAAAGCGAGGACTTTACGCTGTGCTTTGCCGACAACACCCCGAACTTCACCGAGTTCGCGCCGGGCGAGGTCGTCGCCCGCGACGCCAAGGCCGGTGAAACGCGCATCGGCGCAACACCACTGAGCGTGGTATTTCCCAACGCCAAGGTGGAACTCGGCGCCCGTGCAGCGCTTCTGGTCGCCCCTGTTGCTCTCGACATGGACTGACCCTGTACGCTGCGATCTCCCCGATATTCTCGAGATAACAACAACTTGGAGATAACATCATGATGACCCGCCCCTCCAGATTAGACGAAGGTATAATGCTTCTGTATTTCGCTTCGTCTGCTGCGCCGACCCAAGCCTGTTAGAATCCCCCGTTTTTTCGCGCCAGCCCGCGCCATTCGGCCGGCTTACCAGGCACGGCCGTTTTTCTCTGGAGCCCGATCCATGGCTGATACACCGATTCCGCTGGAAGTGCGCAATATCAAGAAGCGCTTCGGCAACACCGAAGTGCTCAAGGGGCTGTCCCTGGAGGCCCGCAAGGGTGACGTCATTACCCTGATCGGAGCTTCCGGCTCCGGCAAGAGTACCTTCCTGCGTTGCATGAACCTGCTCGAGCAGCCCAATGAAGGCGAACTGATCGTTCATGGCGAGCAGATCCGTTTCAAGGAAACCAAGCACGGGCGGGAACCCGCCGACTGGAACCAGGTGGTGCAGATGCGCGCCAAACTGTCGATGGTGTTCCAGAGCTTCAACCTGTGGGCCCACATGACCCTGCTGGAAAACGTCATCGAAGCGCCCGTGCATGTGCTGAAGAAGCCCAGGAAGGAAGCCATCCAGCATGCCAGGGCGCTGCTTGAGCGCGTTGGCCTGGCGGAGCGCGCCGACTACTATCCCGCCCAGCTTTCCGGAGGCCAACAGCAGCGCGGCGCCATCGCCCGCGCCCTGGCCATGGACCCGGAGGTGATGCTGTTCGACGAGCCGACGTCAGCGCTTGACCCGGAGCTGGTCGGCGACGTGCTCAAGGTCATGCGCGACCTGGCCGAAGAGGGCCGCACCATGATCGTGGTCACCCACGAGATGGCCTTTGCCCGGGACGTGTCCAGCCAGGTGATCTACCTGCACCAGGGGCAGGTAGAAGAAGCCGGTCCTCCCGATGAGGTGCTGGGCAATCCCCGTTCCGAGCGACTCAAGCAGTTTCTTGCACCCAAGCGCTGAGACGGCCAGGAGAGACCCATGATTGACCTTCACGGTTACGGGCCGCGCCTTCTCGAGGGAGCGCTGGTCACCATCGAGCTGGCAGTACTGTCATTGATCCTGGCCATTGTGCTGGGACTGATTACCGCCAGCGCAAAGATGTCACGCAACTGGGTCGCCCATCGTCTGGGAACCCTCTATACCACCATCATCCGCGGTGTCCCCGACCTGGTGCTGATGATGCTGCTGTTCTTTGGCGGCCAGATTGGCATCAATATGGTCACCGACTGGCTGTATGACCGCTTCGACATCGATATCTTCATCAACGTCAACGAGTTCGTGGCAGGCGTCCTGACCATCGGTCTGATCTTCGGCGCCTATATGGGAGAAACCTTCCGCGGCGCCTTTCTGGCCGTCGACAGCGGCCAGATCGAGGCCGGACGCGCCTACGGCATGAGCCATGCGCTGGTGTTCAGGCGCATCCGCTTTCCCCAGATGATGCGCCACGCTCTGCCCGGCCTTTCCAACAACTGGATGGTATTGCTCAAGACCACCGCACTGGTCTCGGTGATCGGCCTGTCGGACATGGTTCGGGTGGCCGCCGAAGCGTCCAAGGCCACCCGGGAACCCTTCCTGTTCATGATTATCGTCGCGATCATCTACCTGCTGATCGCCAGCGTCTCGGAGTGGTTCTTTGCCAAGCTGCAAAAGCGCTATGACGTCGGTTTTGGAGGCCATGACTGATGGAATCTGTGCTCGCCTCACTGGAGACAATGCTGGCCGACAACAGCATCTTCACCCTGGACACCCTGTCCTACTACGGTGAAGGACTGACAACAACGGTCCAACTGGTCTTCCTGTCGCTGATCGTTGGCCTGGTTGCTGCGGTCCCCCTGTCCATTGGCCGCGGTTCCAAGCGCCGGTGGATCAAGATGCCCATCTTCTTCTACACCTACGTCTTCCGCGGCACGCCGCTGCTGGTGCAGCTGTATCTTATCTACTATGGCGTCGTCTTCGTCGAGGGGATCCAGGACACCTGGCTCTGGGTGCTGCTGGAGAAGCCGTTCTTCCCGGCGCTGGTGGCGTTCTCCCTCAATACGGCGGCCTACACCACCGAGATCTTCCATGGCGCCATCAAGGCAACTCCCCGTGGAGAGATCGAAGCGGCCAGGGCCTACGGCATGCGCTACTCCCTGATGATGCGTCGCATCGTGCTGCCCAGCGCCTTTCGTCGGGCGCTACCGGCCTACGGCAACGAGGTCATCTTCATGCTCCACGCCAGCGCCATTGCCAGCGTGGTGACCATCATGGACCTGACCGGCGCCGCTCGCTTCGTCTACGCACGTTTCTATGCGCCCTTCGATGCCTTCCTGTTCGTCGCGGCCATCTACCTGTGCCTGACCTTCGCTATCCTCTATCTGTTCCGCTATCTCGAGAAGCGCTTGCTGGCGCACCTTAAGCCGGCTTCAGGCTAGAGACCAACGCCGGAGGCCAGTTCCTCCGGCGTCCCTTGAGGATCGTCAAACGAGCGTTGGGAACTACCGTTTCACTGCCCCCTTTTTTTCCTTCCTGACGGGGGCGTGATTCGCTAAGGTGGCATCATGCGTCCACGAGACGCCTGCCAGTACCCTCCTATCAACCATCTCTCATCAACAATAAGGGTCACTCCACATGACACTGCGCAACCTTTTTACCGCGAGTCTCATCGGCACGGCGGTGCTTGCCTCCACCGCCCAGGCTGAGGTTCGTGATATTCGCATCGGCGTCGACGTTCCCTACGAGCCCATGGAGTACCGCACCCCTGACGGCGAGCTGACCGGCTTTGACATCGACCTGGGCAATGCCCTGTGTGCCGAGGTCGGTATCCAGTGCGAGTGGGTGGTGCAGGGATGGGACGGCATCATTCCTGGCCTGATGGCACGCAAATACGACGCCATCATGTCGTCCATGACGATCAACGACGAGCGTCGCGAGCAGGTGCTGTTCTCTGACCCCTACTTCACTCCGCCGTCAGCCTGGTTTGCCCCTGCCGACCTGGAGATGGGCAACCCCGATGCCGAGGCCCTCGAGGGCATGACCATCGGTGTGCAGCGCGGCACCCTGCAGGACAACTACGTCACCGACCTGTACGGAGATGTCGCTGATGTCAGCCGCTACGCCACCGCCGACGACCTGGTCCTGGACATGGACTCTGGTCGCGTGGATATCGGCTTCCTCGACTATCCGGTGGGCAAGTCCACGCTGCTGGACAGCGATGCCGGTGACTACAAGGTGGTCGGTGAGCAGATCACCGAACCGAAGGAATACTTCGGTGACGGCTTCGGCATTGCCTTCCGCCAGCGCGACGAAGACCTGGCCAAGGCCTTCAATGACGCCCTGGCCACCCTCAAGGGCAATGGCACCTATGACGAGATCCATGCCAAGTACTTTGCTGAATAAATCGTACTTTGCTGAATAAATCGTACTTTGCTGGATACACAGTGCGTTGCTGAGTCACCTCACCCTGGCTCTGCATGACGTCGACCCTCTGGGGTCGGCGTCAACCACCACCGATCTGGACCTGAGCTGACCTGACGTGCCTTCGCCCTTGCTCCTCCACGGCGCGATGCCCCTATCTCGCCCCCTGTCCCTGCCCCAGTCGCTCTGGCTGGATGGCTTCGCCCTGAGCGAGTGGTTCGACGAATAATCGCTGGCGTCATCGGCGCCTGGCTATCTCCCGTACGACATCCCCCCGGTGTCTTTCCGCCTTATTATTGTGGGCGGTGAGCTTGTGTCTCGACCACACAACACTTTTCCGTTATTTGAGGATTTCCCCATGCCACGCTCTCCCATGCTGTTTGCCTCCACCCTGGCAGCTGTGATGCTTGCCACTCCTCCCGTCCTGGCCGACGACCCCCTGCGCCTGGCCGTCGACGTGCCCTACGAACCGTTCGAGTACAAGACCGCAGATGGCACTCTGACCGGCTTTGAAGTGGACCTGGGCAATGCCGTCTGCGCGCACCTCGAGATCCAGTGCACCTGGGTGGAGCAACCCTGGGACGGCATGATTCCGGCGCTGATGGCGCGCAAGTTCGACGCCATCATGTCGTCCATGGCGATCACCGAGGAACGCAGCCGCCAGGTACTGTTCTCCGAGCCTTACTACACCACGCCGAGCGCCTGGATCACGCCACGTGGCCGGGACATCGACATCTCCGACAAGGCAAGCCTTGAAGGGCTCACGGCTGGCGTCCAGCGCGCTACCCTGCAGGATCGCTACGTGACCGACCTGTACGGCGATGTGCTCGAGGTACGCCGCTATGCCAGCGCCGACGATGTGGTCGCCGACCTGCGTGCCGGCCGTCTTGACCTGACCTTCATGGACTACCCCATCGCCGAGGCGATGATCGAGATCGATACCGAGGCAAGCGATTTTGTGCGCATCAGCGACTTCATCAAGGAGCCCGACACCTACTTCGGACAAGGCGTCGGCGTTGCCTTCCGCAAGCGTGATCGCGACCTCGCCGAGCGCTTCAATCAAGCGCTGGCAGAGCTCAAGGCCAATGGGACCTACGACGAGATCATGAGCGAGTACTTCAGCTACGACATTAAACTGTAGCCATGCCTCTACCAGATCCGGGCGGTGAACGCCGCCCGGCCTGGAGTGCCGAACGCTGGCTGGCGTTGCGCCAGCCACATCCCAGCCTCGACCGACCCGCAGGAACCGCCATGCTGACCCTTCTCAAGAATGCGCGGCTGTATGCCCCAGCTCCGCTTGGCCTCAAGCATCTGCTGATCGCCGACCAACGCATCGCCGCCATACTCGACCCGCAGGATAGCCCGGACATTCACTTGCCCGGTCTCTCGGTCCAGGACCTGGAGGGGCGGCGAGTGATTCCTGGCCTGGTGGATCCGCTGGTCCATATGACCGGCGGCGGCGGCGAGGGCGGCTTTGGCACCCGCACCCCGGAGCTGCGTCTCGAGGACGCCGTGAGCTCCGGCGTCACCACCCTGATCGGCGCCCTGGGGACCGACGCCCTGACCCGCACCCCGGCCAACCTGCTCGGCAAGGTGCGCGAGCTCGCCGCCGGGGGACTGAGTTGCTACGCCTATACCGGGTCCTACCAGCTTCCCCCGGTCACCCTGACCGGCTCCGTCGCTCAGGACATCCTGTATATTCCTGAATACATCGGTGTGGGAGAGGTCGCCATCAGCGACCACCGCGGTTCCCAACCGTCCATTCAGGAGCTGGCCCGGCTGGCATCGGATAGCCGCACTGCGGGCATGCTGGCGGGCAAGTCCGGCATTGTGTTCATCCACACCGGCGACGCCGCAGGGGGACTCGAGATCCTGCGCGAGGTGGCACGTACCACGGCACTGCCTATCGCTCAGTTCATGCCCACCCATATCAACCGCACCGCGACCCTGTTCGAAGACGGGCTGCGTTTCGCCCGTGACGGCGGCCGCATCGACCTCACGACCAGTACCACCCCGGAGCTGCTCGCCGAGGGCGAAGTCCCCGCCTCGGAAGCGGTCGCGCGGGCGCTCAAGGCGCGTGTCGAGCCCTCGCGCGTGACGCTCTCGTCAGACGCCAACGCTTCTCTGCCGCGCTTCGATGACCATGGCCGCTTCATTGGCCTCAAGGCGGGACGCCTCGACAGCCTGTTCGAGGTCGTGGGCGAATGTGTCAACGACCACGGTATCGCGCTGGAGAACGCACTAGGCTTCGCCAGCAGCCACAGTGCGGACGCCCTGGGCCTTGCCCGCAAGGGACGCCTCACGGTGGGGCAGGATGCGGACCTGCTGGTTCTTGCTGACGACGCCTGGGCAATTGACGAGGTCTGGGCGCTGGGACGATGCGTGCATCGACGTGACACAGATCGTTAGTCGTGTAAGGATTATTGGCGGATCACAGACTGAAGGCTGTCCCACGAGCTTGGGCGGCCAGCGCAACGACCGTTGAGTGAGCGTGCGATGGCTGACAAATCGATGTGCCAAGCCCGTGTCTCCCCCATCCACGAGGAGAGCCTATGAAAACCTACGACAAGTCACCCGAGGCCATTGCCCGTCTCAATCGTGAACAGTACCGGGTCACTCAGGAGAGCGGTACCGAGCGTCCTGGCACCGGCGAGTATCTGCATCATCATGAACCGGGCATCTACGTGGACATTGTCTCCGGCGAACCCCTGTTCGCGTCGTCGGACAAGTATGAGTCCGGCTGCGGATGGCCAAGTTTCACCAAGCCCATTGCGCCTGCCTACGTCAATGAACTGGTGGACTCGTCCCATGGCATGATCCGTACCGAGGTGCGCTCCAGCCATGGCGACAGCCACCTGGGTCATGTCTTTCCAGACGGCCCTAGAGACAAGGGTGGCATGCGTTATTGCATCAACTCGGCGTCGCTCAGGTTCATCCACCGCGATGACATGGAAGCCGAAGGCTACGGCGAGTACCTGGATCAAGTGGAGGAGATCTGAACATGGCACTACAACGCGCAGTTCTGGCAGGAGGTTGCTTCTGGGGCATGCAGGATCTGATCCGCAAGCTGCCAGGCGTCGAAAGTACACGTGTCGGCTACACCGGTGGCGACGTGGAAAACGCCACCTATCGCCACCATGGCACCCATGCCGAGGGCATCGAGATCATGTTTGACCCGGCGGTGATCAGCTATCGTCGACTGCTGGAGTACTTCTTCCAGATTCATGATCCGACGACGGTCAACCGTCAGGGTAACGATCGTGGCATGTCCTACCGGTCCGCCATCTACTACGTGGACGAGGACCAGAAGGCAGAGGCGCTGAACACCATTGCCGATGTCGACGCCTCGGGACTGTGGCCGGGCAAGGTGGTGACCGAAGTGGAGCCTGTAGGCGACTTCTGGGAAGCCGAGCCGGAGCACCAGGATTACCTGGAACGTCTTCCCAACGGCTATACCTGCCACTTCCCGCGCCCGGATTGGGTCCTGCCCAAGCGCACGGAAGAGGCCTGAGGTTGCCTCCAGGCAGGCGGCAATCGCGCGCTAAGCACGCGATGTCCTGCCGTTGGTATGCGAACTGCGACACCGCCCTTCTGGGCGGTGTCGTCGTTTCTCACGGGGTTCAACGCCGGGGATGCGCACCGCCCACATGAACCCCGGCGTCTCCTCCACCACTCACGTCCCCTACCGGCTGCGCCAGTTCGTTGAGAATGCCGCACTCTCCCGCCGTGCCATGCCCAGCGCAGCGCTGCCTGAGCCCCTCGAGCTCCGCCTTCAATCGGGACAGCTGGGCAATTCTCTGCTCCACATGGCCCAGGTGTGCCTCGATCAACGCATCGGCATCTTCACAGGGACGCTCCGGGTGATCCTGGCAGACCAGCAGCGCGCGGATTTCGTCCAGGGTCATGTCCAGCGCGCGGCAGTGGCGAATGAAATCCAGCCGCTCGGCGTGGGCATCACGATACACGCGATAGTTGCCGTCACTGCGCTCGGGCTCGGGCAGCAACCCTTCGCGCTCGTAGTAGCGCAGCGTTTCTACCTTCACCCCACTACGACGGGCCAGTTCTCCTATCTTCATTTACGGCCTCCCCATTCTCTCGACGTTCTTGGCATGTCACCGACGCTCTTGGCATGTCATCGAAGCTTGCGCCATGCCTTCGCCGCCCATGCTGGACGTATTCTCGCGGCAGGTGATCTCGTGACTCACTCGGATGCTTGACTCTGTAGTCACTACAGGGTGTCAACTTGGATACCAGAATCCTCTTTGGAGTTCCAGGCATGGCTGATCTTGAGCGCCAGACACCGTCAGACGACCCCTCATCCTGCTGCAGTGTCGGGCACACGAAAGCGTCCTGCGGCAACGACCCGAGCGGAACGTCGAGTGCGAACTGTTCGTCGACCCAGAGCGCGTCGACCCAGAATGCACCGACCGACAGTACCTCTGCGGCTACGCCGGAAGGCACTCAGCGCCTGGACGTGATCGTTGACGAAATGTGCTGTCCGACTGAAGAGCGCGTCCTGCGCAAAGCACTGAACAGCCTGCCAGGCGTCGAGCAGCTGACCTTTGACACCATGCAGCGTCGGCTCACCATCCATCACCGAAATGTGGACCGCCGGGCGGTCGCGTCGCGTATTCAGGAGGCGGGAATGACGGCTCGCTTCCTTGATCAGGCCAAGCAGGAGCCCCCCCGCGATAGCGCTTCTCTGCCCTGGGCTCGCCTGGCAGTCGCCGGCGCACTGGCCCTGGGGGCAGAGGTCACCGGCTGGCTTGGCCTGGGCGTGCCCTGGTTGGCGGCGCTGCTGGCCATTATCGCCATCGCCATGGTGGGGCTGCCCACCTGGAAGAAAGGCTTGCTGGCGCTACGCCAGGGCACCCTCAATATCAATGCCCTGATGAGCGTTGCCGTCACCGGCGCCATGCTGATTGGGCACTGGTCCGAGGCGGCCATGGTGATTGTGCTGTTCACCCTGGCGGAGCATCTGGAAGCGCGCTCGCTGGAGCGCGCCCGCCGGGCCATCTCAGGCTTGCTTGACCTGGCGCCTCCCATGGCAAGAGTGCGCGACGAGAGCGCAGCCGAGGCGAACCGTTGGCGCGAGATCAAGGCAGAAGAGGTCAGGCCTGGGGCTTTGGTCAGGGTGTTCGCCGGTGAACGCCTGGCGCTGGATGGTGAAATTGTGCGCGGTGAAGCGAGCCTGGATGAAGCCCCTATCACGGGCGAAAGCCTGCCTCGCGAACGCGGTCCAGGTGACACCGTTTACGCAGGCTCGATCAATCTATCCGGCGATCTCGACTATCGCGTGACACGCGACGCCAGTGACACCACCCTGGCCCGCATCATTCACGCCGTAGAGGACGCCCAGTCACGGCGTGCGCCGACCCAGCGCACCATCGACCGCTTCGCCGCCGTCTACACGCCGGTGGTCTTTGTCCTGGCGCTGGTCGTAGCTGTCGGCTGGCCTTTGCTGGGCCTCGGTCCGTGGCTCGACGGCGTCTATCGTGCCCTGGTCCTGCTGGTCATTGCCTGCCCCTGCGCCCTGGTCATCTCGACCCCGGTCACCGTGGTCAGCGGGCTCGGCGCCGCCGCTCGCCAGGGAATTCTGATCAAGGGAGGCGCCTTTCTGGAGCAGGCCACCCGCCTGACCCACCTGGCCATGGACAAGACCGGTACCCTGACCGAGGGCAAGCCACACCTGGTCAGCGCCAGTGCCATCGGCAACACGTCCGACAAGGACTGCCACCGCCTGGCCGTGGCCCTGGCCGAGCGCTCCAACCATCCGGTGTCCCGCGCGCTGGTGGTGGGGTTGGGCGCGCAGCCCGATGTCTCTCTCGAGCAGGTCGAGGAGCGCAGTGGTCGTGGTCTAGTGGCCAGGGAGGCGATAAGCGACACCGATATGGCTGCTCGGTTATGGCTCGGCAATGGCCGTCTGGCCCGCGACATGGGCGTCGACGACACGGTACTGCTGAGTCATGGACCAACGGATGATGCTGCTGGCGTCGTCTGGCTTGGCCGCGACGCGACCGTGCTGGGTAGCTTCAAGGTACGGGATGCCCTGCGCCCGAGCAGCAAGGCGGCGATCAAGCGCCTGCATCGCCAAGGCGTCAAGGTCAGCGTGCTCAGCGGCGACAGCCAGTCCCGAGTCGATGCCATCGCCCTGGAAGCCGGCATCGACGAAGCCTTCGGCGAGTTGCTGCCGGAAGACAAGCTCGAGCACCTCGATGCCCTGGCCAAGCGCGGCACCACCGGCATGGTCGGCGATGGCATCAACGATGCACCGGCGCTGGCCCGAGCCGATGTCGGCATCGCCATGGGCGCGGCGGGCAGCGACGTGGCCATCGAGACCGCCGATATCGCGTTGATGAACGATGACCCGGCCAGCCTGCCGAGGCTGATCGACCTGGCCCGCACCACTCGGCGACTGCTGGTGCAGAACATTGCGCTGGCGCTGGGGATCAAGGCCGTGTTTCTGGCCCTCGCCCTGACCGGCAACGCCACCCTGTGGATGGCCGTCTTCGCCGACCTGGGATCGAGCCTTCTGGTGGTAGGCAATGGGCTGAGGATTCTGACGTATCGGACCGAGTCATAAGCGCGGTGGGCTCGAGGGAGTCGGGCATATGCTCTACATCTGCCTATCGACGCAACTACGCTATGCAGAGAGCGAAGCCTCAGGAGGAGCGTGACATGCGAACCGTGTCAATTTTCAAGAATGGCAAGAGCCAGACCGTTCAACTACCCGCTGACATGGCCTATGAAGGCATAAGAGAGCTGGAAATCACCCGAGACGGCGATGTGATTACCCTTCGTCCTGCTCGCCCGTCCTGGGAGTCATTCAAGGATTTACCCAAGGCAGACGACAACTTCCTGCAGGAGCGCCCGTCCGTCGTGAACAACGAGAGCAGGTTCCACCTGTGACGACCTAATATGCTCGATACCTGAACTTGCTCGTTCATCATGCGAGAACGTCTGGTGAGGGTTATCCAGCGTTTGAGCGAAGCGGTCGAATCGGGAAACCGGATCGTCGTGTCGGCCATCACCTACGCTGAAATGCGCTACGGCCAGGTCGGCAAAAAGGCGTTGGCCAAACACAAGACCTTGGTGGACGAGTTCGTCAAACGACTCGATGACATATTGCCGTGGGATCAACTCGCGGTAGACGCTGCGCTGGCAATCATGAGCACTCTAAGGAGCGCGGGCCCCCCCATCGGGTATAACGATACGGGGATCGCAGGGCACGCCATAGCATCCGGCGCCATTTTGGTGACCAATAACGTTCGAGAATTTGGCCGCGTAGAAGGCCTTGTGTATCAGGATTGGTGTCATCAACACCCAACGTGATCCGGGGTGCACCGAACTCCACTGAGCATCCGCTTGTCGTTGGCCCGTGATCCACGTTTATTGGGCAAGATCAGTCATCAGTTACGGCCTCCACCGACAATCGGCCAGGCTCAGCGGCCGCCCAGAGAAGCACGTGGACATCCAGCAGAAGGTTCACGTCAAGCGCCAAACATATCCGCGATCTCGCGCTCAGCCATTAGGTCGAAGTCCTCCGGCACGCTGAACTGGCCTTCCAGAAAGCCAAGGCGTCTCTGCTGACCAGGCCCTGGACTATCAATAGCCGTGACACGCACCATGGGCTTACCCGCCTTGGCGATGATGAACCCCTCGCCTTGCTGCGCGCGAGCGACTAGCTGTACCAATTGCGTGCTGGCTTCATGGATATCAAAGGACCGCATGCTCTTCCCCCGCCTGGTCACGACAAACTGCCTGCGACATAAGACAAGCGTACAACCGTATACTGCTTGCTCCAGTCATCGTCACCACACTACCTGACCGCGATCGCCTCGCGCATAAAGCGCAGTATCCACTCGGCCATCACGGCGTCGTCGATTCGCCCGGACAATGATGCCTGTCCCTGGCGCACCCGGGCGTCTCCCACCAGGCCCTGGCGCAGGTTCATCAAGTCACGGGAGTAGTCCGGGCGAAATTCCGGGTGCCCCTGAACCCCGAGGAAGCAGCGGCCCACCCGGATCAGGTAGTGGGGACAGAAGCCACTCCCCCCAAGCGTACAGGCGCCATCGGGCAGCACCTCCACCTGGTCCTGGTGACTGACCAGCAGGTCAAGCGCTTCCTGCCATGGCGTCATCCAGGGTTCGCGTTCGACTACCCGATTGTTGGACAGGCCAACCCCCCACCCCTTGGGGCTCTTGATGACCTCGCCGCCTAGCGCCTTGACGATCAACTGGTGGCCAAAGCAGATGCCCACCAGCGGCTTCTCGGCACGATAGAGATCGCGTACGAATCCCTCGAGACGATCGATCCAGTCATGGCCGTCGTTGACCCCAAACTTGGAACCGGTGGTCAGCCAGGCGTCCACCGCTTCGATATCCGTTGGAATCTCGCCATCCAGGCAGCGATAGACCTGCCACTCTAGCGTCACGCCAAGATCGTATGCCGCCGGCGCCAGCAACGCCTCGAACATGGCGGGATAGTTGCCATGGGCGGCGATCAGTTCAGGTGCCACGTCATCGCACTGCAGTAGACCGATTCGCATGATGTTCTCCATCACCAGTACTCCCTTGACGCTGGCCGGCCACCTTGCCAGAGAGCCGCCAGGGCTGTGTCATCGGGCGAGGCCGGCCGCTAGAGTCTGCCCTCAAGGGCCGCCAGAAAGACCCGACGATAGTCCTCGGCCGTGAAGGCGATGGGGTTGGATCCCGCAGACGGGTCCACCACCGCCATTTCGGCGACCTTGTCGGCCTGTGAATCGTCGATACCGATAGCCGCCAGATCATGAGGAATCGCCAGTCGTTCGCGCAGTTCCAGCACCCAATCGATAGCGCTGGCGGTGCTGGGCTGGCGCAGATCCAGATAGCGACACAGGCGGACCATGGGCTCGCCGATGGCGCGCTCGTTGGCCTTGAGCACATAGGGCATCAGGATGGCATTAAGGGTGCCGTGATGGGCGTCATAGAGGGCTCCCAGAGGATGCGCCAGGGCGTGCATTGCCCCCAGCCCTCGTTGAAAGGCCGTCGCCCCCATGCTGGAGGCCACCAGCATGTTAAGGCGGGCCTCCAGGTCATCGCCATGAGCATAGGCCCTCGGCAAGAAGTCTCGTACCCGCCGCATGCCTTCCACCGCGATGCCTTCCGCCATGGGGTGGTAGCCTGGCGCGCACCATGCTTCCAGGCAGTGGGACAGGGCATCCATACCGGTCGCTGCGGTCACCGCAGGAGGCAGTCCGACGGTCAGGGTCGGATCAAGGATCACCCGCGCCGGTACCATGCCAGGGTGAAAAATGATGCGTTTGACGTGCTCTGCCTCGTCGGTAATCACGGAGGCACGTCCCACTTCGGAGCCGGTGCCCGCGGTGGTAGGTACCGCTACCACCGGCACGATGGCCTTGGCATCGGCATTCTTCCAGTTGTCGCCGATGTCCTCCAGCGACCACAGCGACAGGCCGTCACGTTGATTGGCCATCAGGGCCACCGCCTTGGCGGCATCAAGCCCGGAACCGCCGCCGAAGGCGATCACGCCGTCATGCTCCCCCTCGCGAAAGGCATCCACGCCAGCGATGACATTGGCACCGGTCGGATTGCCCTTGATCTCGCTGAACAGCCCGACCCGGAGTCCTTCCGATCGACAGTGTTCAAGGGCATCCGCCACCATCGGCAGCGCCGCCAGGCCAGGGTCGGTCACCAGCAGCGGCGCATGCATGCCAAGCTCATGGCACTGTTGCGGAAGGTCTCGAATACGCCCCGCGCCGGTCAGGATCGAGGACGGATAATTCCAGCTGGTGGTAAAGCGGCTGATATCGCTCATGGTGACCTCAGGGATGCTTGAGATGGAAGGATTTGGGCCGGGTCAGGCTGTCAAAGCCCAGGCGCGATAGCGAGCAACCGCGTCCTGATAGCTTGACCCCCGTCCAGGCGAGCTCGGGATCCAGATAGTCGCAGCGGTTGACGAAGGCCGTACCGACGTCGAGGCGGGCCGCCAGTGCCTCACCGGCCTCCAGGTCGCGGGTAAAGATCGCGCCGGTCAGGCCAAAGGCGGAATCGTTCATCAGAGCAATGGCCTCGTCGTCGCTATCGACGGGCATGACGGCGACCACCGGGCCAAAACTCTCCTCCTGCATCACCGCCATGGAGTGATCGACGTCCGTCAGCAGCTGCGGCGCCAGATAGGCACTACCTGGCCGGGACAGCGGGTAGTCGCCGGGATCGATCCAGGCACGTGCGCCGGCAGCGACCGCCGCTTCTACCTGTTCACGTACAAAATCCGCGGCAGCAGGTTTGACCACGGGCCCCAGGGTCGTGGCGGGGTCGGTGGGATTACCGAGCTTGAGCTGCTTCAGCCAGGCCACGGCGCGCGCGACGAAATCATCGAAGATGGCCCGCTCGACATAGATGCGCTCAATGCCACAGCAGCTCTGGCCTGAGTTGAAGAAGGCGCCATCCATGACACCATCCACTGCGTTGTCCAGATCGACATCGCCACGCACGTAGGCCGCATCCTTGCCCCCCAGTTCCAGCGCTGTCGCAATGAAACGCCCCGCCGTTGCCTGCTCCACGGTGCGCCCACCCGCGACCGACCCGGTAAACGAGACGTGGGCAATGCGTGGATCTCCCATCACCTGCTCGGCGTCGGCGTGACTCATGTGCAGGAACTGAAAGACGCCCTCCTCGATACCCGCCTCCCGGGCGGCCTCCACCATGCGCTCTGCGCACAGCGGGGTCTGGGCCGAGTGCTTGAGGATCACCGCGTTTCCGGCAAGCAGCGCCGGGATCACCGCATTCACGGCCGTCATATAGGGAAAGTTCCAGGGCGCCACGATCAGTGACACGCCGAGAGGTTCGCGGCGGATGTAGCGAGTAAACCCCGGCTTGTCGCCTAGCCTGAGGGGAGACAGCGCCTCAGGCGCCATCTCGATCATGGCCCTGGCACGTTCCTCGAAACCGCCGATTTCGCCTCCCGCTTGAGCGATGGGCCGCCCCATCTGCCAGCAAAGCTCTTCCACGTGTTGATCGCGCCGGGAGATAAAGGCATCCACCATGGCGCTGGCCAGACGGCAGCGTTGTTCCACACTGACGTCACGCCAGCGCTTCTGGGCATCGGTCGCCAGGGCAAGGGTACGCTCGATATGCTCGGCATCGGCCTGCTCTCGTTCTACGTACACCGAGCCGTCCACCGGCGATAGGGTCTGTTGAATGGCCATGCGGTTCTCTCGTCAGTCGATGGGCGGGATGCCGGGCATCCGCGTCAAATGATTTCGAAATAGCGATCCAGCTCCCAATCGGTGATGTGACGTCGGAACTCGCGCTCTTCCCATTCTCGGGTGGCCGCGAAGTGCTCGACGAAGTCGTCACCGAACAGCGCCCGCGCCGGGGCTGATCCCTTTAGCCGCTGCGCTGCGTCCCACAGTGTTCGAGGCAGCGCCTGATGCTCCGGGTGATCCAGTGTGTAGGCGTTACCAGTGACCGCCGTGTCGGGTTCAAGCTGCTGCTCGATCCCATAGAGGCCGGCACCGATTGCCGCGGCAAGCGCCAGATAGGGATTGGCATCAGCGCTACCCAGGCGATACTCGACCCGCTGAGACTTGGCGCTGCCGGGAATGACCCTCAGCGCCGTCGTGCGGTTTTCCACCCCCCAGGTGGCGTCAGTCGGCGCCCAGAAACCAGGTATCAGCCGGGTGTAGCTGTTGACGGTAGGCGCGAACATGGCCAGGAACTCTGGCATCAGGCGCTGCTGTCCGGCGACGAAATGACGCTGGATGGCACTCATGCCGTACTCGGCCTCGCCATCGTAGAAGGCCGACTGGCCGTCATTCAGGTGGGTCATCGACAGGTGGATGTGCCCACTCTGCCCGGGATAGTCCGGCGACCACTTGGCCATGAAGGTGGCCATCAGGCCACGCCGCTGAGCCCAGACCTTGGTGAAGGTCTTGAACAACGCCGCCTTGTCACCGGCAGCCAGGGCTTCGTCGACGCCAATGGCCGCCTCCAGCACTCCTGGCCCGGTCTCGGTGTGCAGCCCCTCGATGGGGAAGTCCATGCGTTCCGACAGGGCCAACAACTCGTGATACAGCTCGGCGTGTACCGAACTTCTGAGCATCGAGTAGCCCATCATGTCGGGCGTCAGGGGACGCAGCTGACGAAAGCCCTTCTCGCGCACCGACTCAGGCGTCTCCTGGAACATGAAAAACTCATATTCGAGCGATCCATGTACCTTGAATCCCATGTCGGCGGCCCGGGTCAGCACTCGACGCAGCAGCCCGCGGGGACAGATTGCCTCGGCCCGCTCGGTGAATTCCGCCATGAACAGCAGCATGTCGCCCTCGAAGGGCACCTCGCGGCAGGTCTCCGGCAATAGCCTCAACTGGGCGTCGGGGTAACCGGTATGCCAGCCGGTAAAGCGCGTGTTGTCGTACAGCTCGTCCTTGCTGTCCCAGCCCAGCACGACATCACAGAAGGCAAAGCCCCCCTCCAGCGCGGCGAAGAACTTGTCACGCTGCATGTACTTGCCGACCATGACCCCGTCCAGGTCGAGAAAGCCGACTTTGACGTGGCTGAGGTTGCGCGCTTCGACCACGCGCCGAGCATCCTCTGCCGTGCGCACGTCCCTCGGGTTGAGTCCTGACATCGATCACCCTCCTCATGGGCGAAGGAATGAAGGGCCGGCCCGCAGGCCGGCCTGCACTGCCTCGTATCAGCTGTAGCGATAAGGAGGGCCCGCCTGCTGCATGGTCTGGCGGTAGTCCTTGAGGATCTGCACCACCTTGGCATTGCGCTCGCTCTGGGCCGCAATCTCATCCCAGAACCCCAGCGCTTCATCCTCGATGGTCTGCCACTCTTCTTCCGGGATGGAGGTCAGTTCGAGCTTGCCACCCTTGGTGCGGTAGTGGGCTTCACCCCACCAGTACCAGTGCTGACGATAGTAATGAGAGCTGTCCATGCACATCCTGAACAGCGTCTTAAGGTGATCCGGGAGCTCGTTCCAGCGTTCGCTGTTGGCAAAGTAGGACCCCGCCCAGGCGCCCGAGATGTTGTTGGTCAGGTAGTAGCTGGAGACATCCGCCCAGCCCACGGTGTAAGCCTCGGTAATGCCCGCCCAGGCGATGCCATCAAGCTCGCGGGTCTGCATGGCGACCTCGATGTCTTCCCAGGGCAGGGTCACCGGCACCACCCCGAAGCGAGTCAGGAAGCGCCCGGCAGTGGGGAAGGTAAACACCCGCTTGCCCTCGAGGTCCTTGATGCTGCGAATGGGCTCTCGGGTGACGAAGTTGCAGGGATCCCAGCTGCCCGAGCCGAGCCAGGTCACGCCCTCGATCTCGCCGTAGGCCTCTTCCCAGATTTCCTTCAGACCGTAGTGGTTGAACAGGGTCGGTACATCCAGGCTGTAACGCGAGGCAAACGGGAAATAGCCGCCGAACACCGACACGTCCACCGGTGCATTGATCGAGTCATCATCGCTCTGCACGGCGTCGATGGTGCCTCTCTGCATGGCCCGGAACAGCTCCCCGGTGGGGACCAGCTGATCGGAAAAATACAGTTCGATTTCCATCTCGCCATTGGCGGCCTTGTTGAAGGCATCAATGGAAGGCTTGATGACATGCTCCGCCAGCGCTGGCCCCGCATAGGTCTGCAGACGCCAGCGTATCGGCGTCTTCGACTGGGCATGCACATAGGGGGCCGCAAGAGTGCCTGCGCCCACGGTAGCGGCGGTAGCGACACCGGCCTTTTTCAAGAAGTCGCGACGGTTGGTCATTGGATCTCTCCCTACTCTGTCGATTGTTGTGGTCAGGGGTGATGCCATCGGGTACTGCTGTGACTCATTGCACCTGTCGGTGTGTTGCCGGCCTCCTGCCGTTTTTCGTTTCCTGTCTTGTTGCCGCTGTTGCGCTATCTATCGCTCGCTCCGGCATTCGGCCTAACATGCCTTGTGGAGCACCTTCGTCGCCGCTGACCGGTGCGCGATACTCCCTGGCAACAGCCGGTCATGTCGCTGCTTGCGCCCAGGCTCAGTAATCCCGGAACAGCTCGGGGAGCCACAGTGCGAGCTGGGGAAAGGCGGTAATGAGCGCCAGGCCCGCCAACATGATGGCGACAAACGGCCACACGCTCTTGTAGATATCCCCCAGGCTGATCTCCGGCGGCGCCATGGCCCGCATCAGGAACAGGTTGTAGCCGAAGGGCGGGGTCATATAGGCGATCTGCACCGTGATCGTGTAGAGCACGCCATACCAGATCGGGTCGAAGCCAAGACTGATGACCAGCGGCACGTAAAGCGGGGCCACGATGACCAGCATGGCGGTGTCATCGAGAAACATGCCAAGCAGGATGTAGGACAGCTGCATCATCACCAGGATCTGCCAGGGGGTCAGGCCAAAGGCCTCGAGGAATACAGACTCGATGGCACGCACCGCGCCGAGACCATCGAACACCGCGCCAAAACACAAGGCCGCCAGGATGATCCACATGAACATGCAGGTGATGCCCAGCGAGCGGCGCACCGTGGTCTCGATGACGGCGCGATTCAAGCGTCCCTTGATCAGGGCAGCCAGAGTGGCCGACAGCGCCCCTACCGCAGCGCTTTCCACCAGGCTGGTCACTCCCATCACGAACAGGCCGGTCATGAAAAAGAAGATGGCCAATGGCATGATGCCGGCGCGCAACAGCTTCAACTTGTCAGCGGTGGAGAGGTTGCGTTCTTCCGGCGGCAGGGTCGGCCCCAGGCTCGGCTGCAAGCGACAGCGGATGACGATATAGGCCACGAACATGGCCGCCAGGATCAAGCCGGGTATCGCCCCGGCCAGCCATAGCTGGCTGACCGGCTGGCGCGCAATCATGCCGTAGAGCACCAGCACCACGCTGGGCGGTACCAATATGCCCAGCGAGCTGCCAGCCTGGATCACGCCGGTAACCATGACCTTGTCGTAGCCCCGTCGCAGCAGTTCCGGCAGGGCAATGGTGGCGCCGATGGCCATACCGGCCACACTCAGCCCATTCATCGCCGAGACCACCACCATCAGACCGATGGTGCCCACGGCAAGACCACCCTTGAGCCCGCCCATCCACACGTGGAACATCTCGTAGAGCTCGGAGGCGATGCCCGATTCCGACAGCATGTATCCCATGAAGATGAACAGCGGCAAGGTCAACAGCGGGTACCAGTTCATCAGCTGAATGGCGGCACTGAAGGGCATCTCCATGCCGCCGTCGCCCCACAGCACCAAGGCGGCTGCCGCGCCGACAAAGCCAATCACGCCGAACACCCGCTGTCCTGTCAGCAGCAGCAGCATCATGGAAGAGAACATGGTAAGGGCGATCATTTCGTAGCTCATCGGTCGCCCTCCCCGTCCTTGCGGTCCTTCCCTTCCCTGGCATCCTTCTCCCCTTCACTCTCCTCCAGCGGTCGCCCGAGCAGCACGGCGACATCCTTGAACAGGGTGGAAAGACACTGGGCCAGCATCAAGGCCACACCGACGGTCATGATGGTCTTGATGGGTGCCAGTGGCGGCGCCCAGGAGCTGTAATTGGTCTCGCCGTACTTGATCGCATAGCTGGTACTGGAGATGCCGCCAGCCAGCAGTGTGCCCAGAAACACCAGCAGCAACAGCATCGTCAGCACGTCACTCATGGCCTTGGCACGAGGGGACAGCCGGGTATAGAACAGATCCATGCGCACGTGGTCATCGAGCTGCATGGAATAGGCGCCGCCCAGCAGAAAGTAGGCCACCATCAGAAACTGCGAGACCTCGACGCCCCACAGCAGCGGCCGGTCAAACAGCGTGCGCGAGAGCGAGGCATACAGCAGTACACCTATCATCACGAAGATCAGGTACATGACGATACGCCCGATGCGCCGGTTGAAGCGGTCGACGTAACGAACGTAGAGACGAATGGCTGCCGGCATGGGGTCTCCCGGACTCAAGAGGAATCTCATGAGTCTTGGTTCAGCCTGACCAACCTCGCCAATTGCATCGACTTCAACGACACCCGCACTATCGAAGCTTTCGATATTGCCACCGCTTGGCGCATCGAGAGGACCTCGACGCACCAGGACGGATCACCCCGCGGGGAACGTCACGACGTCGTCGTGATCTGTGCGTCTACCCAGGGCAGCTCGGCTGCCAGGGTGCGGCGAAAGCCAGCGTCCAGTAAACGCCGTGCGTCACGGGCCAGCTGCCCAGGCAGCCCTCCCAGCTCATCCCGTCGCGCGACCAGCGTCAGCGTGCGGCTAAGCGGCGATAGGGGCAGCGGCTCGATCCGCACCCTGAGCTGGTCAAGACCCGCCTGGTACAGGCACAACGGCGTCGTCACGGTAAAGCCGACACCATCGCTGACCGCCTTGAGCAAGGCACAGGTATTGTCCAGATGAAGACGCGCCGGCAGCTCGACGCCAGACAGCCGCAGATGACGCTCGATGCTCTGCCCGATCAATGACTGCGGGACATAGCGCACCAGATCGAGTTGACGCGATAGCCAGCGCAAATTGTCGGCAGGGCCTGACCAGTCGGCCGGAAGGACCAGCACGAAAGGCTCCACCAGCACGCTGTGGCGCTCCAGGCCGTCATAATTCTCGAGGCGATCATCCGAAATGATCACGTCCACATGTCGGGTCAGCAGTGAGTGACCGTGCATGTGGGAGAGCCCCGTGGTCAGGGTATAGTCCCGGGTGTGTCGACGGATAAGGTCGATCAAGGGCTTGCCCACGGCAGTGGCCAACGAGTCGACCAGTGCCAGCCGCATTTGATGAAGTTGTCCAAAGGCGCCGGAAATCAGCTCGCGGCGCGTATCTCTGGCTTCACTCAGCAGCCGTCTCGCCCGGTCATAGAAAAACCGCCCAGCGCTGGTCGGCTCCAAAGGACGTGAGCGACGCTCAAACAGCGTCAGTCCAAGGCTCTCTTCCAGGGTCGCCAGACAGTGGGATACCGAGGATTGGGTCAACCCCAGCGCTTCCGCGGCGGCACTCTGGCTGCCCCGCTCCAGCGTCTCGACGAAGATTTCCATACTGCGCAGATCGAAACCGAAGCCATTCTTCATGGCAACTCCTGAAGGGTTGTCTTGTTATTGTCCCTGTGACGCAGCGCCTGCCGTCACGCACCCCATCTTATCCTGCTCTTCACCGGCGGTGACGTCCAAAGGTGCCACTGCATGAAGGCCTGCCCCGACGAGCCGCTGCGAGGCGCGCCGCTCGGATGCCTGACCCGTGCAGCTCCCAACGGCTAAAATGTGCTGTATTGGAACTTGTGGGACGTCCATCAGTCTATCCTGACATTGCGAACAACAGGGATGTCCGATGAACCTCGCCACCAACGCCAGCTACGCGGCGCGCCCGTCTTCCGCCTGGACCGGTTGGGGACAGTGGATTGCACTGATCACCATGACCCTGGATCATGTCGCCCGCTACCTGGCCACTGATGCCTGGCATTTGGGCTGGATCGATTCGAGTGTCGGTCGCATCGCCTTTCCCTTGTTCGCCGGCATGGTGGCCTGGCATGGTCTGTTCAACACCCGAGATCCCCTGCGCTACGCCCGCAGAGTCATGGTCATCGGTCTGCTCGCCCAGCTTCCCTATCAGCTGATGCCACGTGAAGCGATCTTCCAGCTCAACATCTGCTTTACCTTGGCCCTTGGTCTGATGGCGGGTCACTGGCTCGAGCAACTGACCCGGCGCCAGGATGGCGGCGAACTGGGCTATCCACGTCTCGCCCTGGAGACCCTGGGCATCGCGCTGGCATGGTACTTCGCCGGCTTCTGGGTGGAGTACGGCCACCAGGGGCTGTTGCTGGTTCCCTTCTTCATGCTGGCGATCGGTCAGTTGCATCGCGCCGACGACGATATCCCATCGCGGCTGCTGGCCGTGGCAGGCTGCCTGCCGCTGCTGGCAGTGGCCGGCCTGATGAATTCCTCTGACATGGCGAAGTCGGTGACGGTAGCCACCGTACTGCTGGTCCTGCTGCTGGCTGCCGGTGCCAGCCGCCTGGTCCGAGCCCCCTCTGTGACCATGCCGAGAAAGATGTGGCTGGCGTGGTATCCCGCCCACTTCGCAGTGATCGCCGCCATCCTGCTGTGGAATGGCAATGCGCAGATCACGTGATGAGGCTGAGTCAGCGACGGTGAATGACGCGATCCTTGTGCTCCACCAGAAACACCTTGAAGGCCTGCCATGCCGGGCTACGGTAGCGGTCCGGATGCCACACCAGCGAGAAGTGGCGCGTCAATGGCAGGTCATGGGCCAGCTCGACCAGGTCGCCCCGCTCCAGCTCTCCACGCACGCTCAAGCGTGATAGACAGCCAAGGCCCAAGCCGGCCGCGACGGCCTGCTTGATGGCTTCGTGCTGCCCCAGCTCCATTCGCACTTTCAGTCTGGCCACTCGAGGAAGCACCGCTGCCTCGAGTACCTCCCGGGAGCCAGAGCCCAGTTCACGCAGTATCCAGGGCTGCTCGGCCAGATCCACGTCCGAGATGCGGCCCTTTTCCACCAGTGGATGCCCAGGCGCGCAGACCACCACCATGTGATCTTCGCACCACACCTCACTGGCCAGGCCCGGTTCATGGCAGCGCCCCTCGATCAATCCCAGGTCCGCATCGAAACGCTGCACCTCGGCAATGACCTCGCCGGTATTGCGCAGGCGCAGTCGCAGATCGACACCGGGATGCCATTCACCGAACTCACCGGCCAGGGGCGGCAGCAGGTAGGTCCCGATGGTGGCACTGGCAGAGATCGCCAGGCTACCGTGCAGCACATCCCCTGGCTCTACCGCTGCGGCGACCAGGTCATCAAGCTCATCCAGCAACTGCTCGGCTCTGGGCAACAGACGATGCCCCATATCGTTGAGGCTGAGTCTACGCCCGGGACGCTCGAATACCACCACGCCAAGCTGCCGCTCCAGGTCGGCCAGCGCCTGGCTCGTGGCCGATTGAGAAAGGCTTAGCTGTCGAGCAGCGGCGCTGACAGTCCCCAGTCTGGCGACGGCTACGAAGACTTCCAGCTGACGCAAGGTGATGCGCGAGCGTGATCGCTGATGGGTAGGGTGGGACATGATGACCTCTCGCTGCGTGATCAGGAGCCTCGCAAACGCCGCCTGCTCTTATATCGGTTTTACTTATAACCGATTTCGTTATTACACGATAATAAAAAGATATATCCAAGCCTAGAATGGCCCCATCAGAGCAAAGCTGACGTCGGTAGCCAGATGAGGCACGCCTTCCTGTGCCGCTCACGGGAGTATCGATGCCAGCACAATAATGGAAGGAGGTCAGGATCATGTGGCAAGGATTGGTACTGTGCGCCCTACTCACACTGGCCGGCCAGGTGATCAGCCGCCTGCCAGGCATCAGTGAGACGGGGATCAGTCCGCTGGTGTTCGCCCTGCTGCTGGGTATCATCGTGGGCAACCTGCCGCTGGGGCGTACCCTGGAGTCTTCCCACAAGGGACTGGCCTTTGCCACCCGCTGGCTGTTGCGCGGTGGCATCGTGCTGTTCGGGCTATCGTTGACCTTTGCTCAGGTGGTAGGACTCGGTCCCAAGGTGTTGTTACTCGATGCACTGGTGATTACTGCCGTACTGGTGAGCGGCTATCAGATCGGCACCCGGGTCCTCGGCATGGACCGAGAAACTACCCTGCTGACCAGCGCAGGCAGTGCCATCTGCGGGGCGGCGGCAGTGCTCGCCACCGAGTCTACCATCCGCTCCAGGCCTGCCGCTGCGTCCATGGCGGTGGCCACCGTGGTTCTGTTCGGTTCTCTGGCGATGCTGACCTATCCCCTGCTGTACCCGTGGCTGGGCATGGAGGAAGGGTTGTTCGGCGTCTATATCGGCGCCACCATTCATGAAGTCGCTCAGGTCGTCGCCGCGGGCGATGCGGTCGGCCCGGACGCGCTGGCCAATGCGGTCATTGTCAAGCTGGTCAGGGTCATGCTGCTGGTCCCCTTCCTGCTGATCGTCGGCCAGTGGTGGCTACGCCAGCCCAGTGAAGCAGACGCCGCCACGCCGGACGGACAGGCCGGCGGTCAGGTCGAGAAAGCCAAGCTGGTCATTCCGTGGTTTGCTCTGGGCTTTATCGTCATGGTCGGGGTCAACAGTGTCATCAGCCTGCCGGCTCCACTCCATGCTGCACTGGTGCTTGGTGGTCAGATCGCGCTGACCATGGCCATGGCGGCGCTGGGCATCAATACCCGGATATCACGCCTCAAGGCGCTGGGCATCAAGCCCTTCCTGCTGGCATTGATCCTGTTCGCGCTACTGGTGGTCGGCGGTGGCCTGGCCAGCGCCGTGCTGATGGGGTGAGCGGCCCCATCATCCTGGATAGCGGCCAAGCGTCTGACCGCCAGCGGCTAAGTACAAGCAGTACAAACAGCACAAACAGTACAAGCAGCACAAACGACAGCGGGCCCCCAGAAGGGGCCCGCTGTGCTTGCTGCCACGCAACCTGCGCTCAGTCTTCGAAGCTGAAGCGCACCTCAGGGGCATCGGGCACCAGCGCTGCGCACTGGCGAACACGATCCAGCAAGGTCGCGTGATCGGCGGCCACCAGATTGATGTGGCCCAGCTTGCGGCCTGCTCGTTCGCTCTTGTCGTAGCGATGCAGATGGGCATCGGGCATGGCCAGCACCTGGCTCGGGTCCGGCTCACGACCGATCACGTTGACCATGCAGGTGGGAGCACGCGCGCTGGTATCGCCCAGCGGCAAGCCCTGGATGGCGCGCAAATGGTTCTCGAACTGGCTGGTGACCGCACCGTCCATGGTCCAATGACCGGAGTTATGGACCCGTGGCGCCATCTCGTTGGCCAACAGGCTACCGTCGGCACACTGAAACAGCTCCAGCGTCAGCACTCCGACATAGTCCAGCTCGTCCAGCAGCGCACGAATGTACTCATCGGCAGTATGCTGAACACTGTCATCCAGGTTGGGCATGGGCGCCAGCGAGTAACGCAGGATGCCGTCGACGTGCACGTTCTCGGCCATGGGATAGAACACGACCTGTCCATCACGGCCGCGCACGGCAATGATCGATACCTCGCGAACAAAGTCGACAAAGGACTCGACGATCAGCCGCGGGTGGTTGATGCGCGACCAGGCCTCTGCAGCGTCGCTTGGCTGCTTGAGCACCGCCTGCCCCTTGCCGTCGTAGCCCTCGGTGATGGACTTGGCCACCACCGGAGTCCCCAGTTCCTTGGCGGCGGCCTCCAGCGCCTCTGCGCTGTCTACCAACCGATAGGCGGGAGTGGGAATGCCCAGGCGATCAAACAGTGCCTTTTCCTCGGCCCGGTTCTGGCACACGCGAATCGCTTCACTGCCCGGATAGACCGGCCGCTCCGCCTCGATCGCCTGGACCAGCGAGACTGGCAGATGCTCGAACTCATAGGTGACCAGGTCGACATCTTCAAGAAAGCTCTGAATATGTTTCTGGTCGGTGTCGATCATCACCTCGCCGATGCCGGCACTGGGATTCCCGGTGGTATCGAGAAAGCGGAACCGGTTGGCCAACGGGTAGCCAGCGAGCGCCAGCATGCGGCCAAGCTGTCCGGCCCCGAGAACACCAATCTTCATGACTTGCTCCTATGCTCTTACGACGGTCGTGCAAGGGTTGGGGCGCCGACCACGCTCAGCCCTGGCGAGCTTCCGGCGGACGGGGATCAGGGTTATCCAGCACCGTCTGCGTCTGCTCGGCGCGGAAGGCTTCTACCGCATCACGCACCGCGCTATCGGCAAGCCCGACGATCTGAGCCGCCAGCAGCCCCGCGTTGGTCGCGCCAGCCTTGCCGATCGCCAGCGTACCCACCGCTACACCACCTGGCATCTGGGCGATCGACAGCAACGAGTCCAGCCCTTTCAACGCCTTGGATTCAACCGGAACACCCAGCACCGGCAATGCCGTCTGCGACGCCACCATGCCCGGCAGGTGGGCCGCGCCTCCTGCACCAGCGATGATGACCTGGATGCCACGCTCGGCAGCACTCTTGGCGTAGTCGAACAACAGGTCCGGCGTCCGATGAGCGGAGACGACCTGGGTTTCATAGCTCACGCCCAAGCGCTCCAGCATGGTGACGGCGTGCTCCATGACAGGCCAGTCAGACTTGGAACCCATGATCACGCCGACCCGGGGCGCTGGGGAGGTGGATGACATCGGCAACTCCTCGAAGAAACGACGGTGCCGCAGCAAAGAAATCGCCGCGACTAGGGAACAATCGGGAAGCGCCATAGTCTAGCAGAGCCGAGGGAGCGATACCTCTCCCGATACAGACGTCGTCAGCCAGCGACAGCAACATTCATTCTGACTGCGCATTGGTCTGCTACTTTTTTCTGTCATCGCCAATGTCACAGCGTCTATTAGGACGACACGCTCACCAAGGAGAGAGCCATGAAACCGACCCTGCTGCTTATCGCCGCCTTAACATCTGGCCTGGCGCTGGCCGGTTGCGACGATAGCCAGAGCAACGCCAGCAGCTCCCAGAGCAGTGCCGAGACCAGCCAGCAGGCCAGCGCCGAGCAGGCCACACAGATGACCCTCAAGGGTACCGTCAGCTTTGCCGAAACCGGGCAGACACTGCCACAGGGCGCTGACGTGAAGGTCCTTCTTAACGATGTGGCCCTGGCCGATGCACCGGCCAAGACCATTGCCGAGACCACGGTCTCGATCGACCGCCAGGCGCCCACCGATTTCTCTTTGAGCTATGACGCCGACGATGTCAGCGAACGTCACACCCATAGCCTGCGTGGGGAAATCCGGGGCGACGACGGCCAGCTGATCTGGACCAGCACCCAAGCCAACCCGGTCGAGGTCGGCCCAGACGCTGACCAGCCTCCGGTGTCCATCGTGCTCCACCCGGTGGGAGCCGACGGCAACGCGCAGAGTGAAAGCATGCAGCAGGCCCAGGAGGCCTTGCTATCGAGCGGTGATGAGCCCACCGCCGCAGAGAAACAGGCCGCTGAGCAGGCCGACGCGGTGGCCGAGCAAGCGGCTGGCATGCAGGAACCCAGCCAGGGGGCAGCGGCCGCCGGCGGCGGCAATGCCACAGCCCCTGATGCTACAACCCCTACTGAAGGCAGCGGCAGCGCTCAAGCCCAGTAACGCGGGCCCCGCCATCCCCCGTACGAATCTGGCCTAGCGGTTCCACAACACAGCGTGTGCCACGACACAACGACAGCGCCGTGCCCTGAGGCACGGTGCTGTCGTCACGCTGAGAAGCCCTGTCACTCGACCGACTAGGCGGGCGTTGCCACCCTGCGCGACTCCCAATAGTTGAAACCAATGATCGCCGCCATCACTGCGGCCCCGGCAACGTCGAACATCATTGACGGCAGGAACACGCCCACGATTGCCGGCAACAGCAGCAGCCGCTGCCACAGCGGGATCCGGGTGAACAGGTAGCCCTCCAGCGTCGCCGCAAAGGCACCCAACGCCAGCAGGCCCGTCACGCCCTTCCAGATCAACAGCCAGACCGGCCCACCGATAATGATCTCAGGGTTGTAGACCATGAACAGCGGCACCAGATACAGGCCCTTGGCGAACTTCCAGGACTGGAAGCTGGTCTCCATCGGCTTGGCACCCGCAATGGCAGCACCTGCAAAGCCTGCCAGTGCAATAGGTGGCGTCACGTTGGAATCCTGGGAGTACCAGAACACCACCAGGTGAGCGATCAGCAGCGGTACGCCAAACTCATTGGAGAGTGCCGGACCGACCAGCACGATCAGCACGATGTAGCTCGCCGTTACCGGCAGGCCCATGCCCAGTACCAGACTGGCCAGCAGCACCATGATCAGCGCCAGCAGCAAGTGGCCGTTGGAGAAGGCCAGCATCATGGCCGAGAACTTGAGGCCGAGGCCGGTCAAACCAACCACGCCAACGATGATACCGGCCACCGCACAGGCCATGGTCACCGCCACCGCGTTGCGTGCCCCCAGTTCCAGCCCCTCAAGCAGCTTCATCAGGCCATTACGACAGGCCAGGGCCAGGCGCTGGGCATTGACCGGCTGCCCCTCCTTTGGCGCAACGAACAAGAACCAGACGGCGAAGCGCAACACGGCCACCACCAGCATGCAGACGATGGCGTAATAGCCGACCCGCATCGGCGACATGTTCATCACCAGCAGCCATACCAGCACCGCCAGCGGCAGCAGGAAGTGCCAGCCATGCTTGAGCACGTCGCTCATCTGCGGCAGCTCTTCCTTGGCCATGCCTTGCATGCCCTCTTTCAGAGCGATGATGTGGACGAAAAGGTAGACCGTGCCAAAGTACATGAAGGCTGGAAGAATGCTGACCTTGACCACCTCGAGGTAAGGCAGCCGGGTGTATTCCGCAATCAGAAATGCCCCAGCCCCCATCAATGGCGGCATGATCTGCCCCCCGGTAGAGGCCGCCGCCTCGATGCCCCCCGCCTGATGCGGCTTGTAGCCAAGACGCTTCATCAGAGGAATGGTAAAGGCGCCGGTGGTCACCACGTTGGCGATGGCACTCCCTGAGATCGACCCCATCCCGGCAGAGGCAATCACTGCAGCCTTGGCGGGCCCACCGCGCTGGCGCCCGGTGGCGGCATACGCCAGATCGATGAAGAACTTGCCTGCGCCAGTGATCTCGAGAAAGGCACCAAACAGAACAAAGATGAAGATGTAGGTGGCGGCTACCCCCATGGGCAGACCAAAAATGCCTTCCTGGCCCAGGTACAGCTGGCCCACCAGGCGATCCAGATTGTAGCCGCGGTGTTCCAGGATGCCCGGCAGGAACTGCCCGAGCCAGGGCAACTCGCCCCGGGGGCCGGCAAAAGCGTAGAGAATGGCGATCATGCCGATGATGGTCATGCCAAGCCCCACCGCTCGCCGACTGGCCTCCAGCACGGTCACGGTGGCGATGATGCCCACCCAGATATCGGTCTGGCTCCAGAATCCTGCGCGATTAATGATCTCGTCAAGATACAGCGCCATATAACCGCCGGTGACGACGGCGCCACAGAAGAACACCAGGTCGATGAGCGCTCCCACCGGGCCTCGCCCTCGGGACGGGCCAAACACGGGGAACATCAAAAACGCCAGCATCATGACCAGCGCCAGGTGGATGCTGCGCTGATAGAACAAGCCGAGCGGCTGGATGCCAGCCGAATAGAGCTGAAACAGTGACAGGCCGATCGCTACCAGAGAGATCAGCCACAGTACGATTTTCGAGTGGTTGGCCTGGCTGCCAGGCACCACGGGAGAAGCTGGCGATTCGCTCATCGTTATCTTCCTGGGAGTGTCAGTCAGGGGCATGCTGGTGTCAGCCTTGCGCCATCAAATGGCGCAACAGCGACGGTCGCTCCCTGCCTTATCGGCGAATTTCGCCTTGCATGTACGTTAGACAATGGCTGGTCGTGCCAGCCTTAATGGGTGCTCAAGCCTAGCCTGGACCATGGTCATCCACACCGCGCCCCTCCAGGCCAACGCTGACCAAACGCCCGGCCGCGATATCGCTTAAGCTGATCGGGGTAGCCTGCGCGGGCAACGCTTCCGCCCAGGCGGCTGCACACGACCGTCCCGCCGCGACCAACCTTTCCAGCGTGGGCTTTCCACGGCTGACCAGGCGGTGATCAACGCGCTTGGCGCCGACCCGCAGCCGGTAGTGATTACCCGGTACCGCCTCGTCGATATCGTTGATCCAGTAGCCTCCCTGCCCATCACTGACCTGCCGCCCGCGGCCCGGCACATGGTCAAGGCCGGCGGCAAAGTCGGGCAGGTGGCTGCGCTCCAGCACCATTTGACCTTCTACGTGACGGTAGCAGTCGAGCACCTCGAACCCTTCCACGGAATGGTTCCAGGCCATGCACCACCCTGCGCCAGGCGGCATCGGGATTGCCACCAGCAGCCTGCCCTCACTATCGCGAACCGTCAGTTGATCGTCACAGCTCGACGTCAGCTCCGCAGCCACTGCGTTCATCGGCGCCACACCCAGCCATAGCACGCACAAGGCGAGCCTCATGGCTCGCCTTGTGAAGCGTGTCCCCATGACCATCAGGGACGCTGCTTGTCCTGCACCTCAGCACCGACTTCCTCGTAGTAACGCAGTGCACCCGGATGGAAGGCAATGGGCGTGGACTCCACCGAGAACTCAACCGTGGTGTCATTGGCGGCAGGATGAATGGCGATCAGTTCATCGGTCTGCTCGAACAACGTCTTGGTGATCTGGTAGGCCAGCTCGTCATCCATCTCGCTGCTGGCAATCAGCACATTGGGTACGCCCAGGGTCTGCATCGCGGCGTCCATGCCTTCATAAAGGCCTTGCTTGAGCTCGTAGGCGGCGAACACCGGCTCGTCTTCCTGGGCGTTGGCGACTTCCTCGTCGCTGAGACCGATCAGGCGCACGTCGCTGGTAGTCGCCAGATTCAGAATCGAGCTGGTGGGCGGACCGACACTCCAGAAGCCGACATCGATATCGCCGTCACGCAAGGCATCAGCGGTTTCGTTGAAGTTGAGGCGCCGTGCGTCGAAGTCGTCATAGCTGAGGCCGTTGGCCTCAAGGATGGCACGAGCGTTAAGTTCGGTACCGCTACCCGGGGCGCCCACCGATACCACCTTACCTTCCAGGTCATCCAGTGAGTCGATACCGGAGTCCGCCATGGTGACGATCTGCACCGCGTTGGGGTAGATCGACGCGATAGCACGAATGTTCTCGAGCTTGCGCCCCTCGAAATCGCCGGTACCGGTCGCCCCCTGGTACACCGTATCCGCCAGCGCCAGGGCAAGGTCCGAGTCGCCGCGCCACACCAGCCCCATATTCTCTACCGAGGCACCGGTGACCTCTGCCACGGCATCATAGCCATCAACATGCTTCTTGATCAGCTCTGCCAAGCCCCCGCCATAGGGGTAATAGGTGCCGCCGGTGCCACCAGTGGCAATCGACAGCTGGCTCTGGGCCACCGCGGTGTGGCTGGCAACCAGCAGGGACGCCGTCAGGGCGAATGTCAGTGCTCGCATGATCTTCCTCCGTTCCTCGTGGGAACCATCGTGACGTTGTTGTTGATCGATTCGAGATGCGCTAAGCAAACTAGCAAGTGCCTAGCGACTTCGCCAATGCCAACATTTCGACGTTTTTTGTCTTTGTCTGCAATTCTCACAAGGTCTTAGATGCATCGCTGCTGATTCATGACATCAACGCTACCCACCAGGCCGCTGCCGCGGCCTGGCTGCGGGCGCGAGGCTCTGCGCCCGCTCACCCGCTAGCGTTGAATAACGGTTCATGTTGGATCGGCCGGCGACGCGGCGGACTCAGACGTCCTGCCCAGCCCCCGCCAGCTCACGCTTCATCTGGCGATCGCTGTAGTCGGTGCCGTAGCGCTGGCGGGACCACACATACAGCCCCAGTCCAAGTCCCATCCAGCCGGCGAACAGTCCCCACTCGATCGCAGACAGCGCCGAAGGACTGCCGGGCAGGTACAGCGCAATCAGGCCCAGCGACATCACGACCGCCAGCCAGCCCACCAGCCTGGCATGCTTGACCCGGAAAGGACGTTCGAGCTCCGGCTCCTTACGCCGCAGTATCAGGAAGGAAATGGACACAAACAGGTAGGCAATGACGATGCCCAGTCCGCCCGCCACGACCAGCCAGACCATGGCCTGGCGACCCAGCAGCGGGGCCAGACTGGACACAAGTCCCATCAGCAGAATGGCGTTGACCGGCGTCCGATGACGGGGATGCAGCTTGGCCAGGAAGGCCGGCAACATGCCGCAATGCGCCAGGGCATAGATGGCCCGGGAGCCTCCCACATAGAAGGCATTCCAACTGGTCAGGATGCCCGCGATACCTGCCAGTACCATCAGATTGGCGGCCCAGGGAGTGTTGAACACCGCCCGCATCGCATCCGGTACCGCGAGGGAGCTGTTCTCGAGTTCAGCGGGAGACAGCATCAGCGCGGTCCCCAGCACGATGAAGGCGTACCAGAACACGGCCAGCACCACGGACAGCATCAACACGCGTCCGATATCGCGAAACGGCAGGTCGATCTCCTCCGCAGCCTGAGGGATGACATCAAAGCCGACGAACAGGAACGGCACCATGATCAGCACCATGGTGATTCCCCCGAGCACCCCGCTCTCGGTGTTGAACAGCGGTGTCAGATTGGCGCTGCCGCCCTCGAACAAGGCGCCAGTAATGAACATCACGCCCACCGCCAGGATCAGCAAGGTCACCAGCTTCTGCACCAGCGCAGCGGTGCGCACGCCAACGTAGTTGATGATCATCATGACGATCGAACCGGCCATGCCCACGGCGACCCAGGTCGCCTTGACGTCCCAGCCGGCCAGCGTCCAAAGATGCCCGACCGCATAGGAAGGGAACAGGTGTTCGACGACGGTAGGCAGCGCCACCGCCTCGAACGCCACCACGCTCAGATAGCCCAGCACAATGGCCCATGTACACAAAAATGAGGCGAAGTGCCCCATGGCGCGATAGCTGTAGACGTGCTCCCCGCCCACCTGTGGCATCGCCGACGCCAGCTCGGCGTAGGTCAGGCCCACCAACACGATGACCGCTCCACCGAGCAAAAAGGCCAGAATGGCACCCAGGCTCCCGGCTGAGGTGATAAAGCCTCCGGTGAGGACAATCCAGCCCCAGCCCACCATGGCACCAAACGCCAGGGCCAGCACATCCTTGCGCGCGAGCACTCGACTTAGCTGTGCTCCTTCACTGCTGTTCGCTTGCATAATCTATCGCTCGTTGTAACTCCCCCGCCCTGGCTACCCGCGAAGGGACAACAGATCAGAACAGGTCAGGCGGGGGGAAAGCTCTCATGCCAGAGCCTTTCTTGTTGAATGTATCCCTCGAGCGAGAAAACTATCACGCGCTACTCTGCCGTCAGCAGCACTGGTTGATACCTCTTTCGTCTAAGTTTACATCGGCGCAGCATACCTCCATTCGCCCGTGCACCCGGGCGTAGCGGGCCTCCCTGCGCTTTCCCCTGACGGCCCCGTCAATGACACTAGCCGTTTGCCGATTTTGGACTGGCAAGGGAGCAAAAAAGGTTGCATGCTGTAGGGGTCGCAAACGCCCATTGGAGCACCATGAGCACCGCAGATTCCTTGTCTCGAGCAGACGCCTCAGAACCGCCTCCTCGACGATGCCCTGACCTCGACGTCAGGGACCTGGAACAGCGCACACGACTGATGCGCATCGTCACACGGCTAATTGCCGTATCCGATCTCGGAAGCCGTGAGATCGCCCGCCGCGCAGGCCTACCCATGCAAAAGATCAGTGATCTATTGTCTGGAAGGCTGGAGCACTTCACCTGCGATGAATTGCAGGCCATCCGCCGAATCATCGACGATGGCCACCTATCACTGAATCACTGAACTGAACCTCTGAACAGAACCTCTGAGCCGAATCACTGAATAGCTCTCGCTGACGACGTCGCCCGCAGGCGATGACGTCAGCTTCCGTGCATCCCGATCGCGCCTGGCTCAGTGTTGCCAAGCAACGCCTGCTATTCCCCTGGCTGCGCCAATCGCCGCGGGCACCGCTCGGGGGCTACACTGACGTGGCCGCTAGGCCGTTCTGGCGATGCCATGGAACCTTCGCTGACTGCCGAACTCTCACTTTCCACGTATCTCTGCATCACGCGTCTTCACCCTTTGTGCTTCTTTCCCCCTTCTTTACCCCTATGTAGAGGAAATCCCCATGCGCCGTTCCCTTCTGGCAGCCTGCCTTCTGTGCATGTCCCCCATGGTGCTGGCCGACGGCCAGGCCACCCTGGTAGACGGCAGTGGCGATCCCGATAGCGCAGTGACGGCACGTTGGATAGGAGATCAGCTTCGCCTGGACTTCCCTCGTCACGCCGCCAAGGGCTACTTGCTACTTCGCGATGGCAAAGGGTATGCGGTGACCAACTTCGGCGGACAGCCGGTGGTTCTGGGTATCCGTGACCTGCAGTCGATTGCCGGGCAGCTCGGCGGCCAGGACATGTCGCAACTGGGCAGCTATCAGGCTCAGAAGGTGCTGGCCCTAGAGCCCACTGGCTCAACGGAGAACGTTGCGGGTATCGAAGGAGACGTATACCGCCTCGACTGGATCAATCGTGACGGCGATCGTCGCCAGGACTCACTGGTACTCAGCCAGCGCGGCGAGGTCCGAGAGTTACTGCAGGTAGTCGACCGCTATCAGCGCATCATGACGGGACAACCGGATCCAGTGGCCGCCCAACTGGAACAGCGTGGACTTGGTATCCTGCGTTTCGGTGACAAGTTCCAGGTCTCCCAACTGACCTCCACTCCCCCTGATGCCGCCGCTTTAGCCCTTCCCGCGCAAGGCGGCAACGTCTCTGACCTGCTCCGCTCAGTGATCCAGTAAAGACGTCGACTCATACGGCTGCGCCGTCATCCTGGCATGACGGCGCGGGCGCGTAACACCCGCTATTTCGCGTCACCCTCCAGTCTCTGCCCCTGCCTCTCGGCGCCACGCCCTTCTCCCCTTGTACACTGGTGCTGACGACCTTCTCGCCAGCCAACATGTACTCATTTGCGCACTGCGTGGAATCCTCGTGTGTCAATGGCGTGCACAATCGCCAAAATGCGGTGCAAGCCCGGCCGTAACGCGATATATGTTGAAGACACACTTCTTCTTAATGTCGGCGCCGGGGATTTTCGTCAATCCGCGAGCGGCGCATCAATCCGGTGAGAGTCGCCATGAGGCCGATCGACAAATCCCTGCTCGAGCAGATGCATATCAGCGAGGTAGAGATTCAGCGCCGCAAGGAGTTCTTGAGTCTTGATGAGGCAGGTCTGGCTGATCTGGCTGCGCTAAAGCCTATCATTAATGAACATATCGAAATCATTGTCGAAGAGTTCTACGAGCGCCAGACCGAAATCGATGAAATCAGCCTGTTGATCGGCGACTCGGAAACCCTTCAGCGGCTGCGTTCCGCTCAACGCCAGTACGTGCTTGATCTGTTCACCGGTTACTACGATGCGGAGTACGTCAACAGCCGGCTGCGCATCGGACTGGTACACAAGCGTATCGGGGTGGAGCCCAAGCTATTCCTGGCCGCCATGAGAACCCTCAAGGAAATCCTGTTTCGGGTGATCGACGAAAACCTGACAGACCAACACAGCCTTACCTCGGCCAAGGATAACCTCGACAAGTTGATGTACTTCGATATCACACTGGTCTTCGATACCTATATCGACACCCTGCTCAATGAAGTGCACAGCGCCAAGCGGCGAATGGAAATCTATGCCCGCAATCTCGAGGAAAAGACGAAGGAGCTTGCTACCTACGCGGAGAAGGACGCGCTGACGGGACTGTTCAATCAACGCGGCATGAGCGAGGCCTTGAGTCGCGAAATCCGCATGGCAGAAAGGCGGCACTCGCTGGTCAGCCTGATCTACTGCGACATCGATGACTTCAAGCAGATCAATGATACCTATGGCCATCACAAGGGTGACGAGATACTGATCACCTTTGGCCAGATCATGCGTGAGACCGTGAGGTCCAGCGACATCTGCTGCCGCCTTGGCGGCGACGAGTTCTGCTGCATCCTGCCTGACTGCGACGTCAAGAGCGCGGGTACCATTGGCAGCAAGATCGAACTGGCCTTTCAGGACAAGTACCCGGACTTCTCCATTAGCCTGGGGGTGGCCGAGACGGGCGACCGCGAGTATCTGCGCGAGGAGGAATTGCTGCGTGCGGCAGATGCCATGATGTATCGCAACAAGGAAGCCAGAAAGCGAGGCCGCAGCAATAAGGCCGCCAAGCCCTCCCCCACTGACGACGCGCAAGAAACGGACAAGCAGGCTGCTGCACCTCATCAGCCCACCACGGCCCACAACGATGAACGCTAGGCTTTGTCCGAAAAGTCGACGAGCGAAGGTTAGACAAGGCAAAAATCGGTGAGAAAGCGCAGTTTACGAGGTGTAAATGAGCATTTTGACCGGGCTGGCGTACCAGCCGATTTTTAACGCCGTATCACCAAGCGCAGGCACTTTGCGTAAAAGCCCTAGCCGCCCGAGGGCAGCTGATCAATCATCAGGCCTGACGCCCTAGTCAAGCGCCGAACACATCAGCCGAGCACAACGCGATGCCTGGCAACCGAAACACCGCGTTCGGAGCCTATGCGGTATCGCTGTTGAACTCGAGAGCGCGCAACGCGGGGAATCGTCGGCGCAGATATTGATGCAATGTTTTCCTGGCTCCGGGAACCGCACGGAGATATCTACGCAACCATCGATAAGGCCGCCGCTCAGACCGTCAACAAGACCGTCCAGCAAGACAGCCGTTGCCATGCTTAAAGAAACAGGATTAACTTATTAAGCTAAGCAAATGACACTATTCGCCCGGCTCTCGAGGACATGTCGCCATGCCATACAGCGAAGCCAAGGAACACGCGCCCTGCCGTCTACATCGCCTGTTCACCTCGCCCTATACTGCATTCGACAATCAGGCCAACGAGCGCCAGCTGCACTTGTTACTGGCATTGCAGACGCTGCTGTTCGGCCCTCTTGAGCAGGGCAGACTGACCTTGAGACTGCTCGATGGCTGGCAGAATGGCGACTGCCAGCCTCATACGCTGGTCTATCAGGATATCGATATCCGTCGGCCCGAGGACTTGGCCACGGCCTCCCCCGCGATGCCATGGCGCCCGCTGCTTTCCACCACCCTGGAAGAGTCTCTTTCCCAGGCCCTGGAAGACGATGTTGCCCTTCCCGATGATATTCGCCACACCCCCGCCAGATGGCCTGCTTTTGCGGGTGGGCTCTCGCTCTATACGCGCTACAAGGTGTGCCATCGTCTGATCTATGGAGAAGACGACAGCTATCGTTCGATACGCTGCGAGACACCTGCCGGCTTGCGGGAAATCCACGAGTTCCACCTGCAGGAGGGTGATTTTGCCATCAGCCTGCCACACGCCGATGCCAAGGACGGCAGCGACGATACCGTGGGCCTGGTTGCACATGGTTCCCAGCGCCAGCTGCTTGCACGATGGCTGATCGAGCTGGCCGAAAAGCCGCTGCTCTCCCTGCTGAGCTGAAGTCACCAGCCAAGCGACACCAGGCGCCCGCGACGCAGCAACTCGTCCGAGCAGGCAGGCATGCCGTGTTTCCTCGAGCTCGCTTGCCTGGCGAACCTAAGAGTTGGGCTCACGGGGCACCCGCCCCATCAGGTAGAACTCTGGATTCGGTGGCGTGCCGGTCAAGGTGACCAGTCGATTGGACAGGCCAAAGAAGGCACAGATGGCGCCAATGTCCCAAATGTCGTCTTGGGTAAAGCCCACTGCCTCCAGTCGCGTCATCCACTCTTCGGTCAACTCTCCTACGTCGATGCCGCAGTGAATGGCGGCGTCCAGCATCACACGATGCCGCTCGCTTAGGTCCGCGCTATGGTGATTGATCGCCACGCGATCCGCCAACAATGGATCCTTGCTGTAGAGCCTCACCAAGGCGCCATGGGCCACCACACAGTACAGGCAGCGGTTACGCGCGCTGGTGGCGACCACGATCATCTCCTTTTCGGCCTTGGTCAGGGTATCTGACTCCCGCTCCATCAGGGCATCGTGATAGGCAAAGAAGGCGCGAAACTCAGCGGGCCGATGGGCCAACATCAAGAACACATTGGGGATAAAACCCGCCTTGTCTTGAACGGCAAGAATGCTGTCACGAATATCGTCGGGCAACTCGTCAAGAGATGCTGGAATGGGAAAGCGACTCAGGGACGGATCACCGGACGACGGTACCGGCGATGACAAGGAAGAAGATGAGGCAGAAGATAACGAAGACGAGAGAGGAGGAGAAACGGATGACGAGCGAGACGACATGGGCGGACTCCAGCATTGAGTGAGGTGGCTCTCAAAAAACTGACTTTACGTTAACGTAAAGCAAGCACTCTCACTCTTGTCCTTTGATCGAACACGCCCCACCTGTCTACACACGACAATGCCCCGTGGCAGGGGCATTGTCGCGGGTCCTGGCTTCCTTCAGTTCAGTTCACAGCTCAGCTCAGCTCAGCGAGATCGTGCTGTTAATGCCAGAGGAGACATTTTCAGGCTCAAACCAGCGCGCAGTCACCGTCTTGGTCTGGGTCCAGAAACTGATCGCCTGCTTGCCGTTGGGGCCCAGGTCGCCCAGCTTGGATGCCCGTGAGCCGGTGAAGCTGAAATAGGCGACCGGTACCGGGATCGGCACATTGATGCCTACCTGCCCCACATCGATATCTGTCTCGAAGCGCCGCGCCACCCATCCCGAGTTGGTAAAGATCGAGGTGCCGTTACCGTTAGGATTGGCATTGATGAAGGCGATTGCCTCATCCAGCGTGTCCACTTCCACCACGCACAGCACTGGGCCGAAAATCTCTTCCCGGTAGATGTCCATCTCGGCGGTAACACCCGCAAACAGTGTAGGCCCCACAAAGTTGCCCTGGGGATAACCTTCCACCTGACAGCCACGCCCATCGACCAGCAGCCTGGCGCCTTCCTGCTCACCCTGGGCAATCAGGCGTTCTACCCGGTCCTTGGCCGCCGGAGACACCAGTGGGCCGAGATCCGCCTGACGGTCGGTGCCTGGCCCCACTCGCATGTTGCGTGCGCCTTCCACGATATCGTCCAGCCATTCCCGCGCCTGGCCGACCAGCACCACAACGGAATTCGCCATGCAGCGCTGCCCCGCAGCGCCAAAGGCGGAACCCAGCAGATTGTTGATGGCCTGGCTGCGATTGGCATCGGGCATGACCACACAGTGATTCTTGGCCCCCATCATGGCCTGGGCACGCTTGCCGGACTCGCTGGCCCGGCGGTAGAGCTGGGTACCGACATGGGTCGAGCCGATAAAGGACATGGCCTTGATATCCGGGTGCTCGCACAGACGGTTGGCCACATCTGGGCCACCGTGCACGACATTCAGCACGCCAGGCGGGACACCGGCTTCAAGGGCCAGTTCGACCAGCCGCATGGTCGAGCTGGGATCCTGCTCGGAGGGCTTGAGGACAAAGGTATTGCCCGTGGCGATCGCCAGCGGAAACATGAAGCATGGCAACATGATGGGGAAGTTGAAAGCGGTGATCCCGGCGCCCACGCCAAGGGGCTGGTTGAGGGTGTAGACATCCACCTCACTGGCCGCGTTTTCCGCCACCTCGCCGAGCTGCAACGAGGTAATCGAGCAGGCATGCTCCACCACCTCGAGCCCACGCCCCACCTCTCCTTCTGCATCGGGCAACGTCTTGCCATGCTCCTCGCTGATCAAGGCCGCAAGCTCAGGGGTGTGTTCGCGGATCAGCGCCTGCAGCTTCAGCATGATCCTCATGCGCTTGCCGAGCGGCACCTTGCGCCAGCTGGAGAAGGCCTGGTGGGCGTTGGCGACCGCCTTGTCGACCTCTTCGAGGGTACAGAAGGGGACCCTGGCTACCACCTCCTGGGTGGCCGGGTTGGTCACGTCGCGCCATTCACTGGACTGCGAGGGGACGGCCTGGCCATCGATGATCATCGGAATATCGCGGACTGTCATGGCGTGCTCCTACTCTTGTCGTTGTCGTATCGCGTTGTTGCCGTATCGTGTCGCTGTCAACACCAGCGGCTCGCGTGGTGCAGGGCGATCCACCAACGCCCAGCGTGAGGCTACACACGCAAGCAAAGAGGGTCAGTCTAGCCACAGGTCGGATAGCCAAACAATGTTCAGCGGGGCACATTGCTTGTGCAATTTTGCAAAAGCGATGTCGGCGGACAACCGGAGGCAAACGTGCTCGACTGGCAGGATCTGCAGGTCTTTCTTGAAGTGGCCAGACACCCTCGCCTGGCCGATGCCGCGCGGCGCCTAGGGGTCGATCATTCCACCCTATCTCGTCGAACGCGCCGGTTTGAACAGCGCCTCAACACTCAGCTGTTTGAACGCAGTACTCATGGCTATCGTCTTACGCCAGCCGGCGAGCGATTGAAGGTGCACGCAGAGCTCATGGCACGCCATGCAGACGACGCCACTGACGGTCTGGTCGACCACAACCTGAGGCTGGAAGGACAGATTCGACTGGGTGTCACCGAGGGCTTTGGCACCTGGGTGATAGCGCCCCTGCTAAGCGCTTTCTGTCGCCGACATCCAGGCCTCACTCTAGACCTGCTGGCACTCCCTAGAGTCGTCAACTTGAGCCGTCATGAGGCCGACCTGGCAATTACCATCGAACGGCCGGCCAATCAGGGCCTGGTCACATCCCGGCTGTGCGATTACCGCTTGAAGCTTTACGCCGCGGATCGCTACCTGCGACAGCACGGTGCACCGCTGCACCGCTCGGAACTCAGCCAGCACCCGCTGATCGGCTACGTGGATGACTTGCTGTTCAGCGAGCAGCTCAATTATCTGGACCCTCTGCTGGCACACCGCTGCGAGGACACCAAGGCCCACTTTTCACTACGCAGCACCAGCGTCACGACGCAGATGATGGCAACCGAAAGCGGTGCCGGTCTTGGGGTGCTGCCATGCTTCATGGCTGCCGGGCGCGCCGAGCTGAGGACAGTGCTCGACCACGACGTATCGATCGACAGGCAGTTCTGGGTCACCGCGCGGCAGGAACAGCGGCAGCTGACGCGCATCCGTTTGCTGTGGGACTACCTGCGGGAGGCTCTCGCGCTCAACCAGAACTTCCTGATGGGAAGGCAGGCGCAGCTGGTCATGCCGGACGACGACCCCGGCAGCGATCAGGCTTCGCCCTGATACCCCTGCCGAGCCCCCTCGCTAAGCACTCCTGGCCGCCCCCCCCTCGCCGGGCGCCCCTCGCCGGGCACCCCTGGCCGGGCGCCCCTCGCCGGGCACCCCAAAACACAACACCCCGCCGGATGGCGGGGTGTTGCTCTGCAGCGCTGGACCAGGTCCGTTCAGGACTCGACCTTGGGCGGCTCGACCTCAAGCTTCTGCGCGGCGATCACCGCCTGGGTGCGTGAATGCACCCCAAGCTTGCGCAGAATCGCCGTGACGTGGGCTTTGATGGTCGCCTCAGACACATTCAACTCGTAGGCAATCTGCTTGTTGAGAAGCCCTTCCGTCAGCATGTTCAGCACGCGAAACTGCTGGGGGGTCAGCGAGGCGATCGCCTCAGCGAAACGGGCTTCTTCTTCATCGGCTTCACCGAGGGCGTCCGCCATGTCTTCCGGTAGCCACACCTCACCATCGAGAATCTCCCCCACGGCTTCAGCAATCAACGCCAGCGAAGAAGACTTGGGAATGAAGCCGGACGCACCGTAGTCGATGGCTCGACGAACCACGTGCAGCTCATCACTGCCGGACACTACCGCCACCGGCACGTCCGGGGTCTGTCCACGCAACTGGATCAGCCCAGAGAAGCCGTGAGCGCCAGGCATGTGCAGGTCGAGCAGAATCAGATCGGCATCAGGATGCCGGATCACCACGTCGGAAGTGGCTTCCATGGTATCCGCTTCAATGATCTCGGCCTGAGGTGCCAATTGGCGCAGCGCCTGCGTCAAGGCAGCACGGAACAGCGGATGATCATCGGCAACGATGAATTTCTGGGCAAAGGCCATGGATTCTCCTCCGGATTCCGCTGCGGCGTGTCAGGCCCTGACGCCACAACGCAAGACGCTTGTTTGACCAGCATGTTACCCCATGGCCACCGGCTTTCCCAAGCACCCTTGCACTCCCGTCATCAACGTCAGCCACAAGATGCCCATCAAGTCCGCATCATTCGGTGCACTCCAGACGAAAAGACGCCGATGGCGGGCATCGCCGCCACCGGCGTTTCGGCATGATTCATGCCATGTCTAGCGTCTGCCAACCCGCTGTTACTTGATGGCGCGGTGCTCGATCAGATCTTCCACCACCGTGGGATCGGCCAGCGTGCTGGTATCCCCCAGTCCATCGCATTCGTTGGCCGCGATCTTGCGCAAGATACGACGCATGATCTTGCCAGAGCGCGTCTTGGGAAGCCCCGGCGCCCACTGGATATGGTCAGGCGATGCGATGGGACCGATGTCCTTGCGCACCCACTGGGTCAATTCCTTGCGCAGTTCATCGCTGGGCTCCGCCTCATCGTTAAGGGTCACGTAAATATAGATGCCCTGCCCCTTGATATCGTGCGGGAAGCCCACCACCGCGGCCTCCGCGACGGCGGAGTGAGCCACCAGCGATGACTCGATCTCGGCCGTCCCCATGCGGTGGCCCGAAACATTGAGCACATCATCTACCCGGCCGGTAATCCAGTAATAGCCGTCCTCGTCGCGACGACAGCCATCGCCGGTGAAGTAGGTTCCTTCGTAGGTCGAGAAATAGGTCTGCACGAAGCGCTCATGGTTGTTCCAGATGGAACGTGCCTGCCCCGGCCAGGAATCGAGGATGACCAGGTTGCCCTCGGTCGCGCCGTCAAGCCGCTTGCCTTCGTTATCCACCAGTGCGGGCTGCACCCCGAAGAAAGGCAACGTCGCCGAACCCGGCTTCTGCGCAATGGCACCGGGGAGCGGGGTAATCATGATGCCGCCGGTCTCGGTCTGCCACCAGGTGTCCACGATCGGGCACTGGCCGTTGCCGATGACTCGGTGGAACCACTCCCAGGCTTCCGGATTGATCGGCTCCCCGACAGACCCCAGCAGACGCAGGCTGCTGCGCGAGCTGGAATCCATGACATGGTCACCATGGGCCATCAGGGCGCGCACTGCCGTGGGGGCGGTATAGAGAATGTTGACCTTGTGCTTGTCGACAATCTCGCCCATGCGGCCGTGAGTGGGGTAGCTGGGCACCCCTTCAAACATCAGGGTAACGGCGCCATTGGCCAGGGGCCCGTAGACGATATAACTGTGTCCGGTGACCCAGCCCACGTCCGCGGTGCACCAGTAGACCTCGTCCTCGTGGTAGTCGAACACGTACTGATGGGTCAGGCTGGCGTAGGTCAGGTAGCCACCGGTGGTGTGCTTGAGCCCCTTGGGGGTGCCGGTAGAACCAGAGGTATACAGAATGAACAGCGGGTCTTCAGCGCCCATCTCTTCCGCGGGGCAGTCAGTGTCCTGTCCTGCCACCAGGTCGTGGTACCAGACATCACGATCCTGGTGCCACTCGATATCCCCACCGGTGCGCTTGACCACCAGCACCTTCTCCGCCACATCGGTGCCATCGCGAGTCAGCGCCGCATCCACGTTGTCCTTCAGCGGCACGTGCTTGCCGCCACGAACCGACTCGTCCGCCGTGATGATGATGCGAGAAGCGGCGTCCTTGACCCGCTGTGCCAGCGCGTCAGGGGAGAAACCGCCGAACACGACCGAGTGCACCGCGCCGATACGCGCACAGGCCAGCATGGCCATGGCAGCCTCGGGAATCATCGGCATGTAGAGCGTCACCGTGTCGCCCTTGCCAACGCCAAGCGATTTCAATCCGTTGGCCAACTGACAGGTACGCTCGTACAGCTCGCGGTAGGTGATGATCGACGACTCGCCGGGATCGTCACCTTCCCAGATGATGGCCGGCTTGTCGCCACGGGTCTCGAGGTGACGGTCAAGGCAGTTGGCGGCGACATTCAAGGTGCCGTCCTCGAACCAGCGGATATCCACATTGTCACTGGCGTAGGAGACCGACTTGATGGTGTTGGGGGCCTTGATCCAGTCGAGGCGAGCGGCCTGCTCTTTCCAGAAAGCTTCAGGGTCTTCCACCGACTGCCGATAGAGCTTGTCATAGGTGGCCTTGTCGGCCCAGGCGGTCTTGGCGAACGTATCGGAGACCGGATAGACGTGCTTGTGATCGCTCATGGTGCTCTGTCCTTGGATACCCATTGAAGTGGAGAGCCAGCCGCCAACAGAGGCGTGTCCGGCGCGAATAACCTGCTAGCCAGCATAACGTTGCCAGCCCAGGCTTTCCCCTTAGACATTGGTATGACTATTTTTATTATTACAAACAAAGAGTTATGCCATATTTTTAGTCGGCTCGATCGATGTAGCAAAGCCGCCCACGACAGTGACGACAGCGATACTCTTGACCAGCCTTCGCATTGGCGTGGCGGCGAGCAGAAAATTGGTGGTCACGACAGTGGCAACGATAGCGAAACGGTGCAGGACTGGACCGGCTGGTGTCAAAGCGATGAGTCACCCTGGGTGACAGGCCAAACAGGCGCACCATGACGGTCTGCCACTCCCGCCCATGCGGACGAAAGGAAGGACCATCCTCAAGGTGCCAGACCAACCAGTGGGCTACCTCATGGGGAATCACCTCATCAAAGAAGGCCTGGCGGTTCTCCTCCAGCAGCCTGGGATTGAAACGCAGCCCTCCTCGGCCGAAATGCGCCTGACCAGCGCCCTTCCCCCGCAGATCACACCACACGGCGGGTTCCGGCAGATGCGGGTGAACGTCGCGACACAGGGCCACCGCCGCTTTCACTCTGGCATTCACCGCCGCATGCAGGGCCTTGGCCCCGAGCGCTTCCAGCCACTCTCCGTCCACCGCGGGAAGTACCGGGGCGGTGCCTGCCAAAGCAGCATGCGGTCTGCGTCGCGTCTCACTCATTGAATCATCAGTCTCCCTCAAGGAATGCTAGAATGCCGCCTCGAACCAGGGCGGTAAAGACCGCCCCCATTCCACCCCCGACCAAGTGAGCGCTCCATGTCCGACGCCGAAACGCCGCTCCCGCAACCGCTGCTCGAAGATGATGCCCTGGACCTGCTCGATGACTTTCTCGAGGAACGGGCCGGCGCTGATGCGCTAGACCTGATTGGCGCGCACGGCTTTCTGGTCGCCCTGGCAGTGGCGCCACGGGAAACCGATGCTGCCACTTGGGTGGCCGAGCTGTTCCACGGCTCACCGGAGTTCGAGTCAGAGCAGGAGCGTGAGATCATCCTGGGGCTGTTCGAGCAGCTCAGGTCCAACGCCATCAATGTGCTGGAAAGTGGGGGGCTGCCAGAGCTGCCCTTCGAGCTGACGCTGGATGGCATGGCAGCGGAAGAGACTCCCATCGGGGACTGGTGTGCCGGTTTCATGGAGGGCGTCTTCCTGGACGAGGCCCCCTGGTTCGAGGGCGACGAAGAAACCGTCGCCACCTTGCTGCTGCCCTTCATGGCACTATCGGGGCTGTTTGCCGATGAACCCGACATGGCGGACCTGGCCGGCGATGCGAAACGTCTGGAGGAGCTGGTCAACCAATTGCCTGAACTGGTGCTGGATCTGTATCTGCACTTCCGGGTGCCGCCGGATACCCCCAAGCCCAAGCCAAGAGGCAAGTCCCCCGCACGGGGCAAGGGCGCGCCACCTTCCGCCAAGAAGGGAGCAGGCGGCAAGGGCGGCGCCAAAGGCAAGGGCAAGCGCTGAGCCTTACTGCCACTAGCGCTGCCACCGGCGCTGCGACCGGCACTGTCATCGGGTTCGGCGAGGCCTGGCGTCGTCGAGCCCGCGCTGGACGAGGCGGTATCCACCGTCCATCAGCGCAAGCGCGTCATCCAGCCATCGAGAGTGCCATACAGCCAGGTTCTCAACTTTGCCCACAGTGAGCGGCGGCTCCAATGCTCATGCGAGATTTCCTTACTGACGGCAAAATTGCGCTGGAACAGCGTCGCCACCTCCTGCGCCAGGCCAGCATCTTCCACTTCCTGGTTGGCCTCCAGGTTCCATTGCAGGCTCCAGTGATCAAAGTTGCACGACCCTAGACTGACCCAGTCGTCCACCATGACGAATTTGGCATGGATAAAGCTCGGCTGAAATTCGTAGATGCGCACTCCAGCGCGGAGCAGGCGCGAGTAGAAGCGCTGTCCGGCATATCGAATACCGGGATGATCATGGTCCTGCCCTGGCAGCAACAGGCGCACATCCACCCCTTTGCGTGCCGCTCGCTGCAGCCTCAGTCGCGTACCCAATGTCGGCACGAAGTAGGGCGTACATAGCCACAACCGACCCTGACTGGTATCGATACGCTGCTGCAATGAATGACGGATCGCCTGAAAGCGATAGCCACGCCCCCACATGACCCTGGCCCGCATCTTGCCATCCGCCGCGTCAGCAGTGGCGGCTGCAGCGCGTACGCGAGGTAGCGCCGGCGCCTGGTCGGCGCCTCTGGCCAGCGGTGAATTCCACACCTGGGCAAACAGCGCGACCCAGTCGTTGACGACCGGCCCCCGCACCCGCACTGCCACCTCGAACCAGGCCGACAGGAAGTCATCCACCGCCCCAAATCCGCCGGTGAAGGCAAGCCGCTGGTCGACCACCACCAGCTTGCGGTGATCGCGGCTGACGTTGCGGGCCAGCGAATGCCAGCCCAGCGGGTTGAAGTCACGCAACCAGACTCCGCCTGCCGTCAGCCGCTGTCGATCAGCGCGTGACAGCCCCATCGCGCCGAATCCATCCAGCAGCAGATAGACCGCCACCCCCCTGGCGGCCGCATCGGCCAACGCCTCGATGACTCGGTTGGCCAGCTCGCCCGATTCCATCAGATACAGCTCTACCAGCACAGATTCCTGTGCCTGAGCCACCGCCTCGAACAAGGCCGGCAGAAATCGATCTGCCTCTGGCAGCAGTTCCACCGCGTTGTGCTCACGCCATTGGGTACTCATCTCGCCTGGCCTCCATGCCATTGCATGCGGGTCGTTGCCTGGCCACGGCAGCGTCACACCCGCCACCATCGTGACTCTTCAATACCCTAATCAAAGGGCACAGAAAAGTCGCGAGAGAAGGTGGCCTGACGCCAGCCTTCTTCGCAATTAATCCCAAGTTTGCGTGTCCGATCGTTATACTGACGGCACACATGGATGACCGCCGAGCCCGGACTGCTCGCGGCATGGACAACGGGATGGCTATGTTTCACGCGCCGCTGCGACGACTGATCAAACTATGGACAGAGGTCCGCCTGGCCGAGCCGGCTCCGCTGCAGCTCAATCCCGACCTGCCGACGTTGTATGTGCTGCCAAGGCCAGCACTCAGCGATGTGCTGCTGCTGGATGCCTACTGTCGGGAGCATGGACTGCCTCCCGCCCACGGCAAGTTGGCGGAGCTTTCACTGCCACGCTGCGTGGCGCTTCCGGCTCGTGGCTCGCGCCTGTGGCGCGGCCGCGCGACCAGCGTTGCTCCATTTACCCAGCTTGTCGCCAACGGTATCCAGGTCCAGCTAGTACCGGTCAGCGTGTTCTGGGGTCGCGCCCCGGGCAAGAATTTCGGCTTCTGGCACCTGCTGGCCGCAGATAGCTGGCAACTGACCGGACGAGTTCGACGGGCCTTGTCGGTCTTGATCAACGGCCGCGATGTGGAGCTGCAGTTCGGCGCGCCTCTGCACCTCGAGGAGCTGCACAACGGTGATCCATCGCTCACCAACCGCAAGGCCGCTCGCCTGCTCCGCGTGCATTTTCGCCGCGTGCGCACACGGGTGCTGGGCCCGGATCTGTCTCACCGCAGCACCATGATCCAGGGCGTCGTGGCCAGCGATGCGGTACGCCACGCCATCGGACAGCAGGTCGACCAGGGGATGTCGCCCTCGCGGCTAAAGCGACGTGCGCGCCGTTACGGACATGAGATTGCGGCAAACATGACCTATCCGGTGTTGCGCTTCCTTGCCGGTGCCCTGCGGCGGTTGTGGAATCGCCTGTACGATGGCGTCGATGTGACCGGCCTGGACAAGGTCAAGTCCCTGGCAGGCGATCACACCCTGATCTACGTGCCCTGCCACCGCAGTCATATCGACTACCTGCTGCTGTCCTACGTGCTTTACCGAGAGGGGCTGATGCCGCCGCACATCGCGGCGGGCAAGAACCTCAACATGCCGATCATCGGCCCCCTGTTGAGGCGCGGCGGGGCCTTCTTCCTGCGCCGCAGCTTCCGCGACAACCGGCTCTATGGCGCCGTCTTCAACGAGTACCTGCATCGCTTGCTGGCCGGTGGCTACCCGATGGAGTACTTCATCGAAGGCGGGCGTTCGCGAAGTGGCCGCATGCTGTCTCCGCGTCCCGGCATGCTGGCCATGACCCTGACCTCATTCATGCGCTGTCAACGCGGCGACGACCGCCCGATGGTGTTCGTGCCTGTCTACATTGGCTATGAGCGCATTCTCGAGAACTCGAGCTATCAGCGCGAACTGAGCGGCGGCAAGAAGCGCAAGGAATCACCGCTGGGTCTGTTGCGGGTCATTGGCCGGCTGCGAGAGCCTTACGGCCGGGTCGCCGTCAATATCGGGGAACCGCTGCCCATCGCCGACTTCCTTGATCGGTCCGCCCCGGAGTGGCGCACTAGCGGGGCCGATGATCACCCCTGGTTGAAACCCACGGTCACTGGTCTTGGACACCTGCTGACGCAGCGTATCAATGAGGTCGCCGCGCTGAATGCTGCCAACCTGACCGGCCTTGCCCTGCTGGCGTCACCTTATCGCGCACTGGAACACGCGACGCTGTGTGACCAGTTGGCGCTGCTGAGCCGGCTTGCCCGCAGTCAGGCCTGCGCCCAGACGCCCAGCTTACCGGCCGAATCGCCAGAGGACTGTGTGACCAAAGCCGTCGCGCTGGAGCTGGTCGAACGCCACCATCACCGCCTGGGTGATATCGTCAGTGCCACCCCCGCCCAGGCCGCGCAACTGGCCTGGTATCGCAACAATGTGCTGCACCTGTTTGCTCTGCCGGCCCTGGTGGCCTTTGCCTTCCGTAGCCGAACTCAGCGCAGCCCAGCAGAGCTGCACGACCTGCTGCGTCCTCTATGGCCACCCTTGGCACATGAATTCTGCATCAGCGATGATGCCGATCTCGAAGAGCGTATCGATGCCATCCTGACCAGCCTGTGTGATCTCGACCTGCTGGAACGCTACGGCGCGAGCTTCACCCCGAAGGACAGCCTGGCGGCGCGGGAGCGGCTGCAGCTGGTCGGACGCATGATTCAGCCGTCGCTGGAACGCAACGCGCTGCTGATCGAAGTTCTGCTGCACGCGGGCAGCGGCACCCTGACCCGGCAGGAATTGACCGAGCGCTCCCGCGACCTGGCCGAACGGCTAGGCCTGCTCAGCGGCCGCGAGGCACCGGAATTCTTTGATCCCAAACTGTTCGAGACCTTGATCGACACCCTGGGGCAGGAAGGCTGGATCTGGCTTGACCAGCAGCAGGTCCACTTCGATGAGTGTCTCAGACAAGCCGCCCAGCGTGCCTCTCGCTTGCTCGATGCATCACTGCGCAGACGCCTGGCGCTGATCACCCGCTACCGCGAAAACAGTGACGTGCGCGACCGCCAGTCCGCGCTCAACCCTGAGCCTTGAGCGAGCGATGCACGTAGATATCGTAGCGGCTGGTTTTCTCTTCCAGCCGGTGCCTTGGCTCAGGCCCATCGATCGGCGGAGCCTTGCGCGGGCGCTTGACCACCACCCGGTGAGTCGCCACATCAAGCGCCGCCTCCAGCAAGCGCGGCGCGTCAGCATCATCACCGGCCAACTCCCGGAAGACCCGCATCTCCTTCTTGACCAGCGCTGACTTGTCCCGATGGGGAAACATGGGATCGAGATGGATTACTTCGGGTGCCTTGTGATGGTCCGCCACCAGTTCGGCGAGATCACGGCTGCTGTCGCCGTGACATAGGGTCATGCGCTGCGCCGCGTCACGTGTTTCCTCGCAGCCACGTGCCCGTTGCAGGCCATCGTCAAGCAGCGCGGCAATGGCGGCCACCCGCTCGATCAGCAGCACGTCGGCGCCCAGGCTCGCCAGGACGAAGGCGTCACGCCCGAGCCCAGCGGTAGCATCGACCACCTGGGGCGTAATGCCCTTTGCCAGGCCACAGGCCCTGGCCACCAGCTGACCGCGTCCTCCGCCGAAGCGTCGGCGATGACCATCACGACCACCGATGAAGTCGACCCACAGCGGCTTGCCGTAGAGCGCCTCATCTCCTGCCAGCACTAGCCGTCCCTGCTCATCTCGCTCAAGCAAAAGCCCGGCTTCGGGGCAATGCTCCAGCGTGAAGGGCAAGGCGAGCCCTGGGGCCAAGCGTACGCTCACTGAGCACGCTTCCTTGCAGTCTTCTTCCAGGCCACCTGGTCTCGAAGATAGACAGGCTGAGCGTCATGGGGCCGCTGACCGCCGCCAGCGTCGAACACCTCCACGGCAAGTCGCGCCATGTCTTCGGCAGCCGGATCGATGTCCACCACTGTCAGGTTCAGGTTGGCCTGGAGCTCTGCCGACATCTGATCCCACAGGGCCCAGCCAGACCCAAGCCCCACCCAGTCATGATCCTCATGCTCTCGAGGCAGTAGCAGCCGCTCCGGTGGCAACACCGCTTCGTCCACCAACGCTACCGGCAGGCCATCATCGATACGCCAGGCAGCGGCATAGACTTCACCCATACGAGCGTCCAGAGCCGTCACCATGTAACGATAACGGTGGCTGCGATAACCGCTCAGAGCCAGCGCTTGCAGCGTCGACACGCCGATCAGCGGACGTCCCAGACCATAGGCAAGCCCCTGGGCCACTCCCGCGGCGATTCGCAGTCCAGTGAACGAGCCTGGCCCACGACCGTAAGCCACGGCATCCAACGCATTGGCCGAGACACCAGCCTCTGCCAATACCTCATCCACCATCGGCATCAAACGCCGAGTGTGCTCTCGCGGGGTCTGCGCAAAACGTGCCAGCACTTCATCCGGCTGGCCGTCGATACGGCGCAGCAAGGCCGCAGAACAGGCGCTGGAAGAAGCGTCGAGGGCCACAATCAGGGTCATGTTGGACTCATCCTGCAAGGGAAAAACCGGCGCATTATAAAGCAAGTGACCGGAAAATGGGGGAGCCGGTACCCGAGCTCGTCGGACATTTGGCGGGCTCACTCGACGGGCTGATTTGACAGGCTATGCCCGATAAACGACCACGGCCCGCCAAAGGCGGGCCGTGGTCAGCGATGCACGGGCGGGAAGCCTGACTAGCCCTCCAGGGCCGCGAGCACCTGACGGGTGATGTCGTCCACGCTGCCGACACCTGCGACACGGTGGTAGCGAGGTGCAGCCTCAGGCGCCTCAGCTGCCCACTCCTGGTAGTAACCCACCAGCGGCTCGGTCTGTTCGTGATACACGGACAGGCGATTGCGCACGGTGCTCTCGCTGTCGTCTTCACGCTGGATCAGCGCCTCGCCGGTGACGTCATCCTTGCCTTCTTCCTTCGGCGGATTGTAGACGACGTGGTAGACACGACCGGATGCCGGGTGGACGCGACGACCGGCCAGGCGATTGACGATCTCTTCATCGGCCACGGCAATTTCCAGCACGTGGTCAATCTTCACACCACCGTCCTTCATGGCGTCGGCCTGGGGAATGGTGCGGGGGAAGCCGTCGAACAGGAAGCCATTGGCACAGTCAGGCTGAGCGATGCGCTCCTTCACCAGAGCGATAATGATGTCATCGGACACCAGACCGCCGGTATTCAGGATTTCCTTCACCTTGAGCCCCAGCTCACTGCCTTCCTTGACCGCTGCGCGCAGCATGTCGCCAGTGGAAATCTGCGGAATGTCATAACGCTCGCAGATGAATTGAGCCTGGGTGCCCTTGCCGGCTCCCGGTGCACCCAAGAGGATCAAACGCATCAGTAGAACTCCTTCGAAAAAGCGAAAAATTCGGGGTGAAGAATAGGGTTAGCGAACAATACCCGCGCAGCTCTGGCGACACAACCTGAGACAACCGCCACAGCACCGGAAAAAGAGGATAAACAACTGTAATATCAAATAACTAAATACTGGATTGCACTTTCGTCAGGCGTCATCAAAGGTTCATGATTCGCGTGACGTAGCACAGCATGGCACCAACACCTCTGATCAGGAGAAAGGCCACTTGATGAGCGGGCCGCCAACGACGAACGGCGCCTTGCGGCGCCGTTCGTTGCTCCCAGGTGGAGCAGGCTTACAGCAGCAGACGCCGGACGTCGGTCAGCAGCTGTCCCAGCAGCGCGGTAAAGCGCGCCGCGTCGGCCCCGTTCACCGCACGGTGATCATAGGACAGCGACAGCGGCATCATCAGGCGTGGCTGGAAGGCCGCACCATCCCATACCGGCTTCATGGACGCCTTGGACACCCCGAGAATCGCCACTTCAGGCGGGTTCACAATGGGGGTGAAGGCGGTGCCGCCAATCGACCCAAGGCTCGAGATGGTGAAACAGCCACCGGTCATCTCTTCACGCTTGAGTTTCTTGGACTGGGCTTTCTTGGCCAGCTCCACCGACTCCTTGGCCAGGTCGATCAGCGACTTCTTGTCGGCATCACGAATCACCGGCACCATCAGGCCGTCAGGCGTATCCACGGCGATGCCGATATGCACATACTTCTTGTGCACCACGGTCTCGCCGTCGGCCTTGAGGCTGACGTTGAACTGCGGGTACTTGGCCAGGGCGTATGCACACGCCTTGATCATGAACGGCAGCGGCGTCAGTTTCGCACCCTGAGCCTCGGCTTCCGCCTTCATCGACTTGCGGAAGGCCTCGAGCTCGGTGATGTCGGCCTCGTCAAACTGCGTCACGTGGGGAATGTTGACCCAGCTGCGATGCAGGTTGTTGGCGCCCATCTTCATCAGGCGGCCCATCGGCTTCTCTTCGATCTCACCGAACTGGCTAAAGTCCTGATCGGGAATCGGCGGAATACCGGAACCACCCGCGGCGGCGGCCGGAGCAGATGCCCCCTGGCTCTTGCCGTGATTGGCCATGGCCTGCTTGACGTAGTTCTGGACGTCTTCCTTGAGCACTCGATCCTTGGGACCGGAGGGCTTGACCAGGCCAAGATCGACACCCAGCTCACGTGCCAGCATGCGCACCGCCGGACCCGCGTGCACGTTCTTGGCATCGCGAGGCTTGTCCGCCACGGCAGAGCTCTTGGCGCTATCCGCCGAACCGCCGCCAGACGCCTGCTGCTTGGACGCTTCCTGCTTGGGCGCTGCCTGCTTGGCCGCTTCCTGCTTGGGCGCTGCCTTCTTCTTGGGCGCTGCACCGGCCACTTCGATATAGCCGATCAAGTCACCCTCGGAAACGGTGTCGCCTTCCTTGACCGACAGTTCGACCACCTTGCCCTTGAAGGGGCTTGGCACGTCCATGGAGGCCTTGTCGGACTCCAGCGTGATCAGGGCGTCTTCGACATCGACCTCATCGCCCTCACTGACGGCCATCTCGATGATCGGCACGTCACTGGAACCGGAGAGATCCGGCACGCGCACTTCCTGACGGCCGCCTTCTGCGGCGGCGTCATCATCGTCACCGTCATCCTCAGATGCAGGCTCGCTGGCCTCAGGCGCACTGGCGGACGCAGCGTCATCCGACGCGCCATCATCCTCGTCGCCGCCTTCACCCGCCACTTCCATGGTGCCGATCACATCGCCTTCGGAGACCGTGTCGCCTTCCTTCACGCTCAGGCTGACCAACTTGCCGGCGTGGGGGCTGGGCACATCCATGGAAGCCTTGTCGGACTCCAGGGTGATCAGGGTATCTTCTTCGGCGACATCATCGCCTTCGGACACCGCCACTTCGATGATCTCCACATCGCTGGAGCCACCGAGATCTGGAACCTTGATCTCCACGGTACGACTGCCGCCGCTCTGCTTGGGAGCAGGCTTGCTGTCGCTGGCCGCTGACGCCTCCTGCTGGCTGTCGGCCTCCGCCTTGGGGGCGTCGTCCTTGGCATCGTCAGCCGCGTCGTTGCCTGCGTCGGCATCGCCACCGCCTTCGGCTTCGATCTCGACGATGTCGTCACCTTCGGAGACGGTATCCCCTTCCTTGACCAGCACCTTGATGACCTTGCCGCCCTTGGGCGCGGGCACATCCATGCTGGCCTTGTCCGACTCCAGGGTGATCAGCGTATCTTCCGCTTCGATCACGTCGCCCTCGGATACGGCGATCTCGATGATTTCTACATCGGTGTCCCCACCGATATCGGGCACTTTGATGATTTCGCTACTCAAGGTCGCGCTCCTTCAAACTCTTGACGGAGGCGGGCCTCCCGGCCCGCCATGCCACCGAACATTCCCTTGTCGCCTCAGACGTCCAGGGGGTTGGGCTTGTTCGGGTCGATGTCGTACTTCTTGAGTGCCTCGGCCACGACCTTGCGATCGATCTCGTCGCGATCCGCCAGCGCCTTGAGCGCCGCCACGGTGACGTAGTAACGATCCACCTCGAAGAAGGCACGCAGCGCTTCGCGAGTGTCGGAGCGACCGTAGCCGTCGGTGCCCAGTACATGATAGTCGGTCGGCACCCAGGCACGAACCTGGTCGGCGTACAGCTTCATGTAGTCGGTGGACGCGATAGCCGGACCCTTGCGCCCTTCCAGGCACTTGGTGACATGGGGCTTCTCGGGCTTGGCCTCGGGGTTGATGAAGGCCTGACGATCGAGACCGAGCGCTTCACGACGCAGCTCGTTGAAGCTGGTCACGCTCCAGATATCCGAGCCGACACCCCATTCTTCGGCAAGCATTTCAGCGGCAGCCTCGACTTCGCGCAGGATGGTACCCGACCCCAGCAGCTGGACGTGTCCCTTCTTGCCTTCGGTCTCGCGCAGCAGATACATGCCCTTGATGATGTCCTCGGCAGGAATCTCGGCAAGCTCCGGGTGCTCGTAGTTTTCGTTCATCAGGGTCAGGTAGTAGAAGCAGTTCTCCTTGTCGGCGAACATGCGCTTCAAACCATCCTGCACGATGACGGCCACTTCGTGGGCGTAAGTGGGATCGTAGGTCCGGCAGTTCGGGATCATCGCTGCCTGCAGCAGGCTGTGCCCGTCCTGGTGCTGGAGACCTTCGCCATTAAGCGTGGTACGGCCGGCGGTGCCGCCACACAGGAAGCCTCGCGCCTGCATGTCACCCGCGGCCCAGGCCAGATCACCGATACGCTGGAAGCCGAACATCGAGTAGTAGATGTAGAACGGCAACAACGTGGTGTTGTTGTTCGAGTAGGACGTGGCGGCGGCAATCCACGCCGACATGGCGCCGGCCTCGGTGATGCCTTCCTCGAGGATCTGACCTTTCTGATCCTCGCGGTAGAACATGATCTGTCCCTTGTCGACGGGCTCGTACTTCTGCCCTTCGGAGGTGTAGATCCCGAGCTGACGGAACATCCCTTCCATGCCGAAGGTACGGGCCTCGTCGGGGATGATCGGCACCACGCGCTTACCGATCTTCTTGTCCTTGACCAGGCCATTCAGGACACGCACGAAGGCCATGGTGGTGGACACCTCACGACCCTTAGACCCTGCGGTCTGGGACGCGAAGGTCTTGTCGTCAAGGCCAGGAATTTCCAGCGCTTCAAAGTCCGCACGACGACTCGGCAGGTAGCCACCCAGCTGCTCGCGGCGGTAGTGCATGTACTTCATTTCCGGAGAGTCATCTTCGGGCTTGTAGTACGGCACATCCTTGAGCTGCTCGTCAGAGATGGGAATGCCGAAGCGGTCACGGAACCGCTTGAGCGCTTCGTACTCCATGGTCTTGACCTGGTGCGCTTCGTTGGCCGCCTCACCATCGCCGCCACCCATGCCGTAGCCCTTGACGGTATGCGCCAGGATCACAGTGGGACGGCCGTTGGCGTTGGTGGTCGCCTCGTGATACGCCGCGTAGACCTTGAACGGGTCATGACCACCACGGTTGAGCTTCCAGATGTCCTCGTCGGACATGTCCTTGACCAAGTCGGCGGTTTCCGGGTACTTGCCGAAGAAGTGTTCCCGGGTGTACGCGCCGCCGTTGGCCTTGTAATTCTGATAGTCGCCGTCGACCGCCTCGTCCATGCGCTTCTGCAGCATGCCCTTCTTGTCTTTCTCGAACAGCGGATCCCAGTGGCGTCCCCAGACGACCTTCAGCACGTTCCAGCCGGCGCCGCGGAAGACACCTTCGAGCTCGTCGATGATGCGGGAGTTACCGCGCACCGGGCCATCGAGACGCTGCAGGTTGCAGTTGATGACAAAGATGAGGTTGTCGAGTTTTTCGCGGCTGGCCAGGTGAATGGCACCGAGGGATTCCGGCTCGTCACATTCGCCGTCACCCATGAAGCACCAGATCTTGCGGTCCTGCATATCATGCAGTTCGCGGGAGTGCAGGTACTTCATGACGTGGGCCTGGTAGATCGCCTGGATCGGGCCCAGACCCATGGACACCGTGGGGAACTGCCAGAAATCCGGCATCAGCCAGGGGTGCGGGTAAGAGGACAGGCCATTGCCGTCCACTTCCTGGCGGTAGCTGTCCATCTGCTCTTCGGTCAGACGACCTTCAAGGTAGGCACGGGCATAGATACCCGGCGCCACGTGGCCCTGGATATAGATCAGGTCGCCTTCGAAGTCTCCGTTCGGGGCGCGGAAGAAGTGGTTGAAGCCCACGTCATACAGCGTCGCGGAGGACATGAAACTGGCGATGTGGCCACCAAGCCCTGGCTTGGCACGGTTATTACGAATGACCTGGGCAATGGCGTTATAGCGGATCACCGAGCGGATACGACGCTCCATGAACAGGTCGCCCGGCATCGGCGCTTCACAGTGCACCGGAATGGTGTTGCGATGCGGGGTGGTGACCGAGAAGGGCACCTGCATGCCGTCCTGGCGATAACGGTCGGCGAGCCGTGTCATCAGGTACCGGGCACGATCCTCGCCCTCGCGATCCAGGACTGACTCCAGGGAATCCAACCATTCCTGGGTTTCGACCGGATCGAGATCTTCTCTTGAACCAAGACTCATAGAACGTCTCTCCGAATGACGATGGGGGTCCACTGCCCCGCGATCGAGGCCAATGAGCGAGCGGGATTGAGGAGTAATCCCCGGCCGCCTCGCAGCGTCAGGCATGTAGTAATATTACGAGATTATCCGTGCCAACCGGGCACGATTGGGCAAGAAGATACCTCAATCGCCCTGCACTGCCAATTGAACCAGCTATGGAAATGTTTTTCAATTCAGCTATATTGCACTGCAACACAATGGCTTAGCCACGCTCCTCTGCCAGTTATGTGACGAAAGTCAGCCACTTGTAAACAAACTACCGTTTGACACCCGGCTCGCGACCAAACTATGCAAGAACGCTGGCCTAGGGCATCGACTCGCGGCACTGCAAACAGCGGCGCAGGTAAGCCCAGTCAAAAGACGGACCCGGGTCGTCCTTGCGCAGAGGGGCGATTCGAGCATGACTGGTCAGCCTTTCGGGGGTGATGAGTGGATAGGCGTCAAACAGATCGTGCAGCACCTGTGCCAGACGTCGGTACTGTGCTTCTCGATATGGCGTCGATGGATCACCTTCGAGTTCGATGCCAATGGAAAAATCATTCAGCTCGTCACGCATGCGATGCCCATCGAACCAGCGCGAGCGCCCAGCGTGCCAGGCGCGAGCCTCGAAGGGAGCAAACTGCACGCACTCGCCATCTCGTCGAATCAGCAGATGCGCGGACACCTTGAGCCCCGCTATCCTGGCAAAGTAAGGATGGGCCTCTGGCACCAGCCGGTTACAGAACAGCGCTTCGATATGATCACCGCCAAACTCACCCGGCGGCAGGCTGATCGAATGCAGCACCACCGCAGACACTTCCTGGTCGGGCCGCTCATTGATGTTCGGTGAAGGCACCTGGCGAGCACCGTTCAACCATCCGTTCACACAGGTCACTGGCCTCTCCTTGCCGGTATCGGAGTCTGTCGCCCAGGCACTGACGCCGAGGCTTATCCCCCCTATAATGTCGGCTCCACGCGCCGCAATACAGAGATATCCATGCATTTCCAGGACGCCCTTGCCGAAGAGATCCGCAACAGCGCCGCTCGCCTGCTGGCAGAGGATGTCGGCCCGGTGGACATTACGGCTCAGCTGATTCCCGAAAAACACCAGGGCCACGCCCGAGTCATCAGCCGCGAGCCGGCCATCCTGTGCGGCGTGGCTTGGGTCGACGAGCTGTTCCGCCGCCTTGACCCGCGCGTCACCTTGACCTGGCATGCCGCCGACGGTGATCGACTGACGCCCGACGTGCCGTTTCTCGAGCTGACAGGCCCTGCCAGGAGCCTGCTCACCGGAGAGCGGGCCGCCCTGAACCTGCTTCAGACGCTATCTGCCACGGCCACTCGCACGCGCCACTATGTGGACCTGCTGGAAGGGACCGGGGTCAAGCTGCTGGACACCCGCAAGACGCTACCCGGCATGCGCGTCGCGCAGAAATATGCGGTGGCCTGCGGGGGCGGCACCAATCACCGGATTGGGCTCTACGATGCCTTTCTGATCAAGGAAAATCACATCTGGGCCTGCGGCGGTATCGCCGGAGCAGTGAAGGAAGCACGCAGCATCGCCAAGGATCTCACCGTGGAGGTCGAAGTCGAGACCTTTGATGAGCTCAACCAGGCGCTGGCAGCCGGTGCAGATGTCATCATGCTGGATAATTTCTCGCTGGACGATATGCGCGAAGCCGTGCGCCAGGTCGCCGGTCGCGCCACGCTGGAGGCCTCCGGCAATGTCGATGAGACCACCCTGAAAGCGATCGCTGACACCGGCGTCGACTGCATTTCCAGCGGTGCCTTGACCAAGGACATCAAGGCGATTGACCTGTCCATGCGGATGGTGGAAGACGGCCCAGCCAGCTGACAGGGGCTTACGGCGGGCTCGTTACTGATAGAGGGCCTATCGCTGACAGAGGGCTGATAGAGCGTACCCCCGCACGCTGGCAGGCGTGCGGCCGGGTCATCGTCATGTGAGAGCCTTGCTCAGACACAGGCGAGGCAGCCGTTCCCCGTTACGCTCGACCCACTCTTCGCCATGGGATACCCAGCCAGCCCTGAGCAAGGGTTCGGCCAACAGCAGGCTGGCCTCGATGATCATTCGTCTGGCTCCCGCCTGCTTGAGTCGTTCCTCTGCCAGCTCAAGCAGACGCCCGCCGATCCCCTGGCCAGCCAGGGATGGCCAAACGTAAAGCGTCTCGATTCTGGCACGGGCGATGTCGTACTCGACAAAGCCGACACAGCGGCCGTCACAGTCCGCCACCAGGGTCGTAAACAGTGCCTGACGAGCCCGCCAGGCGGCGCCCTCGCGGGGCAATGCCGAGGCCCAGGCATGACGTTGCTCGATGCTGTAATGACGGCTGGCACCGGTCATGACCGCGTGATAGAACACTTCCGCCTGGTCCGAGGCGTCATCCGCCAGGGCTTCGCGATAGCGGATACGCGGAAGCCGGACTTCCTGTGCGGGCGATGCTGGATGAGGGGCAGACATGAAAGACACTCCTGGGGGACTGGCAGCCATCAACCTCGCCTGGCGAGGTTCGCCAAGCCTACCCACAAGCCGAGCTCTGTCCAATAGCCAGCTCCATCTTGATACCAGCCGAGAGAAGATAATGCCCCACTGCTTTGCCATGACACGATGCCTGCATCCGCTGATCACCGGTACGTCGGCCCTCCCTGCGACGCCACTCGACCATTTTCCCCTTGCCGGAGCCACTGCCTGAGCATGTCCGACTCCAGCTTCACGCTTACCCCCATCGGCACCATTCACAGCGACTTTCCCGATAAGTTTGGTGTTCCCAGGCAGCCGGGCCTGGTCAAGGACGCCAGAGCCTGGCTCACACTCGAGGGCGAGTTTGCCGACCCCTTGGCGGTCAGAGGCCTCGATGAGTTCAGCCACCTGTGGCTGACGTTCATCTTTCACCTTAGTCCGCAACGGTGGAAACCGATGGTTAGGCCGCCTCGCCTGGGCGGAAATGCCCGAATGGGCGTATTCGCCAGCCGCAGCACACATCGTCCCAACCGACTCGGGCTATCCTTGGTCGAACTCCTCGACATCGACACCACCGCGGGGGTCAGTTTGCTGTTGGCGGGCGCGGACCTGGTGGATGGCACCCCGGTGGTCGACATCAAGCCGTACCTGCCCTGGACCGAAAGCCAGCCCGATGCCAGGGCGGGGTTCGCCCCCGCCGCCCCCATCCAGCATGCCGTGTCCTTTTCTTCCGAAGCGCAGGCTGCACTAGATGATCACCCACACGGGGCATCGCTTAGGCGCTTGATTGCCCAGGTCCTGAGCCAAGATCCTCGACCGGCCTATCGAGGTCATGACGACCAACGCCAGTACGGCGTCAGCCTGCGCGACGTCAACGTGCGCTTCCATGTTGAGCATGAACATGAAAAAGGCGCCCTGCGCTTCTGCGTGGACGCCCTGGAGCGGAACAGCTGACACGATAAGTAACGTAGAGCTTTCAGGTGACTGCGGCCTTGCCTAAAGAGCTGAGCTACCCAATAAATCCTACGACATCAGCTAGCGCTTCCCTCAGCTGGGATCCGCCGCCTGCAACAGGCGGCTGGCCACCCAGCCTACTGCACGATCATCATCGACATAGACGTGACTCCAGCCATCGACCTCCCCGATCACGTGGACCTGCTCACCTTGGCCGGCCCACTCAATCACGGGGAAGGCAGTCGAGCCCCCTTCACGCACATTGGCTCCGCGTACCTTGATCTGCTTGACCGCAAGCCCCGCTAGAACGGCCTCGAGGTTTTCCGTGGCCACGGCGACACCCGCTGAAGACGCCCGTGAGAAACGACTCAAGGCCTGGCCAATATCACGCTCTACCCCCGCCCCCTTGAGGTACAACAACCCAAGGTTGTTCTGGGCCAGCGGCGAGCCCGCCTCGGCAGCTCGGCGATACCACTCGGCCGCCTTGGCGGCATCCTGGGGGACCAGTCGTCCCGCTTCATAGAGCCCGGCGAGTTCAAGCGCTGACGAGACGCTGCCGAGCTCTGCCGCTCGCTCCAGCAGCGACAGGGCTTGCTCGGTGTTCTGCTCGACGCCTCGCCCCTCGAGAAACAGGATGCCGAGGTTATGCAGTGCGTCCTTGTCACCCTGTTGCGCCAGAGGCAGCCACTGTTCATACGCGGCGGGGTAGTTGCCACTGACATAGGCATCGATACCGCTTTGCACGCTTGCCAGGGCCATTGCTGGCGTCAGCAGCAAGCCCGCTACTACGCTGATCCATCGCTTCATTGCTTCACACCCTCTTCCAACATATGTCCATGCGACACCCCACACCATGCAACGCGGGAATGCGTTCTCAGTCGATCACCCCGGAGACACCCAGCCCCACCGTCGGCCCCCCATGGGATGCGCCGATCCCTAGCCCCACACTCCAGCGACCGTCATCTGCCGTGCGCCGGAGGCTCACACCCAGGGCCGATTCGCCGTTGTGGTAGCCAGTACCGATGTGGTAGGTGAACTTGCCGGCCACATAAGGGGCATCCGCCATGGCGGCCAGGGCGGCAATGCCACCGCTGGCATCACGTTCGACCTCATTGATCTTGTCGCTGAGATGGTCATAGGCGTGGCTGAACTTGCTATCCAGTGCATTCAACTGGCCGAGGTTGACCGCGTCGTAGGTCGACGTCCCTGACGCGACATTGTGGATCTGCACTGGCTCCCCCCCATTCCCGAGGCTGACAGATCCATAGTCGACGCTGCCGTCACCCTTGCGGTCATAGTTGACAGCGCCCTCCTGCACGGACTTGAGCTGACGCACATTGACCGCATCGGTATCTTCGGTACCGCCGGCCACGTGGGTGATCTGGCGCTCACCGCCTTCGCTCCCGACCGACAGCGCGCCCTGGGACGACGCCACCGCAACGTCAGAGAAGGCTTCCTGCTTGCCATTCATGCCTTCGCGATCGGCGATAGCCCCACTGCCAAGGGCCACGCCACCCTTGGACTCAGCGACGGCCTTGCCGCCAATGGCAATGCTGTCATCGCCCTTGGCCTGGGCGGCAGGAGCGCTGGAGTTGGCCTGGAAGTATTTGCTGTCCTGCGCCGACACTTGCAGATCACCAACGTCTTCCATCAGGTCCCAGATCTGACCGCCATTGACGGCCTCGCTGCTACCTTGGCTGATGCTACCGTCCGCCACGTTGGAGATAAGCGTACCGCCGGTACCCCCTAGCGTGATCTGACCCTTGTCACTGTCTGCGTCATATTGCACCGCGTTATCCGCCAGCGCCGCGACATCGCCATTCATGTCATCGATGACGTCCTCGATGCTGCCCACATCGCCTTCCACCCGGGCCACACGGTCATTGGTGTCCTTGAGCTGGCTGCCGTTGATCGCTTCCTTGCTATCACTGGCAATCTTGCCGTCAGCCACGCCATCCAGCACCGTTCCGGCCGCTGCTCTCGTCTTGGCACCGAGGGTCACCCGGCCCCAGTTGACACTACCGTCGCTCATGCGGTCATAGGCCACCAGCTCGTTCATCGCCTGATGGGTCGCGAAAAGCTGACTGCCATTGATGGCATCGGTGGAATCCGCCGCCACACGTCCCGCCGCCAGATGGGTCAGCGTGCGCTCCTTACCCACCGCGCCAACACTGACCGTGGCCAAGGGGGAACCGCCTGCCACTGCACGTGACTGGCCAAGAAGGGTGATGGCATCCGTTGCCACGGCGTCCTCGGTCACGGACTGCGCGCCCAGGGCAACAGCACCTGCCTGAGTGGCCTTGGCCCCGGCACCGAGGGCCACGGACTGTTCCCCGCCACCCTGTGCCGACGAGCCGATCGTCACCGCATCGGCCAGGGAGCTATGGGCCTGGTCACCGATGGCAATCGCCCCGGCCGCGGATGCTTCTACCTTGGCTTGGTAACCGACACCAATGGCCTCATCGGCATTGACCACTGCACCAGGGCCCGCCGCCATGGCATTGTTACCTGATGCGACGGAGTCCTCGTCTTCAATGCCATTGGCATGGAAGAACAGCGCATTGGTATCCGACAGCGAGCCGATGGCCCCTTTGAGCTGACGCAAGGTCACCGCGTCATGGTCCTCAACCCCATCGGCGACATGAGTGACCTGACGGTACTCGCCAGTCTGGCCAACAGAGACTTCACCCAACAAGGTGCCGTCGCCCGTGTTGTAGGAGACCACACCGGAACCCGCTGCAAACTGCCCAGAAACAGGCGCAGTGGCTCGATCGGCCTTTGCCCCACTGCCCAGTGCGACGCTGGACGCGACGCTGACAGAAGCTCCCTTACCGATGGCGAGGCTGTTGTCACCCATCGCACTGGCAGAGGGCCCCATCGCCAGGCTGTCCACGCCTGTGGCGACCGAAACGTCACCAGTGGAGTTGGCCTTGTAGTAGCGAGCGTTAGCCTCTATATCTCCAATGGCTTCGATATTGTCCTGGATGTCGTCGTGGTTATCGCTAATGGCGTTGGCATTGATGGTGATATTGTCGGCATTGATACCGATATCGGTTTCCGCCTCGCCCAGACGGGTATCCAGCCCGCCCACTGCTTGGTTGGTGGCGTAAAGCTGGCTGCCATTCACCGCATCGGTGCTGTCCGCGCTCAGGTTTCCTTCAGCCACATTACTCAGCTTGGTGCCATCGGCCCCGCCGGCGAGGGTGATACTGTCGGTATCGACATCATCGTTACCGTCCAGGTCATACTTGACCACGCCCGCATCCAGGGCATCCACCGCCTGATTGGTGGCGTATAGCTGGCTGCCGTTCACCGCATCGGTGCTGTCCGTGGCCAGGCGACCTGCCGCCACATGGGTGATGGTGCGCTCTGCGCCATTGGTGCCCACACTGACGGTGCCAGTCGGGGCCGTACCAGCAAAGTCATATTTTGTTCCCGCCAGCGTCACCTCCGCCGTGCCCACCGCGGTTTCCGTGGTGGCCCCGTTGCCCAGCGCTACGCTGTTGGCAATGCTGGCGTTGGCCCCATTGCCGATGGCCACGCTGTTGGTAGCGCTGGCCTTGGCGACGGGTCCCATGGCCAGGCTGTCGGTACCGCTGGCATCGGCGCCATTCAGGGTGGAGTTGGCCTGGTAGTACTTGCTGTCACCGGCCACACCATCCAACTGATTCTGCACCGTCCACAGCTGATCACCGCTGACCGCATCGCGGCTGCCTTCGGCCACATCACCGTTGGCCAGGTTGGTGATCTTGGTGCCGATAGTGTCGCCATCGCCGTTTTTGGTACCGGTCAGGGTGATGGTGCCAGGCGTCACATTACCGTCGGTATCCCTGTCGTACTGCACCGCGCCGTCGCCCAGCTTGGCGATGGCATCCGTATTGGTGGAGATATTGCCGGTGTTGAGGGTGATGGCATCGGCGTTATCTTCAATCGCATCCGCATTGGTGCCGATATCGGTTTCCGCCGTGCTCAGACGGGTGTCCAGTCCCCCTACCGCCTGGTTGGTGGCATACAGCTGGCTGCCGTTCACCGCATCGGTGCTGGTGGCAGACAGGCGGCCTGCCGCGACATGGGTAATGGTGCGCTCAGCACCGCTGGTGCCCACGCTGACGGTGCCCGTGGGAGCCTTGCCGGCAAAGTCATACTGGTTATCGGCCAGCGTCACCTCCGCCGTGCCCACCGCGGTTTCCGTGGTGGCCCCGTTGCCCAGCGCCACGCTGTTGGCAATGCTGGCGTTGGCCCCATTACCGATAGCCACACTGTTGCTGGCACTGGCCTTGGCGACGGGTCCCATGGCCAGGCTGTCGGTACCGCTGGCATCGGCGCCATTCAGGGTGGAGTTGGCCTGGTAGTACTTGCTGTCACCGGCCACACCATCCAACTGGTTCTGCACCGTCCACAGCTGATCACCGCTGACCGCATCGCGGCTGCCTTCGGCGACATCACCGTTGGCCAGGTTGGTGATCTTGGTGCCGATATTGTCGCCATCGCCGTTTTTGGTACCGGTCAGGGTGATGGTGCCAGGCGTCACATTACCGTCGGTATCCCGGTCATACTGCACCGCACCGTCGCCCAGTTCGACGATGGCATCCGTGTTGGTGGAGATATTGCCGGTGTTGAGGGTGATGGCATCGGCGTTATCTTCAATCGCATCCGCATTGGTGCCGATATCGGTTTCCGCCGTGCCCAGACGAGTATCCAGTCCCCCCACCGCCTGGTTGGTGGCGTATAGCTGGCTGCCGTTCACCGCATCGGTGCTGTCCGCAGTCAGGCGACCTGCCGCGACGTGGGTGATCGTCCGCTCGGCGCCGCTGGTGCCCACACTGACGGTACCCTTGGCATCGCCACCGGCGAAGGTGTACTCGGTTCCCGCCACTGTGCCCTTGGCGGTATCCACGACGGTAGCGGTAGTTGCTCCGTTACCTAGGGCGACGCTGTCTGCTACCGAGGCGTTGGCCCCACTACCGATGGCCACGCTGTTGGTGGCGCTGGCCTTCGCCACTGGGCCCATGGCCAGGCTGTCGATACCGCTGGCATCGGCGCCATTCAGGGTGGAGTTGGCCTGGTAGTACTTGCTGTCACCGGCCACACCCTCGAGCTGATTCTGCACCGTCCACAGCTGATCACCGCTGACCGCATCGCGGCTGCCTTCGGCGACATCACCGTTGGCCAGGTTGGTGATCTTGGTGCCGATATTGTCGCCATCGCCGTTTTTGGTACCGGTCAGGGTGATGGTGCTAGGCGTCACAGTACCGTCGGTATCCCGGTCATACTGCACCGCACCGTCGCCCAGTTCGGCGATGGCATCCGTGTTGGTGGAGATATTGCCGGTGTTCGTTGAGATATTTCCGGCATTGGTGGTGATACTGCCGGTGTTAGTACTGATATCGCCTTCGGCGGTATCCAGACGGGTATCCAGCCCGCCCACTGCCTGATTGGTGGCGTACAGCTGGCTGCCGTTCACCGCATCGGTGCTGTCCGTGGCCAGGCGACCTGCCGCGACGTTGGTGATAGTGCGCTCGGCGCCGCTGGTGCCCACACTGACGGTACCCTTGGCATCGCCACCGGCGAAGGTGTACTCGGTTCCCGCCACTGTGCCCTTGGCGGTATCCACGACGGTAGCGGTAGTTGCTCCGTTACCTAGGGCGACGCTGTCTGCTACCGAGGCGTTGGCCCCACTACCGATAGCCACGCTATTGGTGGCGCTGGCCTTCGCCACTGGGCCCATGGCCAGGCTGTCGATACCGCTGGCATCGGCGCCATTCAGGGTGGAGTTGGCCTGGTAGTACTTGCTGTCACCGGCCACACCATCCAACTGGTTCTGCACCGTCCACAGCTGATCACCGCTGACCGCATCGCGGCTGCCTTCGGCCACATCACCGTTGGCCAGGTTGGTGATCTTGGTGCCGATAGTGTCGCCATCGCCATTTGTGGTACCGGTCAGGGTGATGGTGCCAGGCGTAACATTACCGTCGGTATCCCGGTCATACTGCACCGCACCGTCGCCCAGTTCGGCGATGGCATCCGTATTGGTGGAGATATTGCCGGTGTTAAGGGTGATGGCATCCGCGTTATCTTGGATCGCATCCGCATTGGTGCCGATATCGGTTTCCGCCGTGCTCAGACGGGTATCCAGTCTCCCCATCGCCTGGTTGGTGGCGTATAGCTGGCTGCCGTTCACCGCATCGGTGCTGGTGGCAGACAGGCGTCCCGCCGCCACATGGGTAATGGTGCGCTCGGCGCCGCTGGTACCCACACTGACGGTGCCCTTGGCATCGCCACCGGCGAAGGTGTACTCGGTGCCCGCCACTGTGCCCTTGGCGGTATCCACGACGGTAGCGGTAGTTGCTCCGTTACCTAGGGCGACGCTGTTGGCAATGCTGGCGTTGGCCCCATTGCCGATGGCCACGCTATTGGTGGCGCTGGCCTTGGCCACCGGGCCCATGGCCAGGCTGTCGGTACCGCTGGCATCGGCGCCATTTAGGGTGGAGTTGGCCTGGTAGTACTTGCTGTCACCGGCCACACCATCCAACTGGTTCTGCACCGTCCACAGCTGATCACCGCTGACCGCATCGCGGCTGCCTTCGGCCACATCACCGTTGGCCAGGTTGGTGATCTTGGTGCCGATAGTGTCGCCATCGCCATTTGTGGTACCGGTCAGGGTGATGGTGCCAGGCGTAACATTACCGTCGGTATCCCGGTCATACTGCACCGCACCGTCGCCCAGTTCGGCGATGGCATCCGTATTGGTGGAGATATTGCCGGTGTTCGTTGAGATATTTCCGGCATTGGTGGTGATATTGCCGGTGTTAGTACTGATATCGCCTTCGGCGGTATCCAGACGGGTATCCAGCCCGCCCACTGCCTGATTGGTGGCGTACAGCTGGCTGCCGTTCACCGCATCGGTGCTGTCCGTGGCCAGGCGACCTGCCGCGACGTTGGTGATAGTGCGCTCGGCACCGCTGGTGCCCACGCTGACGGTGCCCGTGGGGGCCGTGCCGGCAAAGTCATATTTTGTTCCCGCCAGCGTCACCTCCGCCGTGCCCACCGCAGTTTCCGTGGTGGCCCCGTTGCCCAGCGCTACGCTGTTGGCAATGCTGGCGTTGGCCCCATTACCGATAGCCACACTGTTGCTAGCACTGGCCTTGGCGACGGGTCCCATGGCCAGGCTGTCGGTACCGCTGGCATCGGCGCCATTCAGGGTGGAGTTGGCCTGGTAATACTTGGCGTCCGCCGTCAGGTCGCCGATGTCGTCATTAATCGTGGTGATATCGACTCTATTCTTGGCCACTTCTGTATTCGTGGCATATAGCTGGCTACCATTCACCGCATCGGTACTGGTCGCGGATAGCTGGCCCGCCGCCACGTTGGTGACGGTGCGCTCGCTCCCCACTGTGCCCACGCTGACGGTGCCCTTGGCATCGCCACCGGCAAAGGTGTGCTCGGTACCCGCCACCGTGCCCTTGGCGGTATCCACAATGGCAGCAGTGGTCGCCCCATTTCCCAGGGCCACGCTGTCGGCCACCGAGGCGTTGGCCCCATTACCGATGGCCACGCTATTGGTGGCGCTGGCTTTGGACTCCGGCCCCATGGCCAGACTGTCGGTGCCGGTGGCCGATGCCGCAGCACCAGTGGAGTTGGCCTGGTAGTACTTGGCATCACCCTGCAAGTCGGTGATAGCGGTAGTATTCCCCCCAATGGCGGTGGTGTTGCCCTCAATGGACGTCTTATTGGCCTCGGCCGACGCCTTGTTGGCGGTGATATTGCCCTCCGCCGTGTCCAAGCGGCCATCCAGCCCATCCACCTCCTGATTGGTGGCATACAGCTGGCTACCATTCACCGCATCGGTACTGGTCGCGGATAGCTGGCCCGCCGCCACGTTGGTGACGGTGCGCTCGCTACCCGCTGCGCCGACGCTGACGGTGCCCTTGGCATCGCCACCGGCAAAGGTGTGCTCGGTACCCGCCACCGTGCCCTTGGCGGTATCCACAATGGCAGCAGTGGTCGCCCCATTTCCCAGGGCCACGCTGTCGGCCACCGAGGCGTTGGCCCCATTACCGATGGCCACGCTATTGGTGGCGCTGGCCTTGGCCACTGGGCCCATGGCCAGACTGTCGGTACCGCTGGCATCGGCGCCATTCAGGGTGGAGTTGGCCTGATAGTACTTGGCATCACCCTGCAAGTCGGTGATAGCGGTGGAGTTCCCCCCAATGGCGGTGGTGTTGCCCTCAATGGACGTCTTATTGGCCTCGGCCAACGCCTTGTTGGCGGTGACATTGCCCTCCGCCGTGTCCATACGGCCATCCAGACCATCCACCTCCTGATTGGTGGCATACAGCTGGCTGCCATTCACCGCATCGGTACTGGTCGTGGATAGCTGGCCCGCCGCGACGTTGGTGATGGTGCGCTCGCTACCCACTGCACCCACGCTGACGGTGCCCTTGGCATCGCCACCAGCAAAGGTGTGCTCGGTACCCGCCACCGTGCCCTTGGCGGTATCCAAAATGGCAGCAGTGGTCGCCCCATTTCCCAGGGCCACGCTGTCGGCCACCGTGGCTTTGGCGCCATTGCCAATAGCCACACTATTGGCCTTGTCTGCCACCGCAGATGGCCCCATGGCCAGGCTGTCAGCACCGGTGGCCGAGGCCGCGGCACCAGTGGAGTTGGCCTGGTAGTAGTCAGCATCAGATTTAAGGTCAGCCAGCGCCGCCGTGTGACCATCGATGGTGGTCTTGTTGCCATCGATGGCGAGATTACTGGCGTGGAGCTGGCTACCGTTCACCGCATCGGTGCTGGTCGCTGACAGGCGGCCCGCCGCCACATGGGTAATCGTACGTTCGGTGCTGGCAACGGCATTGCCTTCGCTATCTGTCGTCGCCGCAGAACCGACACTAACGGTGCCCTTTGGCGCAGTACCGGCAAACGTGTATTTGGTCCCCGCCACCGTCGTATCACTCGTACCAACGGCCGTCTCCGTCGTCGTACCACTACCCAGCGCAATGCTTGAAGCTTCGCTGGCATTGGCGTCGTGCCCAATGGCGACAGCCTCCAAGGCAGACGCGGTACCGTTGGTGCCAATCACGATGGTGTGGTCGGCGCTTGCAATTCCCGAACTACCGACAACCGTCGCTCCTAGTCCGTCAACGCTGGCATTATTGCCAATGACATTGGCCTGTTTCGATGCGGAAGATACCGTATTGTTTGATCCGGCAACGCCGGCGAAGTCAGCGCTAATGTCATTGTTGTTGCCAAGTACGCGCACTGCGTTACCGTCTACATCATTTTTCATGCCGAGAACGCTGGAGTACTGCGACGCGTCGCTGATCGTATTGGAGTCACCAATGGCGTTCGCACTCTCAGCGTTGGCACCGATAGAGCTGTTCGTGCCAATCACCACGCTATTGGCAGCGCCGGCGGTCAGTGCACTGCCGAGGCTCACCGCGCCATCAGCGCTAGAGGTACTCCCCTCACCGATGGCAACGGCCTTTGCTCCGGTGGCGCTAGACTCGCCCCCCAAGGCGATAGCACCACTTTTGGTGGCCTGAGCCCCTCTGACAGTATTACTACCAATGGCGATCGCCCCGACACCCGACGCAATCGTAGAGTCCTTGACCGCTAACACCTCACCGCTCGCACCGCCGGCAGCGCCAATAGCAACCGAGTTCGTTGCTGTCGCGTTAGCGCCAAATCCAAGGGCTGTACTGGCAAAGGCATCCGCGACACTTTCAAGCCCGAACGCGCTTGCAAAGTTCGCTGTTGCAGCACTGTTGAAACCGACCGCCGTTGCCCCCTGCCCGCTCGCAGCAGAGTGAGCGCCAAATGCTGTCGCCGCAGAACTTGATGCAGTAGCGTCACAGCCAGCCGCTAAGTTATAGGTGTAATCGGACGTCCAAGCCTGGTACTTACTACCTTGGGTAGGCAAACGCCCAATAGTAAACGTACCCGTTGTGCCAGCGCAGGTCTCCACCGTATGGAGGACGTTGGCTGACACTCCCCCTGACGCGCACAACAACACGGCAATGCCAAGCAATGAGACCACCGTCCGACTTGCTCGCGCGGACTGCACAGTTCCAATAGCTAAAGTCAACGGATGCAGGCTCACGGGCGGCTGTGCAATTTCTTTAAGTGGCGTATGGCGTTGCATGACTAGCGTCCTCTCACTTCATCGCGAGTTCAGCAGAGATGTGACTTTACTTTTTGCCTAAAAAGGCATCTCAAAAGCTACGACCAGCATCATTTAGATACGATTTTTTACACAAAGACTAATCCCGAAAACTACTTCTGATCAACTAAAAAAATCAAACAGGCAATGCGTTTTTATCATGCATATTTGTGATGAATGAACTAAACAAGACTCACCATATAGCTACCACCCACACAGACAAAATAAGCATCAAAATAGATAAACTTAATGCTCTAAAAGAGGACATAAGATATTTATTAAAAAGGGACGATTAGAGGCCAAGCATCAATTTCTAAAAAACATCTAAAGAAACAGATGGATCATGATGAAAATGAACCAATGCGGGCATTTCTTCGATCACGAGAGTCGAAAAAAATCGACAGAATCCACCATTCTCTCCGTAAGTTATGAACTAGTGACATAGATCAACCATCTGGATGCGTAAGGTGTTTCTATCATCGATGGAGATAATATGCCGTCACGATAGACCGCACTCGCCAACAGGGAAGGTGCGACAGCTGAATGACATTACCAGCCGCCTTAACATCGACCACTGTGGGATTAGCTAAAGGAAAGCAGGACAGATCGCCCTCATGAAAGAGGCCGTCGTCCAATGGATGGACTACTTAGAACACGACGTGGATTGGGCACCGCGGCAACATACCACCTCGCCCCTCACCGCAAGCAAAGCTATACACGTATTGCTGAAATCTAGGAAGAAAAGCGCCCGGTATTCACCGGGCGCTAAACGCTTTATCCGCTAGGTGAGCGTCAATGCCCTCACCTTGAGACAGCGCTACATACTGTGCTGAGTCCTATCTAAGTTCAGCAATGTTTTGAGGGCGACTACTTTCACTCCACCTCCAGCTGACCGTTTTGAATCAGCTGGTTAAGGAAGTCACCGCTCGTATCCCCGCCCATGCTGACGCCTTGTAGCAGGATGGTCTGATCCGCGTTTGCTCCAGAAGACGCGATGCCACCGTCGGATTTTACCGAGATCAGTGTGTCAGCGCCTTCCTGGCTGGCCACCAGATAGTCGGACACATCGCTCTCGATAGCGCCATCGAGAAGCTCTGATAGGTCAAGCTTGTCCGCCTCTCCACCGGCGGTGAAGCTGCCCAAACCAAAGTCAGCGATGGTGTCTTCAGCGAGGGCACTGCTGGCACTTCCCTGCTCGAAGGCAAACACATCTGCCCCAAATCCGCCCATCAGTAGGTCATCGCCAGCACCGCCGATCAGCAGGTCGTTACCACCACCACCCACCAGTACATCATCGCCGGCGCCACCACGCAGGGTATCGTTACCGCCATCTTGGCGTGCTGCATCGAGCAGCGAGGCATAGTTGTCACGGATATACTGACTCAGCTGATCGCTAGTCGCCGCAGCACCGTCGTTAATCGCCCACTTCAGGTATTCGGTCAGGCCTTCGTAGCCCAAACCATCGTGGCCTGCGGCCGTAAAGGCTTCGCCGGTATCACCATTGATCCAGGCCAGATGGTCGGTATTGATGGTGTCGCCGAAGATGGTGTCGTTACCGGCACCGCCCTCTAGGCTGTCGTTGCCCAATGACTTGAGCGCGTCGATCTGCCCACCATTCGCCAGAGCAGCATCCAGGTCATCGCTGTCGTAGACGATATCGAGCTGGCCGTAGCTGGCCATATCGTCGTCGCCCAGCAGACGAGTTTCAAGCCGGATATCGTCAACATCCAGGCGATCATCACCTCCAATATTGTTCGCGACCTCAAAGACTAAACGGTACTGCCCTGCCTCCAGAAAGCCCGCATCCCAGGTGACCCAGCTGGTCGTCTCACCGAGCGAGGAGCCCGAATAATACTGCCAGCTACCGCCAACAAAGGTTTCGATGGTATAGCTGATCGAGTCTTCCGGCGATATATCATCTGTCCCATATCTGAAACGCAATGCGGTCTTGAGGTTATCGCTTCCCGTTTCCGACACAAAGAAGGATGGGCTGATTGAGACAGCCGCCTGTCCGTCGTTCTTCCAATCTTCAATCCGGACGAAGCCACTTATCTGATACCCCTTAGCCCCCGGTGCAGTCGGGCCAGTCCAGTCCTCGACCCGTAGCGGCTCCATGGAGCCAGCGAAGAAACGGGCCAGGTATTCAGTCTCGACCAGCGTACCCGTATAGGGAATCCCCCCCGTTCCCTGAACGTCGGTGTTATCAAAGAAGCGGAGGATATCCACCACAGTGCCTCGGCCGATACCGACGGCGTTGACTTCACTAAGGGCGGAAAGCTCTTCAAAGGCTTCGACCGCCTCGACGATGGCGTTCTTGTTAACGGCCCCCGTGCCACTGACAATACCGCCATTGTCATTGAGCCAATAGTTGGGTGCACCATCCGTCAGGAAGAAAGTCAGGTCTTCATAGTCGCTGTAGGCCGGATTGGCATCCTGCGCCGTCAGCCACTCGCTGGCCTTGCGAATCCCTGCTTCGTAGTTGGTAGCGCCTTCTGCGTCCAGGCCATTGATGAAGTTGATGACTGAATTGATGTCACTCCCGCTGGAGCCCAGGTCAAACGCAACATGCTGCACGGCATTGCTGTCGAAATCGACGATCTGCAGGTTGACCTTGCCATCGTGGCCAACCAGGTCGACCACGAGCTTTGTCAGGGCCTGCTTCACCAGCTGTATCTTGGTCAAGCCATCGGTTCCTGACCCCACCGCCATGCTGCCAGTAGTGTCGACGATCAGCGAGATGTTGTAGTTGGTCGACGGCTTCAAGGTGGTCATCACGCCGCCCTGATCACCTAGCAGTACGTCGTCTCCAGCCCCCGTAGAGGCACCGCTATCGCCGTTATCGCCCACAAACAGTTCATTGGACGCGATCTGGGTCACCTGCACCTTGAGGTCAGCGGTCGTGGCATCACCATCGCCGTCGGTGAGGGTATAGCGAATGCTGGCATCACCATCGAAGCCATCTGCCGGGGTGAAGGTCAGGGTTCCATCACTATTGACGACAACGGCACCCACTCCCGCACCACCCACCACGTTGGCGCCAGTCACGCGAGCGCCATCGGCACCGGTACCGTCATTGGCCAGCACATCCACCGTTACAGGCTCACCATCGGATGACGTGGCGGAGTCAGCACGAGCAATCGGGGTGTCATCATCGATGATCACGCCCAGCAGACCACTTGCTGTATCACCGTCCGCATCCGTGATGGTGTAACCCACGTCCAGCTTGATGTCGTCTTCGACGCCGGCCACCGAATGATCCAACGGCTTCGCCAGGGTGACCTCGTAAGCACCGCTTGCGAGGTCCGTCAGTTCAATCGTAAGCACCGGCGACCCATTGGCACTTCCGACCAACGTCTGTCCATTGGCGCTGACCGACCAGCTGACGCTCTGACCCTGAGACGTCAGGTTCGCAAGCCCGCTGGTGTTCCAGCTGAAGCTACCGGCACCGTCGTCTCCGAAGCTGTAGCCAAGCGTCCCGGTCGCCACGGGGCTATTCTTCAGCACATCCTTGATACCCCCCGCTACGCCACCCGCCAGCCCATCTTCGTCAACGACTGCCAGAGGTACCTTGCCAGACGGGTCCCCATCGCCACCAGGTGTCGTCGGTGTGCTGGCGGTTCCTTCCACGGCTACCGACAGACGCCCCACCACGGAGTCGCCATCACCGTCGGTCACGGTGTACTTGATGACAGCATCGCCACTAAACCCACTGCTGGGCTGGAACGTCACGGAACCGTCGGCATTGACCGTCACCGTCCCGACGCTGGCACCACCCACCACGTTGGCGCCAGTCACGCGAGCGCCATCGGCACCAGTACCGTCATTGGCCAGCACATCCACCGTTACAGGCTCACCATCGGATGACGTGGCGGAGTCATCACGAGCAATCGGGGTGTCGTCGTCGATGATCACACCCAGCTGGCCATCCGCCGTATCGCCGTCCGCATCCGTGATGGTGTAACCCACGTCCAGCTTGATGTCGTCTTCAACGCCTGCGATCGAATGATCCAGCGGCTTCGTCAGGGTCACCTCGTAAGCACCGCTTGCGAGGTCCGTCAGTTCAATCGTAAGCACCGGCGACCCATTGGCACTTCCGACCAACGTCTGTCCATTGGCGCTGACCGACCAGCTGACGCTCTGACCTTGTGATGTCAGGTTCGCAAGCCCGCTGGTGTTCCAGCTGAAACTGCCAGCACCATCCTCCCCGAAGCTATAGCCAAGCGATCCCGTCGCGATGATACGGTTTGTCGCCACATCGTTGATACCACCGGCAATGCCGCCCGCCAACCCATCTTCATCGACCACGGCTAGAGGAACGTTACTACCAGGTTGTCCTTCACCGCCGGGTGTTACAGGCGTGCTATCAACACCTTCCACCCACACAGACAGACGACCAACTACCGTATCTCCATCACCGTCAACCACGGTGTAGTCGATGACCGCATCGCCGCTATAGCCATCGGTGGGCTGGAAGGTCAAGGAACCATCAGCATTGATCGTAACCCTACCGACGAGCTCCCCTCCATCCACAGACGCATTAAGGACACCACCCGCGCCATCCGCACCAAACCGATCGTTGTCTAGCACGTTAACGGTGATCGCTTCACCCATCTGGGTTTCAGCGGTCTCATTGGCGACCACCGGACGATCATCATCAATCACAACATTGAGCTTGCCAGAGGCAGTGTCTCCATCAGCATCCGCAATGGTGTAGCGAACGTAGAGCTTGATGTCGTCTTCTACCGCGGGGTTCACATGATCAAGCGGCTTGTACAATACAACGCGGTAAAGACCGTCGAGCACGTTGGTCAGCTCGATGGTAATGACCTGCTCCCCGTTACCATCCGCGCCTGTAACGGTCATTCCGTTGCTCGACAGTGACCAGGTCACCGCACTACCGCCTGAGGTCAGGCTGGGCAAACCATCGGTGCTCCAGGTAAAGCTGCCAGCACCATCATCACCGAAGTCATACCTCAAGCTGCCCGAAGCCACCGTCTGGTTGGTCAGGACATCCTTAAGTCCGCCAGCGATGCCCCCAGTCAGACCATCCTCATCGACGATAGCCTGGGAAGGCTCTGAGTCAGGGTCATCGTCAATTTCAGGCGTCGTCGGTCCCTCGCCGCAGCCGCAGTCAATCTCCACGGTCGCGCTGCTCTTCGCAGCGTCTCCGTCCCCATCGGTGGTGACAATGTCAAAACGCAGCGTACCCGCCGCCAACTCGTTCGCGGTGAACTTCCAAGTACCATCGGTGTTCACGATAAGAGTTCCAGCCCCCGTCTCGATGTCACTGCCAAGCGGATATTCGGTGCTATCACCCGGCAGCCTCACCACGCTGCTACGAATACCATCGGCACCACCTAACTCGGCCCAGGTACCGGTCACCACATCTCCTGGCTGCACGCTGTCAGGCGCGTCAATCCGGTTCATTGGAGAATCGTCATCAACGTCGATGGCCAGGCGTGCCGAGCTTTGATTGCCGTCTTTATCGGTAATGGTGTACCCCACCGAGAAGACCAAATTATCTTCTACACCGGATTCCGGGTGGTCCAAGGGTCCCAGCAGGTACACCTTGTAGGCGCCAGTCCCAACGTCTGTCACTGTGATGTGTAAGACCGGTGTGCCATCTGGTGTCTTGGCGGCAATGGCCTGACCATCGGCCGAGCGGCGGAAGGTCAGCGGCTCGCCTTGGGATGTCAGGGTCGGCAGTCCATCAGAGTTCCACTGAAAAGCACCACTATCGGCAGGGCCAGCCGCACCGAAGCTGTAGGGTAACGAGCCCTGGGAGAGCACTGCCTTGCCCGCATCATCAGCGGCTCCCCCCACCAGTCCTCCTGCAAGACCGTCTTCATCGAGGTGAGCAATATCAGCAAAGCCCGAGTCGCTACTCATGACGGCGGTACTGATGAGCTGTGTAGCATCTACATTTTGTGACGAACTCATTGATTAAGCTCCCTAGGCGACAACAGAGATACATTTTTTTACACGCCTACAGACTAGGAGACTCTTTTGCCGCCCAACATTGTACTCATGTGCACGCAACACTTACGGGAAGCAAAAATATATGGAATATGCACAATTTATGAGAAAAAACTCAGCACTCGCTCCAAAAAACCTCACGCATACGTTCAACGACGCAAAAGATAGATAAAAAAAATACTTACATTACAATCTATTAAAAAATTCAGCATCGATTTACTGCAGGACATTACGCATACAGATGTTGCTTATATTTACAATAACGCATGCAACAAATCGAGTTAGTAACGAATACAATCAAGTATGAAGAACCTCAGTTTCTGCTCGTATAGAATGCCGAAATATCTCAAAAAAAATGTCTAATAAATAGCTGAGTGCCCACCCTTTTCTCCTCTCCTTCCCAGCAGATAAGCCTCCCCTCTCTTTTCAAGAAAAGTCATACCCACAAAAAAAACGCCCGGACCAATGTCCGGGCGATGTGCGCGATGCAGCAGAGCAGAGGAGAGACTGCGCCGCTCTGTCAGCTGAAATCGATGCCGATACGCCGACCGACTTCTTCATAGGCCTCGATGACGCCGCCGAGTCCCTGACGAAAACGATCCTTGTCGAGCTTTTCTCGTGTTTCGGCGTCCCAAAGGCGACACCCATCAGGCGAGAATTCGTCTCCGAGCACAATCTTTCCGTGAAAGACACCGAACTCCAGCTTGTAGTCCACCAGCAGCATGCCGCCATCAGCAAACAGCTGCTTCAGCACCTCATTGACCTTGAAGGTCAGTGCCTTCATTTCGGCCAGCTGCTCAGAGGTTGCCCAGCCGAAGCTTTCCGCCAGCGACTCGTTGACCATGGGGTCATGCAGCTCGTCATTCTTCAGAAACAGTTCAAACGTCGGAGGATTGAGTGCCTGACCTTCTTCCACCCCTAGTCGCTTGACCAGGCTACCGGCGGCGATATTGCGCACCACGCACTCCACCGGAATCATGTCAAGCTTCTTGACCACACACTCGGTGTCCGACAGCAGTGTCTCGACGTGGGTGGGAATGCCCGCTTCCTCCAGCTTCGCCATGATAAAGGCATTGAAGCGGTTATTGACCTTGCCCTTGCGCTCCAGCGATTCCATGCGGCGACCATCGAAGGCGCTAGTATCATCTCGGAAGTGCAAAATCAGCCGATCAGGATCATCGGTGGCGTAGACGGACTTGGCCTTACCGGCATAGAGTTCTTCGCGCTTTTCCATGGGTGCCTCCACAGGCAATCAAAAGGGTTCTTAGTCAAAGGACCGAAGTCCTGAATCAATGGATCGCTTGCCAATCCAGGCCGTCGTCCTGGGCAGCCACGGTCAGGCGAGATTCATCGCCGCTCATCAGAGGCATCAGAGCCTCCAGAGCGAGTTCGGGGCGATTATTATGCTCCGACAGATGCGAGCAGACGATACGCTGAAGGCGGTCCAGCCCCAGTGTGGTCAGCAGTGCCGAGGCCTGGGCATTGGCCAGGTGCCCCCAATGCCCGCCCACTCGACGTTTGAGGCTGGGCGGATAGGGGCCATCTGCGAGCATCTGGACATCATGATTACATTCGAGAACGAGCGCATCGCAGCCGCGAAACGCTCTCTGGACGTGCTCGGTGGGGTGTCCCAGATCCGTCAACAATCCCAGCCGAATATCGCTGGCGCTGATGCGAAACTGCACGGGTTCTCTGGCATCGTGAGGCACTGTGACGGCATCGATCTCCAGCCCCTTCACCGCAAACCGAGACTGGGGAGTGATCCAATGGGTACGAGGCAGGCGCCCCAGCTTTCCCGATAACCAGGTGCCGGGCGTCAGGTGCACCGGCAGATCGTAACGGCGCGCCAGCGGGCCCACACCACGCACATGATCACCGTGCTCATGGGTAACCAGCACGGCGTCGATCTGCCGCGGGTGAACGCCTAGCCGAGCCAGGCGTCGCTCGGCTTCCTTCAGCGCAAAACCACAGTCAACCAACAAAAGCGCATCGCCGTCGGTCACCAAGGTCGCATTGCCCTTACTACCGCTCCCGAGAGAGGCAAAGCGAAGGCCTCGGTGCACCGACTCGCTGGTAGATCCTTCCCCCATCAGCGCAGCAAGCCCTCCATGCGCTGCAGCAGCTCACGCTGGTCGTCACCGGACAGAGGCTCGTCATCGACCGCCCGAGCTTCCATCACTGTCTCCTGTCCCTGAGGCGTCAGCCGCATCTCGACGCGATGCATCGACTCGGTCAGGTCCATGGACATGAGCGAGTCAACGAAGCCGCGGGTGCGCTCGCTTTCGGTCACGTAGTCGATGACAAACCGCTTGCTGGCTTCATCTGCAGAGACCAGTTCGCGACGATCTTCCATATCGAAGTTGTTCTCGAGCTGGAACGCCAGTTCGGCATAGGCCCGGTCGATATCGAAGGGCAGCACCATCACCCAATCGTCGCCGCGGGGCTCGAAGCGGATGCTCTGACGATCCGTCGCCTGCTGGGCCGAGGCAGACGCGATACTGGCGGAGGCGCTGCGAGCCTCGAAATGACGCTGCAGCGAGTTCAGGCACAGACGGTTGAGCTGCCCTGCGGTATCACAGCGAATCTCGCTGGTACCCGTGCGCAGCCCCTGACGCAGCAACAGGCTGGCGTCGGAAGTCTCGATAACCCCAGCGGCGCTATCACTGCGCGTGACCTCGAGTCCCCGCTGCTCGGCAAAGCGCTCAAGCTCTGGCCAAACTACCGCGGGCGCAGCACCCACCACCAGCCAGCGATCTGCATCGGTTTCTCGCACCGCCACATCACCGGCAGCCACCGCGGTGCTGGCTGACAAGGTCTGAGGCAAGGGCGCCGCAAAGTCACCCTCGCGAGCATAGAAACTGCCGCTCGCCTGAGGCACCGGCATGATGTCGCGGTAGCGGCTCTGGTCCCGGGTGCCAGGCAGCGTCAGAGGAGCGGCCTGCCGAGCGTCAGCATAGTCCTCGTTGCGGTCGTGATAGTGCCCTTCCTTGGCACAGCCAGCCAAAGCCAGTGCCGCGATCATCGCCAGCGGCAATCCTTTAAGCGCAGAATTCATGCGTCCACCTTGGTTGATAATTGAGTCCACGTCATCACGACCGAGAGGAATGCCGCAGCATCAGTCCTCGATCAGTCCCGCCAGCTGCAGCGCTTCGCTGATGGTGGAGTGGTATTTCTCGCTGAGCCAGGTCAGCGGCAAGCGGATCCCCGGCTCGATAATGCCCATACGGTTGAGCGCCCACTTCACGGGAATCGGGTTGGCCTCGATGCCGAGATTGGTGTGCAGTGGCAGCAACCGCGTGTTGATCTGGTGCGCTTTTTCCGTCTCGCCGGCAATCGCGGCGACACACAGGTCGTGCATGGCCTTGGGTGCCACATTGGCCGTAACCGAGATATCACCGTGGCCGCCCATCAGCATGAAGTCACAGGCCGTGGCATCATCGCCGGAATACAGCATGAAGTCGCTGCCTTCGAGGCGTTCGATCAGGTCCTCTGCCCGCTCCAGGTTACCGGTGGCGTCCTTCAGGCCGATAATATTATCCACCTCGGCCAGACGCAGCACCGTCTCGTTGTAGATATCGGAGCAGGTACGGCCCGGCACGTTGTAGAGGATCACCGGCAAGTCACTGGTCTCGGCGATGACCTTGAAGTGCTGGTACAAGCCTTCCTGGGTCGGCTTGTTGTAGTAAGGCGCCACGGTCAGACAGTAGTCGGCACCGACTTCCTTGGCGTAGCGGGTCAGCTCCACCGCCTCGGTGGTGTTGTTGGAGCCAGTGCCAGCGATAACGGGAATACGGCCATTGACCTCTTCCACTACCGTGCGAATCACATCGAAATGCTCGGCAAAGGTCATGGTCGTGGGCTCACCGGTGGTGCCCGCCGCCACGATGGCATCGGTACCGTTATCCAGGTGAAAGTTAACCAGTTTGCGCAACACTTCCCAGTCGATATCGCCATTGGCCTTCATCGGTGTCGCCAGAGCGACGATACTGCCCGTGATCATCCTCGTTGTTCCTCTGTTGTCGGCTTGCCAAACACCTGATTTCCGCGATTCCGGCAAGCGTGGTTGGCCAAGGGGGTCGCGACCCGGGGAAGCGTGATCGTGACCAGAGCACAAATGGTACTCAGGCGGCCATACCCTGTACAGCCGCGTCTTTACATAGCGTGTTGCATTGCGTGTAATCGGACATCCATCTACGCCAATTTCGGAGCCCCCATGACTGTAACTGTTGGCGAACAGGTCCCCGACTTCAGCGCCACCGCCACCGGTGACACCACCTTCTCTCTGGCCGAGCAACGTGGCCGCCAGGTCGTGGTCTATTTCTATCCCAAGGCCAGCACCCCCGGCTGCACCACCGAAGGGGGCGACTTCCGGGACCACAAGGCCGACTTTGATGCTGCCAACACGCTGGTTGTTGGCGTGTCTCGGGATGGCATCCGCGCCCAGGAGAACTTCAAGGCCAAGCAGTCCTTCAGCTTCGAGCTGATCTCCGACAAGGACGAAGCCGTCTGCCAGCTATTTGACGTCATCAAGCTCAAGAAGCTTTACGGCAAGGAACACCTGGGTATCGAGCGCAGCACCTTTCTAATCGACGCTGAAGGGCGACTGGCCAAGGAGTGGCGCAAGGTCAAGGTGAAAGGCCATGTGGAAGAAGTGCTGGCAGCAGCGCAGGAACTGAACGCCCAGCGCTAGCAGCAGGGCCAGGCCGCGACGGGGACGACCCGTCGCATCCACTGACCGACCGGCATCGACGCGCGAGATCAGCCGTCGGTGCCGGTACTCCCCGGTAGCCTGGCCATGCTGCGCTCCTTGATGCCCCGTGGCCAGGCATAGACCAGCGCCTTGAGCAGGGTCGCCAGCGGGATTGCAAAGAACACCCCCCAGAAGCCCCACACGCCGCCGAAGAACAGCACCGCCAGAATGATCGACACCGGATGCAGGTTGACCGCTTCGGAAAACAGCACCGGCACCAGCACGTTGCCATCCAGCGCCTGGATGACCCCATAGGCGACGATGACATACAGAAACTGATCCCCCAGGCCGAAATGAAATCCAGCCACGGCCGCCACGGGCAGTGTCGCCACCGCTGCGCCGATGTAAGGTACCAGCACGGAGAAACCCACCAGCACCGCCAGCAGCGCTGAGTAAGGCAGACCGAAAAAGGCGAAGGTGAAAAACGTCACCGTCCCGACGATGACAATTTCCGTCGCCTTACCCCGCACATAGTTGGCAATCTGGCAGTCCATCTCCTTCCATACCCGCGTCATCAGATCACGCTTGGCCGGCAGCAGAGACACCGTGAAGCCCACCAGGCGATCACGATCCTTGAGCATGAACAGCACCAGAATCGGCACCAACACCAGATAGATGATCAATCCCAGCACGTTGCCGAGGGAAGCCAGCGACAGCGTCAGCGCGCGCTGGCTCAACTGCGTTGCTTCACGGCTCAGCACCCCGATCCAGTCCTGGACCAGGTCTGGAGTGATCAGCTGGGGGTAGCTCATCTGCAGGTCATCCAGCATCTGCTGGCCGGCAGCGAACATCCTTGGTGCTTCCTGTATCAGGCTCGCCAGCTGATTCCAGATCAGCGGCAGCAACACCAGCGCCATCGCCAGCAGCACACCGACGAAGGCCAGGAAGACGGTCATTACCGCGACGAGATGCGGCACCTTGCGTCGCGTCAGGCTGTTGACCGCGCCCTGCAACAGAAAGGCCACTACCAGGGCGGTGAGGAACGGCGCCAGCATCTGGCCCAGCCAGATCACCACCGCAAAGCCGGCCACCAGCAGCACCAGCAGCAGAACCGCTTCCTCATCCGAGAAATAGTGGTCTACCCAGCTACGGAATACCGTCCGCAGGCTCATGCGTCACCCGCCTTGCGCAGCCAATAGACATAGACATCGTCGCGCTGTTCACGCCCTTCCAGCGCATGAGAACTATGCTCGGCAAAGCTCTCGAAATCTCGCCAGGAGCCGGCGTCGGTCGCCCTGACTTCCAGCAACTGCCCAGGCGCCAGGCGTGAAAGCGCCTGCTTCGCCTTCAGCAGCGGCAGCGGACAGGGAAGTCCGCACGCATCTAGCACATCGTCAGGTTGCACTGCCATGATCTCTCCCGAGAGAATGCGATATTGGTCCGCCCCAAGCGTTGCCACCCCAAGGGCATACAGCCCCGCTGGCAAATTTGAGGCACTTTGATTTAAAGGCACTTTTCCGGCCGAATCAATGTCCCAAGGCAACCCCTTCATCGCTATCGACGAGGATCACGATGTTCAAGCGATCGCTGTTCGCCGCCACCGTTCGCCCCCTGCCCAGCGCGGGGTTGATCCTCGTTATGGCCCTGACCCAGACCGCGCCCCTCGCCCAGGCACAGTACCTGGACCAGGGCATTCGACTGAATGAGCCCAGAGAGCTCGACCTGCCCTCGCTGATGTCCACCGGCAGCAACGCCATCAGCGGTGAGGAAACCCGCCTAGGCCGAGCCTGGCTACGCCAGTTTCGCGCCCACGTACCGGAATGGCGGGACCCGCTGGCCCAACACTACGTGGAAACCCTGGTAGGCCGTCTGGTGCCTTACAGCGATCTGGGCGGGATCAATATCGCGGTTACCCTGGTCGACAACAAGACCCTCAATGCCTTTGCCGTTCCCGGAGGTGTGGTCGGGGTCAATAGCGGCCTGTTCGGCTTCGCCACCCATGAAGCTGAGGTCGCCTCGGTTCTGGCCCACGAGCTGGGACACCTGTCCCAGCGACACTACGCGCGCAGCAAGGCTCGCGCGGAACAAACCCAGGTTCCCGCCATGGCTACCATGCTGGCAGGTTTGATCCTGGCCGCCAGTGGCGCCGGCGACGCCGGCATCGCTGCACTGGCCGGTAGCCAGGCGGCGATGATTCAGGACCAGCTGCGTTACTCCCGTCGCTATGAGGAAGAGGCCGATCGCATCGGGCTGCAGGCGATGGCCAGCGCCGGCTACGACCCCCAGGCGATGGTGGACATGTTCCGCTCCATGCAGCGCATGATGAGCCTGCAAGGCGGCACTCCTCCCGAATTCCTGTTGACCCACCCGATTACCGAGTCGCGCATCAGCGATACCCAGTCACGGGTCAACCAGACGCGCGTCAGCGGCTCCGCACCGGACGACCTGCAGTACCAGCTCATCCGGGCCAGGGCGCTGCTGGCGATCCACGAGCGCGCCCCGGGACAAGCCCTGACGGTACTACGTCAAGACCAGGCACCTGCCGATGCACAACGCTACCTGCAGGCCTTGATCGACGCCCGCTCGGGTCAGACCGACACGGCTCTCTCGGCGCTGGACAGCCTCTCCAGGGCTCACCCGGATACCGCCCTGCTACCGGCCAGCGCCGTCCAGGTCGCACTGGAAGGCGGCCGCGTGGATGATGCCATTGCACGCGCTCAACGCCAGCTGAGACTGATGCCGGGATATCCCCCTACCAGCCAACTGCTGGGCGAAGCGCTGCTTCAGCGTGACCCCGATGCGGCCTATCGCGAGCTGTTCGATCTGGCTCAACGGCGCCCTGAAGACCCCACCGTCTTCGGGCTGTTGGCCGAAGCCGCAGGCCGCAGCGGTCGCGAAGCGTGGGGGCACCTGGCGCGTGCCGAACAGCTGCAGCTGACCGGCGAGATCGATCGCGCCATTCGTCAGCTGGAGGTGGCCGAAGCGGTGGCGGATCGTCAGGGCGACCTTAACGCCAGAGCCAGCATTCAGCGACGCCGCGACGCTTTCCTCGACTACCGCCGCACGATGGAAAAATTCCGCTAGCGACAACGACAACGCCCACGAGATCCCTCTTCATCTAGGGCCTCGTGGGCGTCTCTTGCGGCAAGCGTTCTCCGGCGACGATCTCAGGCCTGGAACTCGAGCATCCGCGTCAGCGGCTTGAGCGCTTGAACCCGCAATGCATCACTGACCTGAATCTCACCCGAGCCATGCCTCAATGCATCTGCCAGATTGTCGAGGGCGTTCATCGCCATCCAGGGACAATGCGCGCAGCTGCGACAGGTGGCGCCATTACCGGCAGTAGGCGCTTCAAACAGTGTCTTCTCGGGCACAGCCTGCTGCATCTTGAAGAAGATGCCGCGGTCGGTGGCCACGATCAGCTTGTCATTGGGCAATTCCTTGGCGGCCTTGATCAGCTGCGACGTGGAGCCGGCCACATCGGCCAGGCTGACCACCGCTTCCGGTGACTCCGGGTGAACCAGTACGGCGGCATCGGGATAGACCGACTTCAGATCCTCTACGCCCTTGGCCTTGAACTCTTCGTGGACGATACAGGCGCCATCCCAGAGCAGCATGTCGGCGCCCGTGTGCTTCTGGATGTAACCGCCCAGGTGCTTGTCCGGCGCCCACAGGATCTTCTCGCCCTTGGCCTTGAGGTGCTCGATCACGTCGACCGCGATGGATGAGGTGACGACCCAGTCGGCACGGGCCTTCACCGCCGCCGACGTGTTGGCGTAGACCACCACAGTGCGATCTGGATGCGCGTCGCAGAAAGCGGCGAACTCGTCCGCGGGGCAGCCCACATCCAGCGAGCAGGTCGCCTCCAGCGTTGGCATCAGCACGCGCTTTTCCGGTGACAGGATCTTGGCCGTTTCGCCCATGAAGCGCACGCCGGCCACTACCAGGGTGTCTGCCTCGTGGCGAGCGCCAAAGCGCGCCATCTCAAGCGAGTCTGCCACGCAGCCGCCGGTCTCCTCGGCAAGCTGCTGGATCGCATCATCGGTATAGTAGTGTGCGACCAGCACGGCATTATTGGCCTTCAGCAGTCGCTTGATCTCATCGACGCGAGCGGCGTCTTCCGAGGGAATACGGGTGGGGCAGTAGGGACGCGCGAGATGCTCTCGAATCTCGGCGCGGGAAGTCATGATTGTCATCGTGTCTACCACTGTGACCGGCAGGGAATCCCCCTGCAGATGGGACAGTGCCACCAGCCATCCGCTGCATGGCACGCCAGGAGGACCTCCGTCAGAGCGGCCAGCCCTTCAGGCCGGCGGCACCCTCCATGTGGGGTCCTCACCCTCGCCCATGCGTCTATCGCTACGGCGAGCTGCTACACAGTTTAACCCAGCAACCACAGGATGCCGAGTTCCGCTGCGTCAAGCTGACCAAGGAATGACGCCAGCACACCGGTGTGTCTCGGTCTGGCGGGCCTGACGGCAACGGGCCGTGGCCCTACGCCAGCGTGCAGCGTCATGAATACCCAACAAAAACGGCCCCCGCTCCGAAGAGCGAGGGCCGCGAAACTGGTGGGTCGTGTAGGATTCGAACCTACGACCAATTGGTTAAAAGCCAACTGCTCTACCAACTGAGCTAACGACCCAATCATGGAGGCAATCAGCCTGACCATGCACAGGTTCGGTTGGTGGGTCGTGTAGGATTCGAACCTACGACCAATTGGTTAAAAGCCAACTGCTCTACCAACTGAGCTAACGACCCTTCCGAACGGGTGCAGATATTACGGATATGCCCCTTTAGACGCAAGCCTTTTTTTCATTACCTGCGTTTTCTTGTCCCTCGGGGCATATCCGTGGGGCACCTCTACGCTGCACCCGGCCCAGGACCGGGCTCGCCTTCGCGCTACCAACATCAGCCCTTGCGGGTAGGCTTACCACCACGCTTCATGGTCTGTACCGGACGGCGCTTGTGCTTGTCACGGCTCCAACGGTTCTTTTCATCAGGGGTCAGCTCAGGCACCTTGCGCGACTCAAGTCCCGCCACGCTGGCAAGATCGTCCACCTCGTCCTGGGACAGCTCCACCCACTCTCCGGCCTTGGCGCGCTTGTCGAGGAAGATGTTGCCGTAGCGCACACGCTTGAGGCGACTCACGGTGAGGCCTTGCGACTCCCACAAGCGTCTGACCTCACGGTTACGCCCTTCCATGATCACTACATGGAACCAGGTATTGATGCCCTCACCGCCGAACTCCTGCACGTCGGTGAAGCGTGCCGGGCCATCTTCCAGCATCACGCCGTCGACCATGGCCACGACATGCTCGCGCTTGACCTCTCCCATGACGCGAACCGCGTATTCGCGTTCGACCTCGGTGGAAGGGTGCATCAAGCGGTTGGCCAGCTCGCCGTCAGTGGTGAACAGCAGCAAGCCGCTGGTGTTGATGTCGAGTCGCCCGATGGCAATCCAGCGCTCGCCCTTGAGACGCGGCAACCGGTCGAACACGGTACGACGCCCCTCCGGATCCTTGCGCGTGCACAGCTCACCCTCCGGCTTGTTGTACATGATCACTCGGCGCGGCACCTCATCGGCCGCGCGCAAGGTAATCGGCCGATCATCAAAGCTGACTCTATCGCGGGCCTCGACCCGATCGCCCAGAGTCGCCACCGTGCCATTGACCTTGACCCGTCCATCGGAGATCGCGGTCTCCATCTCGCGGCGGGATCCCAGGCCGGCACGGGCCAGCACCTTTTGCAGTTTTTCGCTGGTGGTCGTCATTCATCGTTCTCGCTTTCTGTGGGTTCCACCCCCGAGGCAGTGTCATCGTCGACGCGGCCCCGGGCGCGTTCGGACAGCCTGGCTTCAAGATCGGCGAAGCTCAGCCCTGCCCGCTCGGACGCCTTCCCGGCGTGCTGCTCGTCGGCCATCCCGGCCGTCGTGTCGGCGCCCTCAATGGGCGCCTCGGTTTGATCGCCTGCCGCCCCCTCAGCCGTCCCAGCGTTCTGGTGAGGGATGTCTGCCTCATCCCGTCCTTCGCCTTCCTGAAGGTTATCCTGAAGGTCCTCCTGGAGATCATCCTCCACAGGCTCGTCGGCCTGGGAAAGCAGCGCGGGAGGTGGCGGAGGCGGCTCATCCTCGGTATCAAATTCCTCGAACTGCTTTAGTTCATGCATCGGCGGCAGTTCATCCAGCGTCTTGAGGCCGAAGTCATCAAGGAAGCTGCGGGTGGTGGCGTAGACCGCCGGACGGCCCGGTACATCCCGGTGTCCCACCACACGAATCCAGCCCCGGTCCAGCAACGTCCGCATGATCGAACCGCTTACGGTCACGCCGCGCACCTCTTCAATATCGCCGCGGGTGACCGGCTGACGGTAGGCAATCAGCGCCAGCGTTTCCAGCAGGGCGCGGGAATATCGCTGGGGCCGCTCGTCCCACAGCCTCGCCACCCAGTTGGCCAAGCGCGGACGAATCCGCAGCTGGTAACCCGAGGCGGTCTCGATCAACTCCATGGCACCACTGACGTGGCGCTCGGTCAGACGCTCGAGCGCTTCCTTGAGACGTCGTCTGGTCGGACGCTCATGATCGTCAAACAGCTGCTCAAGCCGGTCCAGCGCCAGCGGCTGACCGGCAGCCAACAGCGCTGCCTCGACGATCTCGTCCAGCGCATCGGGCGTTTCCATCACGCTCATGCGGGCTTGTCTCCCTCGCTCAGCCCCTCTCCGGTGGAGGCTGGTGCAGACTCATCGTAGGCATCACCGTGCCCATCGTCCAAGCTATCCTGGCCGGATATGTCGTCGTCCAGCATCTCATCTTCCACCCCCCCTTCCTCGAATGGCTCGACATCGAACGCGCTTTCGCCGTCATCGTCGAGCGCCTCGTAGGGGTCTTCTTCCTCGTCGCCGGCCAGTCTCGCTCGAACGTGGATCGGTGACATCGGTGCATTCTGCACAATTTCGATCATCGCTTCCTTGGCCAGCTCAAGGATCGCCATGAAGGTGACCACCACTCCGGCCCGGCCCTCCTCCAGCGAGAACAAGGCTTCGAAGGGCGTGTAGTGCTCATGGGTCAGGCGCTCCATGATGGCCAGCATGCGCTCGCGGGTGGACAGCACCTCGCTCTCGATCTGGTGCGCCTGGTTGAGTTCGGCGCGACGCAGGATGCCCGCCAGGGCACCCAGCAATTCGTCGAGTTCCACCTCGGGGTGGATGACCCGCGACTCCACCGGAGGCAGTACCGCTCGGGCCGGAAACCAGTCGCGACCTATCCGCGGAAGCTCGGCCAACGCTTCGGCCGCCAGCTTGAGCCGCTCGTATTCCTGCAGGCGCCGAATCAGCTCGGCACGAGGATCTTCGTCTTCATCGCCGTCTTCACTCTTCGGCGGCCGCGGCAGCAGGGTCCGCGACTTGATCTCGGCCAACATCGCCGCCATCAGCAGATACTCGCCCGCCAGCTCGATCTCCATGGCCTTCATCAGCTCGACATACTCGATGTACTGATGGGTAATGGCGGCGACATTGATCGACAAGATGTCGAGATTCTGGCGGCGAATCAGATAAAGCAGCAGATCAAGCGGTCCCTCGAACGCCTCGAGAAACACCCGCAGCGCCTCGGGGGGAATGTAGAGATCTTCGGGTAATTCGGTGATCGGCTCATCAAACAGCCGGCCCAATGCCTGCACCTGGGTCGGCGCAGACGCCGTGTTCGCTGAGGAAGCATCCTCCCCCCCGGCATCGTTCTCGCTGGTTGTCGGCAAATCACTCACACACGTGAACCTGGTCGCGTTGGATCTGGCCCCGATGTGAGACCGACATGAAAGAACTACCGCTGCGTTACCGATCGCCCAGTTTATCAAGCTCTGCGCGTTCTGGCTAAGCCGAGACCGATGCCCGGAAGCGTCTGCTCAATAGCCTTGAGCCACGACGACAGGGACGGTCGTTCCCTGGCTGCAGACGACAGCGCATGCTCCGCGCTGCCTGCGCTTTTGCACTCTTGCACTTTTACACTACGGCACTACTGCGCGCTGTCGGCGGTGCGGTAGCGACCACGGTAGTCGAATAATTTCTCGCGAATCTGCCAGTGCCGCCCCACCTTGCGCCCTACCACAAAGTCCGGCGCTCTCAGCCGGTGCTGATCGTCGCAGACCTGCTGCGGCGTCGACGGCGCCAGTTCTACCCCAGGTGCACGGGCGTGATCACGCAAAAAGATCGCCGTAAAGGCCCTGCGCTGTGCCGGCGTTTCCAGCGCGAACCACTCCGACAGACTGGCGCCATCTTCGTCGTGATAGGTGACCTTGAGCCGAGGCAGGCCACGACCGTTGGTGGTCGCCTCAAGCTGCATGCCCGAGACTCGGAGCACTCTGGCATCCTTCAGCTTGAGCGCGTCGCGCAGCTTGTCATCGGCATCCACCAGCAACGCCTGACACCCATGGCAGCGTCGCGCCGCAATATCGTTCTCTGCGCCGCAGTCGCCGCAGGTCTTGAAGCGGAAGCGGAAATCGCACTGCCTTGCACCTGGCTCCGCCTGCGTCAACGCCTGCCCCTGGGCATCGACCAGCCCCTGACAGCGCCGACCGAAGTGCTCGATCACCAGTTCGCCATCGCGCTTTCCCCAGAAAAGGTTGGCATGTCCGCACTGCGGGCACGCCACCTGAACCGGCTCGCTATCGCTGTCTGGACGCGGGCTCCCCACCTCAGGCGCGTACAGGTCCCAAGGGTTACCGGCATAGTCCAGGATCAGGCAGTCCTGCTTGCCCGGTGAGAGACGCAGCCCACGGCCGACGATCTGCTGGTATAGACCGACCGACTCCGTAGGCCTCAGGATCGCAATCAGGTCTACATGGGGCGCATCAAACCCGGTGGTCAGCACCGACACATTGACCAGATACTTGAGGCGTTTGGCCTTGAACGCATCGATGATCCGGGTGCGCTCGTCCCCAGCGGTGGCTCCGGTGATCAAGGCGGCGTCCGCCGCGGGCAGATAGCCCAGAATTTCCTCAGCGTGGGCTACGCTGGCCGCGAACAGCATCACCCCCTGACGATCGGCAGCGCGCTCCATCACTTCACTGATGATGCCAGGCGTCGCACGGTGACCTGCCACGACACGATTCAGGTCCTCTTCGCGGTAGATACCGGTGCTGCCAGGCACCAGTCGGGAAAAGTCGTAACGTGCCACCGCCGCATCAATCTTGACCGGCTTGGCCAGGTAGCCCTGGCGTACCATCAGCCTCAGCGGCTGTTCGAACACACAGTCGCGAAAGAAGCAGTCTTCATCCCCCCGCACCATGCCATGGTGATGACGATGATAGAGAAACCCCTGCCCCAGCCGATAAGGCGTCGCCGTCAGGCCCAGCACCTTGAGCGACGCGTTGCGCTGACGCAGGTGATCAATGACCCGATGGTAGGAAGACGAGGCCTCCAGCGACACCCGGTGACACTCATCGATCACCAGTAAGGTAAAAGGCCCGTGGGCGTTCTGTTCATCACTGACGGCATCCAGATGGCGCACCACCGACTGCACCGAGCCAAACACGACCTGCCGTGCACTTTCCTTGCGGCCAAGGCCGGCGCTGAAAATATCTGCCTCCAGGCCGTAGGCCAGATACTTTGCGTGGTTCTGTTCCACCAGTTCCCGCACATGGGCAAGGACCAGCACACGGCCCTTGGCCAGACGTGCCAACTCAGCAATCACCAGTGACTTGCCACTGCCCGTGGGCAGCACCACCACGGCGGGGTCATCGCTACGACGAAAGTGACTGACCACTTGCGCCACGGCCTGCTGCTGATAGGGGCGCAGTGTCGGTGTGCTTATTTGGTCAAATTTCGCACCAGCTACCGCCATTCGCGCAACACTCCTCTGCCGAGTTCGGCATGTCTTGATCTAGCGCAGGATACTTAACCCGTTCGATTCGTAGCATGGAGCGCCTGCGCGTGCGTGCCGAAGGGATAAAGGCCGCTATCGAAGGCGATGCTGCCACCGGCATCTCGACAATGAGCGTCGTCAGGGTCCCCATCAGGGCACCCAGCGACGCGAGCCACCGCAGGTCATCCCACCAGGAAGGCGATGCACTCTACGCCATCTTGGTAACCCGTCACAACAGGCTGACAGCCGGGCTCTCCCAGCCCAGCTGCGTCATCCATGTCGGCACCTCCCGCCGACCACCTTGTCCCCTTACCAAGGACCCCTTCATGATCCTTCGCCACTTTCGCCAGCTGGCTACGTGTTTCGTCATCGCCGGGTTACCGCTGCTGCATGGCTGCAGCGAAGAAACGCCTGCCCTGACCAAGCAGGTGACTCGACCGGTCAAGTTACTGACCCTGGACGAGATCGGAAACAGCTCGATGAGCGCCTACCCCGGCGTCGTCGAGGCATCAGAGCGTACCGACCTGTCCTTTCGGGTCGGCGGCGAACTCAAGGAGCTGAATGTTCAAGCAGGCCAGGTCGTCAGCAGCGGCGAGCGGGTGGCCCTGCTTGACGACCGTGATGCTCGCAACGCCCTGTCCAACGCTCAATCCAGCTATGACCTGGCCCAGGCGACCTACCACCGCATGCAGGTCTCGGTGGAAAAGGGCGCCATCAGCCGCGCCGCCTTTGACGAAGCTCGCGCGGCCTTTCTCTCGGCCCAGGCCCAGTTCGACCTGGCCAAGGATCAGCTCGACTACACCGAGCTGAAAGCTCCCTTCGATGGCGTCATCGCCAGTGTTCCCGTCGACAACTTCCAGGTCATCGCCCCCCAGCAGACCATCGCGGTACTACAGCAGCCGGGCAATATCGACGTGACCTTCGAGCTGCCGGAACAACAGGTGCGCCGCCTCAATCGGGAGCGCATTCGCGATATCCAGAGCCGTGACGCTTCCCTGGCCTGGGTGCGTCTGGGTAACGATCCACGCCGTTTCCCGGCGCGCTACAAGGAGCACGACTCCCGCGCGTCAAGCGGCACCCTGAGCTACGAGGTCAAGCTGACCCTGCCCACCCCCGATGACGTCAACGTTCTGGCGGGCATGAGTGCCGTGGTGGAGATCGACATCAACGCCCTGACCGGGGACAGCGAGGGCCTGTGGCGGGTGCCTCTCGGCACCGTCGTCACCCTTGAGGATGCCCCGGACAACACCGTGGTGTGGCGCTACGTGGCCGACGACGAGACCGAAGGCCATGTCGAAGCCGTCGCGGTCGAGGTGCACACCACCAATGACGATGGCGTCTTCATCGCCGGTGATCTCCAGCCGGGAGATCAGCTGGTCACCGCAGGCTCCCACCTTATGCGTGACAAGCTGACGGTCACTCCCTGGGTCCAGGAAGCGGGGCTCTGACCATGATCGGCTATTTTCTACGCAACAGGACCATCAGCTGGATGATCACCCTGCTGCTATCGGTAGGCGGCGTGGTCTCCTTCCTTGGCCTTGGCCAGCTCGAATTCCCTGACTTCACCATCCGCATGGCGCTGGTCAGCACCGCCTACCCTGGCGCCACCCCACAGCAGGTCGAAGAAGAAGTCACCCTGCGGCTGGAAAAGGCCATTCAGGAGATCCCAAACCTCAAGCGGGTCAGCACGGTCAACAGTGCGGGCCTGTCCCAGATCACGGTGGAGCTCGACACCGATGTGCAGGGTACCGCCCTGCCCCAATACTGGGACCTGCTCAGGCGCAAGATCGGCGATACCCAGGCCAGCCTGCCGCCCGGCGCCGGCCAGTCGCTGGTGGTAGATGACTTCAGCGACGTCTACGGCCTGCTGCTCAACCTGTCCGGCGACGACTACAGCCTGTATGACCTGAAGAACCAGGCCGACTTCCTGCAGCGGGAGCTGCGCCTGGTCGATGGCGTCAAGAAGGTGGTCATTGCCGGCGACCGGCCCGAAGAAGTCACCATCTCGCTCAATCGTGAGCGCATGCAGGCACTGAACATCCCGCCAGATGCACTGATCGCCCTGCTTAACGCCCAGAATGCCGTGGCCGATGCCGGCAGCGTGCGTCGTGACGGCAAGATCATCTCACTGCAGCCTAGCGGCGAGTTCAAGAGCGTTCAGGCGCTGGAGGATCTGATCATCGGGCGCCCAGACGCCAACCCGGTCCACCTGGGCGATATCGCCACCGTGACGCGTGGGCTGACGGACCAACCCGGGCAGCTCTATCACGCCGACGGAAAACCGGCGATCTCCATCGGCCTGTCCTTCGTTTCCGGCGTCAACGTGGTCAAGGTAGGCGAGGCCGTGGATGCGCGCCTGGCCGAGCTAGAATCCCGCCTGCCACTGGGCATGGAGCTGACGCCGGTCTACCACCAGCCCGAAGTGGTCCAGGAAGCGGTATCCGGCTTCGTCATCAACCTCATGGAATCGGTCGGCATCGTCATCGTCGTTCTACTGATCTTCATGGGCGTGCGTTCGGGCCTGCTGATGGGGCTGATCCTGACCATCACCATCCTCGGCACGCTGATGCTGATGGCCGCCCACGGCCTGCAATTGCAGAAGGTCTCCCTCGGCGCGCTGATCATCGCGCTGGGCATGCTGGTGGACAACGCCATCGTGGTGACCGAAGGCATGCTGATTGGCCTTGGCAAGGGCAAGAGCAAGCTCGCAGCGGCCAAGGAAGTGGCTGGCCAGAACTGGCTACCGCTGCTGGGTGCCACCGCCATCGCCATCACCGCCTTTGCTCCCATCGGTCTGTCGCCGGACGCCACTGGCGAACTGGTCGGTTCACTGTTCTGGGTGTTGTTCTACTCGCTGCTGCTCAGTTGGGTGACCGCCCTGACGCTGACGCCTTTCTTTTTCGACATGTTCTTCAAGGACGCACCGGCGGACGCGGAGCAGACAGACAGCGATCCCTACAAGGGACTGATCTTCGTCATCTTCGGCTGGCTGGTCGACAAGGGCATCCGCTTCCGCTGGCTCACCATCGCTACTTGCATCGGCTTGCTCGTCGGCGCCTTCGCACTGTCCTCCAATATCAAGAATGCCTTCTTCCCCGACTCCACCACGCCACTGTTCTTTGTCGACGTGTGGATGCCGGAGGGCAGCGATATCCTCGAAAGCGAGCGGATCGCATCCCAGCTGGAGGCCCAGGTGGCCAAGATGGATGAAGTGGTCCACGTCACCGGCGTCATCGGCGGCGGCGCCCAGCGCTTTACCCTGACCTATTCGCCGGAGGACCGCTACGCCAGCTACAGCCAGCTGATCGTCGAGACCGACGACCTTAACAGCAGAGCCCAGCGCATGGCCGACATCATCACCCTGCTGCGCGATGAATACCCTCAGGTACAGTACAAGGTCCAGGCACTGCAGGTGGGGCCATCGGCCAAGGCAAGTCTGGAGGCGCGGATCTACGGACCTGATCCTGACTCCCTGCGTACCCTGGCCACCCAGGTCAGCGACGTGTTCCGTGCCGATCCGCTGGTCGACAGCATCCGATTGTCCTGGGGCAATCGGGTGGAAGAACTGACCCCGGACTTCCTTGAACAGCAGGCCCGCCGCGTGGGCGTCACCCGCCAAGCCCTGCATCAGGCGCTGCTGATTCACAATGACGGTCAGGTCGCCGGGGTCTACCGCGAGGGCTCTGACCTGATACCCATCGTCCTGCGTGACGAAGCCTCCCAGCGCTACGGACTCAATGACCTTTCCAGCCTGAATGTGTGGAGCGCCGAACAACAGAAGTACGTCAGCGCCGGGTCCGTCATGGGGCCGCTGCAGACACGTCTGCACGACCCATTGATCAAGCGCCGAGATCGTCAACGCATGCTGGCCGTGTACGCCGAACCGCTGCCGCTGTCCGGCGAGACGGCGGCCAATATCCTGGCCAGGCTGCAGCCGAAGATCGAGGCGATCCCATTGCCTGAGGGCTACCACCTCGGCTGGGGGGGCGAGGACGAAACCTCACGGGATGCCAAGGAAGCGCTGTTCAAGCTGCTGCCCCTCGGCATTCTCGGCATGTTCATCCTGACCATGCTGCTGTTTGGCAATCTGCGCCAGTCGCTGGCGATCTGGTCCATCGTGCCGTTGACCGTCATCGGCATCGTCGGCGGTCTGCTGGCATTCAACGCCCCCTTTACCTTCATGGCGCTGCTCGGCACCCTCAGCCTGGTGGGCATGGTGCTCAAGAACGCCATCGTGCTGGTAGAGGAAATCAAGATCCAGATGGGTGAGCACGATGCGCCCTTCGACGCGATCATGGCCGCCGCCATCAGCCGGGTACGTCCCGTCTCCATGGCCGCGATCACCACCATGTTGGGCATGATTCCGCTGTTCGGTGACGCCTTCTTCGCGTCCATGGCAGTGGTCATCGTGTTCGGCCTGGGGGCGGCGACACTGCTGACCCTGGTGATTCTGCCCGTGATCTACGCCACCCTATTCGGCATCTACCCGAACACACCGGCCCGAACCGCCACTGCGGGCTGACCACAAGGGTGAGTCCCCAGTGATAACGCGGGGGGTAGCGTCAACGACAGGGCCCCGGCGGTGCTTGTGCACCGCCGGGGCCCTGTGCCGACTGCCGGAGCAACGCTCCCTGGACAGCGCTCAGTCGAACCGCGGCGGTCTGCCATCCAGGCGGGCACGGCGGTTTAGCTCGCGCTCAGTCAAAGCGCGGCGGTCTGCCATCCAGGCGGGCACGGCGGTTTAGCTCGCGCTCAGTCAAAGCGCGGCGGTCTGCCGTCCAGGCGGGCACGGCGGTTTAGCTCGCGCTCAGTCAAAGCGCGGCGGTCTGCCATCCAGGCGGGCACGGCGGTTTAGCTCGCGCTCAGTCAAAGCGCGGCGGTCTGCCATCCAGGCGAGCACGGGTTGCCTCGCGCTGTTCCTGCCCTGCCAGCAGATTGCGCTGGAGCTCGGCCTCCATCGCCAGACGCCCGCGCTGGTCGAGACCGGGGGCTTCACGCCACAACTTGCGCGCGGCGGCCACCGCCTTGGGCGAGCGTCGCGCCAGGTCGCCCGCCAGCTCAGCCGCGGCATCCCGCGGGTCCCCATCCAGGCGCGACGCCAGGCCCAGTACCATGGCTTCATCGCCGGCAAGATGACGCCCGGTCAGCATCATGTCCTGAAGGATATCGTGGCGCAGCCAGGCGGCGGTTACGCTGACCCCCATGTCCGCCATCAGCCCCCACTCGATCTCCGGCAACGCCAGGATCGCCTCGGGATGAACAATCCGAATATCTGCCCCCAGCGCCATCTGCAGGCCTGCCCCATAGACATGGCCATGCAGCGCCGCCACCACCGGTGCGCCCAGCTCGCGCCAGCCCAGCGCCAGACGCTGAGCGGGGTTGATGCCGCGGGCATCCGGGCTCAACAGCCAGGCGATGCGCTCCGGGGACGCCACGACCGAGGCCACGTCGAGACCAGAGCAGAAGCTTTCGCCCTCACCACTGAGCACCACCGCGCGAACCCCGACACGCTCGGCAAGCCACTGCTGGGCATCCAGCAGAGCGTCGATCATCGGGGGGTCCATCGCATTGTGACGATCTGGTCGCTCAAGGTGAACGCTGGCCACGTGGTTGGCCAGGGTCACGCTCAGGCGATCATGGAAACGGCGCTGGGTGGGAGGCGACATGGGGGCTCCATCTGAAAAAGACCGATATCGGCAGCATCAAACTTGGCACCTGTTGCGTAGCAGCACAAGCTCAAGCATCAACCTTTCCAGCGAGTCATCATCGCCAGCAACGACAACGCCGCCCGAAGGCGGCGCTATCACAGGGTCTAGCAGACACGCTGAGTCCTGAGAGGGACCTGGTTCAGCCCAGCCACACCCGCGCATTGCGGAACAACCGCAGCCAGGCGCCATCCTGAGACCACTCTGACGGACGCCAGGAGTTGGTCACGGCGCGTACCACCCGCTCGGGGTGCGGCATCATGATGGTGACGCGGCCATCCGGTGTCGTCAGTCCGGTGATGCCGGATGGCGACCCATTCGGGTTGGCCGGGTAGCGCGTTGTGCACTGGCCGTAGTTATCGGTATAGCGCAATGCCACCTGCCCCGAGCCCTGCATGCTGCGCAGGTGGGCGCTATCGCGGAACTCGGCACGCCCCTCACCATGGGCCACGGCGATAGGCAGTCGCGATCCTTCCATCCCGGCCAGCAGGATCGACGGTGTCTTTTCTACCTGAACCATGGCCACACGGGCCTCGAACTGCTCCGACTCATTGCGCACGAAGCGCGGCCAGCTCTCGGCACCGGGAATCAGTTCCTTGAGCTGCGACAGCATCTGACAGCCATTGCAGACGCCCAGCGAGAAGCTGTCCTCACGGGCAAAGAAGGCGGCAAACTGCTCGCGAGCGCGCTCGTTGAACAACACCGACTTAGCCCAGCCACCGCCCGCGCCGAGTACGTCGCCGTAGGAGAAGCCACCGCAGGCGGCCAGCCCCTTGAACTCGTCCAGACCCACGCGCCCTTCCAGCAGGTCGCTCATGTGCACATCGACGGCCTCGAAACCGGCCTTGTCGAAGGCCCAGGCCATCTCCAGATGCCCGTTCACGCCCTGCTCACGCAGGATGGCCGCACGGGGGCGCGCCAGATTGACGAAGGGCGCCGTAATGTCCTCGTCCACATCAAAGGTAGGCGTGGCGCTCAGCCCGGGATCACGGGTATCCAGCAGGTTGTCGAACTCGTTCTTGGCGCACTCGGGGTTATCACGCAGGGCCTGCAGACGATAGCTGGTCTCGGACCAGGTACGCTGAGTCAGCTGGCGCGTGGTCTCGAGCAGCGGCTCCTCGAACAGCGTCACACGAATCTGGTCGTCGTAGCGAGGACGGGCGATGACGCCGCAGGTTTCGATCCCCGCCGCCGCGAACTGCGCCAGCACCTCTTCGGTGTGCTCACGGCTCACCTGGATGACGGCGCCCAGCTCTTCACTGAACAGCGCATTGACCGCCTCGGAGGCTTCATCGATCAACCAGTCCAGCTTGATCTCGAGACCGGCGCGGCTGGCAAAGGCCATTTCCAGCAGGGTGACGATCAGGCCACCGTCGCTGCGATCATGATAGGCCAACAGGCGGCCATCGGCGTTGAGCCCCTGGATCACGCTGAAGAACGCCTTGAGGTCCTCGGCATCGTCCAGGTCAGGACAATCGTTGCCAACCTGGCCATAGACCTGAGCCAGTGCAGAGCCACCGAGACGGTTGAGGCCGGCGCCCAGGTCGATCAGCAGCAGGTCGCTCTCGTCCTGATCCAGGCGAATCTGCGGCGTCAGCGTCTTCATCGCGTCGGTCACCGGGGCAAACCCGGTGATCGCCAGGGTCAGCGGCGAGGTGACGGCCTTCTGCTCGCCATCCTGCTCCCAGGCCGTGCGCATGGACATCGAATCCTTGCCGACCGGTACCGCAATACCCAGCGCCGGGCACAGCTCCATGCCTACGGCGTGCACGGCGTCGAACAATGCCTGGTTCTCACCGACGTGGTCGGCAGCACTCATCCAGTTGGCGGACATCTTGATATCGCCCAGCTTGGCGATGGGGGCCGCCGCCAGGTTGGTGATGGACTCGGCTACCGCCAGTCGCGCGCTGGCCGCGGGGTTGATCAAGGCCACCGGCGAACGCTCGCCCATGGCCATGGCTTCACCGGCATGGGTATCAAAGCTGGCGGTGGTCACGGCCACATCGGCCACCGGCACCTGCCACGGACCCACCATCTGGTCGCGCGCCACCTGTCCGGTGATGGAGCGATCGCCGATCGTGATCAGGAAGCTTTTGGACGCCACCGTCGGCAGTCGCAGCACTCGGTCCAGGGCTTCGCGAAGGTCCAGGTTATCGAGCATGACGCCCGGTAGCTCGAGGCTATTGCGCTCGAATTCCCGCTGCATTTTCGGCGGTTTGCCGAACAGAACGCTCATGGGCAGATCAACCGGGCGCGTATCGAAGTGGCCATCCACCACGGCCAGATGATGCTCGGCAGTCGCTTCACCGACCACCGCGTAGGGGCAGCGTTCGCGCTTGCACAGGGCGTCGAAGGTCTCGAGATCTTCGGGGGCCACCGCCAGCACGTAGCGCTCCTGGGCCTCGTTGCACCAGATTTCCAGCGGGCTCATGCCCGGCTCGGCGTTGGGCACTTCGCGCAGGCTGAACAGTCCACCACGGTCGCCATCCTTGACCAGCTCCGGCAAGGCATTGGACAGTCCACCGGCGCCCACGTCGTGAATGAAGCAGATGGGGTTGTCTTGACCCAGGGCCCAACAGCGGTCGATGACCTCCTGGGCACGTCGCTCGATCTCTGGGTTGTCGCGCTGGACCGAAGCGAAGTCGAGATCAAAGCTGGATGAGCCCGAGGCCATGGAAGAGGCCGCGCCGCCGCCCAGCCCGATGAGCATGGCCGGGCCGCCCATCACGATCAGCTTGCCGCCCACCGGGATCTCGCCCTTGGCAACGTGTTCATCACGAATGTTGCCGTAACCGCCAGCGATCATGATCGGCTTGTGGTAGCCACGACGCTCGATGCCGCCGGCGCCCAGGGCGTCCTGCTCGTAGGTACGGAAGTAGCCCGTAAGGTTGGGACGCCCAAATTCGTTGTTGAAGGCGGCGCCACCGATGGGGCCCTCAAGCATGATGTCCAGCGCGGTGACGATCCGCTCGGGCTTGCCGTAGTCGAAGGCTTCCCAGGGCTGCACGAACTCGGGAATACGCAGGTTGGACACGGTAAAGCCGGTCAGGCCCGCCTTGGGCTTGCCGCCGATACCGGTGGCGCCTTCATCGCGAATCTCGCCGCCAGCACCGGTAGCGGCGCCCGGATGCGGGGCGATGGCGGTGGGGTGGTTATGAGTCTCGACCTTGGTCAGGATGTGGATTGGCTCCACCTTGCCGCCATAGCTGGCACGCTCTCCGTCCTTGCCGGTCAGCGGCGTGGGATAGAAACGTCGCGCCTCGCTGCCCTGGATGACGGCAGCATTGTCGCTGTAGGCGGACAAGATCCCCTCAGGCGAGGCCTGATAGGTGTTCTTGATCATCTTGAACAGCGAGTGGCTCTGGGCTTCACCGTCGATCAGCCAGTCGGCGTTGAAGATCTTGTGACGGCAGTGCTCTGAGTTGGCCTGGGCGAACATCATCAGCTCGACGTCGCTGGGGTTACGCCCCAACTCGACAAAGGCGTCGACCAGATAGTCGATCTCGTCCTCGGCCAGGGCCAGGCCGAGCTCGCGATTGGCGGTTTCCAGCGCGCTGCGGCCGCCTTCAAGAACGTCGACCTGGCCGAGCGGAGCCGGCTCGTGGTGGGCGAACAGGGTCGCCGCATCGGCGCTATCATGCAGCACGGTTTCGGTCATGCGATCGTGCAGGCCAGCGACGATGGCATCAAAGTGTGCTTGCTTGAGCTCACCGCGGACGCTCAAGCGGTAGCGAACACCGCGCTCCAGACGTTTGATCTGGGTCAAGCCACAGTTACGGGCAATGTCGGTGGCCTTGGACGACCACGGGGACTGGGTGCCAACCCGCGGCACCACCAACAGCGTCAGGCCTTCCACGTCGGATTCCTGTTGCGCCGGACCGTAGTCGAGCAACCGTGACAGCAGGGCCTGCTCGTCAGCGTTGAGCTCCTCCCCCACATCGGCAAAGTGCACGTACTCGGCGTGCAGTGCCTCGATCTCGGGGACGGATGCACGCAGTTGAGCCAGCAGCTTGGCGTGACGGAAGTTGGACAGGGCGGGCGCTCCGCGCAGTTCGAGCATATCCAGGAGCCTCTGAAGGTCAGCGATAAAAGAAGGGGCCGCGGCGGGCGAGACGACATATGATACTGGAAACCGGCGGGTGCGAGAAATCGTCGCGGATGACAGTTTCGCAGGGGCTGGGTAAGGTGGGCGCTCCACGGCCAGCGATGTCTTACGATGAAGGACGGTTTACGTCACGCGCGACACCTGCGCACCCTTGTCACCATCGGCCTGGGCCTGGTTCTCGCATGCTGGCCCAGACCGCCCGTGCCCCCCTCCGACGTCACGCTGCAGCGAGTGCTGGAGCGCGACTTCATCACGGTGCACACCCGCAACACCCCTTTCACTTACTACGAGGGACGCCAGGGGCCCACTGGGTTCGAGTACGAGTTGATGCGGCGTTTCGCCGATCGCCTCGGGGTCAGCCTGAATCTCAGCGATGATCACCACGTGCAAAGCGTCCTCGACGCGGTGCGTGATCAGGGAGACCTGGGCGCCGCCGCGCTGCCGCTGGACCCGCTGGCACCGGGGCTGATGTTCTCGCGTCCGATTCTGTCGATGCAGCCCATGGTCGTCTACCGGCGTGACCTGCCACCGCCAGACGAGCTTGATGATCTGCTCGAACTGAACATCGGCATCGCCAAGGGCACCGGTATCAGTCGCGTCATGCACGAGCTGCAGCAGCGTCGTCCACAGCTGAGCTGGAAGGAGGCGGAGGACCTGGAAATCGCCGCCCTGCTGCGCCGGGTCGAAGATGGCGACCTTGACGCCGCAGTGGTCTATGCCCACCAGTTCCGGCTCAACCGCTTGTTCTTCCCTGAGGTGGAAGATGGCTTCGATGTCGGCCAGCCGGTCACCATGGCCTGGGCCTTTGCCTCCCTGGACGGTCTGGCCCTGGTCGAACAGGCCAACGCCTTTCTGGAGGATCTGCAGGACAGCGGTGAGCTGGACCTTCTTGTCAGCCGCTACTTCGGCCACGATGACTATCTCGAGTATGTCGGTGCCCGGGTCTTCATCCACCACGTCAACCAGCGCCTGCCCCGTTACGATGAACTGTTCAAGCAGGCGGCAAGAGAGCAGCACTTTGACTGGAAGCTGCTGGCCGCAGTGGGGTATCAGGAGTCCCATTGGGACCCGGAAGCGACGTCACCCACCGGCGTCCGCGGCCTGATGATGCTGACCAATGCCACCGCCGAGGAAGTCGGCGTGGCCAATCGCCTGGACGCGGCCCAAAGCATCGAGGGAGGCGCCCGCTACTTGCGCAGCATCGAGGAACGTCTGCCTGACTCGATTCGCGGCGATGACAGACTGTACATGGCCCTGGCGGCCTACAACGTCGGCCTCGGGCACCTCTACGACGCCCGTGATATCGCCCGTATGCGGGGTGGCAACCCGGACCACTGGCGAGATGTACGCGACGCGTTGCCACTGCTGCAGGAAAGCCAATGGCACAGCAAGACCCGCCATGGCTACGCTCGGGGTGGCGAACCGGTGATCTATGTGCAGAATATCCGCCGCTATCTTGAGATCCTCGATTACGTCGACCGCAGCCAACAGCAGTTTCACAAGCTGAATGCGCGCTTGCCGGATCAGGCGGATTCCGAGATCTTTGAACTCGTTCCGCCGATGCCATAGGACACCCCTGCCAATGTCGCGAATCGCCCTGGTCCTCACCCTGCTGGTTGCTGTGCTGGCAGCGACGGGCCTGATCATCAAGCCAGTGATGATCCAAGACCAGAGCTATATCGCCAGTTGGTCGCTGTTGCTCGCGGTGAGCCTGGGGCAAGCCGCCTGGTACTGGCGGGGGGTGCGGCTGTCTGCGGTCTGTCTGCTGCCGGTGCTCGCCGTGCTGCTGTTGGGCCTGGCCAGCTACCTGCTGCCCGAGGGACTGTTTCCTTACGCCACGCTCGAGCACTGGGCCGCGCGCCTGCCCGGCGTCAGTGGTATCGACAGCCTGCGTCCTCCGTTGATCGAGCTGTTCATTCTGCTGGCGCTGGCCGGAGGAGTGCTCGGACGCACACGTGCCAGCCTGGCCACGCCGCTGCTCCAGTCACTGTCACTGCTGCTGCTGATCACCGAGCTGTGGCTCGTGCTCAACGGCCACACCGACTCCCCGCAGAATCTTGCGGGCACCCCCGCCAGCATGGCGCTGCTGACGCTGCTTCTCGGCGCCCAGTTCAGCGGCGTCGTCGCCGGCTGGCGTCATACCCGTCCCAGCATTCTGCGCAGTCTACTACCGTCCCTGGCACTGGTCTTGGTGACCATACTGGTGTGGCACCAGCAACGGCTGTACGAAGATCGCAGGCTGCAGGCCCAGATGCAGGAAGAGACGGAGCGATTGTCGGAGCAACTGAGCAACGAGGTGACGGCCCACCTTGAAGCGGTACGTCGCTTTGCCAGCTTCTGGAGCCTGCTCGACGTGCAACCTACCGCGACACAGTGGCAGCGCCAGGCAGAACGCTACCATCGTGACTTTGCCTACTTCCTCAACATTGCCTATATCGACCCCGACGGCACGATTCGTTACGTCTACCCCCGGGACGACGCCAACCTCGCCATCGTCGGGATCAATGCGCTGGACGTTAACCGCCCCTATATCGACGCCTTGTCACGGGCGCTGCGCGAGGGCGAGGAGGGGCACACCGGCGTCGTGCCCTTGCTGCAGGGAATGCCGGGCATGATCTACTACCTTCCCATCATCAGTGACCGCACCCAGCAGATCACCGGGGCAGCCGCCATGGTGCTCAGCCTACCGGTGCTGGCCGATCAGCTGTACGCCGCAACGCGCCTGAACCGCGAGCATAACCACATGCGCCTGGCCGTTGCCGACGATGTGATCCGGGACTGGCCGATAGCAGAGACACCCGGCCCCTGGACCCACGACAGCGTCATCGCCGTGGGACGTCACGAACTGGTGGTATCGCTCAGCGCCTCCTCGGCGTACCTGCTGGCTCAGCAGTCACGCCAGCCGGCCGCCAGTCTCAGCATTGGCTTGTTGCTGGCCTACCTTTTGTACATGGTGGTCTTCGGCCACCACCGCATGTCCGCGCAGCACACCAGCATGTTCCGCTCCAACGAGGAATTGCGTCGGGAAGTGCGCCACCGAACCCAGCTTCAGCGAGAGGTGGAATGGCTCGCCGGCCACGATGAGTTGACCCTGTTGCCGAACCGACGGCTGTTTCTCACCACCCTGCAGCGTGAACGACAGCAGCGTCCCCTGGCGGTCCTGCTGTGTGATATCGATCACTTCAAGAGCATCAACGACCAGCTGGGCCACCAGGCCGGTGATAAGGCCCTGCGCCGCTTCGCCAGAGTCGGGGCCCTGGCGATACCGGCCGATGCCGTGCTGGCACGCTACGGAGGTGAGGAGTTCGTGGTTCTACTGGTCGGGGAGGATGCCGACAACGCCCTGGAAATCGCCGAGACCCTACGCCAGGCGGTGATGCATAGCGGCATAGAGCATGCCGATGGTCGCCCCATGACGGTCAGCGTTGGCGTCGCGACCCACGACGAACAGACTCTGGTTCCCGAAGATCTGCTGCATCGCGCCGACGTCGCGCTCTATCGTGCCAAGCGTAATGGGCGCAATCGTACTGAGACCGACGCCTAACTTGACAAGGATCAAGCCACCGCCAAGTAAATGAGGGTTATGGAGGCACGAAGACATTAGGTTGCTTACCATTGGCGCATGACCGCTGAAATTTGCCGATACGAGCACACCAGCCGATACGGGAAGGTTCAGCGACCCGCACTGACAAACTGCATCTGACATGTCTTCCCGGAGCCACATCATGCCCCCCCTGCGGATTCCGCTGACGCTCGCCGCTCTGGCGCTATCTGTAGCCGGGCTGTGGGCAACGCTGGTAGTGTCAGATACAGCCTTCGGCGCCTCATCGACCGGCACCGCACTTTGTCTGGCGCTGTTGATCAGCCTGGGCCAACTCGCCTGGTACCGCCAGCGACTGTGGCTCAGCCAGTGCCTGCTGGTGCCATCACTGATGGTGATGCTGATGATCCTGTCGGGCTATCTACTGCCCGTACCGTGGTTATCCGCTCCGCTTTTCGACCAACCGTTGGCGCTGGCTACATCGCCGCCACGCTGGGGCTTTAGCCCACCCAGCCTACTGGATACCCTGCTGTTGACCTGCTTGAGTCTCAGTCTGCTGCTGCGTACTCGGGCAAGTCTCGGTGCGCCGCTCATGCATGCTCTGGCCGCGTTGGTCTGGTCGATGCTGGCCTATCTGCAATGGTGGCCTGGAGCCATGAATCCCCTCGCGCCGTTGGCCGGTCCATGGCTCCTTGCGGTGGCAGCACTGCTACTGGTCACCCAAGTGGTTACCGTCGTCACCGGATGGCGTAACGCCTTGCCCAGCGTTTTGCGCGGCCTGGGGCCAGCTTGTCTGATCGCCGGCATTGCCACGGGGGTGTGGTATCTGCAGGAAAGCGAGGCCAATCATCAATTGATGGACCGGGCCCAGCGCGAGTCGGATCGTCTTGCCCAGCAGATCACCTCAAGAATCAATGAAAAGCTGCTGGCCGCGCGTCGCTTGCGCCTGGACTGGGAACTCGACGGAGCGCTACCGGACCCACTGCGCTGGCAAGCGCAGACCCAAGCCTTTCTCGCTGACTTCCCCAACCTTGCCTTCATCGCCTTGGCAGGCCCAGAAGGCAGGTTGAGACGGTTTCAGTCCACAGGTCACACCGGCCTGGATCGCGACGCTGCTCGCCATGTCGGCCTGCTGATGCCAGACGCGCAAGACTCCGCAACATCCCCCCGTGAGAGCGCCTCTGCCGTGCTGACCTTGCCGGACGGTGCACGTGGCATCATCAGCTTCCTGCCGGTCATGTCGTCCTCCAGCCATCAGCCGCTGGGCACGATCTGGCTGGCCTTCGACCTGGACCGGCTGACCACTCAGGTCATGCCTGCTGAAGCTCGCGACGGCCGTGTCTGGCAGGCCACGCTATGGTCAGACAAGCGTCCGGTGTGGCGTCTTCCCGGCCCAGATATAGAGGGGCCCTGGTCTGTCAGCAGTACAGTGAGACTCTTGACGCACCCCCTGCGACTGGAGATTCGCCCCAGCCACGCCCTCCTCAGCCAGCTCAAGCTGCACTACCCTGCTGCCTCGCTGTGCGCCGGTTTCATTGTGGCCTGGCTGCTGTATCAGCTGCTCTACAGCCGTCACCAGCAGCGTCAACAGCACCACCAGATCGCCGACACCAACACTGAGCTACGTCGCGAGATGCGTCGCCGTTCGCGACTGCAGAAAAACATCGAATGGCTGGCAGACCATGACGACCTGACAGGACTGTTGAATCGCCGCAAGTTTCTGGCGAGCTTGCCGAAAAGCGCCTCACAGCAGCCGCTGAGCTTACTGCTGTGCGACCTGGATCACTTCAAGAGCATCAACGACCAACAAGGCCACCAAGCGGGTGACCGGGCACTCAAGCGATTCGCCGAGACCGTTCGTAGACAGCTGCCCGAGGATGGGCTCGCCGCCCGCTACGGGGGAGAAGAATTCGTCATCTACCTTCCTCAAGGCGACGCAGCGAAGGCCAGAGAGTGGGCTGAGTCACTGCGTGAGGCGGTTCAGTCCAGCGGCATACAGCATGTTGATGGCCGCCCACTGACCGTCTGCATTGGCCTGATCACGCAGGCCCAAGGCAGCGTTGCGCCCAAGGATCTGTTGCATCAAGCGGACCTGGCGCTTTATCGGGCCAAGCGAAGGGGACGCAACCGAGTGGAGGAAGCCCCAGCGGCCCCCGAGGGAGCTGTCCAGAGCACAGACCTTTACGCTGAGCCCGGTGGCTGACGCCAGCCGCTGACGTACTTGAGTTGCCTGCCACCGGCTTCAGCTAGCGTCCTGCCCCTTGTGCGGATCAGCCGCGGCGCGGCGCTCCACGAAAAAGGCCTTCAACAGTCGAGAGGCGCGACTGGCCAGGACACCGCCTTGCACCTCCACCCGGTGGAAGTGCCAGGGCTGGTCGAACAGATTCGCCTTGGACTCGACCATTCCCGAGCGTGGCTCACTGGCGCCATACACCAGGCGGCGAATGCGCGCGTGAATGATCGCGCCGCTGCACATCATGCAGGGTTCCAGCGTGACGTACAGCGTGCACCCTTCCAGACGATAATTGGACAACGTGACGCCTGCGTCTCTTAGCGCCTGGACCTCGGCATGGGCGCTCGGATCATGACGGGAAACGGGGGAGTTGAATCCTCGGCCGACGATGTTTCCCTCGGCATCCACCACGATCGCCCCCACCGGCACTTCTCCCGCGCGCCCCGCCTGCTCAGCAAGCTCTAGCGCTCGGTGCATATAGAATTCATCACTGCGCAAGATGGGTCTCTCCCGTAAACTGGTCAACAAGCACATTACTGATTTCTGATCGCCGCGGCGAAGAACACCTTGTCGCAGCGGTCATCGACAGGCCGGTTTCATGCCGGCTCATGGAGGATACGCGAATGTCCGACGCCTTGAAGGGCCTGGTTGACCTGCTGGGCCTGGAAATGCTGGAGGAGAACCTGTTCAGGGGCCGTAGCCAGGATCTGGGACTGCCTCAGCTGTTTGGTGGACAGGTGCTTGGGCAAGCCCTGTCCGCGGCTACTCAGACGGTCGATCCTGAGCGCCAAGTGCACTCGTTGCACGGTTACTTCCTGCGCCCGGGTGACGCATCCATGCCAGTGGTCTACCAGGTCGATCGCGTGCGCGACGGCGGCAGCTTCACCACTCGTCGCATCACCGCTATTCAGAAAGGGCGTCCCATTTTCTTCTGCAGTGCGTCCTTCCACGGCCGTGAAGACGGCTTCAGCCACCAGGCCAGCATGCCCAGCCTCGATATCAGCGAACCGGACGCCAGCGATGCGATACTAAGGTTCCCCGGTCATCCCATCGAGTTTCGCCACGTCGAGGACAGCGCTGAGCCGGGACAGCCTGCGCGCAAGCGACTGTGGTTCCGCCTGCGTGGCGAGCTTCCCGATGACGCCGCCCTTCACCGCTACCTGTTGGCGTACAGCTCGGACTTCAATCTGCTGACCACGTCGCTGGTTCCACACGGTATTCGCTTTGGCGATCCTTCACTGCAGATCGCCAGTCTCGATCACTCGCTCTGGTTCCATCAGGACGTCGTCGTCAACGATTGGCTATTGTACGACATGGACAGCCCTTGGGCAGGAGGAGCGCGAGGCCTCGCCCGCGGCAGCATCTACAACCGCAAGGGCGAGCTGGTGGCCTCCAGTGCCCAGGAAGGTCTGACACGGCTGCGCCAGGGGTCCTAGCGCCCACTCAGCACGAACAGCAAGGCGCTTGCTGTTCGTGCGAGCCAGCGGCGGCTGAGCATGTCGACGCCTGTACCCGGCCTCTCGCTGCGGGGTCAGCCGTCGGAAGGAACGTCCTTCTGGTCTGACCGCTGGTTCCTTGCGCGGATCTTGAGATTGAGCATCTCGACGGTGACCGAGAAGGCCATGGCGAAGTAAATGTAGCCTTTTGGAATATGGAAGCCGAGTCCCTCGGCCACCAACATGACGCCGATCAGAATGAGAAAGCTCAGTGCCAGCATCTTGATCGTCGGGTGACGATCAACAAACTCCCCTATGCCTTTGGCGGCCACCATCATCACACCCACGGCCGCCACTATCGCAATGACCATGACCGGAACATGGTCGACCATGCCCACTGCGGTGATGACGGAGTCCAGCGAAAACACAATGTCGATCACGGCAATCTGCGCCAGCACTGCCACCATGCTGGACGCCGCGACCTTGGTCGCGGAAGTGTCGCCGGCACCTTCCACCGCCGCATGAATCTCGTGAGTGCTCTTTGCCAGCAGGAACAGCCCACCCAGCAACAGCACCAGATCACGCCCCGATATCTCCACGTCCAGTATCGTGAACAGTGGTGCCGTCAGGCTCATCACCCAAGCCAGCGATAGCAAAAGCGCAATGCGTGCCCCCATCGCCAGTCCCAGCCCCAGCATCCTGGCGCGCTGGCGCTGATGCTCCGGCAGGCGTCCCACCAGTATCGAAATGAAGATGATATTGTCGATGCCGAGCACGATTTCCAGCGCCGTCAACGTGCCCAGCGCAATCCATGCCTCGGGTGATGCCACCCAGTCGAACATGCCTTCCCTCCCGCCAGAACAGAGCCCAATGAGAAGGCAAGACGCCTTCCCGAGCACTATCAGCCACCTTCCGATTCAGCACAAGATGGTGAAGAAAAGAAGCCTAGGGAAGGAGAATGAGGGAACGAGGAAGCGGGAATCAGAGCGAGGGAATGAGGATGAGGAAATGAGAGTGAGTGAAGAAAGATAGTGCGCGCTGGATCCTGGCCAACGAAGCCTCTCTAAAGACATCGCCACCTCGCCGGCACTGGCCGACGAGGGAGACCTAACGCTTGGATGCACGAGCGTGCCGCAACGGCACGTCAGGGCTTCGCCCCAACCTCAAAAGAGCATTACGTGAGGCGATCAAGGATGGTGCACGAGCACTCATGCTCGCCTACGTCGTCGATCAACACGCGATAGCGGGGTAAGGGATCCTGGTGGTCGTCCGGGCTAAGGCCTGATGTATCAATGATGTCTGCCGTATTGCCGGACACGAGCTGGTCATCTGCGACCATCACGAGCTCGCGACGGATCCGCAGGGTGTCGCCGATATGCATGATGCTTTCCTTTCGGTGGAGAGTGGGAGGAAGCTCCCTCGCCCACGGGATGCCCGACACCGCCGTTCAAGGCAGTGTCGAGCGCAGACCGGGTGATGCTGAGGGAATCCCTACGACAGCTCGTCCATCCTGCGCCCACGACTACCGCCCCGACATAACCTGGGTTAACGTAAGCGCAGGATTCATCTGCGTCATGATCACACCTCAAGGAGCCTTGCCGTGCCGTCCAAGGACAGCTGCATCGTCAGACACTTCCGTCATTACCGCAGCTTGAGCGAGCATGACCAACAATTGGTGGAAGCACTGGAAAAGTCCCCGCTGGATGTGACCGCGGGCTCGCAACTCTGGGAAGAGAGAGATCCCGCCAACGACTTCCTGACGCTGAGCGAAGGCTGGGCCTACTCCTATCGGCAGCTGGAAGATGGATCGCGCCAGATTCTCGAGGTTTACCTTCCCGGGGACGTGATCGGGCTAAGGGAGTACGCCTTTCATCAGCGCCTGACCGGCGTGCGCATGATCGAGGATGGAGTGGTCTGCCGCTTTCCCCACGACCGACTCGACGACATCTTTCGCCAGTCACCCAATCTGACCGCCATCCTGTTCGCCATGGCCAGCCGACAGCAGGTGCTGCTGACGGAACGCCTGGTCAACCTGTCGCGCCGCAGCGCTCGTCAGAAGCTCGCCCACTTCATCATGGAAATGTATGAACGCCTGGCCAAGACCGCAGGACGACAACAGGACCATGCACTGCGCCTGCCCCTGTCGCAGGAAATGCTGGCCGATGTGCTGGGCTTGAGCCCGGTTCACGTCAGCCGCACCTTTACTGCTCTGGACGAGGAAGGCCTTATCCATCGCAGCAGACATCGCCTGCTGCTGCCGGATCCGGCCGCCCTGGCTGACGCCGGACAGTTCGACAAGCGCTACCTGGCCGACAGCCTGTTCGCCGCGCATCGTTGACGCAGGTCGCTGACCGCGGTGGGGCCTGATCATCAGCGCCCCCTCGCTGCGGCTATCTTGTGCTGCCCTGCTTGCCCCTATTTGCCCCTACCTGTCCGCCCACGCCTTCGGCTCGTCCTCGCCCGTTCCTGCCCATAGTTGACGCAGGTTGCATGCAATTTCGTTCCAAAGTCTAACTTCAGACGCTGATGTTAGCCGCTACTCTTGGAATTGCATGCAATGTGAGAGAAGCGCCGTGACGTCTACCGACCACAGCACCGCCACGCCCGGCCCCACGGCCACTGCCCAGGTCCATGAGGCCATCAAGCAGCGAATTCTCGACGGGACCTATCGTCCCCTCCAGTTCGTCCGCGAGGCGGCGGTAGCCAGAGAGCTGGCGGTCAGTCGCACCCCAGTCAGAGAGGCGCTGCGCGAACTGGTGTCTGAAGGCTGGCTCGAGGCGATTCCCCATCAGGGCGCCAGGGTCAGCGAATGGACCGCAGACGATGCCCGGGAGGTCTTCGAGCTGCGCCTGGTCCTGGAGCCCATGGCCGTTGGCCTGGCGGCCAGGCGCATGGATCCCGCGACCATGACCCAACTGAAGGACCTGGCAACTCGCATGGAAGCGCTGACGGAGGGACCACTCGGCGGCGCGGAGCACAGTGAGCTTGCCTCGCTCAATCACTGCTTTCATCGGCTGTTGATTCAGGCCAGCGGCAATCAGCGACTGGCCCAGATGCTCGAGAGTGTCGTGCGAACCTCGATCATCCGCCGCAACTTCGCGAGCTACGACCGCGAGGCCCTGCATCGCAGCATGCAGCATCACCGGGAAATGCTGACCGCCATCGCGGCAAACAATGCCGCCTGGGCCGAGAACGTGATGCGAGCCCACCTGCTCGCCGCCCGCGAATTGCATACCACTATCGTCACGTCGCCTGACACGGCCAGGTAACGCGCCCCATTGAACCTCTACCTACGGACTCCGCCATGAAAGACCTCATCGCCAACCTGCCTCTCGATGACCTGAAGGTGCTGGAACTAGGACAGTTGATTGCCGGCCCGACCTGCGGCCAGATCCTGGCCGACTTCGGCGCCCAGGTGGTCAAGATCGAGCCACCGGGCAAGGGTGACGCCATGCGCCAATGGGGCCAGACCGACGCCAACGGCGAGCCGCTGTGGTGGAACGTGATCGCGCGCAACAAGCAGTCGCTCACGCTGGACCTGCGCAAGCCCGAAGGTCAGGCCCTGCTCAAGCGCCTGGCGGCAGAGGCCGACGTGCTGATCGAGAACTTCCGTCCAGGCACCATGGAGCGCTGGGGGCTCGACTACAACAGCCTGTCTGCGGATAACCCTGGGTTGATCATGGTGCGGGTCACCGGCTTCGGTCAGGATGGCCCCTACGCCTCACGGGCAGGGTTTGCCGCTGTCTGCGAGGCCATGGGCGGACTGCGTTACATCAGCGGTTATCCCGATCGTCCGCCGGTCCGGGTAGGCATCTCGCTGGGGGACACCCTGGCCGGCGTCCAGGGCGCCATGGGCGCGCTGCTCGCCCTTCACCAGCGCGAGCGCAGCGGGCAGGGCCAGGTGGTGGACAGCGCCATCTTCGAAGCGGTGATGGCGATGATGGAAAGCTTGATACCCGATTACGCCAGGGCCGGTAAGATTCGCGAACGCGCCGGCAGCTTCCTGCCCAAGATTGCGCCGTCCAACGCCTACCCCGCCAGGGATGGACGTGACGTCATCATCGGCGCCAATCAGGACACCGTCTTCCGCAGGCTGTGCCAGGCCATGGGCCAGCCAGGACTGGCAGACCACCCCGACTACGTCGACCATCGTGCCAGAGGCGACAACCAGCAGGCCATCGATGCGCTGATCGCCGGTTGGACGTCCCGCCACGATGCCCAGCACATCGTCGACCTGCTGGCCGAGGCAGGTGTGCCCGCCGGTCTAGTGTATACCGCCAAGGACATGCTGGAGGACCAGCACATCCGTGAGCGCGGCTCCATCGTCGACGTGCCTGACCGCAACGGCCAACCGCTGCCCATGCAGAATGTCTTTCCTCGTCTGTCGGCGACTCCTGGCCAGGTCCGCCATGTTGGTCCCGCCCTGGGCGAGCACACCGACACCATACTGGGAGATTGGCTGTCGATGGCGTCAGGCGATATCGACCAGCTGCGTAGAGACGGGGTCATCTGAGGGAGCGCTGACGTCATCAGCCGAGCGGCGCAGGCATTTGTGCCGCGTTTCCCTAAGCCGCAGCTGCTCGTCAGTGCCGGCAACAGGCTACAACAACAACGAGGCCTCTGAATGGAACCCATCATCGTGCTGGCGCTGCTGATTGCGCTGATTGCCTTTGGCATCCCGATCTTTCTTTCACTCGGGCTTGCTGGCCTCGCGGGCCTCTATATGGCCCGCGGCTCCATGGCGTTCTTCTTCGCCCCTTCATCACTGTTTGGTCAGCTCAATGCGTTCGAGCTGATTGCCTTGCCCCTGTTCATCCTCATGGGCAACCTGCTGGGGGCAACGCCGGTAGGCAGCCATCTGTTCCGCGCGGCCCTGGCGTGGCTGCATTGGCTCAGGGGCAGCCTGGCCATTTCATCGGTGGGCGCTTCTGCGGTCTTCGGTGCCGTGTCGGGAGTCAGTCTGGCGGGAGTGGCAGCGGTCGGCTCCATCGCCGTGCCCCAGATGCTCGAACGTGGCTACAGCCGTTCGTTAGCGGCTGGAGCGGTCGTCAGCGCTGGCGCCCTGGCCATGCTGATTCCACCGAGCGTTCCCTTCATCATCTATGGCGCCGTGGCCAGCGTGTCGGTCGCCGACCTGTTCATTGGCGGCATCGTGCCTGGCGTCGTACTGGCGCTGGCCCTGTCACTCTTCATCTTTGTGCGGGTAAGCCTCAGGCCTGCAGAGGCGCCCGCCGTCGAGAAGCGCTTCAGCTGGCGAGAGCGCTGGCACAGTCTCGCCCATATCTGGCATGCCGCATTGCTTGTGCTGGTCGTGCTGGGGTCGATCTACTCGGGATTGGCGACCCCCAGCGAAGCCGCGGGGATTGGTGCCTTTGGGGCCCTGCTCATCGCTGCGCTGGTGTTCCGCTGCCTGTCCTGGGCCTCCTTCGCCAGGATTCTCGCCAGTACGGCACGCATCAGTGGCGCCATTCTGCTGATTATCGGCTGCGCCAAGATCTTCGGCGACTATCTCAACATGGTCCGCGTGCCACAGCTTTTGACCGAGTCACTGACGGTGTCTGGTCTGCCTGACTGGGCGATCATGCTGGCCATCATGCTGCTGCTGATCCTGCTCGGCATGATTGTCGATGCGGTGTCCCTGATCGTGGTGACCACCCCTGTGCTGCTGCCGCTGATCCAGGCCATGGGCTATGACCCGCTGTGGTTCGGCATCGTCATGGTGCTGAACCTGGAGATTGCGGTCATCACACCGCCGGTGGGTCTCAATCTTTACGCGCTCAGAGGCGTCTGCCCCGAGCTATCCGTCGAGGAAATCATCAAGAGTGCGCTGCCCTTTGTCGCGGTGCAGTTCATCGTGCTGATGCTGTTCGTCATGTTTCCCAGCATCAGCCTATGGCTACCCGGCCTGATGCACTGACCAGACAAGCCTCAACCAACACTTCTGCCCAAGAGCCAAGCAACCGCTGAAGCAACGACAACGACAACGATAAGAGGACACGTTCCCATGACACTGACTCGCCGCCAACTGCTGAAGACCACCGCACTCGCCGGAGCCGGTACCGCACTGCTGGGGCCCCAGGCGCTCATGACACGACGCGCCCAGGCCGCCACGACCTTCACCGGGGTCACCTATCTGCCACCGTCCTACAAGGCCTTGACCTACGGGTCGGCAGGATTCGTTGACTACCTGCGCAACAACGGGGGCGACGTCCTGGAGGTGGACTTCTATGATTCGGGCCAGCTGCTCAAGGCCGATGAGCAGCTTCCCGCACTGCGCTCGCGCACGATCGATTTCATGTTTCATACCACCTCCTACATCACCCGTTCTCTCCCCATTCTTGGCATCACGGGCTTGCCCGGCGTCGTCGGTGAGCTGTACCGACATCCGGAGCGCCTTCGCCTTGGCAGCCCGCTGTTCGAGCTGATCAACGAACAGCTGGCGAAGGAGAATCTCTACATGCTGTCCTCGGGCGGCGGGATTCTCGAGCCGGAATACATCTGGAGCACCCAGCAGCACGCAGTGCGTCAGCTAGACGATATTCGTGGCAAGAAGGTGCGCGTCGTCAGTTTCGAGGCCACCTCAGCGCTGGAGGCCTACGATATCGGCGCCGTGCGAATTCCCTCTTCAGAGACGTATATGGCCTTGCAGCGCGGCACCGTGGATGCGGGGGTCTTCAACATTTCGACCATCATCGGGCGCAGCCTTCAGGAGCAGGTCGACGTGTGCTACCAGCTCCCCATCACCGGCTTTTCGGTCGCCCCTTTCATGCTGCGAGATCGCTGGGACGCGCTGGATAACGACAGCCGGAACCTGCTGACTGACGCCGCACGGTGGTACGACGACAACTTCATCCACCACTGCAATGACGACATTTACCCCAATGACTACTGGCCCCAGGTGCGCGCCGAGAACGTCGAGGTCATCGCGCCCACCGAGGAGGACCTGGCGGCCTTCAACGAAACCACCCACAAGGTCTGGGATCACTGGAAAGGCGAGGTGGGTGAAGACATCGGAGAACGCGCCATTCAGCTGGCGCTGGGACAGTCGTGAGCACCTGGGGTCATCGGAAGGAGAACGACAACACATGAACACATTTGCTCTGACATTGGTTCGTCTGGGCTGGGACAGGGTACTCACCTTGCTGCGGGCGGCATCCATGCTGGTGCTGGTCTTCATGATGGGGTCCATCTGCTACGACACCCTGATGCGCTACGCCTTCGCCGCCCCCACTCACTGGAGCCTGGAGATCAACTCCTTCCTGCTGGTCTATCTGGCCGTCATGGGCGCCGCCGAAGCCCAGCGCTTCGATGCCCACATACGCATCACCTTCTTCAAGGACAAGCTGCCCCAGGCGGTTCGCCGCTGGCTGGAGGTCCTTACGGGTCTTGCAGGCGTCATCTTCTGCGCCATTCTTGCCTGGCGTGGTGGGTTGATGGCGTATCAAGCCTTCGAATACGGCGAGCGGGTGTCAAGCTCTCTCGGCACGCCCATGGTACTGCCCTACGCCTTGCTCCCCATCGGCTTCACTGCGCTGGGGCTGCAGTTTCTAATCGACACGCTGGCCAGCATGGGTCGCGGCGGACCACTGCCGCCTCCCGATCAACCGGTCGCTGACCAGCCATCCCCTTCTGCCCTTGAACACCCTGGAGAATCGTCATGACTGCTACACCCGCCGCTGTCGAACTGGTCGAAGTCGCGCCCCGCGATGGCTTCCAATCGATTGCCGAACCCTTGCCCACCGAGCGCAAGATTCAGGTGATCCAGGCGCTGCTCGATGCCGGCATCACGCGCATGGAAATCGGCTCCTTCGTGAGTCCTCGCGCCATTCCTCAGATGGCAGATACCAGCGAATTGATTCACGCCTTCGCACATCGCAAGGACGTGCGCTTCTCCGCCCTGGTGCCCAACCTCAAGGGCGCGGAACTGGCCCTGGCCCATGACCTGGATGAACTGGTCTACGTGGTGTCGGTGTCAGAGGCGCACAACCTCAACAACGTGCGCCAAACGGTGGAGCAATCCCTTGAAGGGCTTTCCCGGGTGGTCGAGGCGCTGCGAGCCAAGGGCAATACCACGCTGCGCCTGGGTCTGGGCACCTGCTTCGACTGCCCCTTCGACGGCACGATCCGCTGGCAACAGGTAGATGACGTGCTGGAGCGGGCGTTAGCAATCATTGGCGATGTGCCGCTGGAGGTCGCGCTGTGTGACACCACAGGGCGGGCATCGCCCTACCAGGTAGCGGACCACTTCACCCGGCTGACGGAACGTCACCGCTCCTCGACGCTGGCCTGGGCCTTCCATGGCCACGATACCTTTGGCATGGGCGTTGCCAACGCGCTGGCCGCGGTGGCTCAGGGCGCCACCGCACTGGACGCGGCCAGCGGTGGGCTGGGTGGCTGTCCTTTCGCCCCTGGAGCCACCGGCAACACCGCCAGTGAGGATCTGGTCTATGCCCTTCAGGGCGGCGGTCTGGTCAGCGACATTGATCTGCCGCGCCTGCTGCACGCCGCCGACTTGATCGCCGCCCTGCCAGGGGGCAAGACAGAAAGCCACCTGCGGCGTGTCCCGCGGGATACCCTGAACAGGCCAGCCTCAGCCCCGGCTAGCCCATCGACTAGATAAAGCGCCAGCGCTTGAGCACGACCATCTCGACCGCGACAAGCACAACCATGAAGATGCAGAACAGCGCGAAGGCCAGCGGGCTATCGACACCGGGCATGCCGCCAATATTGACCCCAAGCAGCCCGGTGAGAAAGCTGATGGGCAGGAACACGCCGGAGATGATCGAGAGCAGGTAGGTGTTGCGATTGACCTTCTCCGTGTGCTGGTGAGCCTGGTACTGCTGCACCATCCCCACATGCTCGAGATAGAAATCCACCGACTCGTTGATGCGCTGAATGGTGTCTCGTCCATTGGCCAGGTCAAAGCGATCGTCACTCAACAATGGCGGCAAGTTGTCGATCATGGCCTCCAGGGCATAACGCTGGGGCTTGAGGAATCGTCTCAGCTTGATCAGGCGTTTGTTGAGCGCCATCAGCACACTATTGTCGGTCTCGCGTGCTTCTTCCTGTGACGCGATGATGGCATCGAAGGGTTCGACAAAATCTTCGATCCGCTGGTGCAGCTTCTCGATGATCTCCACCACCACCGCTCCTAGATCATCCGGGCCGGTGTCCTGTTCCAGGTCATGGCGAATGTCGGCGATGGCACGCGAGGGCAATTTGCGGGTCGAGATCAGCACCCCGTTGTAGTGCAGGATGCGAATACTGAGCATGTCATCCGGCTGCTCGCCTGCGTTGAGGTTGACGCCCCGCAAGATCAACAGAAAGTTGCCATCGCCCAGTGACTCAAAGCGTGGTCGTGTGTCCTCGGCCAGGACACCGTCAATTGCGGACTCCGGGATACCGGCCTGTTCCAGCCGGTGATACGTCTCCTCGACATCCCGCTGAAAGTGGTACCAGGCGCCCACTTCGAGGGGGCCTGGTGCGGGCTCAGGCAGCTGGCGCCGCCCATGGGTGAACGACCAGGCATCGATAAAGAATGGCGCTGTCATCATGGCTCCATCATGGTTCAACACAACACCGGCGATAGGGCTGGCGATAGAACGGCTACAACACGGTAAGGCTCAGCTCCGATATGCGCGCTGGCTGGCCGTAGAGGTAGCCCTGGAAACGATGGCAGCCATGCTGAATCAACCAGTCACGTTGCTCAAGGGTTTCCACCCCCTCGGCGATCACATCGAGCCCGAGACTGCGCGCCAGGGCAATGGTACTGGCCACGATGGCCGAGCTGGTGGCATTGTCGAGGACATCGCGAACGAACGACTGATCTACCTTCAGTTCGTCCAAGGGCAGGCGTTTCAGGTAGGCCAGCGATGAGTAACCGGTGCCAAAGTCATCCAGCGCAAAGGTCACCCCCAGTGCCTTGAGCTGTCTCATGGTGCGCTCGACGCCGTCACGGTCCCCGACAAACAGTGTCTCGGTCACTTCGAACTTGAGCCGCTCGGCAGGCGCCTTGGTACGGGCCAGGATGTCGCTGACCCTGGCCACAAAGCCCGGATCCTGAAACTGCCTGGGGCTGACATTGACCGACACGCTGGGACACGGCGTCTTCTTTGCTGCATCGGAGCCCGTTGTTCTCGCACCTTGCGTGACTGCCGCGCTCGTTGTCTCCCCTGGCTCTGTTCCCGCTGGCTGCGCCGCGATATCGCCCTGAGCCTGTTGCCAGGACACCAGAGTCAAGCAGGCCTGTTCGATCACCCAGAGTCCGAGCTCCTGAATCAATGGGCGTTCCTCGGCCAGGGGAATGAACTCGGCAGGGGGCACCATCCCACGCTCAGGGTGCTGCCACCTCAACAGCGCTTCGACTCCAGTCAAGCGGTCGTATTCGTCGACTTGCTTTTGATAGGCCAGATAGAGCTCTCCACGATCGATCGCTCCGACCAGATCTTCGTAGAGCTGGGCGCGTTGCTGCATTCGCTGCTGCATGCCCGGGTCGAAGAAGCACACTGGCGTCACGGCGCGCGACTTGGCGTGGAAAAGTGCCATATCTGCCTGCTGCATCTGACGCTCTTTGGACACCTCATCACGGAACGGACTGATGCCAACACGGGCGGTGAGGGTCATGGGTCGCCCCTCGATCCACATCGGCGTTTCCAGCGTCGATAGCAGCTTGCTGGCGATGACCTCAGACAGGCGGGTAGCGGTTTCCAGCTCGGCCCCCAGGTGGCTCGCCACCACGATAAACTCATCCGCGCTGAAACGAGCCAGCGTATCGCTTTCCCGCAGTACCGCCTTGAAGCGCTTGGCGGCCTCGCGTAGCAGTGCATCACCACCACGATGCCCGAGGATATCGTTGACCTGCTTGAAGTTATCAAGATCGACAATCAGCAGAGCACCGTAGTGATTTTCGCGACGACTTAATGCCAATGCCTCTTCCAGGCGATCGAGCAGCAAGCGTCGATTCGCAAGGCCAGTAAGAGGGTCAAAAAAGGCCAGCTTGTGAATCTCCTCTTCGGCGGCCTTGTGTTCGGTGATGTCGCTAAGGGTCGCCACGTAGTTGCGCACACACCCCTGCTCGTCATGCACACTACTGATGGTCAGCCACTGCGGGTAGATCTCACCGCTCTTGCGGCGGTTCCATATCTCCCCCTGCCACACCCCGTGCTCTCTTATCTGACACCACATTTCACGATAAAAATGCGCGTCATGTCGCCCAGAGCGCAGAATGCCGGGACGCTGACCTCTCATTTCGCTCTCGGTGTATCCGGTGATCTCGGTGAACGTCTGATTGACGTTGAGAATCACGCCAGCTGCATCCGTGATCATCATTCCCAGGTGGGTCTCGAAGGCCACCGCGGCAATGCTCATGCGTGCTTGCAACATGCGATCCTGAGTGACATCACGCACCACCATCAAGGTCCCATCATGGACCCCAGTGTCACTGAACAGCGGACTGATCAACGCGCTGAACTCATGGCGCTCGCCATTAAGGCTCAAGCTATAATCAAGCCGATGGGCCTCGCCGCTGTCGATCTTCGATGCAAGAGTACTCCGCAGTCGTGCCGCAATGTCCTCAGGTAGAACGTCCGTGTAATGGCGTCCGATCAGCTGCTCGACAGGAGCCATCAACAGCCCTTCATCACCGGCATGGACGAAGGTGAAGACCCCTCTTCCATCCAACACCATCACCACATCCTGCATGGACTTGATCAACGCCTGTAGGCGATTTTCTCGCCGATGTGACGCCTGCTCTGCCCGCTGACGCTCGACCACCTCCCCGCGCAGCTCGGCCTGGACACGCCACTGTGCCAACATATGGCGCAACAGCCATCCACCGCTCAGAGCCAAGAGAGCGGCCAACGCCAGCAGCGACCACAGCCGCTGATACCAACCTGCCAACACCTCATCGGTCGTTTGCCCCACCACCAGCCATAGCGGCATCCCGTTGACCCGGCGAGCCAAAAAGAAGCGTGCCTGGCCATCCAGATGAGATACTTCACGGAAGCGCAGTGTGTCAGGGGTGTTCGCCGTCAACAGCGGTGCTTCCACCCGGGGAACCACCTCACCTGTCGCCAGCGCCACATGGGGTACGCGAACCAGCAGACGCGAGGCGCTATCCACCAGTGCAATGCTTTCACCATCCACCAGCCCCAGGCCTGCGATCAGTTCGGCCAACGGCTGCGGATCCACCAGCGCCAGGGCCACGTGTTGCGATGAGGTCGGTGAGACACCGCGCTGCGCTACGGTCACCCGGAAACCATCGGCACGCGCTGTCCGGTGCAAGGGGGAGATCAAGGTGTCTCCAGGGGCCAGCGCTGCCAGGTGTTGATGAAAGCTATCGAGGGGAAGCCACCCATTGGCCAGCGCCGACTCTTGAGGTAAGGACAGCGGAGCCATCATCAGGCTATCGACCAAGGATAATTGCGCAGCCCGCTCGGCCAGCAAGGCATCTCGAGAGTAGCCTGCATCCACACCGTCGAGGGCATCGTCGAGGGTGAGAATTCCAGATAGCGTGCTGGACACCGTGTCGAAGGCGCCACTGACAAGGGCTTCTACCACACTCACGCGCGCCAGCAGACGCTGGTCCGTCCGTTCGAGCTCGCTTTGGTATTGCGCTCGCAAGGAACCGGCCAGCGTCACCACCAACACCATCAGAGCAACAACATAAATCGCGACGGCAAGACGCCGCCGCTGCCCTTGGGGCGACATTGGTCGGGACTCAGGCTTAGCGTGGCCTTCTGCTGTAGCGCGCCTGCCTGTCACCGACGCCACCAGTGGGCTTCACCCCGTCCGCCAGAGCGCTCATGACGTTGTCGGTGCAGGCCATGAGCACTGTCAGAAGCCTTCATGGGATAGGTCATCTCCGCTGGCGGTTGAAATAGCTGTCCAGTATCACACGAATGGTAGCCAAGACGTTGACTTGGCGCACATATAGCGAAGTTATCAGCTAAGAAAATGCAGGAAAACCGCCAAAGCACAACGAGGACTACTCCCCCAAAAACCCTCCGACCTGGCGTTGCCACAGCGAGGCGTATAGCCCGTCCTGGGCCAGCAAGCTGTGATGATCTCCCATCTCGACAATGCGCCCCCTGTCGATCACCACGAGTCGATCCAGCATCGCGATGGTGGACAGGCGATGCGCAATCGCGATGACCGTCTTGCCCTCCATCAAGGTATAGAGCTGTTCCTGAATCGCCGACTCCACCTCTGAATCCAACGCGGATGTGGCCTCGTCCAGCACCAGGATGGGAGCATCCTTCAACAGCACCCGGGCGATCGCAATCCGCTGACGCTGGCCGCCAGACAGCGTCACACCACGCTCTCCCACTTGCGCATCGAGCCCACGCCGTCCCTGCGGATCGACCAGTTCATCAAGGAACTCATGCACATGCGCCTGACGCAAGGCCTGCCACAGGCGCTCCTCACTACATGGCTGGCTGCCATACAGCACGTTTTCTCGCAACGACCGATGCAGTAGCGAGGTGTCCTGGGTCACCATGCCGATCTGCTGTCGCAGTGACGACTGACTGACGCCGGCGATGTCCTGATCATCCACCAGGATCCGTCCGTCCTGGACATCGTGAAACCGCAATAGCAGCGATGCCAGCGTCGACTTGCCCGCACCAGAACGACCGATGATGCCAACTCTCTCACCCGGGGCAATCTGCAGCTCGAAGCCATCGAATACCTTGCGTCCAGGCAACTGCCCCCGCGCATAGCCAAAGGTGATGTGGTCGAACACGATCTTGCCTCGAGACACCACAAGCCGGGGTGCGCCAGGCCGGTCTTGCACCTCAGGGACCTTCGACAGGGTGTTGATGCCGTCCTGCACGGTACCGATGTTCTCGAATAGACCTGCCACCTCCCACAGAATCCAATCCGACATGGAGCGCACTCGCATGACCAGGCCAATGGCGACGGCGGTCACTCCGAGTGATACCCACTCGTGGTACCAGGCCAGCACCACCAGCGAGGCCATGGCCACCAGCAGCATGGTGTTAAGCACCGTCAGCGCTACCGACAGTCCCGTCGCCAACCGCATCTGCCGATGTACGGTGCCCATGAAGCCATCCATGGCCTCCCGGGCGTAGGCCTGTTCGGCGCCGTCATCGGCAAACAGCTTGATGGTCTGGATGTTGCTGTAGCTGTCCACGACCCGCCCCGTCATCACCGCTCGCGCGTCGGCCTGGGCCATCGACACCCGACGCAACCGCGGAATGAACCAGCGCATCAATCCCAGGTAGCCTCCCAACCACACCAGCAGCGGCACCATCAGCCAGGGCTCTGCGCTGCCCAGCACCACCAGTGCGCCGGTAAAATAGACCAGCACATACACCAGCATATCGAGCAGCTTGGTCACCGTCTCACGCATGGCCAGGGCGGTCTGCATGACCTTCTGGGACACCCGTCCCGCGAACTCGTCATGAAAGAACGATAGGCTCTGGTTCAACATCAAGCGGTGAGATAGCCAGCGCCCCAGCATTGGATAGTTGCCGAAAATGCCTTGATGGGTGATCAGAGACAGCACCAGTACCAGCAGCGGCAACCCCACCAACACCGCCACCCCCAACCCCACCAGCGGCATCAGGTGGGTATCGACAAAGCGGGTTCGATCCGCCTCGGCCAGCCAGTCCACCAGCTCGCCCATGGCGGTAAAGAACACCACCTCGGCGGCGGATACGAGGGCGGTGACCAGCGCCATGGACAGCAGCAGCCCGGCGAAGGGACGCGAGTAGTGCAGGATAAAGGGCCAAAGCTGGGGCGTCGGCACCGATTCGGGCTGATCCGGGTAGGGATCGACCAGCCGTTCAAAGAAACTCAGCATGTCGTGCTCTCAAGCGCATTGGCGCGCCAGTCTAGCGCTGAATGTGGTGCATCGGCACCCATGTCCCCAGCTGCAGGCCAGGCCTACCGCTGGACCAATGCCATGTCGTGATTCGTCAGGCGCACCGCCCCTCGCTCGGTAACACGCACGGTGTTGCTCAAACCGATACCGAACTGCCCGGGAACACGCAGGCACAGGGGCAAGTGAAAGACCATGTTGCGCTCGAATCGAGTCGTCTGGCCCGGGGCGAGGTAACCGGTTCCCTCCACCCAACTAGGCGGAAACTGGGCCCCGACCGAGTATCCGTAGACCCCGGAATGAAAGAAGCTGTCGCGCTGCGGCGCCAGCAGCTGATCGGCCACGTTGGCGGCTTCCTCGAACCGGCGTCCTGGCACCATGGCCTTGCACAGCTCGGACTCCATGACGGCACAGAGCTCGGCTGCGCGCTGCATCTCGTCGGTGACGCTACCGATCACCACGGTGCGCATAACAGGGGCGGTATAGCGGCGCCAGACCGCGCCAAACTCCAGAAAGACCACATCCCCCCGGTGAACGGGATGACGCTGATGATTAACATGGATCGTGCCACTGCGCGGGCCGGTGGTCACAATAGGCGCCAGGCTGAAAAACTCGCTGCCAGCCTCCAGCATGGCCTGGGCGCCAGCGGCGGCGATGTGATTGTCGCTGACGCCCGGCTCGACCGCCTCAATGGCTCGTTCCAGTCCCTCGGTTGTCATCGCGGCGCTGCGCACGAGACAATCGATCTCGGCGTCGCTCTTGACCAATCTCAGTGCGGCCATCAAGGGTCCTGCTGCGTGCTGGAAACGATCACCTCCCAAGCGTCCCTGAAGGTGCTGCATCACGCTGTGTCGAAGACCAGGGCTGTTGCCATCCACCCCGATGGCGCGACACTCTGAAAGTACCTGCGCCAGCGGGTCGATGATCTCCTCGGGCGCCTCCCAGCGATAGCCGACAATCTCGTCGACCCGCGCGGTCACCACGGCGGGCCCGGTTTCGATCGAGGCCACCTGCAACAAGGTACGCCGAGCCGTGACCACCAGCGCGGCATGTACCGACACTTCAAAGGTGTGGTACCCGCACAGATAGAAGATGTCCGATGGCTGACACAGCAGCAGCGCATCCAGTCCCTGACGCTGCATCGCATCGCGGGTCCGGGCCAGCCGTCGATCAAACTCTTCAGCAGCAAAGGGAAGCTCGACACCGGCCAGGCGTGACGTCAACGCATGGCGATAGGCAAGATGATCCATAAGCGCTCTCCTTGGTCAGTATCCCCAGTGTAGACAGCTCATGCCTTATGCTTGGGCGACCCGGGCCGTTCACTCACCAGGGCAATAAGCCCTCTCGGCGGGAAATAAGGCTTCTCGCCAGGGGGCAGACTCTCGTAGAATTCTTTGTTCGTGTTGTCACGTCACAGGAATACGCAATGGGTAGGGCCTTTCAGAACCGCAAGGAATCCATGGCCAAGACGGCCGCCGCCAAGACCAAGGTCTACAGCAAGTATGGGCGCGAGATCTACGTCTGCGCCAAGGCTGGGGGGCCTGACCCCACCGCCAACTTGTCGCTGCGCAGCCTGCTGGACCGCGCCAAGAAAGATCAGGTACCCGGCCACGTCATCGAGCGCGCCCTCGAGAAGGCCTCCGGAGTGGGTGGTGAGGACTACTCCAGTGCGCGCTACGAAGGCTTCGGCCCCGGCAATGCCATGGTCATTGTCGAGTGCCTGACCGATAACCCCAACCGCACCTTCGGCGACGTGCGCGCCTGCTTTACCAAGACCAAAAGCAAGATCGGCACTCCCGGCAGCGTCAGCCACATGTTTGACCATCTGGCGATCCTGTCCTACGCCGGCGAAGACGAAGAAGCAGCGCTGGAAGCCCTGATGGAAGCTGACGTGGACGTCACTGACATCGAGAACGAAAACGGCTTGATCACCGTCTTCGCTCCGCCGACCGAATACGCCAAGGCTCGCCAGGCACTGCGCGATACCGTGGGCGCAGCAGAGTTTGAGGTGGACGAGATCCAGTTCCTGCCCCAGGCGACAACCCCGCTGGAAGGGGACGACGTGGCCCTGTTCGAGAAGCTTCTCGACATGCTCAACGATCTCGACGACGTACAGAACGTGTATCACAGCGCTGAATTGGCGTGAGTGCGTAGCACTATTCATCTACCGGAACTGCTACATTGGAGGTAGCAACCTGTAGCCGGGTGTCCGGCGGGAGCCTGCTTCCAGGCACGCTCTTCGCCCCACCCTGATGGTCAAGCACGTCGTCTAACGAGACGTCGAGACTCCCCTTACCGAATGCGAGCTCCCGTGCATGGACCGACACTCGATTCTCGCCCAGACGGTACTCCAGCGCCCTGCCTCCATCCGGCATCGACGCCTGCGCAAGCACTTGCTGACGCGCTGGGCCAGCCTGATGGGGGCTGGCGTTCACTTCCTGTTTATTCCGCTGTTCTGGTGGCTGGGCTATCCCGCGCTGGCACTGACTAACATCGTCAGCGTCGGCATGTGGCTAGGCGCCTATCTGGCCAACGAGCGAGGCGAACAGGATCGCGCTGTCTATCTGATCATCGCGGAGGCCTATTGCCACGCCATCATCGCCACGCTTTTGCTCGGTACCACAGCGGGCTTCCACTTCTACCTGCTGACCCTGGCCTGTTGGGCCGCGGTCACCCACTCGGTGAAGTGGGTATCGCTGCTGCTGGGGCTGATGGGGATGGTCATCTTCATCTTCCTCGAATTTCCGATCGCCCAGCTGTTTCCGGTCGAGCAGGCACCGCCCTTCCCGCTGATTCTGGCGACGCTGAATCTGGCGGTCGCGCTGTTCACCATGATCGGCTTTGCCATGCTGGCAAGACACGTCTACGAAACTCAGGAAGAGAGCCTGACCAGCATGGCCACCCGAGACGCACTGACCGGTCTTCACAACCGCCGCTACGCGGGGGAATACCTGCGTCAGCTGGCCAGTGACCGCAGGGAGGGCAAGGGCATCCCCTACAGTCTTGCCTTGATCGACATCGACCACTTCAAACTGATCAATGACAAGCATGGTCATCGTGTGGGCGATCAGTGCCTGATCCAGCTGTCGGACCTGCTGTTGCGTCATTTTCGACGCTCCGACGTGCTATGCCGCTGGGGAGGAGAAGAATTCCTGCTGATCTTCCCCGGCGCTGACCTTGGCGAAATACTGCCGGTACTGGAGAGCTTTAGAAAGCGGCTACACAGCTTGCCGATCATGCACAATGGAGATGTGATCTCGCTCACGGTCAGCGCTGGGGTGACCAGCCATTCTCCCGGCATCAACTACGATGCGCTGATCAACCATGCGGACAGGCTGCTGTACCGTGCCAAGGCCGAAGGCCGAGATCGCATCGTCAGCGACCGTGCAGACGTCAGCACGACGACTGCCTGATAGCGCCTTGACGGGGCTGAGCTGAGCCGGGCCAGCCTAAGTCAAGCTAGCCCAGCCCAGTTCACATCAGCCCAGGCCAGTTCACGTCCGTTCAGGCCAGCTCAGGTCAGATGCACGACCTCGAAGCGCGCCAGGGTCGCGCCCTGGTCTCCCAGCAGAAACAGCTCGTCACCCAGGATTCGAAAGCCACTAGTCGCTTGCAGCGCTTCCAGCAACTCCTGTTCCTGGATCATCGTCTGTCGAGCGCAGACCATTTTCGTCGTACCGAGCGGCGATAGCGCCAACGAGTCCGCTTCTACCTGGTAGCGGCCCATCAAGCGGTTGCAGCCGGTAAAGCCGGCGACGCGCCCCTCCTTTTCATGCAATACAAGATGCGTTTCACCGGTCAGCGGCGACTTGCCCGCCAGTTCGACCAGCTTCCAGTAGCGCCCTTCCAGCGGCTCCGACAGCACGGTCTCCAGTCGCTCCAGGCGAGCTCCCTGTTCACCCGCTTGATCCCCCTGGCCAAGCCAGACGCCATTGGCGCCCATTCGCCACTCATCAAACGGCTGAGGGACTGCCCCCATCAGTGCCAGACGACTCGCCTGAAGCTCATAGTCGCCGCGGTAGCGGCGGTCAGGCTGTTCCCCCGGCCCCAGGTGACGCTCCTTTAGCAGGAAGTGGCCAGCACCATCCAGTGACAGCTCGAGCCGTATGCCACGACAGTCATCGCAGGGCAGCTCTCCCAGGTAGGTGGCCGGCAGCGCCAGTGGCGCCAGTCCCTCTGACGGCTCTTTCGTATCGTTGTCTCGCTTGTCCATTGCCGCACTCGCTCCACCCGATACCAGCAGCACCATCGACAGGACCGCCGCTACCACCAGCAGAAACACAGCGCCGGCCGCTGTTGGCCGAGGTAACACAGAGACATCTTTCATGCCGGTTCCTTGGATTATTGAACAACGTGACACCCGCTAGCTTCGACCCGCACCACCACCAGGGTTCCCTGAAAAGAATGGCCTAGTGCGACAGGTCATGGGGAAGGCGGTATGTTCAGGGCGTGTCGCCGGCACTGACCGCAGACGCATTGAGTACCACGCGGTCGCGCCCGGCGTACTTGCCACGGTACAGCGCCTGATCCGCACGTCGCAGCAGGTCACTTGCCGACTCGCCCCGCTGGCGTCGCGCCACTCCCAGGGTGCAGGTCAACAGCACCGACTCGCCGCTATGCAGCAGCAGCGGTGTCGAGGCCAACCCATGGCGGATTCGCTCGGCCACTTCCATTGCCTGGTGCTCATCACGCTCCTTGAGCAGGATGACAAATTCTTCACCACCGTAGCGGCAGACAGGGTCAACATCACGCACCACGTCCTCTATTACCGTTCCCAGGTGCTGCAAGGCGCGGTCCCCCTCGGCATGCCCCCAGCCATCATTGAAGCGTTTAAAATTATCGATATCCAACATGATCAGTGACAGCGGGTGCTCACTCGCCTCGGCCTGAGCAATGGCTGCGGGGAGTGCTTCATCGAGATAGCGCCGGTTGTGAACGCCGGTCAGCCCGTCCAGATAGCTCATGCCATGCAGCCGCGCCTTCTCTTCCAGCAAAGTTTCGCGCTCGTGCTGCAGCAAGCTGATGCGATCGGCCAGGGCCAACGACAGCAAGATGGCTTCAAGCCCGGAACCCATTTGAAAACCGTGTAACGTCCAGACGTTATGGGGAATGATCCCATAGGTGACCAGCAGTAATAGCGAGACCCCCACCACCAGCACCGACCACGCCATCAGCAGCCACTGGGCTGGGCGAAACCCTCGCCACAGGCCCCGTAGTGATGACACCAGAAAGGCCGCCAGTACCAGTGTTCCCAGTACCGAGTAGATCACCACCGTCAAGAAGCTGGGCAGAAGCCAGGCCACCGCTATCGCCACACACAACGGCCAGCACAACCAACGCATCAGCCTGTCCACCCAAGGGTCTTGATAGGGCGTGCGCAAGAAGCGACGACAAAACTGGATACCAAAAATACTGATCACCGACAGGGAGGACAGCAGCAGCGCCTCGTTGAGGCGAGCACCCATAGGCGGAAAGAGCATCATCAGCAGGCCATTCTGGCTCAGGAAGTAAAGCCCGGACCCACTGAGAAACCCTAGGTACCACAGATAATTACTGTCGCGCAGACTGAACAGCAAGAGGCTATTGTAGGCAGCGAGTCCGGCAATCAGGCCGAAGTACAGCCCCTGGCCCAACAGCAGCTGACGCCAGTGATGATGCAGCTGAGCGTCATCGAGCACGGTAAGGTCAAAGCGGATCGCCTGATTGGTCACCACCTTGAGCAAGTACTCGCTCACTCCGTCAGGCAGCACAAACTGCGGGAGCGCTGCCGCAATACCCTGACTGTCGGCGAAATGCACCGCCCTACGAACGGGACGGCAATCGTTCGCGATGCATCTAAACAACTCGATGCCCTGGACCAAGGGGTTCGAGAACACCAGGCGCTGGCCCGCCTGCACATTGTGAATGACGACGCGCATCCACACGGGATGCGCCCTGAGGCCGAGGCTCACCTGCTCTTCCAGCCGGCGTTGCACCATGCTCTCTGAGCTGCTCGACGGCGGCGGCAGCTCATCGGTGTGGTCGAGCACCCACATGGTGACATTGGGCGGTGGCCGCGATGCTTCACTCGCCAGCTCCCAGGCCAGTGATACCACTGCCACCAGCAGTACCAGCCATAGTCGCCTATCCCTGCCAATTGCCGCTCCTGCCCCCCAAGACTGCATCGCAGCACTCCCCGTGACCCCGGTTCAGTGTAGCCAGTTTCCGCTGGCGCTCAGCCGCCTAAGGCCGCAATCCGAGGACCTTTTGTTCCATCTCTCAGCATTCTTTTGTTCTGCCCCAGCAAGGACTCGCTTACCCGGTACGACCCAATAGAACTGCTCCTAGAGCCCCCATCCAATAGAAACAGGGGACCGCCCCCGAGGGAGGGAGTGGCAAGGAGGACATATGCGAGTATGCTGAAACCTGAACGTGATGAAGGAACAGGAGAACGCTCACTTCACCAGCAAGGAGGTTACCATGAAGGTCTACAAGCCTCAGTGGCAGTGCACCCTGGACGTGACCGAAGGCGTGGAAACAACCGCAAGCTGGAAACACCGCCTGGCATGGCAGCTCAGGCACCTTGCCGACCGCCTCGAAGGCGGCAAGCGAACCTTCACCCTCGACGTGGATGTGCGGCCCGGCATCCCCCGTGAAGAAGTGGATCGCTGCCTGGGCAAGGGCTTTGCCCTGTCCCAGACGTTGATGACAGAGCTGGCCCAGCACGCCGCCTGTGAAAACATCATGCGCGATGCCAAGGCAGAGCTTTACGAGAGCGACTGACACACAGCCTGGATCGACGACGTCAGGTCGGCCGTACCCACTCGAACACAACACCCGCCCATCGGCGGGTGTTGTGATATTGGCGGCGTCATATCGACCGCTCTAGTGGGCTCGCAACAAGCAGCGAAGCAGGCTCTCCGTCACCATCTCGAGTATCAGGCTCCACCGGAAAGACTCCATAGACAGGGCCATGAAACCGCAAAAAAATGCTTGAAAAAAACATCCATAAACAGTCGTCGAGGGCTAAGGCGACGACCTATCGCCACCGCAACATCCCTACTTTCAAATGCATTAAGTGAGGCGTCGAAGCGAACACCTCTTCCTGGTATTTCGGAGCCTTCACTCATCTTCTTTCAGATACAACTATGCCTTTTCATACCTAGTCGTAAGAAATTTGAGCATAGCATCAAATTAAACTTAGCATTTGTGTCTATTTTGTAAACGCAACTATGCCAAAAAGGGCTTTTGACAATAAAACAATGTCGCAACGCACATGCATCAAGCAATGCAACATACTGATTTAAAATTAAAAAATAAACAAATTGCTGCAAAATTAATACCCTTTATCTGAGTCACGAACAGGCATTTCAGCACAGTACCATCCCCACATGCCTCCTACATCAACTCACATGCATATTCTCCAATGTGTCATTCGATGAACTAAACAAAAACGCAGCAGATTCTAAGCTAATGTTTTATATATTAAAAATTCTAGACGCCATCAAATTTCACCTTTCATGAAGAAGCAAGTCGGGATCGGACGACATATCTCCTCCCCGTATACATAGACAGCTTGCGTGCCTAATTCAGCACAGAAAATCTCGACGAGGGGCTCGCTCTCGTCTCAGGCACTACCTCTCTGTTACCTAAGGTTACATTACGGCATTCTTAACGCCGTAATAGTGAGCATCGTAATACTGATGACCAGATTACTAAGACGCCTTTATTCCAAAGGCCAAGTGATATCGACAGCACAATGCGCGGCATAGACTACCGCCGCTTAGTGCGACAGTAGGCAGAGAGTAGTGAACATGAAGACATCTTACGAAGACGCGAAGCTCAACTCGGAAACCATTTCCTTTACGCGCCGGCCACTCGCCGCCGCGATAGTCAAAACTGGGCGCGCACTTTTCCATTATCCCCTACTGCCAGCGCTAAGCCTTGTAGTAATGGCCGGCATGGCAACAACGGCTCAAGCGAACTCCATCAATACAGACGAATCATGTACTGGAAGTACTCTGACGGATTCGGCCCTCATGGATCACGAGGGGACTCTTCTCAACACGTCGCAGGCCACCAACGGCAACGGGACCTCGCCCCTTTCAAGCGACTGTAACGCCGCTGAAGGCGTCAGTGAGGCTACCGACGAGGACACCGCAGCGATCAGTGGTTACAGCGCAGCCATCTCAACGAGGCAGTTGAGAGCGACCGGGGCTCAAGCCATCGAGATGGGCGACGGAAGTGAAGCCAGTGGCGGCAAGAGCATCGCCATAGGGGTCGATTCAGCGGCATCAGGAGACCGATCAATTGCGCTGGGAGATAGCAGCACGTCAAGCGCGACTCGAGCAGTAAGCCTGGGCAGTTCCGTTACCGCAAGCGCCGAAAATAGTGTGGTCATCGGCACGGATAGCTCGATCGCTACCAACGCGATCAATGCAACGGCGATCGGTTACTCCAATAGCGTAAGCGATCAGTCGAAGTACACCAGCGTACTCGGCATGAAAAACACTATCGATGGAAATGCCGTTCGCGTCCTTGGTAATAACAACGAGATCAATGCGGCCTATGCCGGCATTTCCGGCTCGAATAACACGGTATCCTCGGTTTCCTCACATGCCAATGTCGTAGGTAACAATGCTGCCGTCGACGGCCTCGAGGCTATTGTTGTGGGTAATTTTGGTGTTGCCAGCGCTGATCATACGATCGTGCTCGGTGCCGAGGGTGCTTCAACCGCCGAAGAAGCCATTGCGATTGGGCATGGCGCCAGCGCCAGCGAGGCGTCGAGCGTGGCGCTGGGAAGCAACTCGGTGACCGATGCAGCAGTGGCGACGTCGGGTATCACGCTCGCCGGTACGGACTACACCTTCGCTGGTAGCTCGCCAATCGCCACCGTGGGCATTGGCAGCGCTGGTCAAGAGCGCACCCTGACACATCTGGCCGCGGGCCGGGTCAGCGCCAGCAGCACCGATGCGATCAATGGTAGCCAGCTATACGCCACCAACCAGGCTGTGGAGGGCATCTCAAGTCGAGTGGATGACCTCGAGGGGCAGTACGCCAGCCTGAGCGACGATGCCCTGACCTATGACGCCGGCTCTGATAAAGGCAGCCTTACCCTCGGTGGACAAAATGGCACCAGCATCACCAATCTGGCCGATGGAGACATCAGCAGTGGCAGCACTGATGCGGTAACCGGCGGACAGCTTTGGGACCTTAGTCAGCAGCTGAGCGGTGCTGGAGGCGGAGGCGGCCTTTATAGCAACATCAGTTCATCAGGGCCTGGCGCCCAGATCGATGCCGCAGATGGCATTGCCATGGGGGGCGGCGCGCGCGTTGAAGAGGGAGCTGAGGGCGGCATCGCCCTGGGCTCAGGTTCCATCGCTGATCGAGGCGGAATGAACGGTGCCCGCGAGGCGTTCTCGGATGTCGCTGTTGGCTCTACCGCGGGAGCACTGTCGGTGGGTAGCGCGGGGGGTGAGCGTCAGATCACCAACGTTGCAGGGGGCACCGAAGCCACCGACGCGGTCAATGTTCGCCAGCTTGAGTCCGTTCAGGCGGGCGCCGTCAATTACGACCGGCACGAGGATGGCAGCGTCGACTATGGCTCCGTGACCCTTGGCGATGCCGCTGCAGGCCCTACCACCGTTCACAACGTCGGGCCTGGCGTCGCTGACACCGATGCAGCCAACGTCGGGCAGCTGAATGCCCTCAACCAGAACGTGCAGCGTCAGTTCAGTCGACTGGCGGACAAGATCGGTGACGTAGAGGACGAGGCGAATGCCGGCTCAGCTACCGCCATTGCCATGGCATCCGTTCCTCAGGCGTACCTGCCGGGGAGGAGCATGATCGCAGTCGGTGGAGGCAACTACTCAGGCGAATCCGCAGCGGCGGTAGGCGTTTCGCACCTGACTGAGAACGGCAAGTGGGCCTTCAAGCTCAACGGCTCCGGCGACTCTCAAGGGAATATGGGTGTCGGTGTCGGCGCAGGCTTCCACTGGTAACACGCACGGGTAGAACGCCTTTCTGGTACTAGAAAAAGCGAGATGGTGGTGGCGGGACTAGCCGACGATGCTCTGTCCAAGCCGGCAATGCTCCAGGTCGACAACGTCCCTGCCACTCACCATCCGCTTTCTTCTCTTTTGATGAGATTCCCTATCGTAAATCGTACGATAGCTAGACAGTGCTCTATGCCAAGCCATAGACGCCATCGCAGTTGGCAATATCGCTCTACGCCTGTGCATTCAGGTACTCGAACACCTCACCTATCATCTGACCTTTCCACCTGGCATGTACGCCATGGATCACTCATGTTTGCTCCATGTCGTTAAGGCACTTGTGGTTGGCACACTCTTACGCAGCAACACGTCCCCAAGTAACGTGGTGCTGTACGCTGCCCTTCGTGGCTCAATCCTCCGGGGCTCTGGCGTAGCCTGGTGGCCACCATCGGCGAACTCTCCGCGGGCGTCTCAGCGCTTGGCCGCTTTCGTATTTTCTGCTGGCTTCGTTCTTCTCTCGGTGTTCGCCTTCAATATCAGGACACACTACGAGAATGTCCCTATTTGCCTGGCCTGATGAGTCCATCCGCCCCCTTGACCCGCGGTGCCTTCATCAAGCGCTTCTCCGAAAGACTGCGGGACAAGAGGCTATGTAGGCCCACATTACGAGGTAAGTGCATCATGCAAACTGATCACCTGTATCTCAACGACGCTTATCACGTCACGTGCAGGGCCATCGTGTCTCATGTCTCAAAAGAAGGGCTACTGCTTGACCAAACGGTTTTCTACCCACAGGGGGGCGGCCAGGCAGGAGACAGCGGCTGGTTGACCCTGAAAGGTGGGTCCCGGTTACGGATTACAGAGTCGCGCAAGGCAGGTGAGGCATTTCCTGACAAGAATACCGTGCTGCATATCCCGGCTCTTGGTCAGACACCCCTGATTCAGAGAATCAAGCCTGGTGACGAGGTGTGTGCCAACATCGACTGGCAGCGCCGCTACCGACACATGCGCCTACACACCGCCGCACATATGTTGTGTGCCGTGCTGCCGTATTCGGTCAACGGCTGCAGTATTACCGCTGACTATGCGCGCCTTGACTTCGTGACCAGCGACCCGCTGTCACGTGAACGCATTGAGACAGCCCTGGCGGCAATGGTCGAGGCGGCGCACCCGGTGACGGTCGAAACGATAAGCGACGAGGCATTGCAAGCCCATCCAGAGCTCGTGCGCACCATGAGCGTCTATCCGCCCATGGGCTGCGGGCAGGTGCGACTCGTGAACATCAAGGATACCGATCTACAGCCATGCGGGGGGACCCATGTCGCCAATACACGGGAGGTTGGCGCGGTGAGCGTGTCCAAGATAGAGAAGAAATCGGCGAGCACTCGCAGGGTGGTACTGGCACTGGAGTGGCCGAAGGCAGAATGAGTCGCACGCCCAACGACGGATGCGCTCTCGGAACGGATCACCTCGCAACACCCTGCCACTTCCTCTGTTCTCGAATAGCACAACACCCGCCTAGGCGGGTGTTGTGCTGATCGAACAGTGTACTTGCAATGTCAGGCCGACGAGGTCTGGCTCAGCGACATCATTCCCACTCAATCGTCGCCGGCGGCTTGGACGACACGTCGTAGGTGACGCGGGAGACACCGGACAGCTCGTTGATGATGCGGTTGGACACCTTCTCCAGCAGCTCGTAGGGCAGGTGCGCCCAACGGGCGGTCATGAAGTCGATGGTCTCGACGGCGCGCAGGGCGATAACCCACTCGTAGCGGCGCCCGTCGCCCACCACACCAACGGACTTCACTGGCAGGAAGACGGCGAAGGCCTGGCTGGTCTTGTGGTACCAGCCGGAGTTGTGCAGCTCTTCGATGAAGATGGCGTCGGCCTCGCGCAGGATATCGGCGTACTCCTTCTTCACCTCGCCGAGGATACGCACCCCCAGGCCCGGCCCCGGGAAGGGGTGACGGTAGACCATGTCGTAGGGCAGGCCGAGCTCAAGTCCCAGCTTGCGCACTTCGTCCTTGAACAGCTCGCGCAGCGGCTCGACCAGCTTGAGCTTCATGGTCTCCGGCAGGCCACCCACATTGTGGTGCGACTTGATCACGTGAGCCTTGCCGGTCTTGGCCGCGGCGGACTCGATCACGTCCGGGTAGATGGTGCCCTGGGCCAGGAAGTCCACGCCGTCGATCTTGGCAGCTTGTTCATCAAACACGTCGATGAAGGTGTTGCCGATGATCTTGCGCTTGGCCTCGGGGTCGGCCTCGCCCTTGAGCTTGCCGAGGAACAGGTCTTCGGCGTCGGCGCGGATGACGCGAACGCCCATGTGCTGAGCGAAGGTCTCCATGACCTGGTCACCTTCGTTCTTGCGCAGCAGGCCGTTGTCGACGAATACACAGGTCAGCTGGTCGCCGATAGCCTTGTGCAACAGGGCGGCCACCACCGAGGAATCGACGCCGCCAGACAGGCCCAGCAACACGTGACGGTCGCCTACCTGCTCGCGCACCCGGGCGATCTGGTCTTCGATGATCTTGGCCGGGGTCCAGTTGCGTTCAGCACCGCAGATGTCCAGCACGAAGTGCTCGAGGATGCGCTGGCCCTGCTGGGTATGCGTTACCTCTGGGTGGAACTGCACGCCGTAGAAGCGCTTTTCTTCCCAGGACATGGCAGCGATCGGACAGCTCGGGGTGGAAGCCGTCACGGTGAACGCTTCAGGCGCCTGGGCAACCTTGTCGCCGTGGCTCATCCACACATCCAGAAGGCCGCGACCGGTCTCGGGATCAACGTGGTCCTTGATGTCCTTGAACAGCGCCGTCTCGGCATCCAGGCGAATCTGGGCATAGCCGAATTCGCGCTTGTTGGAACCTTCGACCTTGCCGCCCAGCTGCTCGGCCATGGTCTGCATGCCATAGCAGATGCCAAACACCGGCAGGCCCATCTCGAACACGCAGGCAGGCGCCCGCGGCGAATCCAGCTCGGTCACCGACTCCGGCCCACCGGCCAGGATGATGCCATTGGGGCGATACTCGCGGATTTCTTCTTCGGTGATGTCGAAGGCGCGAATCTCGGAATAGACGCCAATCTCGCGAACCCGACGGGCAATCAGCTGGGTGTACTGGGAGCCGAAGTCGAGGATCAGGATCTTGTGGGCGTGGATATCGGTCATGGGAATTACCTTGCAGGCGGTGGCCAAAAGGCCTGGCGATCAAAGGGCAATAAAGTGAAAAGCTGGAAGCGCCAGGGCGCTTCCAGCTTCAGGGCGACGGTGGACGCCTCACCCTACGCGATAGTTCGGGGCTTCCTTGGTGATCTGCACGTCATGCACGTGGGACTCGTTGAAGCCGGCACCCGTGATCTTGACGAACTCAGGCTTGGTGCGCATCTCGTCGATGCTGGCGCAACCGGTATAGCCCATGGACGCTCGCAGGCCACCCATCAGCTGGTGCACGATGGCGCTCATCACCCCCTTGTAGGGGACACGGCCTTCAATGCCTTCCGGTACCAGCTTCTCGACACCGTCATCCTTGTCCTGGAAGTAGCGGTCGCTGGAACCCTGGGTCTGGGACATGGCGCCCATGGAGCCCATCCCACGATAGGCCTTGTAGGTACGTCCCTGGAACAGTTCCACCTCGCCCGGGGCTTCCTCGGTACCCGCCAGCAGACCACCCACCATGATGCAGCTGGCACCGGCTGCCACCGCCTTGGCGATGTCTCCAGAGAAGCGCACACCGCCGTCGGCGATCAGCGGAATGTCATAGGGCTTGACCGCCTCGGCCACGTTGGACACGGCCGTGATCTGGGGCACGCCCACACCGGCCACGATCCGGGTGGTACAGATGGAACCGGGACCGATGCCCACCTTGACCGCGTCGGCGCCCGCCTCGGCCAGTGCCTTGGCGGCGGCGGCCGTGGCAATGTTGCCACCGATCACCTGGATCTGGGGGAAATGCTCCTTGACCCAGCGCACGCGCTCGATGACGCCACGGGAGTGGCCATGGGCGGTATCGACCACGATGGCATCGACGCCAGCTTCTGCCAGAGCCTTGACCCGGTCAGGGGTCTCGGGACCAGTGCCCACGGCGGCGCCAACCAGCAGACGCCCATCGGCATCCTTGGCGGCATTGGGGAAGGTGCGCGCCTTCTCGATGTCCTGGAAGGTCACCAGGCCGCGCAGGCGGAACTCAGCGTCCACCACCAGCATCTTCTCGACGCGGTGTTCCTGCATCTTGCCCTTGATGACGTCCAGCGGGGTGCCTTCCGGTACCGTCACCAGACGCTCGCGCGGGGTCATGATGTCCGACACGCTGTCGCCATGGTTGGGCTGGAAGCGCATGTCACGCTCGGTGACCAGGCCGACCAGGGTCTCGCCTTCCACGACAGGGAAACCAGAGAACCCGTGTTCCTTGGCCATGGACAGCAGATCCTGCAGCTTGGCCTTGGGACCTACGGTCACCGGATCCTTGACGATGACGCTCTCGTGCTTCTTGACCTTGCGCACTTCCAGCGCCTGCTGGGCAATGCTCATGCTCTTGTGGATGATGCCAATGCCACCTTCCTGAGCCATGGCAATCGCCAGACGGGCTTCGGTCACAGTGTCCATGGCAGCAGAGGCGAGGGGGATATTCAGGAAGAGGTCGCGAGTCAGGCGGGTCCGGAGGCTGACGTCCTTGGGCAGAACATCGGAGTAGCCGGGAACGAGCAATACGTCGTCAAACGTAAGTGCTTCTTGGGCCATACGTAGCATAATCGGCAACACCCACAGAGGCTTGGAGGGAGGGAAGAAGTTAATCGCACATTATAACGTTTCGCCCCACCATCGGGCAATGTGCCCACTCGATACTGCCATGGCCCGGCCCTGTCCTGCGCCCTCTTGCACCGTCCTCAAGCCCGCCTGTGACGGGCGCTGCCTGCCCTCGATGAAGTCCCGCTATCGACGCGACAGCCCAGCTTCATCTGCGCCCACTGCTTATCTGTATCGAGAGTCTCCCTGTGTCGAGAGTGACCCCGTGTCGATCGATGCTTTCGCATCCGCTGTCTCACCCTTTATCTCCGACGGTGCCTCTATCTCCGACGGTGCCTCGATGTCGGCCTTGCCTGCGCTATCGCCAAAGCGTGCTTCCCAGCGATCGATAAACTCCTGGCGCCGCACCGGATCAACAAACGCCAGCAAGGACGCCTTGGGCAGAATCGGATACAGCCTCTCCCCGACCTGAGAGCGCAGCCGTGCTGCCGTATAGGGCCCGGTCACGTCGGGGCGAATGCTGAACAGTGGGGTCTGCCCCGCCAGCACATGCTGGCCGGCTCGACTCAACAGAAACTTGACGAAGGTGGCGGCCGCCTGCGGATGGCGGGCGTGACGATGAACGAACGCCAGACGCATCAGCACCAGGGAGTAATCCATGGGCACCTGCACGATGACCTCAGGATGCTCCTGGGCGTAGACCATGGCGTAGGACCCCAGCAGGTTGTAGCCCAGCCAATAACGCCCGTCGCTCAGCCCCCGCAACATGTCTCGGGTGCTGGCTTCCAGCTGGGTGTCGACCGCCCCCATCGCCGCCACCAGATCCCAGAAGCGCGAGGAATAGCGTGCATCCTGCTGTGCCAGGGTATAGCCCACACCGCTGTCCAGCGGTGAGTAGGTCGTCACCCGGCCGGACAACCGCTCTGCCTCGGTTGCCAGCAGGCGGTGCAGGTCACCATGACTCTGGGGTGGCAGCATGTGTCGGGACAGGTCGAGTCGATAGGCCATCACCACCGGCTCGAAGGTAAAGGCGAACACCTCATCGCGCCAGCGCGCCCAGGCTGGCCAGCTGTCGACTTCGGCCCCCTGCAGACGCTGAGCCAGCCCCTGGTTGGCGCGGTCCATCTGCCAGGGCATCGCAGAGCTGATCACCACGTCAGGGGGCTCTGCTCTCCACTCCGCTCTCCACTCCGCGCCCCCTGGCTGAGACTCCTCGCTAGGATCGGCCGACGCGGAGCCTGCCACCACACTGCGATCCACCTCAAGCGTCGACCGGTCGATAAAGCTCAACGGAATCTCCGGATACGCGTCGCGGAAGGCCTCAAGCAGAGGCTCGACCACATCCAGATCAAGAGCGGCCGAGATCACCAGTGGATCCTCCACCGTCGGCACGCTGTCCTGTGAATCACCACAGCCCGCCAGCGACACTGCCACCAGCGACAGCGCCATCACCCACAGCAGCATGCTTCGCCAAGGCTTCATGCCTGCCCCCCTACTGGCACGTCGCTCTTCTCTTCTGACGCCGCTGTCAGCGGAGCCTGTTGCATCTCGTCGTCGGCCAGCGGCAGCGACAGTGTCACCCTCAACCCCTGGGGCTGGCAGTGCGCGAAGGACAGCGTTGCCCCCATTCGGCGGGCCGTGGTCTCGACGATGGCGAGTCCCAGACCTGAACCAGCGGTGTCCTGGCGCCCCGCCCGCTGGAACGGCTGGCCGAGGGTAGCCAGCGCCATGTCGCTGACGCCCGGGCCATTGTCCATCACTGACACCTGAACACGCCGAGATGCCAAGTCCCTGGACGAGGTCTCTCGTTCCATCATCACCGTTATCGCGCTCCCTGCCGGGGTATAGCGCAGCGCATTGTCGATCAGATTGCCCAGCGCTTCTCGCAGCGCCCAACCCTCGACGCGCACCAGCACAGGCCCGGCGGGCACCTCGCCCAGCCCCAGGTCGTGATCCCGGGCCTGGTCTCGCCCCGCCCAGTCCAGCGCAACATCGCGCACCAGCGCGGTCAGCTCCAGCGCCGGGCATCCCTGATCCTGGTCAAGGTGCCTAAGGCGCGCCAACGACAGCAACTGTCCCGCCAGGCGACTGGTATCGTCGACCCGCTGGTGCACCCGTACCAGCGCATCGCGCCAGTGCTCTGGGGAATGACTGCGAAGCCCGAGTTCACAGGTGGTCTTCAACCCGGCCAATGGGGTCTTCAACTGGTGGCTGGCATCGGCGGTAAAACGCAGCAGATCTTCCCGTCCCTGGCGCTGACGGGCAAACAGGTGATCCAGGGCCTGGACCAATTCGTGCAGCTCCTGGGGCACCTTGGCCGACAATGGCCGAAAGTCATCGGCACTACGCGACCTGAGCTGTCGTCGCAATCGTCGCAGCGGCAGCAGCACTGCGCGCACGGTTAGCCCCATCAGCGCGCTGGTCATCAGCACCATGGCCACAAACCGCGACAGGGAGCCGCGGAACAGCGCCCAGGCGAGCGCCTTGCGGCCTTCCAGGGTGTGACCGACCCAGACCTGTACCGGCAGCTGACTGACCCAACCCGCCGAGGCCACCCGCTGCCCATGGACCCGCAGATCACCCCCGGAGGTCATCAAGTCGCGGGACAGGCCACCGGCATCCAGCCTGTCCTGCCAGGCGGAGGGGATCACCACCGGCCAGTTGCGCGACAGCACGCCGCCGTCCTCGTCGAGCACCGCATAGAACACGCGATCCTGACTGTCGGTGGAGAGTATCTGCAGCGCCGCTTCGGGCACCACCACATGGGGCACCCCCTCTCGCCAGCGAACCGCTTCCGCGATCGTCAGTGCAGCCGCCTGCAATTGGGCATCGAAGGCGCGATTCGCCGCGCGCTGACTGCTGATCCAGGCCTCGGCCATCAACGCCAGGCCCAACAGCAACACGGTGACCGACAACCACCCGAGCAACTGCCGTTTCAGCGAGCTCCCGAGGGTGATCACGGCATCGCTCCATGGCTAGACTGTCGAGACGACATCACGCGTCATCTTCCAGACGATATCCCAGCCCCCGAAACGTGCGAATCCGCAGTCCAGAGTCCTTGAGCCGCTTGCGCAGACGGCTGACATAGACCTCAAGGGCATTGGAGCCGACCTCACCAAAACCAAACAGACGCCCTTCCAGGGTTTCCCGCGGGGCAATGGCCCCGGCATGCAGCAGCAGGCTCTCGACCAACAGCAATTCGCGATGAGGCAGGGCCATGGGCTCACCGAACAGGCTGGCGGCACCGCTGGCCGGGTCGAAGGTCAGTGGGCCAAGGCTCAGGCGGTTATCGGCACGTTGCTGGCTGCGCCGCAGCAAGGCGCGCACGCGCGCTTCCAGCTCGGCCAATTGAAAGGGCTTGGCCAGGTAGTCGTCGGCCCCCAGGTCGAGTCCCCTGACTCGGTCATCGAGAGCATCCCTGGCCGTCAGCAGGATGACCGGCGTGCGATCGCCGCCATCACGCATCTCGGCCAGCAGCGACAGGCCATCACCGTCAGGCAGCCCGATATCGAGCAGCACCAGGTCGACGCCACCCTGGCGTAACGCTGAGCGCGCGGCGGCACGGGTCGACAGCACCTCGACAGTGTTGCCAAGCGGTGTCAGGGCCTCCACCAAGGAGCGGCTGATGAGGGCATCATCTTCAACGACGAGAAGGCGCATGAGACTAATGTCTTATCCGTAAATCAGGTGGATGACAGGTTGATGAAAGCTAGAAGGCCTAGCATCCGCTGGGCTGACGATACGCGCCGTATGCTTCGCTCCGGTTGGCCAGTGCTGCACGCCACTATCTTGCGCTAGCTTGCGCCAGCGCCGTGCCAGGCGCCGTCGGCAACACCCATCACTTTCGTCGACTCATAATAATATCTGATCAGGAGTACGCATGAAGACTACCATAGCCCTTCCCGCAGGCCTTGCTGCACTGCTGCTGGGTGCCAGCCTGACGACCGGCACGGCCCAGGCTTCCGACGACGCCGAGTGCATCGCTCCGGCCAAGCCCGGCGGCGGCTACGATCTGACCTGCCGTCTGGCCGCCAATGGCCTGCTCGAGACGGGGCTGATCGAAGACCCGATGCTGGTGACCTACATGCCCGGCGGCATCGGCGCGGTAGCCTACAACCACGTCAACGGCGTGCGTACCGATGACCCCAACCTGATCGTTGCTGCCAGCACAGGCGCCGCCGTCAACCTGGCGCTGGGCAAGTTTGGCCAGTATGACGCCAGCGAAGTGCGCTGGGTCGGTGCGCTCGGCGTCGACTACGGTGCCATCGTGGTCAAGGCCGATGCTCCCTGGCAGAACCTGGAAGAGCTGATGACCGCGCTGCAGGAAGATCCGACCCAGGTCGCCTTCGGTGCCGGCGGCAGTGTCGGCAGCCAGGACTGGATGAAGGCAGCCCTCACCGCCAAGTCCGCAGACGTCGACCCCAGAAGCCTTCGCTACGTGGCCTTCGAAGGCGGCGGCGAAGCCCTGGCGGCTCTGCTTGGCAATCACATCCAGGTCTTCACCGGTGACCTCTCCGAGCTCAAGTCGCAGCTGGAAAGCGGTGATATCCGAGTCCTGGCCGCATTGGCCGAAGAGCGCGTCGACGGCCCCTACGCCGACATCCCCACCGCCGCGGAACAGGGCTATGACGTCGAGTGGCCGATCTGGCGCGGCTACTACATGGGCCCCGAGGTCAGCGATGAGGCTTACCAGGCCTGGGTCGAGAAGTTCGAACAGCTGGCCGAGAACGACACCTTCGCCGAGCTGCGGGAAGCTCGTGGCCTGTTCCCCATGGCGCTGTTCGGAGATGACTTCGACGGCTACGTGAAGGATCAGGTTGCGGAGTTCAAGCAGCTGGCCGCTGATGTGGGTCTGACACAATGAGTCTTGCCGCCGACCGCTGTCTGGGGATTGCCCTGATGGGGTTGGCGGCGTTTACCGCCGTCAACGCCCTGTCCCTCGAGGTGCCGTTCAGCTACGACCCCGTCGGCCCCAAGGCCTTTCCTCTGGGGCTCTCGATCCTGCTGGGCCTGCTGTCTGTGGTGCTGGTGATTCGTCCCGGCGAGAACGGCCACTGGCCGGACAAGCGCCTGGCGCTGCGCCTGGTCGGCGTCCTGGCCCTGCTGCTGGTCTACGCCTTGCTGTTCCCGCGCCTTGGTTTTGCCATCAGCTCGATGCTGGTGATCGCCGCCCTCGCCCGGCTGTTCGAGGCAAGCTGGCCCAAGGCCATTGCCACCGGTGTGCTGATGGCCTTCGGTGGCCAGTGGCTGTTCACCCACGGCCTTGGCATCACCCTGCCCGGCCTGCCCTGGTAAGCCAGGCCACCGACGCGACCGCTTCCTGCTCAAGGTATCCCCATGTTCGACTTCCTTATCGAAGGCTTCGGCGTTGCCCTGACGCCACTCAACCTTGGCCTGGCCTTTCTTGGCGCCCTGCTGGGCACCCTGTTCGGGGCTTTGCCGGGGATCGGACCGATCAACGGTATCGCCATCCTGATGCCGCTGGCCTACACCCTGGGCCTGCCGGCCGAGTCCGCACTGATTCTGCTGGCGGGTATCTACACCGGCGCCGAATATGGCGGCCGGATGTCCAGCATTCTGCTCAACGTGCCGGGCGATGCCGGCGCCGTCATGACCACCCTGGACGGCCACCCGCTGGCCAAGAAAGGCCTAGCCGGCCCGGCGCTCGGCCTGTCTGCCGTGGCTTCCTTCATCGGTGCCACCATCGCCATCATCGGCCTGACCCTGTTTGCCCCACTACTGGCCCGGGTCGCGGTGATGTTTGGTCCCGCTGAATTCTTCGCCCTGATGGTGTTCGCCTTCTCTTCCATGTCCGTAATGATGGGCAAGGATCCAATCAAGACTGCCATCGGCGCCGTGCTGGGCGTGTTGATCGGCACCGTTGGCGTCGACTCCGGTACCGGCGTCATGCGCTACACCTTCGGCATGCCGGAGCTCTACGATGGCATCGACTTTGTAGTGATGATCATCGGCCTGTTCGCCATCAGCGAAATCCTGCTGATGCTGGAACACGCCCATCGCAAGGACGTGGACAACGAGCTGCCACCGCTGGGACGCGTGTTCGTCAGCCTCAAGGAAGTGCTGGCCTGCAAGGGCACCATGCTGCGCTCAGGGGTGCTGGGTTTCATCATCGGGGTGTTGCCAGGTACCGGTGCCTCGGTCGCTGGTGCCGTCTCCTACACCACCGAAAAGCGCCTGGTCGACAAGGACAACACCTTCGGCACCGGTGACATGCGCGGCCTGGCCGCCCCCGAGGCCGCCAACAACGCCTCTGCCGCCGGTTCGTTCGTGCCCATGCTGACCCTTGGCATTCCCGGCTCCGGCACCACCGCCGTGTTGCTCGGCGCGCTGATGCTCTACAACATCACGCCGGGCCCGATGATGTTCTCGCAGAACCCGGAAGTGGCCGGTGGTCTGATTGCGTCGCTGTATATTGGCAACCTGGTGCTGCTGGCTCTCAACCTGCCCCTGGCCGGGGTGTTCGCCAAGGTGCTGACGATCCCCCGTTGGGTACTGGTGCCCGCCATCGCCGTGCTATCCTTCGTCGGGGTCTATCAGCTGCATTCCGACCTGACCGCCATCTACCTGATGCTGATCATCGGCGTGTTCGGCTACCTGCTGCGCAAGCTGGGCTTCTCGCTGGCCCCGGTCATTCTCGGCTATGTGCTGGGCGGCTTGATGGAAGAGAACCTGCGCCGTGCTCTGGCGATCAGCGGAGGCGATACCTCCATCCTGTGGCAGTCCGGCATCTCGCTGGGACTGTGGATCGCCGCCATCGCGCTGCTGGTGCTGCCGTGGCTGGTGCCGATGTTGCTGAAACGGCGTCCGTCGGCACAGTCTTGACGCTATCCCTGCGCGGCGCCTGATGGCGCCGCGCGCCGTTTATCCACGACCCACATCGACGGCCATCTGATCCGATCACCACTATCCCCGACATTCTTACTTACCCACGACCCACTGCCGGTCGCCCTGCCAGGAGACGCCATGCCCGCCATTCCCTCTTCTCTTCCCTCCGGCGCCTGGCGATTCCTTCCCACCCTGGCCCTGGGCTCGGTGGGCGGCTACCTGGCCTACCTCATCGATCTGCCGCTCCCGTGGCTGCTGGGGGCGCTGATCACCACCACCCTGATCAGCCTGACCGGCATCAAACTGGGTTCCCCCGGGCGCCTGCGCAAGGGGGTTCTGGTGGTGATCGGCGTCATGCTGGGTTCGGCCTTCACCCCGGAGCTGTCAGGCGATCTCTCGGACTGGCTGGCCAGTGCCGCCATCATGCTCGCTGCCACGGCGGTGATGATGGTGGTCGCGGTCGCCTTCAGCTACAAGGTGGCGGGGCACTCGCTGGACACGGCCTTGTATGCTGGAGCCCCTGGTGGACTGTCGGCGCTGCTGATGATGGCCCATGAGTCCGGCGCGGATCTCAAGGCGGTGGGCATCACCCACGCCGTGCGCATCCTGGTGCTACTGCTGGCGATTCCTCCTATCCTCACCATCATGGGCCATGTAGATCTGGCCGGCGCCAGCAACGGGCCCACCCGCTGGAGTGAACTACCCACCCTGAGCGGAACCGCGTGGCTGGTGGCAGCGGCGGCGCTGGGCGCACTGGTAGGCAAGGTCCTGCGCCTGCCCAACGCCCTGCTGTTCGGCCCCGCCCTGGTGTCGTCGATACTGCACTTCTCGGGCATGACCCACGCGGTGCTTCCGCCTGCGTTGATCGCCCTGGCCCAGGTCGTCATCGGCACCTCGGTCGGCGTGCGCTTCGTCGGGGTCGCGCTGTCGGAGATGGCCAGACATCTAGGGCTGGCCGTGGTGCAGGCGCTGATTCTGGTGATTCTGGCGGTCATCGCCGCCTGGGTCGGCCAGGCCCTGACCGGCATGTCCGTCGCCGCGGCCCTGCTGGCCTACATGCCGGGTGGCGCGCCAGAGCTGAGCCTGGTGGCACTATCGCTCAACATCGAGCCGGCGTTCGTCACCTCCCACCATCTATTGCGCATCACCGTGCTGCTGATCGCCCTGCCGCCGCTGGTGACATGGGCCCACCGGCGACTCAAGAGCTAGGCCGCCTGGTCTCTCACCGCCTGCGATTCATGCATTGGCGCTGATGAAGTCCATCAAGCGCGGGAACACGTCTCGGTCGACCCGCGCCCCCATGAACACGTCCTGGTGACCATAGCCCTCGACAATGTCCAGGCGATGGCGACCAGGCGCCGCCTTCTCCAGTGCGCGGTGGCAATGCAGATTGCTGTCGCTGAAGACTCGGTTATCGCGGCCGGTAAGCAGCAGGCATGGCGTCTCGATGCGCTCTGCGGCGACCAGGTAGTCATCGGGCAAGACGTCATACTCGGGCGCCTTGCGCATTCTCACGGTGCGATGCCCTCGGCGCAGCATCTTCATGACGTGACGGTGATAGTTGAGCCCCACCGGGCCATACAGGTCTCCGCCTCGCCGGTGGGTGCGCTCGTCCAGGTTGTGATGGTGATATAGCGCCGGCCAGCCGGTGCCCCACATCAGCGACAGCATATGGCAGGCAGGCACGTCGCACTCCCGGTGAAACAGCGAGACGCCCTTCGACAGCAGCTTGCCCAGGGTCAGTCGAGGGTCGTCGCTCCAGCGCGGGCTGACATAAGGCTGCTGCAGGATGCGCTCAACGATAAAGGGAAACACGTGGCCCTTGACCATCGACCAGCGTGGCACGTGGGGCGTCAACGCCACACTGTTGAGCACGCAGGAGCGAATCCCCCGGATGGTGCCGCCAAACAGAGCCATGGCGACACTCATCGACCCCAGGCAATGAGCAATGACATGCAGCTGCAGCTCATCCCCGGCGGGATCGCCGGTCAGGCGACGAATCGCCGCCACCGCTGCCGGTATGTCATACACCGCGCAGTCATCCATGGAATAGCGGCTGGGCTGCAGGTTGTAGGGGTGGCGGTTGCTCATGCGGAAATCCAGCGTCCACACCTCGTCGATCCCTTCGTCCAGCAAAAAGCTCACCAGGTTGCGGTGTTCGGGCTGGATAAACATGTCGCTTGATGTCGTCAGCCCATGCACGATCATGACCGCCCGGCGCCCTTTGGCGCAGGAACTGGAACCGCGACTACGGACAAAACGCAGCAACGACAGCCCCAGGCCGTCACCGGTACAGAAGCCATGCTGGCTGATCTCGGCATCGGTCACGCCTTCCAGGGTGTGCAGTGCGATTTCCCGGACCATGGGGTCACCTCTCTATCATCGACCCTGCCGCCACCGAAGAGCCTCATCCTGCCCAGGCAGCAATGTCTTCTCAGGCCAACATCCGCGCCATGGCACGTTCGGCCAGGGCAGCAATAGTGCGTGATGGGTTCAGCCCCAGCGCGCGCGGCACGATGGCACCGTCGAGCACGTACAGCCGCGGATATCCGAATACCTCGCCGGCGTGGTCGACCACCCCGTCCCAACGGTTCTCGCCCATGGGGCAGCCTCCCAGGGGATGAGGCGTCACCAGGTAATCCAAAAGGCGCCAGCTGGGTGGCTCGATGGCGACGCCTCCGGTGAGCTCACTCAACTGCTTGTGTCGATCGCACAGGGCCTGAACCACCGAGCGTGACGCATCCACGCGGTAATCCAGCGACAGCGCGGGCTCTCGCTCCAGCCAACGGCGCGAGAGCCGCAGCACGCCATCGGCAACATCCACGCCCTGGCCGAACCACGGCATCAGGCAACGATCCGGATCGTTGTGCTTGAGCGTTTCCGCCAGCACCGCACGCCAGCCGCTTCGCAGCATGCCGGCGACAGAGGAATGGGCCAGCAGCCGCGAAAGCGCATGGCCTATGAGGTCCGGGTAGCCGCCGTCCTCGACAAGGTAACGCCGGCCCTGATCGATACCGTCAAGAAAGTCGATAGCCGCACTGATGGTCGGGCCGCGACAGGGATCGATACGCCGATTCGGATACATCGCGGGCGTCAGGAAGTCGCCGTTGGCGCACCAGCGATGACCCAACAGGGGCGACAGTTCCGGCAAGGTGCGGTACTGGTCGCGAGCCCGCAGCAAAAGCTCGGTGGAACCCAGCGAGCCCGCCGCCAGGATCACCCGTTCGGCTCGCTCGTGGCGGATGGTTGGCGCGCCCTCGAGATGCTGAAAGGTGACCCGGTAGCCATCGCCCTCTGGCACCAGCGAGCGGACCAGGCTCAGCGGGCGAATATCGCAGCCAAGTTGCTCTGCCCTGGCCAGATAGTTGAGGTCCAGGGTATTGCGTGCTCCCACAGGACAGCCGATATCGCAGTAACCGCAGTGGATGCAGGTCCCCTGGGACTTGCCGTAGGCATTGAGGCTCTGCCGACTGTGCCGACGATGATGCGGCTCTTCCAGCCGGTAATGCCAGTCCGGGTCAAAGCGCACCGCCAAGGGCAGCGAGCGGAAGCGTTCAGGGTGCCCGCTGGCCTCCGCCGCCTGCTTCAGCAGCTTGTGGCGCTCGCTGACCTGAGCCGAGGGCACTTCACAGACCTCCAGCATTTGCCCGACGCGCTGCTGGTAGGGCGCAAGTTCGCTGTAGCTGATGGCCTCCGGCCAGCCGCTGTCGAAGGCAAACGGCTGGGCAGGCACCGAGACATTGGCGTAGACCAGAGAGCCACCGCCGACCCCCGCCCCCTGGGCCACCGCCATGCGCGGAAAAAAGCGCAGGTCGAGCCAGCCATGGCGGCCCCGCGGTTCTTCAACGTCGAAGCACCAGTCATCGTCAGGCCCCCGCGGGAAGTCCTCGCGCTCCCAACGCCGTCCTCGTTCCAGCACCAGCACCCGCTGGCCAGCCTCGGCCAGACGACAGGCCGCCACTGCGCCACCAAATCCGGAGCCCACCACAATCGCGTCGTAGCTCATGCGTCGGACTCCCGGCGGATCACCCAGGGGGCATACAGGTGCCACAGTTCACCGAAGAAGAAGCGACCAAAGTCCGCGACCGTCGCCAGGTCCCCCCGACCGCTGGGCGTCAATGTCCCGAGCATGGCCATCAGCTCCGCTACCCCCAGGTGGAGTACCCCCGCCCCTATGATATCGGCGGTGTCGCTGACACCTTCATGCAAGGTGGTGTACAGCGTCGTGGTGTCTCTCCACAGATCGGGCCCAGGATCATCGTGTACGCGCTTGACGCCATGCAGAAAGAGTCGCCTGTGGCCGTATTCCAGCAACGCATCGTAGACCATCTGACGCCCGGCTCCAGGCCCCTGGGAAAACAGCTGAAAATCGCCTTCCAGAATGACCAGGCCCAGCCCCAGGGGGGCAAAGTCAACCACGCCACCCAGCTTGCCGTGGTGATGCTCGTCGGCCAGAAAGGCATTCATGTCGTCGATCTGGATCTTGGCGTGCAGCGCAAGCTCGGTGCCTTCGCGATGTCCCAACCGCTCACCGCGCTCGGGCATCTGGCTATCCAGCGAGAAGTGGCCGGACATGCTCTCCTCGAAGGTCAAGCCTGGCGCCATGGTGATTCTGTTCACACGCACCTCCCTGCCACGATGGTTGCTCCCCTGGCTCGCCTCAACTGCCAACGTTCATCGGCTACCAGGGACTCAGCTCGAGGTCGTTATAGGCCACGGTCTGGCCATTCGGTCCCGCTACCTTTACCTCGTGACCGTCCCTGTCCAGCACCCTCACCCTCAGCCGATGGCGCTGGCGATCCACCTCGAGGCGGCAGAAGTTCTCCTGCTGATAGAAGCCGTATGCCCGGTAGTGCAGGGTCATGGCACCGTCGAACAGCGGGAAGCCATCGCGCTGTCCCGCCACCCGGGAGTCGTGCACGAAGCCGTTGGGGTCTCCATCGGCCCAGAAGAACGGCCAGTACAGGGCCGAGGAGGTAATGTCGTAGAGCCGCTGCCCGCCGCCGCCTCCCTCTTCTTCAACATGCATCTCAGCGATATTGGCGCAATGAACGTCGCCGCTGAGAAAGATCACGTTGTCGATACCTGCGGTGACGATGTGTTCGATCAAGGCCTTGCGGGTCGTTGGAAAGCCGGACCAGCTGTCGCTGTCGGCTCGGCGTGACAGGTTGGTGCGCGCCAGGTCCACCGCCGCCTGGTCGTCGTGGCCATCTAGGCTGGGGTCCAGTCGCTCGTCCAACGGGCTGGGGGCAAACACCGTGGAGGTCACGATGAACTTGGGGACCGCTCCCCACCGCGCCTGCTGGTCGCTCAGCCATTGCAGCAACAGATCCAGCTGAGAGGGGTGCAGGGGGTCGATACTGGGCCGCCCCAGCAGGTGATTGTCCATCACCCGCCCCTCGCGCCCGTAGGTGCGATGGGTGCGGGTATCGCAGACGAAGAAGGGATAACCGCCGCAGTCGAAGTGATAGTGCAGGTGGCGACCGAAGCTGCGTGGCCCGTGGGACCACTGGTAGCTCATGTAAGCACCGATGGCGACGTTGAACAGCTCGCGCTTGGTGCTCAGCCGGTCGCGATGCCAGTTGTCCTCGATCTCGTGGTCGTCGAGGATCATGTACACCGGGGCCTGGCGCAGGAAACGCCGCGCCAGCGGCGAGCCAAAGGCCGTGCGATAGCGCTCCTGGAACTCCGCGAAGGTATCGGCCCGACCGATCGGCAGGTAGCGACTGTACTGGTCGGCGTAGATCTGGTCACCGACCAGCAGACTGAAGCGCGCTGCCGCTCGGCTGCCTCGGGGGCGCAGGTGCTGCTGCATGGGACCGAAGATGCGGTCCGACTCCTTGGTCTTCCATAGCGTGCCTGGATAGCGACAGGACCCCAACAGAAAGGCCAGACGGGCTGACGGCTGCTCCGGAAAGGTCGTGAATTCCGCCTCGCAGTGAGCACCCTCCAGGCTGGCCAGCAAGTTGGACATGCCGCCGATATCCGGCAGCCGCGCCACGATCTCGCTATCGCTGAGACTCTCGACGTCTGGGGTGGTGTCATCCAGGGTCAGGGTGGCGACACGCACCCGGTAGCGGGTGTCCGGCGCCAGGGGCACCACGCCATCTGGCTGCCCCAGCGGAGCGACACCGTCCTTTGCGCCAAGGCCCTGCTCGGCACCCAGCTCGAAGGTGCCGGTGCGGTCGAATTCACGATGCAGGCGGAAGTAGAAAGCATGCGCCCGGGGTGGGCTACCTGCCAGCCGACACGGCATCCCGTTATCTTCCACCACGGCTACCAGCCCCACGGTTCTCAGCGAGGCGCTAAGATCGACTCCGTCGTCGCTGGGAGTGATGCCACGCACCCACAGCCGGCAACTATGGGCGGTGGTATGTCCGACGATAGGCCCGATATCGGGCGAGCGCAGTCCCGACATGGGGCCTCCTGCGTCACGATGTCTCGTCCCTGTGTGTCTAGTCCTTGAGTGTCCAGCCCTGTGTCCGCGTCACGATCTGTCCAGCTCACTGTATCTAGGTCAGTGTGTCTGCATCACGACGTCGCCTGCGCGGTGCGGTTCGCTACGGCTCCCACTTCCGCCATCGCTCAACGTTGTGCCAACGCTTCTATCACACACTGAGAGTAAAGATAGTTCGCCTTTGGTGAAGCGGCGACCTGGCCTCTGCTACCCTGTGGCTTCACTGCTGCCATGCCTGTTCCGACTGCCTGTCTTCTGGTGGAGTCGTCGTGACTGGCCTGGTTCACGCCCCACCCTTCAGGAATTGCCGTCATGTTGGATCCTTCGGACGACCCCCAGCACGTGCTATCGGTCAGCGATCTCAACCTGCGCGCGCGGCAGGCACTGGAAGCGGATCTTGGCGAACAGTGGATCGAAGGCGAGCTGTCTGGCGTCTCCAGGCCGGCCTCGGGCCATCTTTACTTCACCCTCAAGGACGAGCGCGCCCAGGTCAAAGCCGTGCTGTTCCGCACTCGGGCGCGATTCGTCTCTACGCCCATGCGCGACGGTGACCTGGTTCGAGTACGCGCCAGGGTGTCGTTGTTCGAGCCAAGAGGGGACTATCAGCTGATCGTGGAGGCGGTCCAGGCCGCGGGCGCTGGGGCGCTTCTGGCGGCACTCGAGGCGCTCAAGACCCGCCTGGCCAACGAGGGCGTCTTCACCAACGCACGCCCCCTCGCCTACCCTCCCCGCCATGTGCTGGTGCTGTCGTCTGCCACGGGAGCCGCCCTGCGCGACGTGCTGGCGGTGCTGAGCAAACGCTGGCCGCTGACCACGGTGACGTTGATTGCCGTGCCGGTGCAAGGCGCCGAGGCGGCACCGGCGATCATTGCCGCCCTTGGTCTGCTCAATCGCCAGCCAGCGCTCGATCCCGCACAAGACGTGGTACTGATCACCCGTGGTGGCGGCAGCCTGGAGGACCTGTGGGCCTTCAATGACGAACATCTGGCCAGAGCCATTCATCATTCCCGTCTGCCGGTGATGTCAGCGGTAGGTCATGAAACCGACCAGAGCCTGTCCGATCTGGCGGCGGATGCCAGCGCGCCGACGCCCTCAGCCGCGGCCGAACGGCTGGTGCCATCGAAACAGGAGCTGGTCAGCCAACTCAGGCAACTCGAAGGGAGACTCAAGGGCGCCCAGTTACGCCACTTGCAGCGGGAAGGACAGCGACTGGATCACCTGCGGGCGCGGCTACGCCATCCCGGGGAGGCCATCGTGCGCCAGCGCCAGACACTCGACCAGCTGCGCTCACGCATGGCGCGGGCCATGGCCGGGAGGATGAACGGCGAGCAGCAACGCTACCTCGATCTGACCCGGCGCCTGGCGCTACGCTCTCCACAACGGGCTCTGGCGGAGCATCACAAACAGCTGACCGACCTGAAGCGACGGCTTGTGGCTGCCCAGCACCAGCAGCTGACGCGACAGCGCCAGCGACTGAGCGCCACTGTGCGCGAGTTGCAGGCCGTCAGTCCACTGGCCGTGCTGGCTCGTGGCTACAGCATCCTGACCAATCCACGGGGTGAGGCGCTGACCCAGGCGAGCCAGACGCACCCAGGGGAGCACCTGCAGGCTCGCCTGCAGGAGGGGGTCCTGCATCTCGAGGTGATCGATACCGCCCCGGCCAGCGAGCGCTCCCCCACCGTCATCGATCCTGGCAGCTCCTGACAACGGGGACTGACAACGGCTTCTGGCGACGGAGCCCGACTCACTGCGGAAGCCGTCGCCGGCTGGCGCTCCTACGCCTGGCTAGCGCGCCTGATCGGCCATTCCCGGCTTGAACGATGCGGGTTCCAGCTCGTGACGGGACAGCAGCTTGTAGAAGTCGGTGCGGTTGCGGCCTGCGATGCGTGCCGCCTGTGTCACATTGCCTTCAGTGATCTTCAGCACCTTGACCAGATAGCTACGCTCAAAGCCTGCCCTCGCGTCGTTGAAGGTCGGCATGGCATTGTCTTCCGCCGCCAACGCCTGGGCCACCAAGGCTTCGGGAATCATTGGCGCACTGGACAGCGCCACGCACTGTTCCACCACGTTGACCAGCTGACGCACGTTGCCAGGCCAGGCGCAGGTTGCCAGCAGATTGAGCGCTTCCGGCGAGACGCCCTTGACGAACGGCTTGTGGCGCGACGCCGCCTGGGCAACCAGGTGCTTCACCAGCAGCGGCACATCCTCGGCGCGATCCTTGAGCGCCGGCAGCTTCAGATTGACCACGTTCAGTCGATAGTAGAGGTCTTCACGAAACTCGCCTTCGTGCATGGCCTGGTCGAGATCGCGGTGGGTCGCTGACAGCACCCGCACATCCACCGGTACTGACGTGGTGGAGCCCACTGGCCGTACCTGACGCTCCTGCAGCACGCGCAGCAGCTTGACCTGTATCGCCAGGGGCATGTCCCCGATTTCGTCCAGGAACAGGGTGCCGCCATCTGCCGCCTGGAACAGGCCACCATGTTCGCTGATGGCGCCCGTAAAGGCGCCCTTGGCGTGGCCGAACAGCTCGCTTTCCAGCAGTTGTTCCGGCAAGGCACCGCAGTTGATCGCAATGAAAGGCTTGTCGGCCCGCGCGCTGGCCTTGTGAATCGCGTTGGCCAACAGCTCCTTGCCGGAGCCAGAAGGTCCGGTGACCAATACGCTGACGTCGGAGCCTGCCACCATCCTGGCCTGCTCGAGGATCCGCTCCATCTCGGGACTGCGGGTAATGATGGCCTCGCGCCAACTGTCATCACCTTCGACACCGCTGGCGGTGTTCGACAATGCATCGTCAATGGCACCGAACAGCTCTTCACGGTCCACCGGCTTGGTCAGGAAACTGAACACACCCTGGCGAGTGGCGCTGACCGCATCCGGAATCGACCCATGGGCGGTGAGGATGATCACCGGAAGACCCGGCATGCGCCGCTGAATTTCCTGAAACAGCGCCATGCCGTCCATTTCATCCATGCGCAAATCCGACAACACCAGATCCGGGCGCCCTTCCTCCAGTCGCTTGAGCGCCTCGCGACCGCTCTCGGCAGTGGTAACGCGATAGCCGCGGCTTTCCAGGCGCATGCCAAGAAGTTTCAGCAGGCTGACATCATCGTCAACCAGCAGTACATGGGCACTCGTCTTGGCACTCAGGGTTGCTGCGACTTGCTTCATATCGCCGTCTCCACAGGTTTCATTCCGTCTGTTGGCGCAGATTGATGTTCTGTTCGATCGCGGTCAGCGCGTCCAGCTTGTCGGCCAGCGCCTGATTCTCCTCACGCAGTCGCGATAGCTCGCCATGGTGACGTCCGGCCCGCTGGCTGAGAGCACGGCGGCCCTCCAGCTCGTTAAGCCAGTAGCGCATCAGCGGCTGCAGTTCGCTGGGGGCCATGCTGAGGTCGGCCTTGTACAATTCGGAGGCCTGGTTCCACTGCGCCTCGCTGCCCCAGGCAAGCACCACGGCACGGCCAAGGCGTTGTTCCGGCGCGTGCCCTTCCAGCAGGGCCAGCATGGTATTGCGCCACTCGCGGTCTCCCCGCTGGGAGGCAAGCCCAAAGGCGACCCAGTCCGTCAGCATGCACTCTGACTCAGCGAAGGTGGGAATATCGGCATGGCATGCGCTCAGGTCGAGCGTTTCGACCTTGGGTGCGGTCACGCCACCAGGCTCGATAGGCAGGTACTCACAGCCGCTGAGCAGCGCCACCAGGGCGACAACAGCAGCGGGGCCGGCGGCGCGATATCGCGAGCGCCGGGGTGTCAGGGTCACACCCCTAGAGGTCATAGCGTCAGGTTCCTTGCGTGCTGGCCCGTCAATGCGGGCCTTGTATCGTTATAGGGGTCGCTACCGCGACCCTGTGGCGGCGCCACGGGCAGACTCAGGCGAAAGCACACCGGCCAGTCTGGATCGTCGACCAGTTCGAGCCGGCCATTTTGCAGCCGTGCGCAGTCTGCCGCCACCGACAGGCCAATCCCGGAGCCTTTGAGGGCGCCCTTGCGGCGAGCCCGGCCTTGATAGAAGGCCTCGAACAGATGCTCGCGATCCTGCTCTGCGATCGGATCGCCGGTATTGGCCACCTCAAGTTCCAGGCGGTCCTGGCGGGTCCGAGCCCGAATAAGCAGCTTGCCGCCGTCTTCTCCATATGCCACCGCATTGGATACCAGGTTATCCAGCAGTCTGGCGGTGGCCTGGTGATCGGCGTTCCACTGCAGCGGACCGGAAAACACCTCGACCTGCATGTCCTTCGATTGCAGGCTGAGCCTGTGCTTGGCCAGCACCTCGCGCGCCACGGTCGCCATGTCGATGCGCTCGATGGAGGCACTGCGGTGATGCTGCAGCAAATTATAGTCCAGCAGCTGCTCGATCAGCCGTTGAAGCTCGGCGCCACTGGCGTCGATCAACTCCAGCACTTCTCGCTGACGAGGGCTGAGCTCACCTGCCACCCCATCAGACAGCAGGGCGGAGCCCTCTCGCACACTGGCCAGCGGCGTCTTCAACTCATGGGACATATGCCGCAGGAACTGCTGCTTCTGCGCTTCGAGCTCTTCAAGGCGGTGGGTCAGCCAGTCCAGACGCTCACCCAGGGCGACCAGCTCCGCGGGACCCTGAACGCGACCAGCGAGACGATCCTGATGACCACTGCCGATGCCGAGAATACGCCGCTCCAACTGACGCACCGGGCGAATGATCAGCCGCGTGAACAGCAGCATCAACAGCAGGCTGGATGACACCAGCGCCCCCGTCTGCCACCACAGCCGCTGCTGCACCTGCTCGGCCCTTTCGCGTATGGCATCCAGGCGCTGATCGATGCGCAGGTTGGTGGCCTGGCGCATGCCTTCGACGTGTCGGGAAAAGGGGACAAAGGTGTCCAGCGAACCGATGAAGGCGTCCTGCTCCTTCTCGGGCAGGGTCGCCAGCTGATTCAACAGCCGTTCCAGTGCCAGGATGTCGGGGTCCTCAGGCAGCAGCAGGCGCTGGCGCGCCAGCAACTGGCGGAATTCCGCCACCCTCTCGGCGTAGATGTCGAGCAGACTCTCTTCCTGAACCACGGCGTACTGGCGCGCCCCACGCTCCATCTCCACCGCCAGGGAGCCCAGGGTGCGGGCACGCCGTGTCTCCGACACCGCTTGACGAGCGCTGACTTCGGCCAGGCGCGACAATTCGGACAGCGCCTGACCTGCCTGGTACATCAGTACACCAAGCGGCAGCATCACCACCACAAAGGCCAGCAATACCAGTTGCAACAACGAACGGGGGCGCCAACGGCGCGTAGCGGCAGTGGTCATGACCAGAGTTCTGTGAAGGAAGGTGAATGAAGCGTCCATCAATCCATCCAGAAGGATACCAGAGTTAGGCCACTCGCCCCGCGTCAACCTCTCATTCGGCATCGCTTGCGAAAAAAAAGGGGCCGGCTGAGCCGGCCCGAATACGCAGGGAACTGAAGGGTCGAAAAACAGATCAATCGATGGCCTGGTCCGCCCATTGAACGGTTTTCCGTTGGCCCGAAGGCCCGAAGCCAGAACACCGCCGTCGTCACCAGGGACCTGACGGTGTTCAGCGGATGGTCTCCCATCCCGCCTCGTTCTGGCCCCGTCGCCGCAGCGCCGGAGCGACATACTCCCCCGAAGGGGTCGGCATCCTTGCCAGAGCATCCTTGCTCTTCACGATACCTGTCCATGCCAACAAGGCCGGTACCGTCTCATCGCAACCTTGTGTTTCACATAGCGTGTCGCACATCACGCGGAGCAGACGCAGAGATCGACATAGACGCACAGGGCAGTGATTCTGTGCCAACCTCGGAGAATTAGACGGCTATCCGGCTAGTCCTCCCCGCTCGTTAAATACATAGCGAAAGCTGTGCCAAAAAAACATAAAAGCAATTAATATCAACAAGATAAAAAATTCGAAACGCCACCAAACCGTGCTGTAAGCTCAATCAGCGTCGATCGACATGTCGCCCACGACCCAAAACGTCTCTGTTTGCCGACGCAATTTCAGGATTTTTTCAGAAAACCAGGAAAAACAAAAAGATGCGGCGTCTCCTATTGGAGACGCCGCATCTTTTCTGAGACTCCCTACCAACAACAGGGCTTGTCGCTAGGGCGGATAAACCGGGCTGACAAACAGCGCTTGTCGGTGCCGACGGTCAATCTCCCCGCGAATGCACGCACGGCGATCATCGTGACCGGTCAGCTACTCACCCGGAGCTTGCCTAGGCTATAACCCCTTGCAAAGAACCTTGGACTGCCGCGCATGATTGTAGGCATCGCGCCTGAGCGGTGGGAGCTCGTCCAGCGCCGATGGCACGAAACCATGCTCCAGAAACCAGTGGGCCGTATGCGTCGTCAGTGCGAACAGACGCTGAATCCCCTGCCGCCGAGCCAGACGCTCGATCTCTGCCAGCAGGCGCTCCCCCCTGGCCCCACTGCGATAGTCAGGATGCACCGCCACGCAGGCCAGCTCGGCGACGCTTGCGTCAGTGAAACGGTGCAGTGCGGCGCAACCGATCACCATGCCATCCCGCTCGATGACCAGGTAGTCATCAATTTCATGCTCCAGTCGCTCGCGGGAACGTGGCACCAGCATACCGCGCTTCTCGAGGGGCTCCAGCAGCTCGAGCAACCCTCCGATATCATCGATCTCGGCCGCTCGGAGCTGCTCATAGCGATGCTCGGTGATCATGGTGCCGACACCATCACGGGTGAACAGCTCGGCCAGCAATGCATCCGCATCACGCCAGGACAGCAGGTGGGTGCGCGCCACCCCGTGGGTGGCCGCCTCGCAGGCGGCCTCCAGATGTCGCGAGCGCTCTTCCGCCGGATCAGCCTCGGCCAACAGCGGGCGCGCCTGGGCAGGGGTAAGCTGGCGTAACAGCTGCCCGCCCTCATCGCACAGGCCGTCGGACTGCCCCAGCAGGATCAGCTTGTCGGCCTTGAGCGCCACAGCGACCTGCTGGGCGACTTCTGCCGCATCCAGGTCAAACACTTCGCCGGTGCTGGAGAAGCCAAGCGGTGGCAACAACACCAGCGACTGCTGGTCGAGCAAGGCCCGCACCGCACCAGAGCGCACCCGGCGCACCTCGCCGGAGCGTTGAAAGTCGACACCGTCACGCACGCCCAGCGGCTTGGCCATGACCAGATTGCCGGACACGGTCGTCAGCTCGATGCCATGCAGCGGCGTATTGGGTAGCCCCAGCGACAGCCGTGCTTCCAGCCACAGACGCTGCTCGGCGGCGACACGCTCCACCCGAGCCATGATGGTGTCGTCGGCCACCCAACGTGCCTGGTGGCGCACCGGAACGATGCCCTCACTGTCGAGCACGGCGTGCACCTGGTGACGAATGCCAAAGACCACCACCAGCTTGACCCCCAGGGTATGCAGCAGTGCCAGATCCTGAATCAGGGACTCGCCTCGGCCGGCCGCCATCGCCTCCCCTTCGACCAGCACCACAAAGGTTCGGCCTCGGTGGGCATTGATGTAGGGGGATGAGTGGCGAAACCAGTCAACGAAGGAGAAAGAGGTAGTCAAGGACCGAACCTGCTGCAGCGGACGAGGGGAATGATGGAGTCATCACTATATCAGAGCCTGCTGGCGCTCCACACCTGCGTGCCCAGGGTCGCAAACGACGACGGCGCCCGCAGGCGCCGTCGATAAACAGGGCAGACACCGAGATCAGTTGAAGATGCCCTTGAACATGAAGAAGAACATGATGGCGAGACCCGCACCCGCCGGCAGCGTGATCAGCCAAGACATCACGATGGTGCCGATGACGCGCAGGTTGAGCGCGGCCAGACCGCGTGCCAGTCCCACACCAAGCACCGCACCTACCAGCGTATGGGTGGTCGAGATCGGCAGACCGGTGCCCGATGCCAGCACCACCGTGGTGGCGGCGGCCAGGGTCGCGGCGAAGCCACGGCTCGGCGTCAGTTCGGTGATGCCGGTCCCCACGGTGGCGATGACCTTGTGGCCATAGGTCACCAGGCCGACGACGATACCCCCGCCGCCGAGCACCAGCACCCACCAGGGCACAACCGACGCCCCTTGAATGCTGCCGTGCTCATGCACCACGCTGATGACCGCCGCCAGCGGGCCCACGGCGTTGGCCACGTCGTTGGAGCCATGGGCAAACGCCATGGCGCAGGCGGTAAAGATCATCAGTACGCCGAAGACTCGCTCGACCCCTTCAAAGCCGAAGGCATCGGTCTTGCGCTGGCTGCGATCGATGCTGCGCTCACGCCAGACACCCAGACCCGCCAGCGCCACACCAAAGGCCAAGGCAATCAGCAGGCTCTCGAAGGGCGCCAGGTGCAGACCCACATGCTTGAGGCCCTTGGTCAAGGTCACCATGGCGACGATGAAGCCGACCAGGAACACGTACATGGGCACGTAGCGCTTGGCCGCGACGAACGGATCGTCGGCCTCGAAGACCAGGCGCTGGACCGATTTGAACAGCATGAAGCCAATGGAACCCGCCAGCAGCGGGGACACGATCCAGCTGGCGGCGATCTGGCCGACCTTGCTCCAACCGACGGCCTCGATACCAAGGCCGGCCAGGGCAAAACCGACAATCGCGCCGACGATGGAGTGGGTGGTGGACACCGGCCAACCCTTCATCGAGGCGATCAACAGCCAGGTCCCTGCCGCCAGCAGCGAGGCCAGCATGCCGTAGACCAAAAGTTGTGGATCGTTTTCGAGCAGCGCCGGATTGATGATGCCTTTGCGGATCGTTTCCGTGACCTGGCCACCGGCCAGCCAGGCGCCGAGGAATTCGAAGATGACGGCGATAATGATCGCCTGTTTGATGGTGACCGCCCGAGACCCTACCGAGGTCCCCATGGCGTTGGCGACGTCATTGGCGCCGACACCCCAGGCCATGAAGAAACCAAACACGCAGGCCAGTAGGATGAAGATGTCACCGTGCTGGGCAATGATCGACATGGGAGAAGATCCCTTGATTGCTGACTGAGGAAACTCTGAATGACGTCAGGCCGCGCTGGCGCGGCCTGTCGGGGCGACGGTCTTCAATTCGCCGTCATGATCTGGAGGCGACTGCCGACCCGCTCGGCGCGGTCCGACACTTCACCGATCCATTCGATGATCTGATAGAGGAACATCACGTCAACCGGCGGCAGGTCCTTCTCGAGGACAAACAGCTGGCGGCGAATGGCGATCTGCTGCTCGTCGGCACGTTGTTCCAGCGCGTGCAGATCACGAATCAGCTTCTGCATCAGCTCGGTCACGTTCTTGCCGAAGCCGGACTCGAGCAGGTCCTTGAGTTCTTCCAGGGCCTGGCGTGCCTGGGCGACACAGTCTACCGATGTGGCGATGTACTCGCGCATCGGCGTCGCCAGGGAGTCGGGCACCTGCATCTGACGCCCGAGCATGATGCCGGTGATATCGCGGGTCTTGTTGGCGATCTTGTCCTGCACGCTGACCAGATCGAGCAGGTCAGAGCGAGATACCGGCAAGAACAGGGTATTGGGCAAGTTGAGACGCAGCTCGGTCTTGAGCGAGTCGGCCTCATGCTCGAGTCGAGTGATCACTTCGCGGTGCGCGGCGGCAGCATCCCAGTCACCCTGCAGCGTTGCCTCGAAGAACGGCAACAGCTCAGCAGAGCAGTCGTGGGCCTTTTCGATGTGGGCCAGCAGCGGTTGAAACGGGGAGCGGCCAAACATCGCCGAAAACGGATTTGATGTCACCATAGGGAGTCACGGACACTGGAGAAATGGCGGCGACAGTATAGTGACCCCAAACTGTCACGTCATGGAAAAGTTACCGTCATCACCACGCAATCTTGACCCGGTCCATATTCCCTTTGGCACGCCAGGACACCACTATGAGCCATGAAATCGAACTAAAGCTCGCCCTCGGACAGCATGGCCCCGACGCGCTGCGCCGCCACCCTCGCCTGGCCGGCGCCGACAGCCAGCGCAAGACGCTGATCAATACCTACTTCGACACCCCTGAAGATGACCTGAAAAAGGCACGCGTCGCCCTCCGGCTCAGAAAGATCGGCGACCAGTGGCTGCAGACCTTGAAAACCAGTGGCCAGGGCAGCTCCGGCTTGTCCACCCGTGGCGAGTGGGAGTGGCAGGTAGACGGCGACCAGCTGGACCTCGACGGTCTGCGTAACTTGCCGCCCTTTCAGGCGCTGGCCGATGACGTCGACATCGATGTGCTGCTGTCGCGCCTGAGGCCTCGCTTCACCACCAACTTCCAGCGCCAGCTGTGGTGGGTAGACAGCGATGGCAGCCAGATCGAAGTCGCCCTCGACGAGGGCTCCATCGAGGTGGGCGAGGCCTGCTGCGTCATTCGTGAGCTGGAGCTCGAACTCAAGCAGGGTGAGGCGTCGCGCCTGCTCGAACTGGCCGAGGGCTTCGCTGAAAGCGTGCCGCTGCGGCCTTCGGACTCGAGCAAGGCCGCACGCGGCACCGCCCTCACCCAAGGCTGGCAACTGCCCCCTGGCAGAGGACCACAGGATCGCCTGCACCAGGTGGTCGTTGCTCTGGATGCCTACGCAGATACCCAGCAGCAGCGCTGGCGCGAGGCCGCCTGCGAGGCGCTTGGACACCTAGCCGAGGACAGCGACAGTGCCGACATCAGCCGCGACGTTCACAGCTTGCGCGACGCGTTGCAGCAGGCTACGCAGGAGCAGGACTGGCTCACCTCGGAGATGGGAGCGCTATTGTTGCGGTTGGGTCGCCGGCTACCCCAGAGCGTCGAGATGGAGTAACGTCAGTGGCGAGGTAGCGCGCCGTCTACGGCGCGACCACCCCAGGCCTGTATCCCGATCGATCAGGCCCTGTGTCGATCCAACTCTGTGTCGATCAGACCCTGTATCGAGCAGCCCTTGTATCGAACAGACCCTGGCCGACACAGATCATGATCAGGCTTATGTCTCTTACCACTGTCTCTCAGCCCTATCTATCAGCCCTATCTCTCACTACAGCGAAAGGAAAGCGCCCGTGATCAATGGCCATAAGCCGGCTGCCGAAGGCCTCAAGACTCGCGTGTTTCAGATCATCTTCGAGTCCGACACGCGCCTTGCCAAAGGCTTCGATATTGCCCTGATCACGGCCATTCTCCTCAGCGTGCTGGTAGTGGTGCTTGAGAGTGTGGATGGACTGCGCGCCGAGCATGGAGAGCTGTTTCGCTCGCTGGAATGGACCTTCACGATTCTCTTCACTATCGAGCTTGGCCTGCGGCTCTACTGCCTGGAGCGCCCACTCAACTACTTGAAGAGCTTCTACGGCGCCGTTGACCTGATCGCGATCCTGCCAAGTTGGCTGGCGCTCCTGATTCCCGGCGCACAGTCGCTGATCGTGATTCGTCTGCTCAGAAGCCTGCGCATCTTCCGAGTACTGCGACTGATGGAGTTCGTCGGCGAAGGCAGGTTGCTGATCGATGCCCTGAAACGCAGCGGCCATCAGATCTTTCTGTTTCTGTTCACCGTGTTCATGCTGGTCACGATCTTCGCCTCCCTGATGTACTTGATAGAGCCCAGGGAAGCGGGCTTCACCAGTATCCCCGTCGCCATCTACTGGGCGGTGGTCACGCTGACCACCGTCGGCTATGGCGATATCTCACCGGTCACACCGCTGGGCCAGGCGATCAGTGTGGTGGTCATGCTGATCGGCTACTCGATCATCGCGGTGCCCACCGGCGTGTTCTCCGCCGAGGTCATCCGTTCGATCCGATCAGACCGCTACTCGGACGAGGCCTGCCCTGGCTGCGGCCATGACCGTCATGAGCAGCGGGCCAAGTACTGCCTGATCTGTGGCACCTGGCTGGACGAGGAAACGCCGGACCCCAACGCCCCAGAGCCAGAACCCGAACCTGAGTCTGAACCTGAATCAGAGGGCGACGCGGGCGATGAACAAACGCCCAGCCCTGCTGACGACAAATAGCCAGCTCGCACTCACCATGCCTCGGGGCAGGCTTCCCCGGGGCAACTCCGGCTCGCCTACTCGGTGAACGGCGCAACATCCCCACGGCCTTCACGCACGATGACGGGCGGCATCTCACGCAGGTCGATGACGCTGGTGGGCTCGAGCGTGCAGGCCCCGGCATCGATGATAAGGTCGAGATGCGCACCGAAGCGGTCACGAATCTCTTCCGGATCGGTCATAGGCAGCGTCTCGTCCACGGGAATCAGGGTCACGCTCATCAAGGGTTCGCCCAGCCGCTCCAACAGCGCTCTCGATATCTCGTGGTCCGGCACCCGCACGCCGATCGAGCGGCGCTTGGGATGCAGCAACAGCCGGGGCACTTCCGTGGTGGCGTTGAGGATGAAGGTGTAAGCACCAGGCGTATGAGCCTTGAGTAAGCGGAAGACGGCATTGTCCACCTTGGCATACGTACCGATCTCGGACAGGTCCGAACACACCAGGGTGAAATTGTGTTTGTCATCCAACGAGCGCAGCCACTTGATCTTCTCGATGGCCTTCTTGTCACCCAGATGACAGCCCAGGGCATAGCCCGAATCCGTCGGATAGGCCACCACGCCCCCCTTGTGGATGATCTCCACCGCGCGATCGATCAAGCGCTTCTGGGGGTTGTCCGGGTGTATCTGAAAATACTGAGTCATGTCGCCTCCCTGGCGATGCAATAGAGCGTATGTAATGACAGCAGCGCATCAGGCATCCCGGGCATCCGCTGTCTTTCAGGCCTTGCTGTGAGCCTAGACCGAATTGCTCCGGACGGCGTCCTCGCTCGCGCCGCTCAGGCGGTCCACCGAGACAGCTGCGGATGGGTCCATACCGGCCGCACGGCAGTGCGCGGGACCGCCGTCATGGTACCTGGCGCCAGATGCCCCCCAGGAAAATGAAAATCGCTGCCGAGGGATCCATACATGTCGCGTTCCATCAGCTGTCGCGCCAGATCCCGCGTGACGTCTGGATTCTGGGAACCGCTGACCAGTTCGGCTGCCTGTCCGCCAGCCGCACAGAACTCATCCAGCAGCAGACCACGCTTGCGCCGGGTCAGCTTGTAGCGCAAGGGATGAGCCAGCACCGCAACGCCGCCACTATCGAGGATCCATTCGACGATTTCCGACAGATACGGCCAATGCGATTTCACGTCACCTATCTTGCCGTTGCCCAGATACTTGCCAAACGCGGTCGGCAGATCGGCCACCAGTCCCTCGGCGACCATGACATGGGCAAAGTCCGGGCGATTGAGCGGACGATCACTGCCGGCCCAGGCACGCGCCTTGGCCAGCCCGTCGCTCAGCCCGATGCGCTCCAGCCGCTTGGCGATAGTGTCGGCGCGTTTCTCCCGCGCCAGCGCCTGCCCGGCCAGACCGCTTTCGAGCAGGGGACCGGCGCCACCAGGCAGCAAGCCCACCACATGGATATTGATCCCCCGCCACTGGCAGGAAAGCTCCGTGGCCGGCAGCAGTGACATGCCCAAGTCGCGGGCACGCTGGCCCGCCTCATCCACCCCAGCCAGGGTGTCATGATCGGTGAGAGCGACGTGGCTCAGCCCTTTCTGATGGCAAAGGTCCATCAGCGCAGTGGGTGCGAGAGCGCCATCCGAGGCCGTGGAATGCATGTGGAGGTCAACGGCGAGGGGCGCGCCTTCGAAGGTATCAACCAGCGCAGCGCGGCTGTCCAGCGCCGGCGTATCAGCAAGCGCAGGGGTATCAAAAAGGGAAGGCATGGGACAGGAAACTGGCTCCTCGACATGACGCCGGGCGGCGACTTTGACAGAATATGCCGTCCATGGTGCGCGTGGCGCCCGCCACGGTCAATGCTGACGCCCTGAACGCCAGCCTGTGCTGCCGCTCCCGTGACCGGTTCAACGGGCATTTACCTGTCCGCGCCGACGCCATCCGGTGATGCCAGTTAGCCTGCCCCAGCTGTCACGCTCGGGCCCTAATCGAGGAAGATGCGATGCTCTACGCTATCATCAGTGAAGATGTGGATAACAGCCTGGAACGGCGCCTGGCCGCGCGACCGGACCATCTGGCCCGCCTTGAAGCGCTGCGTGACGAAGGACGACTGGTGTTGGCTGGCCCGCACCCCGCCGTCGACAGCGACAACCCTGGAGATGCCGGATTCAGCGGCAGTCTGGTCGTGGCCGAATTTGCCGACCTGGCCACCGCCCAGGCCTGGGCGGACGCCGATCCCTACGTGATCGCGGGCGTCTACGCCAACGTCAGCGTCAAGCCTTTCAAGAAGGTCCTGCCCTGAACCAGGCACGCGCGACCCCGACACGTCGGTCGGGGCGCCATCACCCCTGAATCCAACGCAGCACCCTGTCAGCCAGCGAGCCAATGTGTCAGGCGTTCCGCTCCCCAGAACCTGGAGCCCCTCGCTGCGACGGCGCAGACGCCATTATCCACAGCAGCTTGTTCACAGAGACTGTGGAAAAGTCTGTTGAAACGCCGCGGACGCATTGCTGCAGCCCTGCTGTCACGCTTATGACAGCAAGATGATCATTTCTTGACCAGCTCTCATCCGCAGGAACCGATAGCCGTGACCCACGCTCCCGACGGCCTTCCCGCCCTGACCTCCGCAACGCCGGCCGAGCTTGAATGGCGCGAGGAAAGCAGCGGCCTGAGCCCGCACTCACGCGTCTTCGACGACGTCTACTTCTCCCGCCATGACGGTCGCGCTGAGACCGAGCACGTGTTCATTCACGCCAATCACCTGCCCCAGCGATTCCGGGAATGGACTCTGGAGCGGCCCTTCGTGATCGGCGAGACAGGCTTCGGTACGGGTTTGAATATGCTGTGTGCCTGGCAAGCCTTTGACCAGCATGCCCCCGCCGGTGCCCGCCTTCACCTGGTGTCCACTGAGCGCTACCCCATGTCCGCCGCTGACCTTGCCCAAGCGCTGGCGGGGTGGCCAGACCTGGCGGATCGCGCCGCCGCGCTCATCGAGGCCTGGCCTGAACCGGTCATCGGCGTTCACCGATTGACGCTGTCCCCGCGGGTGACTCTGGACCTGCACATCGGGGACAGTAGCGAGCGCCTGGCATTGCTGGATGGCCGAGTGGATGCCTGGTTCCTGGATGGCTTCGCCCCGGCCAAGAACCCTGACATGTGGCAACCCGCGCTGTTTGAGCAGATGGCGGCGCGCTCTCGCCCAGGCGCGACGTTTGCCACCTTCACCTGCGCGGGTATCGTCAAACGTGGCCTCAAGGCAGCGGGCTTTCAGTGGCGCAAGGTCCCAGGCCATGGACGTAAACGCGAGATGCTGGCCGGCGAGATCGACACGTCCCCAGCCGACAAGCGGCGTCAGGCAACCCCCTGGTATAGCCCACCGCCAGCTCTGCCCCATCGCCGGGTGGCCATCATCGGCGCCGGGATCGCCGGCTGTGCCACCGCCGAGGCGCTGGCTCGCCGTGGTATCGAGGTCACCTTGATCGACAGCACTGCGCCCGGGGCCGGGGCGTCGGGCAACGAACAGGGCGCCCTCTACGTCAAGCTGGCAGCCGATACCAACCACCAGAGCAGGGTCTACCTGGCTGGTCTGCTCTATAGCCAGCGTTGGCTGGCTCGGCTCGACGGCGAGGGTCAGCTGTGGTCACCCTGTGGCGTGCTGCAGCTGGCTCATGGGGACCGCGAGGCTCGCCGTCAGCGGCGCTTCCTCGAGCATCACCCGCTGCCGCACTCGGTGGTGCATTCGATCGATGCCGCGCAGGCATCACAACTGGCAGGAGTGCCTGTGACAGCGGGTGGGCTCTGTTATCCCGGAGCGGGCTGGGTCAAGCCACGCGCCCTGTGCGAGTTTCTGGTCGCACGTCCTGGCGTGAACTTCGTGAAGGCCCAGATCCATGACCTGAAGGCCTCAGACCAGGGCTGGCGTCTGCTGGGCACCGCAGCGGATGGCCGTCAGGTGGCGGTTGACGCAGACCAGGTCATCATCGCCACTGCCCACCAGGCGAACCAGTTCGCGTATACCCAGGGGCTGCCGCTGCAGCCGGTCAGAGGCCAGGTCAGTCGCTGGCGACTGCCCGCTGACGCGCCGGCGCCGCAACGGGTCGTCTGCGCAGGCGGCTATGTGGCTCCGCCCCTGGAGGGCGTACTGACTTTTGGCGCCACCTTCGTCCCCGGCCGCAGCGATGCCGACACGCTGCCAGAGGATCATGCGGCCAATCTAAGAGAACTCGACCAGACCTTGCCTGGCTACACCGACCGGCTGCGTGCACAGGGAATCACGCCAAGTGCCGAGTCTCTCGACGGCAGAGGTGGCGTACGTTGCGCCAGCCCTGACAAGAGCCCCTACGCAGGCCCGCTGCCCGACCAGCAGGCCTGGGTCGAGGACTATGCGGTACTGGCAAAGGACGCCACCCGAGTGCCTGATACACCAGGTCGTCACCATCGAGGGCTCTGGATCAGCGCCGCCCACGGGTCCCGTGGCCTGGCCAGCGCGCCACTGTGCGCTGAGGTGCTGGCATCACGGATCTGCGACGAACCGCTGCCACTAGAAGCGCCACTGGCCGACCATCTGCACCCCGGGCGCAGGGTGATCAGAGACATCATTCAAGGCAAGCGTCGCCACTGATACCCGCCCTTGCTTTACTGGGGAGCGGCAGCGAAGGGGCGCTAGACGTGAGTCGAGCGTCCCTTCGCTGTTTAGATATCGCCTTCTTCCTCGTCGTCAGCCAGATCCCTGCCAAAGGCACGCCACTGGGCCAGTGTCAGCACTTCGGTACTCTCGGTCTCCAGGTCGTGGGCGATGATCAACTCTGAGCGCTCCAGCTGGGCCTTGAGTTGCTTGACCCAGCCGTGCATGCCTTCCCCTGTGTCTGTGGTGTCGTAGCCCTGACGAGTCACAAAGCTCTCGAGCAGTGCATCGAGGGTCTCGCCAGGCAGCATCCGATACGGCACTTCCACGAAGCGACTCATGCGTCCTCCTTATCGCTCGCTTCCCATTGCGCTAGACGCTCGAGAAACGTGGCTTCATCGATGACCGGGACACCGGCTTGTTCGGCCTTGGCCAGCTTGCTTCCCGCACCGGGACCAGCCACCAGGCAATGGGTCTTCTTCGAGACGCTACCCGAGACCTTGGCACCGAGCGCCTGCAGGCGCGCCTTGCCCTCATCCCGCGTCATGGTTTCCAGGGTGCCGGTCAATACCCAGGTCTGGCCTTCCAGCGGTGTTGCCTGCTCGCTGACGCTGATCTCGTCCCAGCGGACTCCAGCCTCCAGCAACGCCTTGATGGTATCGACGTTGTGCTCCTGGTCGAAAAAGGTGGCCACATGCTTCGCCACCACCGGCCCTACGTCCTCGACGGCTTCCAGGGCCTCCCCATCGGCCTGCATCAGGGTCTCCAGGCTGCCAAAGTGGCTAGCCAGGTTGGCCGCGGTGGCTTCACCCACTTCGCGTATCCCTAGCGCATAGATGAACCGACCCAGCGTTGTGTCTTTCGAGCGCTCGAGCGCCTTGACCAGATTGGTCGCGGACTTCTCCGCCATGCGAGGCAGCCCGGCAAGCTCCGGTGTCGTCAGCGAGAACAGGTCCGCCGGCGTCTTGACCATGTCACGATCCACCAGCGCCTCGATCAGCTTCACCCCAAGCCCATCGATATCCAGCGCGCGACGTGAGGCGAAGTGCTTGAGCGCTTCCTTGCGCTGGGCAGCGCAGTAAAGCCCGCCGGAGCAGCGAGCCACCGCCTCGCCCTCGATACGCTCGATCTCGGACTCACAGACCGGGCAATGCTGGGGAAAGGCGATGTCTTGGCCGTCGCCGTCGGCGGCAGACTCGACCACCCGAACCACCTGAGGAATAACGTCCCCTGCGCGCCGAATAGCGACACGATCACCGATACGCACTCCTAGGCGCGCAATCTCGTCCGCGTTGTGCAGGGTCGCATTGGACACCGTGACGCCTGCCACGCTGACAGGCTCCAGTCGCGCCACCGGAGTGATGGCGCCGGTTCGGCCGACCTGGAACTCGACATCCTTCAAGGTGGTGGTCTGCTCCTGGGCGGGAAACTTGAAGGCAATCGCCCAGCGTGGCGCCCGCGAGACGAACCCCAGCTCCCGCTGCAGGCGCAACTCATCCACCTTGATCACCACGCCATCGATGTCCACATCCAGGGAATCGCGGCGCTCGCCAAGGCGCCGGCAGTAGTCGATCACCCCCTCGGCGCCGGTGACCACCTCGAGGTCACGGCTGACCGGAAGCCCCACCGCTGCCAGTGAGTGCATCAGCTCACTGTGGGTCCTGGCGCCCTGATCAGGCTCCAGCCTGGCGACCTGATAAGCGCTGAATTCCAGGGGACGCTTGGCCGTCACTCTGGGATCGAGCTGACGCAGACTGCCGGCGGCGGCGTTGCGGGGATTGGCGAAGACCTTGCCATCCTGCTCCCGCGCCCTTTCGTTCATGGCTTCGAACTCCCGGTGGCGCATGACCACCTCGCCGCGCACCTCCATCAGGCTAGGCGCCTGGTCACCGCGCAAGCGCAGCGGAATCGACTTGAGGGTCTTGAGGTTGGACAGAATTCCCTCGCCGGTACGGCCATCGCCGCGGGTGGCCCCGCTGACCAGCACACCCTGCTCGTACACCAGCGACACGGCAGCACCATCCAGCTTCGGCTCGCAGACAAACGACAGCGCCTCAGGCGAGAGCTCCAGCCGTTCGGCCACGCGGTTCACGAAGGCGCGAAGCTCCTCATCGTCAAAGGCGTTGTCGAGGGACAGCATCGGCAGCGCATGGGTGACTTCAGGAAAACCATCGGCAGGCTTGGCCCCCACCCGCTGGGTCGGGGACTGCGGGCTGGCGAGGTCGGGGTGCGCCTGCTCGAGCTCACTCAATCGACGCAATTTGCGGTCATACTCGTTGTCCGGCAGACGCGGATCATCCAGCACGTAGTAGCGATAGTTGGCGTCATCGAGTTCGGTGCGCAGTTGCGCCACCTCGTCGCGAATCGAAGCGTCGGTGGTCATGTCAGCCCTTTGGCGAATAGCAAACGTCTTGGTCTGGCACCATTTTACCCCATGCCCCTCGGGAAAAAACCGCTGCGGGACCGCTCTCGCCAGACGACGCAAATGCAAGCGGCCCCGTGTTTTCACGGGGCCGCTTTCTCTTTACTGCTGACTTGACCGGCTGTCTGGTATCGCTGTCACGGATGGCGGTCTTCGCCATGCATCAGACCGTCATGCCGTAGCCGTCGGTCGATGGAGAACGAGCGTCGCCGTTCCCCTCAGTTGACCTGGTAGCGATGCAGACGATGCCTGCGCTCGAACTCCTGCACGCGCTGACGAGCGAACTCCACGGTTTGAGCGGTCATGACGCTGCGGTTTTCATCCTTCAGCTCGCCCCCCATGTGGCGCACGATCACCATGGCGGTCTCGACCATGGCCTCAAAGGCAGCCGAGCTGTCCTTGGCGCTGGGTAGCGGCATCAACAGGGTGATACCCGGGGTCGTGAAGTCGTCCATCGCCTCGATCGGGAAGGTGCCCGGCTTGAGCACGTTCACCATGGAGAACTGCAGGGCGCTGCCCTCGTCCTCGGTCTCGAACCGGTGGAAGATCCCCATCTCACGACTGTAGCGCAGGCCGCAGGCCATCATCAGCTCTAGCAGCGTCGTGCCGGGGAAGCCGTTCTCGTCACGGGACATGACGCTGATGACGATGATTTCCTCGGCGTTGCTGAGACTGTCGCGGGCGTGCTCGGCATTGACATCATGACGAAGCGCCTTTTCCAGCACAGGATGCGGGCGTACCTTGCCGCCGTGCCCGCTATCGAAACCTTCGTCGTAAGCGGCATACCCACTACCATCCTCGACGTCAAACTCGGGCTCGGGAACCTCTGCTTCCCAGCGCGGCTCGGCCGCTGGTGCCTGGTGGGCGGCCTGGAGCGTCTGCTCGTGCTCGGCTGTTGACCGCTGGCGCTCGGCTATTATCCGCTCGCGCTCGGCTGTTTCCCGCTGACGCTCGGCTTGCTTCAGCGCAGCTTCCCGCTCTGCGGCCAGGTGCTGTCGCTCTGCCTGCTCGCGTTCCCGCTTGGCGGCGTTTTCGGCATCCTGCTCGGCCTTGCGCTTGGCAGCTTCTGCTTTCTGCTCAGCCTTGAGGCGGGCCTTTTCCGCTTTCTGCTGTTCACGCCGTTCGCGGCGCTCGCTGACGCTCTTCTGCAACGAGGCGCCAAAGCGCTGCATGGAGCTTCCCATGCGGCGTGAGCGATCCTTGAGCGAGTCACCCATGCCCTCGAAGTCGACCAGGCGATACTGATCTTCGTCGAAGTCTTCATGATCTTCAGGATCGGCAGCCAGGTGCATGGCGTTCGGGTCACGTCTTGCGGTGCGCTCTTCTGCACCCTTGACGCCAGCTTCACCAGTGGTGTCGGTAGCGTCAGCGGTGGCAGACAGCACCGGCTCGCGACGATCCCCAGCATCGGCCGGACCAGCCGCTTCTGCGTCCACGTGCGCCGCCGGTGTCTCGGCAACGCTCGGGGTGTTGGCGGGTGGAGCCTCTGACGCTTCTGGGGCCTCGCTCGGAATAGCGGGCGCCGGGGCTTTTTCTTCAACACCAGCCGCAGGCGCTTTTTCTTCAACCCCGGCCGCAGGCGCTTTCTCTTCAACACCCGCCGCGGGCGCTTTCTTCTCAACCTCAGCCGCAGGCGCTGTCGTTTCAACCTCGGCGTCAACCCCGGCCGCGGGCGCTTTCCTCTCAACCCCAGCCGCAGGCGCTGTCGTTTCAACACCAGCCGCGGGCGCTGACCTTTTAACCTCAGCGTCAACCCCGGCCGCAGGCGCTTTTTCTTCAACCCCAGCCGCAGGCGCTTCAGCAGTCGTCACCCCAGCCCTACCACGGTGGGCCTGACTGGAGCGGAATTCGGACAATACCCGAGAAGGTCCAGGATGCTCCTGGCGCTCAAGCTTGGGTTTGGGCTGCACACTGGAGAAATCGGCGGGCTTGATCACCCGAGCCCCTCCGTTGGGCAGCTCCCAATTGATTTCTTCCTCGCGCGCTCTCTCGTCGGGGTCATCCAGATCAGAGCCCCCGTCTACTGTGTCACGTCTGGCGGACACATTGACGCCAGGATGGCCCGCAACGGCGGCCTCCTGTGCCTGGCTTCGATCCAAGCCAGCGTCATCGAGAACGTCTCCCTGCACCTCATCCAGGCGGGGAGTGCGACGTTGGCGCTGCAGGCGACGCGCCCCATCGATAACGATGAGGGTCACCAGTGCCAGCCCCAGAATGATCAGCCACTCTCTTAGTTCCATGGGTCGTCATGCCTTTGCTAAGGCGCCATGCCTGATGGTTGTCCGTCAACAGCATAGCGTGATTGCGAAAAAAAGGGCCACTTTTTTGTTTGTCAAGCGTCGGATTTTTTCCGCTCTTCTCGACAATGCCCTTCGCATTCGCCCTTCCAACTCCCTTTGCTTACCTTGCCATGCAGCATCATGGTCTTATTGGGACACCCTATTATAACCGCCTTAAAAGTGCATCATGCTTCTGCCAAAGCCGCAGCTTCGTCAACGCCAACAGACACCAGACGAGAGACACCGGGCTCCTGCATGGTGACACCCATCAATCGTTCCCCGGCTTCCATGGCGATCTTGTTATGGGTGATATAGATAAACTGCACGCTGTCGGACATCTCCTTCACCAACTTGGCATAGCGGCCAACATTGGCATCGTCCAGAGGTGCATCCACTTCATCCAGCATGCAGAACGGTGCCGGATTCAATTGGAAGATCGCAAATACCATCGACAGCGCGGTGAGGGCTTTTTCTCCCCCTGACAGCAAATGAATGGTGCTGTTCTTCTTGCCCGGTGGTCGTGCCATGATCGCCACCCCGGTCTCCAGCAAATCCTCGCCTGTCAGGGTCAACCATGCGGCTCCGCCCCCAAAGACTCGCGGAAAAAGAGACTGCAGCCCGGCGTTGACCCGCTCGAAGGTATCGCGGAAACGGGCACGGGTCTCCTGGTCAATGCGCCGAATCGCCTTGTCCAGTGTCTCCAACGCTTCATTCAGCTCGGCCTGCTGCGCCTCCAGATAGTCGCGCCGCTCGGCCTGCTGCTCGTACTCCTCGATGGCCGCCAGGTTGATGGCACCCAGCCGCCGGATCTTCTCACCCAGCTCTTCCAACCGGGTCTGCCAGGCCGATTCGGTGGCATTCGGGTCGAGCTGCTCGGTCAATGCCGCCGCATCGTGCCCCAGCTCCTTGAGCTGTTCGTCCTGGGTCTCGGCCTTCAGCGCCAGCGCCTGCACTTGCATGCGCGCTTCCTGCAACCGCTCACGAACCCCGTCCAGGTTACGTTCATGGGTCTGTCGCGCCTGCTCGTCATCCCTCAGGCGCTCGACCAGCGCGGCCGCTCTGGCCCGGGACTCGTTGAGCTGACGCTCCTCCTGCTCACGCCGATGCAGCAACTCATCCAGTTGCTCACGACGCTCTTCATCAGGCTCATGCAGGCCTTCGCGGGCCTCTTCAAGCTCTGCCACACGCTCTTCCAGGCGTGCACGGGTATCCCCCGCACGGCCCTGCTGCTCGGCCAGGCCGGCTCTTTCGGTGGTCAGCCGCTGGTGCTCCAGCGTCAGTTGCTGAGCTCGTTCGGCCAGCGGGCGTTGGCGAGCACGCAACGTGGCGAGACGCTCGCGGGCCTCGCTGCGGGAGCGCTCGAGGCGCTCGCGTACGCTGGCGCCGTCTTCGAGGCGGGCCATCGCCGTTTGCCACTGCTCGCGCATTTCCTCGATGGCGAGCCGCGCCTCTTCATCTGCCTCACTGAGTCCTTCCAGCTCTTCGTGGATCTCCGCACCCCGACGTGAAAGGTGCTCCAGCCGGCTGGCCAGGCCACTGTCCTGAACCGCCAGCTGCTGCCGCTGCTGGTCGAGCTCGCGCTCGGCAAGACGCAGCTGCTCAAGCTCGTGCTCGGCCTGGTCCATGGCCTGCTGGGCGCCTTCCCGTGCCTCGTCCAGCGCCTCCAACCGCTGCGCTTCCTGCGCCAACGACTCGCTGGCCTCACTCAGCCGTGCGCGACTGACCAGCAACGCGTCAGGGCCTTCCCCGTGACCGCGCTGGCGCGCCCAGTCAGGTCCTAGCCACAGACCGTCAGCCGACATCAGGCTGTCGCCGGGATCAAGCTGGGACCGAGCCTGCCAAGCGGCGTCGCGGGACTCGACGCAGCGAATTCGCGACAGCCAGCTGGCCGCGGCACCGGCGCCGGACACCTTGGCTGCCAGGCTATCGCCCGGGGGCGACCCTGGGGAGGCAGGCGACAGCAAGGCGAGTTCCGCGTCCAGGGGCTCGCCCAGGGCATTGCGCAGGCTGCTGTCGGGCGCTAGCCGAGCCTTGAGCCAGGGCGCCAGCACCCATGACACCACCTCTTCCCAGCCGGGCTCGACCACCAACTGCTCGCCCAGGCGCGGGGCCTGGTCAAGCTGATGGGCGGCGAGATGGCGATCGAGCCCTTCGTCGTGGTCGGCCAGGGCGGCCTCGATCAATGCCTCCAGCGAGGCGATTTCACCGGTCAGGGCGCTGTGGCGTGAGCGAGCCTGCTCCCGGGAGGCATCATGCTCGGCGATCTGGCGGCGACTGACGTCACGCTGCTCACTGACACTCTCTCGACGTTGCTCGAGCTCCTGGGCGCGGGCGTCGTGCTCGGACAGCTGCGCACGCACTTCGTCGCGCTGAGCACTCAGTTCGGACAGGTCGGGCAACTCACCCAGCTGCTGACGCCGCTTGGTCTGATCGCCAGCGATTCGCTCCAGCCGCGCCTCCAGTTCGCGCAGCCGATCCTGGGTACGCTCGGCCTCATGACTGTCCCCACGCCAGCGTTCGTTGAACGCTTCCCACTCGGCATCGGCGTCTTCTACCGCGGGCTCGGCTTCCTCCAGCGCTGCCTCGAGCTCGGCCAGTTGTTCGGCCAACTCTTCCTGCTCGGGTCCCAGTGTCTCTAGCCGGTCATCCAGGGCCGCCAGACGTTCGCTGTCGGTCTCCCCCAGGCGATCCAGCTCACCTAGCTCGCGCCTGGCACTCTCAAGATCTCGGGCGAGCTGTTGATCCCGGGTGCGGGTATGCTCGAGCTCCTGTTCCAATCTAGCGATGGCGGTGGTGGTCTCGTAGAACCTCGCCTGACGCTGGTCCAGCTCAGAGGCCAGGCCGTCGTGCTCGGCACGCGCCTCTTCCAGGCGCGTCTCGCACTGGCGCATGCCCAGCACCTCGCGCTCGACGGCGGTTTCCAGCTCGCGTACTCGACTGTCCTGCTCGGTCTGGGCGGCTCGCAGGGCACGCCCCCGCAACAGCGCCAGCTCCCCCTTGACCCGATGCTCTTCCTGCTTGAGCGACTGATACCGTTTGGCGGCTTCTGCCTGTCGCTTGAGTCGCTCGAGCTGCTTGTCGAGCTCTTCCCGAATATCGTCCAGACGATCCAGGTTTTCCTGGGTCCGACGCATGCGATTTTCCGTCTCGCGTCGTCGTTCCTTGTACTTGGAGATGCCGGCCGCCTCTTCGAGGGTAGAACGCAGCTCCTCGGGGCGAGCTTCGATCAGCCGCGAGATCATTCCCTGGCCGATGATGGCGTAGGATCTGGGACCAAGGCCGGTCCCCAGGAACAGATCGGCGATATCGCGGCGACGGCACTTCTGGCCGTTGAAGAAGTAACTGGACTGGGCGTCACGCGTGACCTGACGCTTGACCGATATTTCGGCGTACTGGGCGTAGACGCCCCCCATGGTCCCGTCACAGTTATCGAACGTCAGTTCGATGGATGCCATGCCCACGGGTTTGCGCCCAGTGGAGCCATTGAAGATGACGTCGGTCATCGACTCGCCGCGCAGGGTCTTGGCCGAGGATTCCCCCATGACCCAGCGCACGGCATCGATGATGTTCGACTTGCCGCAGCCATTGGGACCGACGATCGCGGTCATGTTGCTGTCGAAGGGCACCGTGACCGGGTCGACAAAAGACTTGAAGCCGGCCAGCCGGATCGACGTCAGACGCATGGGTTATTCAATCACTTGATCGATGACAAGCGTGACAGGATCCTGATCCGAGGCCCCCACTGCAACCCCTTCGCGCTGTCCCATCAGATCACCGGGCTGCGGCTGCGCCTGACCGCTGGGTGAGACCCGTGCCAACAGGCGTACCTGGTCGACATCCTCCAGGCTGGCCATCGGCGACATGGCATCACCGGCATCCAGGGTAATGCTCGCTGGCAGCTCGGCCAGGGTCAGGCGCTGGATCGCCAGAGGAGGAAGCTTGCCGTCGCTGTCACGGGCCACCACGAACACGGTGGTGGATGGGGGCAGCCGGTCGCTCTTCAGCGCCTGTGCCAGCGACAGGCGAATGCGAATGGCGTGCTGACCCGCCGGAGCGAGACGTTGCTCCGCCTGGGCCAAGCCCTGCCGCATGGCTTCCTGCAGGGGGGAGCCGTCTGCGGCGGAAAGTCCTCTGCGCCAGTACCCCAGGGCCGCCTGATAATCATCCTGCTGAAAGGCCTCGACTCCCAAGAACCACATGGCGGAGGGCAGGTTCGGCGCCTCACGACTGGCCTCCCGTGAAAGCGCCAGGATACGCTCGTTCAACCGCCCTTCGTTGGTGAAGTACTCCATCTTGGCCAGCTCACCAAGCCACCAGGGGGAGCGCCCTTCCAGCGCCAGCACCCGCTCGATGGCCTGACCGGCCTCGCGGTAGGCGCCGCTATCTCGGTAGAGGGGATAGAGGGTTTGCCACACGCGGGGATTGTCGGGCTGGCGCTCGGCCTGGGCCTCGAGGCGCTCCAGCATCAGCGCCAGGCTGGCCGCGGGGTCGTTACGCACCTCTTCGATGGTGTGATAAAGCACCAGATCGCCTTCGGCACCTTCGCGCTGGTACCACACCACACTGGTCACGATGACCAGTAGCAGCACCACGGGAATCGCCAGCTTGCCCGATCCCGCTGACTTGAGCGGAGCCCGCTTTAGCCGTTCGGTATCGTCGAGCAGCGCTCGCTTCAGTTCGCTGACATCCTCATCGAAACGGGTAGCGTCAATGTCGCCGCGAGACCTGGCGGCTTCAAGCGAGGCCAGGCGGCGGCGATACACCGCGACATTCTGGGCAGCCGCATCGTCGTTGGCTTCCAGCTCGCGCTGACGTTGCTCCAGAGACGCCGCTCGCCGCAGAGGCAGGATCAGCAGCCAGGCAGCCGGTAACAGTAACAGGGCAAAGGCGAGCCACAGCAGCGTCATGAGCGTCTCTCTCGATCAATCAGTTCGTCCAGACGGGCCTGCTCTTCGGCAGACAGCTGCCGGACACTCACCCGACGGCGAGAGCGAATGATGGCCCACAGCGCCAGCCCGCCGACCACCACCAACGCCCCAGGCAGCCCCCACAGCAGCAGGGTGCGACCTTCCAGCCGGGGGTTGTAGAGCACGTAGTCGCCAAACCGCTGGACCATGAAGTCGATAATTTCCTTGTCAGACCTGCCGTCATTCAGCTGTTCATAGACCTTGTCACGCATGTCCGCGGCAATCGGCGAGTTGGAGTCTCCAATGGCCTGGTTCTCGCACTTGGGGCAGCGCAAGGTCGCCGTCAGCGACTGATAGCGCTGCTCCGTCACCGGACTTTCAAAGCGACGCACTTCAATCGCTTCTGCCATTACCGGCAGGGCCAGCAGCCAGCCCGTCAACAGCAGCACGCTGGCCAGCCAAGGGTGCCCTTGCGAAGGTGCCTTCAGCGCCATTTCTCCACCTCCGGCATAATGATGCTCTCCACGTCATCAGCAGTGATGTAACCGGTGTGGTGGTAGCGAATGATACCGTCTGCGTCTACCAGAAACGTCTCGGGAGCCCCGTAAACGCCGAGATCAAAGCCCAGGCTGCCCAGTGGATCAAACACGTTGAAGGCAAAAGGGTTACCGAACTGGGTCAGGAACGCCTGGCCCTGCGCGCGCTTTTCCGCATCGCTGGCAGCGGTCTCCTTGTAGTCGACACCGATCAAGCGCACGCCTCGGTCCGCCAGGTCCAGAAGCTGCGGCATTTCCTGACGACAGGTGGGACACCAGCTGCCCCACACGTTGACCAAGGTCACCTCTCCCTTGATATCCCCTTCATCCACGCGCTGCTGGGGATTATCCAGCGTGGTCAGCTCGAAGGCGGGAAACTCGCGCGCCATCAGCGCCGACTCTCTGTCGAAGGGGTTGATCGACAGCCCCTGATACAGGAAGGCTCCCAACACCAGAAACAGCACCAGTGGCACCAATAGTAGTAGCCGTCGTTTCATGCCCGCACTTCCTTGGAGGTGACCTGACTGGCGCTGACCACGCCGGAGCTGGCCGCACTGCTCGACTCGCGCTCAGGTGCACGGGTGCTGAGCTGGCGTCGATAGCGACGGTCCGCCACGGCCATCATGCCGCCTGCCGCCATCAGCAACGCCCCCAGCCACAGCCAGCGAACAAAGGGTTTGATCTGCACCCGCAGCGCCCAGCTGCCATCGTCGAGCTCTTCGCCCATGGCCACATACAGGTCATGGAACAGTCCCGGACGCAGCGCGACCTGGGTCATCGGCATCCCCCTGGCAATATAGAGGCGCTTTTCTGGATGCATCTCGAAGCTCCGCGTGGCGCCTTGGCGGGTCACTTCGATGGTCGCAGCATCGGAGACAAAGTTGGGCCCCCTGCGCTCATCCAGAGCGGTCATGTGGAAACGGATGCCAGCGACATCGACGCTATCGCCGACATTCATCCGCACATTGCGCTCCACCGAATAGTTGGAGACCAGAGCGACACCGACAATCGTGACCGCGAGGCCTAGGTGGCCCAGCACCATACCCCAGTAAGCTGGCGTCAGGCGCATCACTGCCTGGCGTCGGGAAGCGCCGCGGGAGGTCTTGTCCCACAGGTCCCGTGCCAGCGACAGCACCAGCCACAGGGCTGCCACCAGGCCAATGGACGCCTTGAGATTCCATGCCCCGGTATAGGCGAGCGGTGCCAGCACGCCAATGACCAGCGCAGCGGCTCCCGCCAGCCACAGCCGCGACAGCAGCTCGCGACCACTCATGCGCTTCCAGCGGGCGCTGGGCCCCAGTCCCATGAACACGCATAGCAATACCGTCAACGGCACGAACAAGGCATTGAAGTAAGGCGGCCCCACGCTGATCTTGCCGAGGTTCAGCGCATCCAGCAGCAGCGGATAGACCGTGCCGAGCAGCACCGTCACCGTCATCACCACCAGCAGGATATTGTTGACCAGCAACAGCGCATCCCGAGACAGCCAATTGAATCCGCCTGGCTGGCTGACCCGCGGCGCACGCAGAGCAAAGATCAGCAACGACAGGCCGACGGTGATACCCAGCAGGACCAGGATGAACAGTCCCCGCGACGGATCATTGGCAAAGGCATGGACCGAGGTCAGAACGCCGGAGCGGACCAGAAAGGTCCCCATCAACGATAGCGAGAAGGTGGTGATCGCCAGCAGCACCGTCCAGCTCTTGAAGGTCCCGCGCTTTTCGGTCACCGCCAGCGAATGGATCAACGCAGTGCCGGCCAGCCACGGCAGCAGGGAGGCATTTTCCACCGGGTCCCAGAACCACCAGCCGCCCCAGCCCAATTCGTAGTACGCCCACCAGCTGCCGAGGGCGATGCCGACCGTGAGGAAAGCCCAGGCGATGTTGGTCCAGGGTCTCACCCAACGGGTCCAGGCGCTGTCGAGACGCCCCCCCAGCAGGGCCGCAATGGCAAAGGCAAAGACCACGCTGAAACCGACATAGCCCATGTACAGCATCGGCGGATGGATGATCAGGCCGACGTCCTGCAGCAACGGATTGAGGTCTGCACCGTCCGCCGGAATATTGGGCAGCGAGCGCTCGAATGGGTTGGACGTGATCAGCACGAAGGCCAGAAAGCCGACGCTGACCAGTCCCATCACTCCCAGCACCCGCGCCACCATGTCAGGCGGCAGGCGACCCGAGAAGCAACCGACCGCGAAGGTCCAGATTCCCAGGATAAGGCTCCACAGCAGGACCGAGCCCTCGTGGTTGCCCCACACCGCGCTGAACTTGTAATACCAGGGCAGCAACGAATTGGCGTTGTTGGCCACGTTGACCACGCTGAAGTCATCCAGCAGGTAGCTGGCTGTCAGGCAGCCGTAGGCGATCAGCAGAAAGGCCAGCTGGCCGGCCGCCATGGGCCTGGCATACGCCATCCACAAGGGACGTCGCGTGGCAGCCCCCGCCAGAGGCAGCACCGCTTGCACCACTGCCATCAACAGCGCGATAACCAGCGCATAGTGTCCGATCTCGGGGATCATCTTGATCAGCATGACATCACCTTGGTCTGCCCGGTCTGTGCGTCACTGGGGGGACCCCGGCGCGGCTTGCTTGTAGTCGGCGGGCGAATAGCCGGCCTTTTCAAGCGCCTCGGCAACCTCGGGCGGCATGTAGTTCTCGTCGTGCTTCGCCAGTACCTTGTCGGCAGCGATGATGCCATCACCGGTCAATTTACCGACCACCACGACCCCCTGCCCTTCGCGAAACAGGTCCGGCAGGATGCCGCTGTAGCGCACTTCAACGTCGTCGACATAGTCAGTGACCACGAAGCTGACGTCCAGGCTGTCGCTATCACGCCGCACGCTGCCCTCCTTGACCATGCCTCCGGCCCGCAGCTGGCGGTCGACGGGAGCTTCTCCCGCGGCAATCTGCACTGGACTGAAGAAGAGATTGATATTGGAGCGCAACGCATACAGCGTCAGCCCCACCGCCACCGCACACAGCGCCACCAGCCCGAGCACCAGCAACATCCGATTTCGACGCTTAGCCCTCATGGCGACCCTCCGTGGACTTCAGCGCCGCGGCGCCTTCTCGCCTGAGTCGACGACGCAGGGTGCGCCGAACGTCACGACTTTCACCACATACCAGCAACACGCTAAGCAGCAGCACCCCCAGGGTGGCACCCCAGGCCGTCCAGACGTAGGGGCCATGGGAGCCCATCTGCCACAACTCAGCCAATGATTCGAATGCCATCACGCATCCTCCTTGAACAGCTCCTTGACCCAGCGCTTGCTGCCTTCGCGGCGTAGAATTTCAGAGCGCGTGCGGGTCAGGGTGAAAGCGGCAAAAAAAGCATAGAAACCGAGCACCATGATCAACAGCGGTAGCCACATCTCGGTAGGCATGGCCGGCCGTTCGGTGAGGGTGAAGCTGGCCGGCTGATGCAGCGTGTTCCACCACTCCACCGAGTACTTGATAATCGGAATGTTGATTACCCCGACCATGGCCAGCACCGAGGCCGCCTTCGAGCCGCTAAGTGGACGCGGGAAGGCGCGCCGGATCAACATCACGCCCACGTACAGGAACAGCAGAATCAGCATCGAGGTCAGGCGCGCGTCCCACTGCCACCAGGTGCCCCAGGTCGGCTTGCCCCAGACGGAGCCTGACAGCAGCGCAATCGCGGTCATGGCGGCGCCCAGGGGCGCCATCATCGCCGCGGCCATGTCGGCGATCTTGACCTTCCAGACCATGAACACGAAGCCTGACGCGGCCAAGGCGATAAAGATCGACTGGGCCAGAAACGCCGCCGGCACGTGGACGTAGATGATGCGAAAGCTGTTGCCCTGCTGGTAGTCGGATGGCGCAAACGCCAGCCCCCAGACGCTACCCACCACAATCAACGCCAGCGCCAGGCCCCAGCACCATGGTGCCAGCCTGGCCGCGATGCCGTAGAACCAGCGCGGCGACCCCAGTTTGTGAAAGAAGGCCCACATGAGCGTTGTACCTCGATCAAGCGTGAAATCGTGACGCCGACATCAGCGCATCAGCCATACACGCTGATGCGCAGTGACGCGGCAATCGCCAACGGTGCACTGGCCAGTGCCAGCGCCAGCATGGCGCCGATCACCGCCAGGTGAGGCAGCCACTCGCCCCCCGACAGCGCCGCCCCCATGGCTCCTGTACCGAAGATCAGGACCGGCATGAACAATGGCAGCACCAACAGCGACAACAGCATGCCTCCGCGGGCCAACCCTACCGTCAATCCGGCGCCAATGGCCCCGATCAGGCTGATGCAGCCGCTGCCCACGGCCAGGGTGACACTCAAGGCCAGGTAGCTGCCCTGGGGCAAGGCCAGCAGTACTCCCAGCAACGGGGCCATCAGTGCCAGCGGCAGACCTGTGGTCAGCCAGTGCACCAGCACCTTCGCCACCACCAACAGTGACAGCGGGTGGGGAGCCAGCAACAGCTGCTCCAGCGTGCCGTCTTCATAATCCGCGCGGAACAATCCATCCAGCGACAGCAGCGCGGACAGCAAAGCCGCCACCCACAGCACGCCGGGGGCTATCCAGGCCAGACGCTCCGGTTCCGGTGAAATTCCCAGGGGAAACAAGGTGATGACCATGGCGAAGAACACCAGCGGGGTTAGCGCGTCAGCGGGACGCCTGGCCACGCCGACGAGATCTCGCTGAAAGGTCGCCCATAGCGCCATTCCCAGCCCCGCGCCGGCCTCCTTGACCGCCACCACCGCGGGCTCGACGTCAGTGGAACAAGCGCTCATGCCACCTCCCGGGCTGGGCCTGACAGGGACAGCCTGCGCAGACCAGGCACATTGGCCAGGGCATGATGGGTGGTGACCAGTACGGCACCGCCCCGGCCGGCGTGCTCGACCAGACGCTGCTCCAGCGCCGACACGCCATCGACGTCAATGGCCGTGAAAGGCTCATCCAGAATCCACAGTGGATGACGACTGAGCACAAGGCGGGCCAAGGTCACTCGGCGTTGCTGTCCAGCTGACAGCTGGGAGGCCACCACATCCTCGAAGCCCGCCAGGCCGACCTCGGCCAGTGCCGCGCCAAGCTCGCGATCGCTACATCGGTGACCTGCCAAGGCCTGATACCAGCGCAGGTTTTCCATCGCCGTCAGGTGGGCCTTGATACCCGGCGCGTGGCCAAGGTAGAGCAGATTGGCCAGCAAGTCGGCGCGTGCCTTGGGCAGCGCTCTGCCGTCCCATAACACCTGCCCTTCCACGTCACTGATCTGGCCGCACAGCACCTTCAGCAGCGTCGTCTTGCCGCTGCCGTTGGGGCCCTCGATCCGCAGAACGTCGCCTGCCCCGAGAATGAGGTCGAGCCCATGAAACAGCCAGCGACCGTCGCGCTCACAGGCCAGTTGTCGGGCTTCAAGACACAGACGCAAAGGGCACTCCACTGCCAGGACCGAGAGGGGGAAAACACGCACAGACTTTACACCGATTGCCACATCCGAACCAGACAGCCGGCCCCCCGTACCAGCGCAATCGCACAGCCAATGCACCTTTCGTTGATCCATGGCACTTGCGCGAACGCTAGGCCCTGCTATCTTTCTCGTGTACTGTATGAATCGACAGTATCCAGTATGACCCGCCGCCGGAGCCCAGCCCGCGCCGCACTTCCGTACCCGTGACAGCCCGACCCTTACCACCAGGGAGACACCGTGCCATGGATATCGCGACCTGCCAGTTCCTTCAACGCCTGCCCAACCTGCCCATCGCCGACAGCTGGGAGCCCATTGACACCCCCGATGCGCTGGTGGACATCCCCCTGCTGGGACATGTCTCCGCCGGGATGCCCATCGAAGCCTGCCTCGACAACGCGACTCTGCAGGTGCCTTCGCGCATGGTGCGTCGCAACACCTACGCGCTGAAGGTGTGCGGCAACTCGATGATCGATTGCAATATCTTCGACGGCGATGTGATCATTATCGAACGCCAGGAAAGCGCCGAGAACGGCGAAACCGCGGTGGTGATGATCAATGACCAGGAGGTCACCCTGAAAAAGCTGTACATCGAGAAGAATGGCGTGCGGCTTCAGCCCGCCAACGAGACTATGCCGCCCATCTACCTGAAAAACAGTGACATTCGGGTGCTTGGACTGGTGATGGGCGTGGCTCGCCAGGCAGAACTGGTTGCCTGATGCGCTACCCGATACCGGATCTCGCGGCAGGCGAATGGCACGTGGCGGAAATTGAGGTGGAAAAAAGCCGCTTCATCACCTGGGTGGCTCACGCCCCTGATGTGGACGCTTTCAATGTGCTGCTGGCCGAGGCCCGGCGACAGCACCCCAATGCCAGCCACCACTGCAGCGCCTATCTGGCTGGCCCTCCCGGCGAGCAGGTCCACATCGGCTTTTCCGACGACGGCGAGCCAGGCGGCACCGCGGGACGTCCCATGTTCCAGGCGCTGGAGGGTGACGGAATCGGCCAGACCGCGGCGGTGGTGATTCGCTACTTTGGCGGCACCAAGTTGGGCACTGGCGGACTGGCGCGGGCGTACACCCAGGCCCTGGTCAAGGCCCTGGAGACACTGCCCAGGCGCGAATGCGTTGAGCGCCGCCAGGTGCGTATCCAGGTCGACTTTGCGGGCGAAGCCGACGCGCGCCAGTGGTGTGAGTCCCGGCACATTCCTGTCGACGCGGTCGACTACGCGGCCGAAGGCGTCAGTCTGACCCTGGGCTGGCCCACTGAAGCGCCCGTGGACCTGAGTGAGTTGAGCACCCGCCTCAAGGGACGCATCGCCATTGCCCGGGACGACGACCTGAACAACGAGCAAAACGACACGGCCTAGGCCCCTCGCCGTCCGACGGTTTGGCTCATGCCCTGTCAACGCGCCCTATCCATTTGCCCACGCATGCGCCCCTCATACGTGCACACCCAACCTATGCACACCTCGTGTTGGCACACCAAGGTGGTGACACGCCTATGCATGGGCAGGGGCTGATGCAGCCCCGATGTAGCGCTTGCGCTTGTCCGCCTTGAGCCGCGCCACATCCACCACCACCAGGCCGTCGATGCAGTAGCCAAACGCCGTGTCGACGCCAAAGGCCTTGAACGACACCCCGCCAGGCTCAGCGACATCAACATACTGCTTGTAGAGTGCGGGCACACCCGCCCCCATGGTCTGAAGCGCGGCCTTGAGGCGCAAGAAATCCTCTGCCACATCATTGCCATCAAACAGGCGATCCGCCTCTTCGCGTCCGGCGCGGGACAGTGGGCAGACCGCCTTGGCCCGAATCAGGCTGTCGCCATCGGCATGGTAGTGCCGGTAGTAGCTGACCAGCAGGTCCTTGGCCAGGGGTGGCAAATGGTTGGGTATGGTGACGGGGCCAAACATCCAGCGCACCTCTGGATGGTGGCGAAGATAGGCGCCTAACCCGTGCCACAGGTAATCCAGACTGCGCCGTCCCCAGTAGCGTGGCTGGACGAAACTGCGGCCCAGTTCCAGCCCATGGCGCCACTGCTCCCAGGGCGCCTGGTCGAGGTGAAAGATGGTCGCACTGTAAAGCCCCTCGATGCCGATGCTGTCGAGGATGTGGCCCACATCCCCCAAGCGGTAGGCCCCGGCGATTTCCAGATCGCGGTCATCCCACAGCACCAGATGACGATAGTGCTCGTCGTATTCGTCCAGGTCGCGCTTCTTGCCCGTCCCTTCACCGACACGGCGAAAGGCAATCTCCCGCAGCCGTCCGATTTCCCGCATGACGGCGGAATCTGGCTGGTGCTCAAACAACAGAATCTGCTTGCCATCCGGGGTCTTACCCAGCACCTCGGCCTGCGCCAGCTCTTCGCGCAGGTGCTGGCGGTTCTCGGGATGCGCGATCCCCGCCTCGCTGACAAACACCCCCTTCTTGCCGCGCCCCAACCGATAGATATGCTTGCGCAGCAGCTTCAGCTTCGCCTGAGTCGCCAGGTCGTCTCGATCAAACCGAGCCAGCGGAATTTCGCCGCCGATCTTGATCGTGATATGGCGCCCCTGCTGGCGAAACATCTCGTTGGGTAGCAGCAAGGTCCCCAGCGGGGAGTACAGCGACGTCAGGGAGTAGAACAGCGGAGAGTTTCTGCCGCCCACATGCACCGGCAGGATTGGCGCGTTGGTGCGCCGCGCCGCATGCAGGAAACCGGACAGCCAGTTGCCATCCCGGATGCCTCCAGGACCTGCCCGAGAGACCTCCCCCGCGGGAAACACGATCACTGCCTGCTCATCGTCCAGGGCGTCGACGATACCCTGCAGGCTCTTGCGGAAACCGCGGCGAGACAGGTTGTCCACCGGCAACAGCAGCGGCGCCAGGGGAGACAGCTGCATCAGCAGGTCGTTGGCGATGATTTTTACATCCGGCCTCACGTCCGCCACCATGCGCACCAGGGCAAGGCCATCAAGGGCGCCCAGTGGATGATTGGCCACGATGACGACCCGACCGGCCACCGGTATGTTGTCTCGATCTCGCGACGACAGCGAATAGCCGAAATTCAGGTGATCAAGCACCGCATCGATAAACTCGAGCCCACCGGCACGCCGATGCTGCTTGAGGAAGGCATTGATCTCACGCTCGTGTACCAGACGCTTGAGGCCGGACATCAACAGCTGTCGTCCCCAACGAGGCCAGCCCCCGACCTTCGGCGCCTTGGCCAGCAGAGCCTTCTCTACATCGATCATGCGCATTCCCCCTGACGTGTCGAACGTCAGACTAGGAAGCGAGCATGACAGAAGCGTGGCGATTCGATGTTGAGCGGATGACGTGCCCGATGCAGCTGAATGGCAAAAGCATGCGGCGCCCCCACCTTTCAGTAGGGGCGCCGCATGTGGCTGCCAGGATCAGACGTCACGCCGACCCTGGGCATATGGCGTAGTGCTGGAACCTATCCGAGGTACTTGATCATCACCCCAGCCGCCACCGCGGAACCAATGACGCCTGCCACGTTTGGTCCCATGGCATGCATCAGCAGGAAGTTGTGAGGATTGGACTCGAGCCCGACCTTGTTGGACACCCGCGCCGCCATGGGTACCGCCGACACGCCGGCAGAGCCGATCAACGGATTGATCGGGTGCTTGCTCACCAGGTTCATGAACTTCGCCATCAGCACACCGCACGCCGTGCCAATGGCAAAGGCCACCATACCAAGACCGAGGATGCCCAAGGTTTCCACCGCCAGGAAACGGTCGGCCATCAGCTTGGAGCCCACCGACAGCCCCAGAAAGATGGTCACCGTGTTGATCAGCGCATTCTGTGCTGTATCCGACAGACGCTCGACGACGCCACATTCGCGCATCAGGTTGCCGAAGCAGAACATGCCCAACAGGGGTGCAGCGTCGGGCAAGAACAGCACCACCAGAATCAACAGCGCCAGAGGAAACACGATCTTCTCGAGCTTCGACACCGGGCGCAGCTGGGTCATGGCGATGCTACGCTCCTTTTGCGTCGTCAACGCCTTCATGATCGGAGGCTGAATCAACGGCACCAGCGCCATGTAGGAATAGGACGCCACGGCGATGGCACCCAGCAGTTCCGGTGCCAGAATGCTCGACACGTAGATCGACGTCGGCCCATCGGCGCCGCCGATGATGCCGATCGCAGCGGCCTGATTGAGGCTGAAATCCATCCACCCCATCGCCGTCATCGCTACCGCCCCCAACAGGGTGGCAAAGATTCCGAACTGGGCCGCAGCACCGAGAAACAGGGTGCGAGGGTTGGCCAGGAGCGGGCCGAAATCGGTCATCGCCCCCACCCCCATGAAGATCACCAGAGGCGCAATACCTGAGGCAATCGCCACGTTGTAGAACTGGAACAACATGCCGTGGGCATAGCCACCGTCCATGGCCACATCGTTGGCCGCGCGAATCAGCGCCGGGGACATGTCCCCGTGCAGCGCGTCAGACAGGGTGTGGCGCCAGATATCCAGCTCAGCACCGGTGGGCAAGCTGATCCCCAAGGCTTGAGCCATCTGCGCCAGCAGTTCAGGGCGACCCAGATGAGCGGCCTGCTCTGCCGCGGACAGCGCCAGACCCGCCTCGGGAATATTGGCGAGAATCCCACCAAAACCAATCGGCACCAGCAGCAGCGGCTCAAACTTCTTGGCGACGGCCAACCACAGCAGCAGTAGACCCACCACCAGCATCACCGCCTGGCCGAGCGTCAGGTTATACAGGCCGGAGCCGTACCAGAGCGTCAGTATCTTCTCCATGACCCGTCCTTAGAGCACTACCAGTACATCACCGACAGCGACGCTGTCACCCTCAGCCACCTTCACATCGGACACGGTTCCCGACGACGCAGCGCGTACCTCTGTTTCCATCTTCATCGCTTCAAGGATGATCACCACGTCGCCCTCCGCCACGCTATCACCGGGTTTGACGTTGACCTTGAAGATGTTGCCCGCCAGCGGCGCCTGCACCGTGGCTCCGGATGAGGCCTCGCCGCCAGCGGCGGGCGCCGGAGCTGGCGTAGCGGACGCTGCTGCAGGCTGAACCTGGGAAATATCTCCCCCTTCGGCAACCTCGACCACGTAGGCGGTGCCATTGACGGTGACGGTGTAGGTGTCTGAACCACCGGACTGAACCGCCGACTTGGCCGGAGCATTGGCCGCGGGCGCTGTTGCGGCCGGCGCCGTCTCGGCTTCGGGAGCAGGCTCAAAGGCGTCTGGGTTGTCCCGGTTTTTCAAGAACTTGAGACCGATCTGCGGGAACAGTGCATAGGTCAGCACATCATCGACCTGCTGCTCCCCGTCGGCCAGGCGAATGCCATCCTGCTTGGCCTTGGCAAGCAGCTCCTCGGTCAGGCGCGGCATCTCCGCCTCAAGGCGATCCGCCGGACGCTCGGTCATCGGCGAGGCGCCCTCCAGCACACGCTGCTGCAGGTCTCGCTCGAAGGGCGCAGGCGCAGCACCGTACTCCCCTTTCAGCAGTGCCTGCACCTCCTTGGAGATAGAGGCGTACCGCTCCCCCATCATCACGTTCATGACCGCCTGGGTGCCCACAATCTGTGAAGTCGGCGTCACCAGAGGAATGAAGCCCAGGTCTTCGCGCACCCGCGGAATCTCGTTGAGTACATCGTCGAGCCGGTCACCCGCACCCTGCTCTTTCAGCTGGCTCTCCATGTTGGTCAGCATGCCACCGGGCACCTGAGCCACCAGAATGCGTGAGTCAATGCCCTTGAGAGAACCTTCAAAGGCGGCGTACTTCTTGCGCACTTCGCGGAAGTAGGCCGCAATGTCCTCGAGCGCTTCAAGATCAAGGCCGGTATCGCGGTCGGTTCCCTTGAGCATGGCCACCAAGGATTCAGTGGGGCTGTGACCGTAGGTCATGGACATGGAAGAAATGGCCGTATCGACGTTATCGACACCCGCCTCAGCCGCCTTCAGGGCCGTCGCCGACGATAGACCGGTCGTGGCGTGACAGTGCAGGTGAATGCGAATATCCAGCGCCGACTTGAGCTTGGTGACCAGCTCATAGGCATCGTAAGGCGTCAGCAAGCCCGCCATGTCCTTGATCGCCAGGGAGTCGGCCCCCATGTCAGCGATCGACTGCGCCAGCTCTACCCAGCTGTCCAGGGTGTGTACCGGACTCTTGGTATAGGAGATCGTGCCCTGGGCATGGCCGTCGTTGGCCTTCACCGCCTTGATCGCACGCTCGAGGTTGCGCGGATCATTCATGGCGTCGAAGACACGGAAAATGTCCACTCCGTTGGTCTTGGCGCGCTCGACGAAGCGATCCACCACATCGTCGGCGTAATGACGATAGCCGAGCAGATTCTGCCCGCGCAGCAACATCTGCTGTGGAGTACGTGGCATGGCCTCCTTCAACGCCCGTATCCGCTCCCACGGATCCTCACCGAGATAGCGGATACAAGCGTCAAAGGTGGCCCCACCCCACGATTCCAGTGACCAGAAGCCGATGTTGTCGAGCTTCTCGGCGATGGGCAGCATGTCATCGATGCGCATACGGGTCGCAAACAGAGACTGGTGTGCGTCTCTCAACACGACATCGGTGATGCCAAGTGGGCGTGCAGTGTCGCTCATGGTCGAGTCCTTATCATTATGGCTTGTCGATACCAAGCGCTTTCGTCGAAAATCACGGCCGCCGGCACTGTGCGAGGGAGCTCATCAACAACGTGGTTTGACGGGCCCACTGACAGCGCCTGGCAGACTCATCGCTTTTGGCGGTGACGGTGAACAGCAGCAGCGATTACCGCCATCAGGGTGTCGTCCTGCGTCGGCGCCGCTCTTGAGCGGGGAGCGGAAGCCTCGGCCACCGGCTCCGGGAAGAAGCGCCCGATGACACGCGACATCAGTGTCGTCGTGACCACCAGAACCGTAAGAAAAACAAAAACGAAGCCCATCCCAAGGGCCATGAGGGATAAACCCTCGCTAACAAGCTGTGATTCGTTCATGCGGGATCCTCCGCTTTACGACGACTAAGTTGCCTTGATCTTTCTAGATCATTCGGCTTGCGCATATTTTTTGTTGCTATACCCTGCCACACCCCCGGCGTATAGCCATGGTCTAAAGGTAGCAGTTTTGGTTGTTAATTTACTACATAGACATAGGTTGGACGAAGGTCGCATAGGGCTGGCGCCCATGGAGGGCGTCATTGATGCCAACACCCGCGACCTGCTGACCCGACAGCAGGGCTTCGACTGGACGGTCACCGAGTTTGTCCGCGTCGTTGACGCACGCCTGCCGCCCCGAGTGTTCTACAAGCACTGCCCTGAACTGGCGACGCAAGGCGTCACTACGCCGTCACGCATCCCGGTACACCTGCAATTGCTCGGCTCAGACCCGGACGCCCTGGCAGCCAACGCGCGACAAGCGCTGCGCCTGGGCGCCATCAGCCTGGACCTCAACTTTGGCTGCCCGGCCAAGCTGGTCAACCGCCACGACGGCGGCGCGTCGCTGATGCGCGACCCTCACCGCCTGGCCGCTGCTGTCACCGCAGTCCATCGGGCCGTCGGCGAGGACATCCCGGTGACCGCCAAGATCCGGCTCGGATTCTCCCACCGCCGCCTGGCCCTGGACTGCGCCCTGGCAGCGGAAGCCGCCGGCGCCAGACAGCTGGTCGTCCATGCGAGAACCCGCGACGAAGGCTATCGCCCCCCGGCCCACTGGGAGTGGATCGGCAAGATCCGCCAACGCCTGCGCATCCCGGTCGTGGCCAACGGCGACATCTTCACCCTCGAAGACTACTGGAAGGCTCGCACCCTGTCGGACTGCACCGACGTCATGCTGGGCCGCGGCGCCCTCGCCGACCCCCTCCTCGCCCCGCGCCTGAAACATTGGCAGCTCACCGGCGAGCGCCTTCCAGCCACGACCTGGGCACAGCGCGCACAAGTGCTCATGGAATATGCTGCAATGCAGCGTAGCATACTCCCGGCGAAAGTGGTGGTATCACTACTAAAGCAGTGGATGAACCACATGAGAGCCCGCGACGAGGAGTCCGCAGCCCGCTTCAAGGCCCTGAGACGCATCACCGATCTCGATGACTTTATCGCCGGTCTCTCCGCGGATACCCCCGAATCCGGCTTGCCCGCCCGCCATAGGGCACTAGACGCCAGACCACAGGCGATAGCCGCAGACTGACACCCGTTTGTGCCGAACATAAAAAAAGGCGTCCATCGAGAGATGGACGCCCAAACGATCGCGACCGGGCGGCGAGCCCGCAAGCCGGTCAGCATGAAAAAACGCGAGAGTAGACCGCTGCCACTAGCTCCTGAAGCGAGTGCACGTCACCATCGACCGACAAGCGCTCAACAGGACACTCATGTAGAACCGTCGCAGCACGGTAACAAACAGAAAACCCGCCCTCCGGGGAGAGCGGGTGAAATTCTGGCGCGCCCGGGAGGATTCGAACCTCCGACCACCTGATTCGTAGTCAGGTACTCTATCCAGCTGAGCTACGGGCGCGTGAGCAATACATCGTATTGCAGGTGACATGTGCTCATTCTTTCCTGCAGCGCTTGGCGACATCAGGACAGCACAAACCACGATGTGCAAGTGTATGGCGCGCCCGGGAGGATTCGAACCTCCGACCACCTGATTCGTAGTCAGGTACTCTATCCAGCTGAGCTACGGGCGCGTTTCACACTTACGATAACAAGACGGCAGATACGCCTTCTTGTCAGTACCCATGAAGACCTTTGACTGCCGCTACTCGCTTCACGACAGGCAAATGGCGGAGAGGGAGGGATTCGAACCCTCGATGAGGCTATAAACCCCATACTCCCTTAGCAGGGGAGCGCCTTCAGCCACTCGGCCACCTCTCCCTCATCGGCACGGTGCGTATCCTACCGAGACTTAAGGCCTTTGTCCAGCCTGTGACAAAAAAAGTTGCGCAAGGTCTCTGCGCTGTCACTCGTCATCAACGCTACCGTCATCCGCTTTCTCGCGCTGAATGCGCTGATAGATCTCTTCGCGGTGTACAGCAACGTCCTTCGGCGCATTGACGCCGATACGCACCTGGTTTCCCTTCACTCCTAGAACCGTAACGGTGATATCGTCACCGATCATCAGAGTTTCGCCGACGCGGCGTGTCAGGATAAGCATGACTGATCTCCTTCTCAGACTTGTTACGTGAGCCGCTACGCCGTCCCGTCTCCGAACGACGTGCCCTCTTTCTTGGTGGCGAGCACTAGCGACTCATGACACCTGATTGTGCCGTTTAAGGGAAGCCCCCTACCGCCGTAGCGGTACCGGGGACTCCTTAAAGCGTAGATGGTGTGCGCCGCGTCGAGGAATTTATTCGCTCTCGATGTCTGCCTTATCGAGACCAAATGCCTTGTGCAGGGCGCGCACCGCTAGCTCCATCTGCTTCTCGTCAATCACCACGGAAATCTTGATTTCCGAGGTGGACACCATGCGGATGTTGATATTTTCCTCGGCCAGCACGCGGAACATCTTCGAAGCGACCCCCGCGTGAGAGCGCATACCGACACCCACCAGTGACACCTTGGCGATGTTATCGTCTCCACGCAACTCACCGCCGCCCAGATCAGGGATAACCTGCTGCTCGAGGATGCGCATGGTCTGCTTGTAATCACCCTTGGCGACCGTAAAGGTGAAGTCAGTGTAGTCACCCGCCGGCGCAACGTTCTGCACGATCATGTCGATTTCAATGTTGGCATCGGCAATCGGACCCAGGATGCGCGAGGCCACGCCCGGCACGTCAGGAGTGTGCAGCAGGGTCAGCTTGGCTTCATTGGCGGTGAAGGCGATACCGGAAATCAGCGGTTCTTCCATGGAATCCTCGTCTTGGTCAGAGTCTGCAACGATCAGGGTGCCGGGGCCGTCTTCAAAGCTAGACAGCACACGCAGCGGGACATTGTACTTACCGGCGAATTCGACAGCGCGAATCTGCAGCACCTTGGAACCGAGACTGGCGAGCTCCAGCATCTCTTCCACGGTGATCTCATCCAGGCGCTGGGCCTTGCTGCAGACGCGGGGATCGGTGGTATAGACACCGTCTACATCGGTATAGATCTGGCACTCATCAGCCTTGAGCGCGGCCGCCAGCGCCACACCGGTGGTATCTGAACCACCACGACCGAGGGTCGTGATATTGCCTTCCGCATCGACGCCCTGGAAGCCGGCAACGACTACCACCTGCCCGGCATCCAGATCCTCGCGCATCTCATCTGTCTCGATACGCTGGATACGCGCCTTGGTGTGAGCGCTGTCGGTCATGATGCCAACCTGCGAGCCGGTGTAGGACGTCGCGGGCACTTCCAGCTTGTGTAGCGCCATGGCCAGCAGGGAAATGGTCACCTGCTCACCGGTGGACACCAGCATGTCCATCTCGCGGGGGGTAGGCTCGTCGTTGATCTCGTTGGCCAGACCGATCAGGCGATTGGTCTCGCCACTCATGGCAGATACCACCACCACGACCTGATGGCCCTGATCTCTAAAGCCCTTGACCTTCTCGGCGACCGCCTTGATCCGCTCCACCGAGCCGACCGACGTCCCACCAAACTTCTGTACGTATAGTGCCATATGCCGTCATCCTCGCTCGTTGGATTCCAATGAATGAAACTGTTGTCTCTGCGAAGCTGTATCTGCACAGCGCTGTGTCAGACAGAAAAAAGGGCCGTGGACTCTCTCGAGTCCACGACCCCGCAGGGGCTACAACCTGGCATCGAGCCAGGCGGGCACACTCTCCAGTGCGCCAGGAAGCGCCTGAACGTCACTCCCCCCTGCTTGTGCCATATCCGCGCGGCCACCACCCTTGCCACCGACCTGACTGGCGACATGATTGACGAGCTCGCCAGCCTTGACCTTGGCGGTCAGATCATCGGTGACACCGGCAATCAAGCTGACCTTGCCAGTGGCCTCATCCGCCACACCGAGCACCACGATGCCTGAGGACAGCTTGTTCTTGAGCTGATCCAGCATGCCGCGGAGTTCCTTGCCTGACACGCCCTCCAGGCGGGTGGACAGGACCTTGACGCCCTTGACCTCGACCACCTTGGCCAGCATGTCGCTGCCTGCCGCGCTGGCCAGCTTGGCCTTGAGCCGCTCCAGCTCCTTCTCGAGGCCGCGATTACGCTCCACCAAGCTCTCGACCCGCTCCTCCAGCTGTTCAGGCTTGGCCTTGAGGCGCTCGGCCACCCGCGACAGGCGCGCCTCCTGCTCGGCGAAGTGGGCCAGCGCCCCCTCTCCCGTGATCGCTTCAATACGACGCACGCCAGAGGCAATGCCGCTTTCCGCGACGATATGGCAGCAGCCGATATCGCCACTACGCGCCACGTGGGTGCCACCGCACAGCTCTATCGAGAAATCGTCGGCACCGATGGTCAGGACGCGAACGCTGTCGGCGTACTTGGCTTCGAACAGCGCCGCGGCCCCCTTCTCCTTCGCCTCATCGAGGGTCATGGTCTCGACGCGGGTCGGTGCATTGGCCAGCACCTGCTCGTTGACCAGGCGCTCCACTTCCTTGAGCTGCTCGGCGGTCATCGCCTCAAAGTGGCTGAAGTCGAAGCGCAGGCGCTCCGGCGTCACCAGCGAGCCCTTCTGCTGAACGTGCTCGCCCAACACCAGGCGCAGCGCCTTGTGCAGCAGGTGTGTGGCCGAGTGGTTACGCACGGTAGCGGCACGCAGGCTGGAATCCACCTGCGGCGTGACGTCTGCGCCCACGACCAGCTCACCCTCCAGTAGCATCCCCTGATGCAAGTGGTGGCCGGACTGCTTCTGGGTATCCTTGACCAGGAAACGACCCGAACCAAAGGACAGATAACCGGTATCCCCTACCTGCCCGCCGGATTCTCCGTAGAACGGGGTACGATCCAGCACCACCACGCCGGACTGCTCCTGGGTCAGCCGCTCCAGAGCATTGCCTTCGCTGTCATAAAGCCCGACCACGCGCGCCTGGTCGTCGAGGCGGTCATAACCGGTGAATTCGGTCGCGCCATCCAGCTCGATAGTGGCGCTGTAGTCGGCTCCAAACTGGCTGGCGGCACGGGCACGCTCGCGCTGGGCCTCCAGCTCACGGTTGAAGCCCTCTTCATCGAGCGTCACGCCACGCTCGCGACACACGTCTGCCGTCAGGTCGTAGGGGAAACCGTAGGTATCATAAAGCTTGAACACGGTCTCACCGGCCAGGGTATCCCCATCCAGTTGCGACAGTGCCTGCTCGAGCAGCCCCATCCCGTGGTCCAGGGTGCGCGCAAACTGCTCTTCTTCCTTGAGCAGCACGCGCTCGATCTGATCGCGGGCCTTGCGCAGCTCGGGATAGGCCTCGCCCATCTCGCTGTCGAGGGCCGCCACCAGCTGGTGGAAGAATGCATCCTGAGCGCCGAGCTTGTGCCCGTGGCGGATGGCACGACGAATGATCCGGCGCAGGACGTAGCCGCGCCCCTCGTTGGAAGGCAGCACGCCATCAGTGATCAGGAATGCGCAGGAGCGGATGTGATCGGCGATCACCCGCAGCGACGGGGACGCCAGATCGTCGGTACCGGTAGCCTCTGCAGCGGCCTTGAGCAGATTCTGGAACAGGTCGATCTCGTAGTTGGAGTGCACGCCCTGCATGACCGCGGCGATCCGCTCGAGGCCCATGCCGGTGTCGATGGACGGCTTGGGCAGCGGGGTCATTTCACCGCTGGCGTCACGATCGAACTGCATGAACACCAGGTTCCAGATCTCGATGTAACGGTCGCCATCCTCTTCCGGACTGCCGGGAGGACCACCCCACACCTCAGGGCCATGGTCGTAGAAGATCTCAGAGCTGGGCCCGCAGGGACCGGTGTCGCCCATCTGCCAGAAGTTGTCCTCATCCAGCTTGGAGAAGCGCTCGGGATCAATCCCGATCTCGTCCTTCCAGATGCGCTCGGCCTCATCATCACTGATGTGCACCGTGACCCACAGCTTTTCCTTAGGCAGCCCCAGCACGTCGGTCAGAAAGGTCCAGGCAAAGCCGATGGCGTCACGCTTGAAGTAATCGCCAAAACTGAAGTTGCCCAGCATCTCGAAAAAGGTGTGATGGCGAGCGGTGTAGCCGACATTGTCCAGGTCATTGTGCTTGCCTCCAGCGCGCACACAGCGCTGGGAGGAAGTGGCCCTGACATAGTCGCGGGGATCACGCCCCAGGAACACATCCTTGAACGGCACCATGCCGGCATTGGTGAACAGCAGGGTCGGGTCGTTGCCCGGCACCAGGGAGCTGGACGGCACGCGAGTGTGACCGTGCTCCTCGAAGAACCTCAGGAAGGCCTGTCTGATATCTGCGCTTTTCATGAAATACCCGTGACGATGAGCGATAGAGCGCGTCGAGCCGGCCAGCTGGCGTGGCACGCCGGCAGCTACCGGGCATGACACCACACCCCGGAGCCGTCGCAAAAGAGGACATTATAGCGTAGTTGTCAAGCGACTAAAGTGGGTCACGTAAAACACCTGCACACGAGCCCTGGGATGGGCGGACAACCACACCGCTTTATATGAGCCTTCAACGATACTAGGTATCTGCCTGAGACATGGCGCGCAGTGCCTCGCGGACGTGATCAAAATCAAACCCTCGCCCGGCCAGGAAGCGCTCTCGCCTTGCCCGCTCTTTCGGGTCGCTTGCCGGCCCTCTGCCGAATCGACGCTCGAGGGCCTCGGTCGCCAGTTGATACCAGTCCACCGACTCCTCCTGCTCTATCTCTCTCAGGGCGTCTCTGGCCAACTCCCGGTCGACCCCACGCTGCCCCAACTCCGCCAGCATCTTGACCGGCCCCTGCCCGCGCAGCACTCGTCCACGCAGAAAGCTCTCGGCGAAGCGACGATCACTCTGCAGGCCCTGCTCGGCCAGTTCGTCCAGCAGCGCTTCGACCTCATCATGCTCGTGCCCCCGGCTCAGCAACCGTGTCGCCAGCTCTTGACGACCATATTCACGCCGGGCGAGCAGTTCGACCGCCTGCTCCCGTGGCGACATCTCCGTTCTCGCCTTGCGCATGCAAGCCTCCCGTATATGCGCTGCATGACCACCAGCATTCATGCTCGGCGTGGCACGGCGCGTGCCCCACCCATCTGGTGAACGTCAAAACGCAACGGGCCCCTAGCAGGGGCCCGAATGGCGATGGAGGCCGGCGTTGCCTACCCCCACCCAGTACCGCAGCAGCGAATTACAGCAGGTCATCGCCGAAGTCGTCACCCGCTGGTGCGGCTTCCGCTTGCTTGTCCTGCTCTTCCTTCTTGGGATCTGGCTGGACCAGCAGCTGAGCACGAATCTGAGACTCGATCTCTTCCATGATCGCAGGGTTGTCTTCCAGGAACTGGGCGGCATTGGCCTTGCCCTGACCGATCTTGTTGCCCTGGTAGCTGTACCAGGCACCTGCCTTGTCCACCAGCTTGCACTGGACGCCCAGATCGACCACTTCGCCGGCGTGATAGATGCCCTTGCCGTAGAGAATCTGGAACTCGGCCTGGCGGAACGGCGGAGCCACCTTGTTCTTGACGACCTTCACCCGGGTTTCGTTACCGGTGACCTCATCGCCCTGCTTGACCGAACCGGTGCGGCGGATATCCAGGCGCACGCTGGAATAGAACTTCAGGGCGTTACCACCAGTGGTGGTTTCCGGGCTGCCGAACATCACACCAATCTTCATACGAATCTGGTTGATGAACACCACCATGCAGTTGGCGTTCTTGATGTGGCCGGTAATCTTGCGCAGCGCCTGGGACATCAGACGCGCCTGGAGACCCACGTGGGAATCCCCCATTTCGCCTTCAATCTCTGCTCTGGGAGTCAGGGCCGCCACCGAGTCGATGATGATCACGTCCACACCGCCGGAACGGACCAGCATGTCGCAGATTTCCAGGGCTTGCTCGCCGGTATCCGGCTGGGAGACCAGCAGATCATCCAGGTTGACGCCGAGCTTTTCTGCATAGCTCGGGTCAAGGGCGTGCTCAGCATCGATAAAGGCACAGGTCTTGCCGTCCTTTTGTGCCTGAGCGATCACCGACAGCGTCAGCGTGGTCTTGCCCGAGGATTCCGGGCCAAAGATTTCCACGACGCGCCCGTAAGGCAGACCGCCAATGCCCAGGGCGATATCCAGACCCAAGGAGCCGGTGGACACCGACGGCATGACCACCCTGGGGGCATCGCCCAGACGCATGACCGTGCCCTTGCCAAACTGGCGATCGATCTGAGAAAGAGCGGCGTCAAGCGCCTTGCTGCGGTTTTGATCCTGCGCCATTTCGGAGCTCCTGTAGACAATGGATCGGGGCCGAACGGCGTGTCCTGGTCCCCATCGGGCCCTGCGCCGGACCCTGGCAATTACTGTATGACTGAACAGTAGTATGACGAAAAAATGCGCTGACCACCACCCCTGCTCCAGGCCTATTGCTGCCATCGGAGTCCAATGCCAGCGAGCCGCCGGCCGCCAACATCGTCACCCTGGGGGCTAACGCTAGCCTTGGCGTTAGCTCAGCCGATCAATCAGCCCCTGCAGCGCGTAGGCAATGGCTTGGCGGCGCACGTCATCGCGATTTCCTGCAAAGTGGCAACGTTCTGCCACGCACACGCCATCTGCGGCAAAGGCAAACCAGACCGTGCCCACCGGCTTATGGTCGCTGCCCCCACCAGGCCCCGCAACACCACTGATGGCGACGCCATGGGATGCGCCACTTTCGGCACATGCTCCAGCCACCATGGCTTCGACCACTGACTCACTGACGGCCCCGTGGCGCTCCAGCAAGGCCAACGGCACCCCCAGCAGGCGCTGTTTGGCGGCATTGGAATAGGTCACATAGCCCGTCTCGAAGTAGTCCGAGCTGCCTGCGATATCGGTGATCGCGGTGGCCACGCCGCCACCGGTGCAGGACTCGGCGGTGGTCACCTGGACCTGACGCTTGAGGCACAGTTCACCCAAGCGACTCGACAGCACTCGGATATCTTCTGGTGCAGGCGTCATGGAGATAGCTCCTGAAGTGAAGGTGGGGGGGGGGGCACGGGTCGCAACAATGGGGCCGCAACGATGGGGCCGCGACGTCATGCAGGCGCGCGGGATACGTCGCCAACATCGTGCCCGCAACTCGGGATCAACGCATTGCGGCGACCTCAGTCGCCGCAATGTGCTCTACCGCCGATCACAGGATTGACGACGAGGCCACCTAGCGCCTCGCGATAATCCACACCGCGTGAACGATCCCGGGAATATAGCCGAGAAGCGTCAGCAGGATGTTCAGCCAGAAGTGCAGACCGAAGCCAACTTGCAGGAAGACACCCAGCGGGGGCAGCAGGATGGCCAGAATGATGCGAATAACGTCCATATACTTGCTCCTTTATTCAACGTCCTTGAATCATCACCCAACTTGGATCATCGCCCAAGAGGGATCGGGAAGCGTGGTCCTTGCCGTGACATCTGTTGGCTGATGCTCCCAGGGGCAGCGGTGACTCCGTCACCGCCTTTGCTCGCGCCCTGAGGCATACCACCTAGGGTAGCCGGAGATCTCTCCGACAAACAGATGCCGTGTCGCGCATGCATCATATTGCCATGATGTAGGCGGTTCTATCATCCCCCTCCGTCGTCCTGGCTGCGCTACAGATCGGCCCGTCGGCCATGCTATCCTTATGGGCTTTCGTCGGCCTTGTTCCGACCGATCCTCGCTTTATCCATCCGCCCACCAGCGCATTGAGATTCCATGAACGACATGGCCAAGCCCAGTGCTCCCAGCCATACGCCGATGATGACCCAGTACCTCAGGATCAAGCGCGAGCATCCTGACGTCCTGCTGTTCTATCGTATGGGGGACTTCTACGAACTGTTCTACGATGACGCCAAGCGCGCCGCGGCACTGCTTGATATCACGCTGACACAGCGTGGCCAGTCAGCAGGCAAGCCGATTCCCATGGCCGGTATTCCCTACCATAGCGCCGAGGGGTATCTGGCTCGCCTGGTCAGTGCGGGCGAATCGGTGGCCATCTGCGAGCAGATCGGTGACCCGGCGACGTCCAAGGGCCCGGTAGAGCGTCAAGTGGTGCGGATCGTCACCCCAGGCACCCTGCATGATGAGGCACTGCTGGATGCACGCCGCGACAACCTGCTGGTGGCGGTAGCTCCCCATGGCGACCACCTTGGTCTGGCCTGGCTGGAGGTCTCCAGCGGACGCTTCAGCGTGCTGGAGGTCGACAGCGAAACCGAAATGCTGTCCGAGCTGACGCGCCTGGATCCGGCCGAACTGCTGGTGCCGGAAAGCCTGGAACTACCCGCCTCCATGTCCGAGCGACGCGGGCTTCGACGCCAGAGTGACTGGCTGTTCGATCATGAAAGTGCGCACCGGGTATTGTGTGATCAGTTCCGGGTTCAGGACCTCAAGGGGTTTGGTTGCGCACACCTGCACTCCGCCATCATTGCGGCTGGTGTGCTGATGGACTACGCCAGGGACACTCAGCGCAGCGCCCTGCCCCATGTCACCGCGATCGGTGTGGAAAACCGTGACGATAGCGTGGTCATTGATGCTGCAAGCCGGCGCAACCTGGAGATTGACATCAACCTGGGGGGTACCAGCGACAACACCCTCGCCAGCGTCCTGGACACCACCACCACGGCAATGGGCTCGCGCCTGCTCAAGCGTTGGCTGAACCGCCCGCTGCGAGACAGGCAGCAGGTCATGGGACGTCAATCCGCGATCAGCTTGCTGCTGGACCAGGAAGGCTACGAGCCACTGCGCGACGAGTTGAAGGCCATTGGCGACATCGAACGCATCCTGGCCAGGGTGGCGCTGGGCAGCGCTCGCCCGCGGGACCTGGCGAGACTGAGAGACGCCTTCAATGCGTTACCCGCTCTGCGCGATCAACTGGCTGGCTACGCTGAAGGCACCACGCTTGACGAACTGCGCGTCCATATCCAGCCATTTCCCGAGCTGGCGGACCTGCTCACCCGTGCGCTGATCGACAACCCCCCGGTGGTCATTCGGGATGGGGGCGTGATCGCTGACGGTTTCGACAGTGAACTAGACGAACACAGAGGGCTGGCAGAGCACGCCGGTGACTACCTCGTGCAACTGGAAGCACGGGAGCGGGCACGCACCGGACTCGCCGGGCTCAAGGTGGGGTACAACCGCGTCCATGGCTACTTCATCGAGATTCCTCGAGCCCAGGCCAAGGAAGCCCCTGCGGACTATATCCGGCGCCAGACACTGAAGAACGCAGAGCGCTTCATCATCCCGGAGCTCAAGGAGTTCGAGGACAAGGCGCTATCCGCCAAATCCCGCGCACTGGCCCGGGAAAAGCTGCTTTATGATGGCCTGATCGACAGCCTCAACGCGGAGCTCGCTCGCCTGCAGGCCACCGCCAGAGCACTGTCCTCCCTTGATGTGCTATGCGCCCTGGCCGAACGCGCACGGGCACTGGATTTTGTACGCCCCACGCTCGCTGATGTGGCCGGGTTCGATATTCGCGGTGGACGCCACCCGGTCGTCGAACAGGTCAGTGACACGCCATTCGTGCCCAACGACCTGCTGATGGACGACGACCGCCGCATGCTGGTCATTACCGGCCCCAACATGGGCGGTAAATCGACCTACATGCGTCAGGCCGCGTTGATCACCCTGCTCGCCCACTGTGGCAGCTTCGTTCCCGCTGACAGTGCCACCATCGGCCCGGTGGACCGCATCTTTACCCGCATAGGGTCCAGCGATGACCTGGCCGGTGGCCGCTCCACCTTCATGGTGGAAATGACCGAGACTGCCAACATCCTGCACAACGCCACAGATCACAGCCTGGTCTTGATGGACGAAATTGGCCGCGGCACCAGTACCTTTGATGGACTGTCGCTGGCCTGGGCCAGTGCCGAACACCTGACCCACACGCGGGCCTTCACCCTGTTTGCCACCCACTATTTCGAAATGACCGCTCTGGCCGGAGATTCTGCTGCGGTGGCCAATGTGCACTTGACCGCCGCTGAGCACAATGAAGGCATCGTGTTCATGCACCGGGTGGAAGAAGGCCCAGCCAGCCAAAGCTACGGTCTCCAGGTCGCGCAACTGGCCGGCGTCCCCCACTCCGTCATCGCCGAAGCCAGGATCAAGCTCGCCGCGCTGGAGCAGCAGGAAGTGGATCATGGACAAGGCCCGTCCAGCCTGTCGCGAGCGGAGCCTGCGCCCCAGCAGGCAGACCTGTTCGCCAGCACGCCTCACCCCTTGATCGAAGAGCTCGAGCAACTGGCCATCGATGAACTGTCACCGCGTCAGGCACTGGAGCTTCTATACCGCTGGAAATCGTCAGTATGACCGTGCACCCCGCGCTTGCCCCTACAGAAGTGCGGGTCTAGAATGTGGCACCCAAGGACTGTACATTATAAGAAAGCCATTTCCATATAACTTTAAGGCTTAACACGCGACAGGCGAAACGACGCTCAGCTCCTCTGCGTCGGGGCGCGAGCTACCCATGATCCGGAGCGTCGCCATGGCGACCTTTCGGGCGCAAGTGACCAATGATTGAGCGGCCAGCACCGAACTGGCCCGAGGAAGGGAGACTGGCATGACATTCGTCGTCACCGAAAACTGCATCAAGTGCAAGTACACCGATTGCGTCGAGGTCTGCCCGGTGGACTGCTTCTACGAGGGTCCCAATTTTCTGGTGATCCACCCGGACGAATGTATCGACTGCGCCCTGTGTGAGCCCGAGTGCCCGGCCGAGGCCATCTACTCCGAGGATGAGCTACCCGAGGGCCAGGAGGCGTTCATCGAGATCAATGCGGAGCTTTCCGAGGTGTGGCCCAACATCACCGAAAAGAAAGATCCACCGGAAGACGCCGAGCAGTGGGACGGCAAGACAGGCAAGCTGGAGCAGCTCGAACGCTGATCTGGCACGACAAGCCACTACCTGCTCAACACAATAGCCGCCCAACGAGGCGGCTATTGTGTTGCTGGCGGTGTGGCGAGCATCCTTAAGACGATACCTCCATGGCGCTCGCTTGCCCGGCCATCAGGCGTCTCTCCGAACTCGGCTGGCCGTTTTCACTGTCCAGACGACCTGTCCAAACCACCTGCCCGGACCCTCTGTTCAGGACAGCTGTTCGAGCCGACCGCACAGGCCACCAGGCCCAGCATCTCGTCACGACAGCCAACCTGCTGGCATAAAAAAAGGCGGCCCGTAGGCCGCCCGCTCCAAGCATTTCCTTGGGCGGCTCCCTCCGCCCGACTCCCTGAGTGCCCTCCGTGCCCAGAAGCGACATCCTGTCGCACCAGGCGCACTCTTGACTCTAGAACGCATCCCGAAAACACCCAACTGAATCGAACGTCGAGCCACATGCCGTAGTGGTCCTGCGATCGGCGTTCCATGCCTGCCTGTTGTTGCCGAACCTGTCTACCTCCATGCAGACGAATCCGACCACCCTAGGCGTCTCGCAGTCCTGGCAAGCAGCCTGATGCCGCGAAGCCTGACCTCTCGATTCATGAGTGCATTCTGTCAGCTTTGGGCATCATCTCAAGTCGCCTTATTTTGCAGTGCGACATGTCCTACGTGACACGCTTCTTTGCGACCCCCCAAAAAATATATAGAAATGAATAACATAAAAAAGGCCCGCGGTAACATCGCGGGCCTCTTCGGGTCATATGGGGTTAATGTCCTACATAAAATGTAGTCAATGTCTTACAAGATGTGAGGACACAACCACCGCAAAGGTATTATCAAACCCTACGCCTGTCCCTTGATCGCCGCGCGACCTGGGTAAGTAGCGCGCTCTCCCAGCTCCTGCTCGATGACCAGAAGGCGGTTGTACTTGGCGACACGATCACTACGGCACAACGAACCCGTCTTGATCTGGCCCGCGCAAGTGCCTACCGCCAGGTCGGCGATGGTCGTGTCTTCGGTTTCACCGCTACGGTGGGAGATGACCGCCGTGAAACCCGCGTCCTGTGCCATGCGGATGGCATCCAGCGTTTCGGACAGCGAACCAATCTGATTGAACTTGATCAGGATGGAGTTGCCGATGGATTCATCGATACCACGCTTCAGAATCCGCGTATTGGTCACGAACAGGTCGTCACCGACCAGCTGGACACGGTCTCCCAGCTTGGCAGTCAGAGACTTCCAGCCGTCCCAGTCGGACTCGTCCAAGCCGTCCTCGATGGACACGATCGGATACTCGTCGGCCAGACCCACCAGGTAATCACCGAAGCCTTCGGCGTCGAAGCGCTTGTCCTCGCCTGCCAGCACGTACTGGCTGTCCTTGTAGAACTCACTGGCGGCACAGTCCAGCGCGAGAGTGATGTCCTTGCCGAGCTCGTAGCCAGCGTCCTCGACGGCCTGCTTGATGACCGCCAGCGCCTCGGCATTGGAAGACAGGTTAGGGGCAAAGCCACCTTCATCACCTACGGCGGTGGCAAGACCCCGCGACGACAGCACCTTCTTCAAGGCATGGAAGATCTCGGCACCGGCGCGCAGGCCTTCACGGAAGCTGGCGGCACCTACCGGCTGCACCATGAACTCCTGAATGTCGACGTTGTTGTCGGCATGCTCGCCACCGTTGAGGATGTTCATCATCGGCACCGGCATCAGGTACTGCCCCGGCTGGCCGTACAGCTCAGCGATGTGGGCGTACAGCGGTACGCCCTTGGCGTTGGCAGCTGCCTTGGCGGCGGCCAGTGACACCGCCAGGATAGCGTTGGCGCCCAGGTTTTCCTTGTTGTCGGTACCATCGAGCTCGAGCATGGCGTCGTCCAGGCCACGCTGATCACGCGCATCCATGCCCACCAGAGCGTCACGAATCTTGCCATTGACCGCGTCGACGGCCTTGAGCACACCCTTGCCCAGGTAACGACCCTTGTCGCCGTCACGCAGCTCCAGCGCCTCGCGGGAGCCGGTGGAGGCGCCGCTCGGCGCGCAGGCGACGCCCACGGCGCCGCTTTCCAGGCGCACTTCTGCCTGGACGGTGGGGTTACCGCGTGAATCCAGCACCTCTAGGGCGCGAATATCGACGATCTTGGTCATCTCGATGGGTCCTTGTGGGTGATAAAGCTCGTGTCAGCGTTGTCGATCTACTCTGGACGTGCCATAGGCCCTTGGGTCAGGCCCGTCAGGCTATCAGAGGTAGCGCTAGCGTATCTCGATGGACGGAAGCTGTTTCACGACGTCGTCCAACGTCTTGATCTGTGCCAGGAAGGGCTCGAGTCTATCAAGCGGCAAGGCACATGGGCCGTCACATTTTGCCGAGTCGGGATCCGGGTGCGCTTCCAGGAAGAGCCCGGCGATACCGACGGCAACCCCGGCACGGGCCAGGTCCAGCACCTGCGCACGGCGTCCGTCCGCACTGTCGGCGCGTCCGCCCGGACGCTGCAGTGAGTGGGTGACGTCAAACAACAGCGGAAAGCCGGTGTCCTTCATCTCGCCGAAACCGAGCATATCGACGACCAGGTTGTTGTAGCCAAAGCTGGAACCGCGCTCGCACAGCAGCAGCCGCTCGTTGCCGGCCTCACGGAACTTGGTGATGATGTGGCGCATCTCGTGGGGGGCAAGAAACTGGGGCTTCTTGATGTTGACCACCGCCCCGGTCTCGGCCATCGCCACCACCAGATCCGTCTGGCGCGCCAGAAACGCCGGCAGCTGGATGACGTCAGCCACCTCAGCGGCGGGCGCCGCCTGGTAGGGCTCATGAACGTCAGTAATCACCGGCACATTGAAGCGCGACTTCACCTCGTCGAGGATCGCAAGCCCCTTGTCCAACCCAGGCCCACGGAAGGAATGCACCGAGCTGCGATTGGCCTTGTCGAAGCTCGCCTTGAACACATAAGGGATATCGAGCTTGCCGGTCACCTCGACGTAGGCCTCGGCCACCTCGAGCGCCAGCTCGCGGGATTCAAGCACATTCATCCCGGCAAACAGCACCAGGGGCAACGAATTGCCGGCCCTCAGGCCGGCAAACTCGATAATACGCTGGGCGTCAGACATCAGTATCACTCCTGATGGGTGGACTGGGCGCGGGTGCGCTTGGCCTTGTGCCCGAGTGCCGCATTGACGAAACCGGTAAACAGCGGGTGCCCGTCACGCGGCGTCGAGGTGAATTCCGGATGGAACTGACACGCCACGTACCAGGGGTGATCCGGCAGCTCGACCATTTCCACCAGGGAGTTGTCGACGCTGCGACCAGAGATGACCAGTCCTGTCTTCTCGAGCTCTTCAATAAACTGGTTATTGACCTCGAAACGATGGCGATGACGCTCGACGATGACCTCGTCGCCGTAGGCGTCACGCGCCTTGGACCCCTTGGCCAGCCGGCACTCCTGGCCGCCCAGGCGCATGGTGCCGCCGAGATCGGAGGCCTCATCACGGATTTCGATCTTGCCCTCCGGATTGAGCCACTCGGTGATCAGGCCCACCACCGGATGCTGGGTATCGTGGGTGAACTCGGTGGAGTTGGCATCGTCCCAACCTGCCACATGCCGAGCGTACTCGATCACCGCTACCTGCATCCCCAGGCAAATGCCCAGGTAAGGAATGTCGTTTTCACGGGCGAAGCGCGCGGTGGCAATCTTGCCTTCGACCCCGCGCTCACCAAAACCACCCGGCACAAGAATCGCGTCCTTGCCTGCCAGCCGCTCGGTGCCGTGACGCTCGATATCCTCGGAGTCGATGTAGTCGACGTTGACCTTCACGCGGGTCTGAATACCCGCGTGGATCAAGGCTTCGTTGAGCGACTTGTAGGCGTCCAGCAGCTCCATGTACTTGCCGACCATGGCGATGTTGACCGACTTCAGCGGATTGAGCTTGGCATCGAGCACCTTGACCCACTCGCTCAGATCGGCCTCGCGGGCTTCCAGACGCAGCTTGTCGCAGACGATGTCATCAAGGCCGTGCTCGTGCAGCATCAGCGGAATGCGATAGATAGTGTCGGCATCCTGAAGCGGCACCACCGCACGCTCTTCGACATTGGTGAACAGCGCAATCTTGCGACGCTCGGTCTCTTCCAGCTCGACCTCGCTGCGGCAGATCAGGATGTCCGGCTGGATACCGATAGAGCGCAGTTCCTTGACGGAGTGCTGGGTCGGCTTGGTCTTGGTCTCACCCGCCGTCTGGATGTACGGCACCAGGGTCAGGTGCATGAAGATGGCGTTACTGGCGCCCTTCTCGCTGCGGATCTGACGGATGGACTCAAGGAACGGCAGTGACTCGATGTCGCCAACGGTACCGCCGATCTCGACCAGCGCTACGTCGAACCCTTCACCACCCTCGTACACGCGACGCTTGATTTCGTCGGTGATGTGCGGAATAACCTGCACCGTACCACCGAGGTAGTCACCACGGCGCTCCTTGCGCAGCACGTGCTCGTACACTCGGCCGGTGGTGAAGTTGTTGGCCTGGGTCATCTTGGTCCGGATGAAGCGCTCGTAGTGACCCAGATCCAGGTCCGTCTCTGCGCCATCCTCGGTGACGAACACCTCGCCGTGCTGGAAAGGGCTCATCGTGCCCGGATCCACGTTGATGTACGGGTCGAGCTTGAGCATGGTGACCTTGAGGCCGCGAGCCTCGAGAATCGCCGCCAGCGAGGCCGACGCAATGCCCTTGCCAAGAGAGGACACAACGCCGCCGGTCACGAAGATATATCGTGTCATGGAGAACCTGTCGAAACGTGATCGGTAGGCCCGGCAGGAAGCCGCGCCAGGATGGGACGACAGACTAGCAGAATTCGATCAACGGCTCAATTTGCACAACAGGGAAGCTTCTTCTCTCTGCCCAACTCACCAGCGCTTCGGCGCCCGCCCACCTGATCGAACGGGCGCCAGCATCACTCTCGGCTTCTAGATATCGAGGTAGTCGAGGATGCCCTCGCCCGCCTGGCGGCCTTCATACACAGCGGTCACCACGAGATCGGAGCCGCGTACCATGTCACCACCGGCGAAGATCTTTTCATTGGTGGTCTGGAAAGCAAAGCTGCCGTGCTCCGGCGCTTTCACCCGGCCACGCTCGTCAACCTCGATACCAAAGGTCTCGAACCAGGGGGCCGGACTAGGCTGAAAACCGAAGGCAATGACCACGGCGTCCGCCGCAATGATTTCCTCGGATCCTGGCACCACTTCAGGACGACGACGTCCGTTCTCGTCGGCCTCGCCCAGTCGCGTGCGCACCACCTTGACGCCTTCGACTCGCTCCTCACCGACGACCGCCACCGGCTGCCGATTGAACAGGAAGTCGACACCTTCCTCCCGGGCATTGGCCACCTCGCGACGGGAACCCGGCATGTTCTCTTCATCACGACGATAAGCGCAGGTGACTTCCCTGGCACCCTGCCGGATGGCGGTACGGTTGCAGTCCATGGCCGTGTCGCCGCCACCCAGCACCACCACCCGCTGGCCTTCCAGAGACACGAAGTCCTCGGGGTTCTTTTCGAAGCCCAGACGATGATTGACGTTGGCGATCAGGTAGTCGAGCGCCTTGTGCACGCCGGGCAGGTCCTCGCCGGGGAAGCCACCTTCCATGTAGGTGTAGGTGCCCATGCCGAGGAACACCGCGTCGTACTTCTCGAGCAGCTCGTCGAAGGCAATGTCCTTGCCGACTTCAACGCCCAGGCGGAATTCCACGCCCATCTCCTCGAATACAGCGCGACGACGCTCCATGACGGTCTTTTCAAGCTTGAATTCCGGAATACCGAAGGTCAGCAGACCACCGATCTCGGCGTACTTGTCATACACCACCGGCTTGACCCCATTGCGCACCAGAATGTCTGCACAGCCGAGCCCGGCGGGTCCGGCACCGATGATGGCGACCTTCTTGTCGGTCCAGGTCACCTGACTCATGTCCGGGCGCCAGCCCATGGCAAAGGCCGTGTCCGTGATGTATTTCTCCACGGAGCCGATGGTCACGGCGCCAAAGCCATCATTGAGGGTGCAGTCACCCTCGCACAGGCGATCCTGGGGGCACACCCTGCCGCATACCTCGGGCAGCGAATTGGTGCGGTGAGACAGCTCTGCCGCCTCGAGAATGTTGCCCTCGCTGACCAGTTGCAGCCAGTTGGGGATATAGTTGTGAACAGGGCACTTCCATTCACAGTAGGGATTGCCGCAGTGCAAGCAGCGATGGGCCTGACTCGCCGCATCCATGGGCTTGAACGGTTCGTAGATTTCAGCGAACTCACGGGCGCGGGTGCGCGCCGCCTTCTTCTGCGGATCCTGACGACCGACGTCGATGAACTGGAAGTCGTTGCTCAAACGGTTTGCCATGATGTTCTCCTGCCTTGTTCGGGACGCCGTCGGGTTATTCGGGCTGACGCGTGGACTGGGCGAGCAGACCGCTCAGGCTCGCCGCCTTGGGCTTCACCAGCCAGAAATGGCGGATGAAGTCGCTGAAGTCCTCGAGGATCGCCTGGCCGCGTTGTGAGCCGGTCTCGGCAACATATTCCTCGATGGTCTCCCTCAGGTGTCTCCGGTAGGCCTCCATGGCCTCGGTATTGACGCGATGGATCTCCACCAGCTCGTGGTTGTAGCGATCCACAAAACAGCGATCTTCGTCGAGCACGTAGGCAAAGCCGCCGGTCATGCCTGCACCGAAGTTGACGCCAGTTTCACCGAGCACGCAGACGATGCCGCCGGTCATGTACTCACAGCAGTGATCGCCAGAGCCTTCGATGACCGCATGGGCACCGGAGTTGCGCACGCCAAAGCGCTCGCCGGCCGTGCCCGCGGCGAACAGCTTGCCGCCGGTCGCGCCGTACAGGCAGGTATTGCCGATGATCGCTGTCTTGTGGCTGTCGAACTGACTGTTCTTCGGCGGCGTGATGACGATCTTGCCACCATTCATGCCCTTGCCGACGTAGTCGTTGGCATCCCCTTCCAGGTACAGGTTGAGCCCGCGAGCGTTCCATACACCAAAGCTCTGACCCGCCACGCCGGTAAAGCGTGCCGTCACCGGGGCATCGTCGAGACCGGCCTCGCCATACTGCTTGGCAATGGCGCCAGAGGTCAGCGCCCCCACCGAACGGTCACAGTTGGTGATGGTGAAGGACACGTCTGCCCCGGCCTTGGACTCGATCGCCGACTTGAGCGCATCGAGCACCTCGAGGTTCTTGGCACCAGGGTCATGTGGCACGTTGCGGCTGACCTGGCAGGACTGGGGCGCATCTGCCGGCACGTGATCGTTGGCCAGCAACGGCGTCAGGTCCAGCTTGTTCTGCGACGGTGTCAGGCCTTCAAACACCTCCAGCAGATCGGTGCGGCCAATCAGGTCGGTGAGCTTGCGCACCCCTACGAGCGCCATCAGCTCACGCACTTCTTCAGCAATGAAGCGGAAATAATGCTTGACCATGTCCACCGTGCCGCGGAAGTGTTCATCACGCAGATACTGCATCTGGGTCGCCACGCCGGTGGCGCAGTTGTTCAGGTGACAGATGCGCAGGTACTTGCAGCCCAGGGCCACCATCGGCGCCGTACCAAAGCCGAAGCTCTCGGCACCGAGAATCGCCGCCTTGATCACGTCGAGACCGGTCTTCAGACCGCCGTCGGTCTGCAGTCGAATCTTGTCGCGCAGGCCGTTGATACGCAGCGCCTGATGCACTTCCGGCAAGCCTAGCTCCCAGGGCGAACCGGCATGCTTGATGGAGGTCAGCGGACTTGCCGCGGTACCACCGTCATAACCGGACACGGTGATCAAGTCTGCATACGCCTTGGCCACACCGGTCGCGATGGTGCCGATACCCGGCTCAGACACCAGCTTCACCGAGACCTGGGCATCAGGATTGACCTGCTTGAGGTCGAAGATCAGCTGAGCCAGGTCCTCGATGGAATAGATATCGTGATGTGGCGGCGGCGAGATCAAGGTCACCCCCGGCACCGAGTAGCGCAGACGGGCAATCAGCTCGTTCACCTTGCCACCCGGCAACTGGCCGCCTTCACCAGGCTTGGCACCCTGGGCGACCTTGATCTGCAGCACCTCGGCATTGACCAGATAGGCCGGAGTGACGCCAAAACGACCAGAGGCGATCTGCTTGATCTTGGAGCTTCTGATAGTGCCGTAACGTGAGGGATCTTCACCGCCCTCACCAGAGTTGGAGCGCCCACCGGCCTCGTTCATGGCCTGGGCCAACGCTTCATGGGCCTCAGGAGACAGTGCCCCCAGCGACATGCCGGCGCTGTCGAAGCGTGGCAGCAGGTCCTCGACCGGCTCGATCTCCTCAAGCGGAAGCGGCTCGGCGGCGGGCTTGAGCTTGAGCAGGTCACGAATGGTGGCTGGATCACGATCGTTGACCAGCTGGGCAAACTTCTTCCACTTGCTGTAGTCGCCCTCCTGCACCGCCTCCTGCAGCGCTTTCACCACATCGGGGTTGTAGGCGTGATACTCGTGCCCGTGGACGTACTTCATCAGGCCGCCCTGGGAAATACCCTTGCGCGGCTTCCAGGCGTCCTTGGCCAGCGCCACCTGGGTCAGCTGAATCTCGTTGAAGCCAGTACCCTGAATGCGCGACGCCATGCCGGTGAAACACAGATCCATGACTTCCGAGGACAGCCCCACCGCCTCAAACAGCTGGGAGCCACGGTAGGACGCCAGGGTCGAGATACCCATCTTCGACAGGATCTTGTAGAGCCCTTTTTGCAGGCCCTTGCGATAGTTCTCGCGAGCATCAGCGGGGTTGCCAGAGAGCTCACCGCTACGGTGCATATCGGCCATGACCTGATAGGCAAGCCATGGATAGACCGCCGTCGCCCCGACACCGAACAGCACCGCCATCTGATGCGCGTCGCGGGCATAGCCGGTCTCGACGATCAGGTTGACGCGAGGACGCAGGGCCTTGCGACCGAGTTCGTTATGGATCGCGCCCACCGCCAGTGCCGGATGGATCGGCACCTGCCCCTGGGGAAGGTCAGCGTCGGACAGGACCAGAATGACCTTTTGCTCATGCACCGCGGCTTCTGCCTCACGGCAAAGCTCCAGCAGCGCAGCCTTGAGCCCCTTCTCTTCCGGGTCATAGCCCAGCGACAGGGTGTGACTGGCGAAGGCGGGGTCGTCCTGACTCACCAGGGCGGTGAACTTGCGTGGCGACAGGATCGGGGTGGTCAGCACGATCCGGTGGGCGTGTTCCGGGGTCGCCTTGAACACGTTGCGCTCGGCACCGATGCAGGTCTCCAGCGACATGACGATGGCTTCACGCAGCGGATCGATGGCCGGATTGGTCACCTGGGCGAACTTTTGACGGAAGTAGTCCGAGAGCATGCGATGCTTGCCCGACAGGACCGCCATGGGGGTGTCGTCACCCATGGAGCCGACGGCTTCCTGACCGCTTTCTCCCAGCGGGCGCAGCACCTGGTCGCGCTCTTCGAAGCTCACCTGGAACATCTTCTGCTGCACCTGCAGCGTTTCAGGGTCCATGTTCTTGAAGGCGGCAAGCTCGGTCAGGGCAGACTCGAGGAACTGGGCTTCCTGCTTCAACCAGCGCTTGTAGGGATAGGCAGACTTCAGCCGCTCATCGATGTCGCTGGTGTGCAGCACCTCACCGGTCTCGGTGTCCACCGCCAGAATCTGACCGGGACCGACACGCCCCTTGGCGACCACGTCTTCGGGCTTGTAGTCGTAGGTGCCGATCTCGGAGGCCAGGGTGATGAAGCCGTTCTTGGTGATCACCCAGCGGGCCGGACGCAGGCCGTTGCGGTCAAGCATGCACAGCGCCTGACGCCCATCGGTCATGACCACGCCGGCAGGACCGTCCCACGGCTCCACGTGCATGGAGTTGTATTCGTAGAAGGCGCGCAGGTCGCCATCCATGATTTCCACGTTCTGCCAGGCAGGCGGCACCATCATGCGCACCGCACGGTGCAGCTCCATGCCACCGGTCAACAGCACCTCCAGCATATTGTCCATGCTCGAGGAGTCGGAACCGGTGGTGTTGACGATCTGGTCGAGGCTGGCGATGTCGGGCAGCCGCTCGGAGATGAAGTTCTCCTTGCGCGAGTTGGCCCAGCCACGGTTGGCCTCAATGGTGTTGATCTCGCCGTTATGAGCCAGCAGACGGAACGGCTGAGCCAGCGGCCAACGGGGGGCGGTGTTGGTGGAGAAGCGCTGGTGAAACACGCAGATAGCGGTTTCCAGGCGCTCATCACCGAGATCCTGATAGAAGGCCGGCAGATCTACCGGCATGACCAGCCCCTTGTAGGACACCACTTCACTGGACAGCGAGCTTACATAGAAGTCGGGCTCATGAATCAGGGCCTGCTCGGCCAGACGACGAGCCATGAACAGGGAAACATCAAACGCTTCTTCCCCCGCACCCGGCTCGACAAACAGCTGACGGATCCGCGGCAGGCAGTCGAGGGCCATGGGACCACAGACACTGGGGTCGACCGGCACGTCGCGCCAGCCGATGACCTTGACACCACGCTGGGTCAGGCAGTCTTCCAGTGTCTGTCGGGCGGCCGTCTCGCGCTGGTCGTCATCCGGCAGAAAGATCACCCCTACGGCGTAGCGATCCCCCAAGGCCACATCAAGGCTCTCCTGAGCCACCTGACGCATGAAGCCGTCGGGCATCTTCAACAACAGCCCGCAACCATCGCCGGTCTTGCCGTCGGCCGCGATACCACCGCGGTGGGTCATGCAGGTCAGGGACTCGATGGCAGTGCTGAGCAATTCATGGCTAGCCTGCCCTTCCATGTGGGCGATCAGGCCAAACCCGCAGTTGTCACGGAACTCGCCAGGCTGATGAAGACCTTTGTTCATGGGCGCGCCTCGGGTGAAAGGGTTGTAGTCACAGCATTTTCGCGATATTATTATCTGTTTTTCTTTTTATTTAGCGCCCGTTCGGGCCATCGCTAACTGCAGGAAAAATGGGTTCCCAGCATAGCCAGCACCCCGCCCTTGCGCAATTACCCGCGACCTCCACATAGATAAAAAAACACCGTAAATCTGAAGGTTGCACAGACATGCAAGAAAAAAAACGTATCAGGTCAACCACTTGGAAGTGTTTTCCAGCAAGTTCGACTACCCCAATTTCGCCACTAGACTTTAGTCGCAAAAACTGTCGACACCCCATGCCGATCAGGCATATGACATACTGATCGACGCATGAACGCTGTTCGTGAACCTGCTCGCCAGCCGCTCTAACTGCCTGTGACTGGCTGACAGACTGACGGAATCCCCCCCCTTGCATCAGTCTGTCGCGAGCGACGCTACCCTCAGACACGCAAACGCCCGCACAATGGCGGGCGCCGGCGATCCACGCTCGAGCAAAACCGGTCGGGCACTACCCCCTGCCGCAGCCCAGCATCAGCAACGCGGGAACTCCTTGATGCAATCGTGAAGGACCGCGGATGGCGTCTGATCATGGACGCAGGCCTTGCCGAGCTCCTGCAGCAGGATCAGTCGAATGCCATCGTCGAGATTTTTCTTGTCGAGCTTCATGCGTGACACGAAGTCCTCCACACTCATCTCGGCCGGCGCCGACACCGGGAGTCCACAGCGCTCAATCAGCCGCCGTGTGCGGTCGACCGCTTCGCTATCGATAAATCCGAGCCGCATCGACAGGTCGGCAGCCATCATCATGCCCGCTCCCACTGCCTCGCCGTGCAACCAGGCACCGTAGCCCATATGGGCCTCGATGGCATGACCAAAGGTATGGCCCAGATTCAACAGCGCCCGAACACCTTGCTCGGTTTCATCCAGGGCCACGATCTCGGCCTTGATCGCACAGCTTCGCTCGATGGCCGTGGCCAGAGCCGCGTCATCCAGCCGACGCAGCGCGTCGAGTTGCTGCTCCAGCCATTCGAGAAAAGCGCGATCGTAGATAAAGCCGTACTTGATCACCTCGGCAAGCCCGGCGGACAACTCCCGCTGGGGCAGCGTTGCCAGCGTCGCCGTATCGATCAGCACGGCACGGGGCTGCCAGAAGGCACCAATCATATTCTTGCCCAAGGGATGATTGACCCCGGTCTTGCCTCCCACCGAAGAGTCCACCTGAGACAACAGCGTGGTCGGCACCTGAATGAACGAGATGCCACGCTGATAAGACGCGGCGGCATACCCGACCATATCCCCGATCACCCCGCCCCCCAGGGCCACGAGCGTAGAGCGGCGGTTGAAGCCAGCCTCCAGCAAGGCATCCCAGATGCGCGACACCCCTTCGATATTCTTGTACGCCTCCCCATCGGGCAGTACCAGGGTTTCGATACGCAGCGTTTCGTCCGCCCGGGTGAGCGCCGTCGTCAGGCGCTCAAGGTAGTGCGCCGCCACGGTCTCATTGGTCACTACCATCACCTGCCGCCCGGACAGATGCGAGACCAGGCGCTCGCCCTGATCCATCAGTCCCGCACCGATATAGATGGGGTAGCTACGCTCTCCCAGGGAGACATTCAACGACAAGGGATCAGCAATCGATGCGGTGGTCATGAGGAAGCCTTGCAAGTCAGGGGGTCGAGAAGACGATGGACACGCCGCACGATATCGTTGACCACGGAGCGCGGTCCGCGGCGATCCGTACGCACTACCAGGTCGGCGGTGGCACGATACAGCGGGTCGCGCAGCGCAAACATGTCACGCAAAAGCTGCTCGCGATCACCGCGCTGCAACAGCGGACGGTTGCGATCCTTGGCGGTACGCTTGAGCTGCTGTTCCACGGTGGTATAGAGATAGATGACGGTGCCACCCTCCCGGATGCACTGTCGATTTTCCTCGCGCAGCACGGCGCCACCACCCGTGGCAATGACGACCTGGTCGTAATCGACCAGCTCGCTGATCATGCTGCTCTCACGATCACGAAAGCCACTCTCGCCCTCGACATCGAAGATCCAGGGAATATCCGCGCCGCAGCGTGCCTGGATCTCATGGTCGCTGTCGTAGAAGGGACGTGACAATTCGGCCGCCAGCAGGCGGCCGATGGTGCTCTTTCCAGCCCCCATGGGGCCTATCAGAATCAGGTTCGGTACATCCTGCATCAGTGATTCGCCAGGCCGTCGTCGAGTATCCGGGGTGTAATGAATACCAACAACTCTACCTTATCGTTGACGTCCTCGGTATAGCGAAAAAGCCTACCCAGCACCGGCAGGTCACCCAGCAAGGGGGTCTTGTAGAGGGTATGCAGCTGCTGCGTGGTCAAAATTCCGCCCAACACCACGGTTTCACCGTCATCCACCAGCACCTGGGTCTGAATCTCGTTGGTATCAATAGCGGGCTCGCCGTCGACGCTCTGCTCGGCCAAGGTATCGTTGTTGATGGTCAGATCCATCACCACCCGGTCGTCACCGGTGATCTGTGGCGTTACCTCCAGCGCCAGCACGGCCTCCTTGAACTCCACGTTAGTGGCGCCACTGGAAGTGGACTCCTGGTAGGGAATCTCCGTACCCTGCTTGATCAGCGCCGTATGCTGATTGGAAGTGATCACCCTGGGCTCGGAAATGGTCTGGCTCTTGCCTTCGCTCTCCAGCGCTCGAAGCTCCAGGTCCAGCAGCACGTCACCGGCCAGATAGCCGATGTTGAAAGAGTTACCCGCTTCCAGGGCATCTCCCAGGTCCACGGACATGCCGCCGTAGGTATCCCCTCGATTGCCCGAAATCACATCCCCGATGGTGATATCCCCACTATCGCCGACGGTCTTGCCATGGCGACTGCTGACACCCCAGTTGACGCCGACTTCCTCGGCGGTATTGTCCCTGGCGACGACGATACGCGCCGAGATCTGTACCTGCTTGACCGGTACATCGAGCCGCGCCAGGGTTCTTCTGATCTCGAGCAGCTGAGCCGGCACATCCTGGATCAGCAAGGTGTTGGTGCGCGGATCCGTGGCGACCCTGCCGCGCTCGGTCAGCAGACCAAAGCCACTCTCACCTCGCAGCAGCGCAGCCAGCTCACTGGCCTTGGCATAGCGCACCTCGACATGCTCCGTCACCAGCGGTTCCAACAGGTCGCGTCGAGAAGCGGCCTCCAACGAGAGCCGGTCCCGCTCGGCAAGCTCCGCCACCGGGGCCACCAGCAGGATATCGCCCTGGCGGCGACTACCCAGCCCCTGGGTCTGCAGCACCATCTCCAGGGCCTGGTCCCAGGGCACGTTATCGAGATTCAGCGTGACGCGACCACTGACGCTATCACTGACCACGATATTGAGGCCGGTGAAGTCACTCAGCACCGACAGCACGGAACGCACCTCGACATCCTGGAAGTTCAGCGTGATCGGCGCGCCCTGATAGTCCGCCTGCGGATAATCTGCCGCCTGCACGCTGCAGGACGCCACTCCCAAGATGACCGGCACGAGCCAGAGCAACAGCCCCCGCCTGCGGTGCTTGCGGCCCTTCATCGGGCTGCGCCATGATTTCATCAGTCTCTGCATGTTCGCCCCGCGTCATTGAGTTGCTGTGGCGACGACGGACCCTGCTGGCCCTTCGCCCACCGACACCAGGCGATCCCGCCAGGCATAATGCTCCGGATCATCGGCTTCCAGCCTGACCGCATCGGGTTCGATGGCCGCCACCTTGACCGCTGGAGAGGCCAGCGACTGCCCCTCCATTACGGCATGCACCCGCCCTCCAGGCGTCTCGAACAAGGCCCAGCGCTGGGACTGGCGCTCCAGCACCCCGACCAGGGTCAATTCGTCCAGAGCAAAGGCGGCCAACCCTTGGGGATCGCGCTGCACCTGGCCGGCGAAGCGAAAGGGGCTTCTCGACTCGGCATACAGGTAGTGAAGAATCGGAAGCTCAACGCTCTCAGGCAGCTCTCCTGCCGGCTGGCGCCATTCGGTGGTCAGCGCCGCCGCCAGTCGTTCATCCAACGCTTCCAGGCTGTCGTGTTCACAGCCCGTCAAGACACAGCCCGTCACGCCACAGGCCAGAAGCAGCCACAGACGGGTGAACTCTCCCCGACAGCGGCTGCTCATTGACGCCGTACCTGCTCATCGGAGACTCGCACAGCGGCGGCCGACGCATCGCCAATACTGTAGGTCTGCACCCGAGCACTCAGCTCAAGCTGGCCTTCCACGGGCAGCAGACTGAAGTCGTGAATGGTCACCAAGCGCGGCAGATTGGCGAGGTCAGCGATAAAGCCACCGATGGCGTGATATCCCCCCCGCACCCGCAGCTCGAAGGGACGCTCCACATAGAGCGCCAGCGGACGAGGCTGCCCCAGCGCCAGCTCCTGCAGTGCCAGCCCCCGGGCTCTGGCCTCATCCCCGATACCTTCAAGCAGCGAGGGGATATCAGCCCCATCCGGCAGCATCTGCCGACGCTCGCTGACCATCTGATCCAGATTCACCAGCACGCGCTTCATGCGATCCAGCTCCGCCAGCTCACGCGCCCGCGCTTCAAACTCCCCGATCGCCTGCTGCTCCTGCAGCTCAAGCTGCTCCAGGCGTATCGCTAGCGGTCGCACGTAGCACACCAGCGTCACAACAAGCGCAACGCAAAAGGCGCTGGAGCCCACCAGCACGCGCAACATCCATGGCCAGCGCCCGGCCTCACCCAGCTCCAACCGTCGCCAGTCGACCACACCCAAGCGACGCCACTCTTCCCTTAGGCGCAGCCACCGGGAGCGCGATGATGGCACCCCCGCTATCGCGTCGGCCCCATGCCCCACCGCCCTGCGCCTATCCAGTGACGGCATCATGGCCTTGGCCTCTCGACGGCGTGGGACGCCAGCTGCAACTGCACGACAAAGTGCTGGCGACCATGCTGTGCCCCTACCCGAGACAGCTGCGGCTCCAGGAACGTCGGCACTCGCTCAAGGGCACGCAGCTGCTCGACCAGGCGCGCACTGTCGACCGCCTCCCCCTCGAGGATAAGCGCATTATCGCGGCGCTCGACCCGGTCATAACGCACGCCATTGACCAGCGTCGCAGCCAGACCATTGACCACATCCAGGGTCTGCCGACGCTGGTCCTGCAAGCGAGACAGCAGTGCCTCTTCCTGGTCAAGCAGCGCCAGCTGCCGGTCAAGGTCCGCCATTTCCCGCGACGTTGCCTCGAGCTGCGTCATCGCCTGCTGCAGGTGCTGGTCGCGCTCAGCCATCAACGACAGCTGCCACTGCAGCCACAGCGACGCCAGCAAGGCCACTCCCACGCCTGCTGCTGCAGCCATGACCACCGTCAGCCAGAAGCCATGGGTACGCCGCACCCTGGCCGCGTCGCGCCAATCGAGCAGATTGATGCGCACCCGGCTCATGCCCGCCCCCTCAGCGCCAGGCCACAGGCGGTCAGCAGCGCGGGGGCCTCGGCGCGCACGGCGTCGACGTCCAGGGATGATGCAATGCTCATGCCCTCCAGCGGATCGACCAGGCTGACCGGCAATCCGATCGACTCAGATAGCCGTTCGGCGAAGCCGCCGATCAGGCTGGTGCCCCCCGCCACCAACAGGCGACTCAGCGGGCGAAATCCCCCCGACACGCGATAGAGCTGGAGCGAGTTTTCGATATGGCCGATCAAGGTATCGAGAAACGGCAGCAGCACGGCCTGCCCATAGTCCCCCGGCAAGCCGCCGCGTTTCTTGGCGAAACCCGCTTCATCAAGACTCATGCCGTAGTGACGCTGGATGGCCTCGGTCAACTGCATGCCGCCGTAAAGACTGTCGTGGCTATAGATGATCCGCCCTGCCTCAAGCACATGCAGCGCATTGAGATAGGCACCAACATCCACCAGCGCCAAGGCCTCATCCCCCATCTGCAGACGCCGATAGAGCCCAGCCATGGCTCGTTCGATGGCAAAGTTCTCCACGTCGACGGCGGCCGGCACCAGCCCACTGGCCTCCAGCGCCTGGGTCAATTGCTCGACATCGTGGCGTCGACACGCCACCAGCAACCACTCCCGATATGCCGGATCATCGACACACTCACCGAGGCATTGAAAGTCGAATGCCACCTCACGGAACGGAAACGGAATGTGCTTGTCAGACTCCCACTCGATACGGGCTTCGACCTGGTCCTCGTTCAAGTCCGCCGGGAAACGCAGCAAGCGTGTGATCGCTGCTCCAGAAGGGACCGCCACGGCGGCATGCCGACTGCGCGGGGCGGCGCGCTCGACGACACGGGACAGGACCTCGATCACCTCGCCCATATCGCGAATACGGCGTTCGACCACGGCTCCCTGGCGCAAGGGTCCCACCGCATGGCTGACCACTCGGTGGCCACCCGCTACCGACTCAAGCTCGATCAGCTTGACCGTGGCAGACGTGATATCCACACCCACCAGGCCATTGGCCCTTGAGGTAAACCACATGTCGTCGTCGCATCCGCAGCTATGGCATGCACCCGATGCACATTACCGTGGTGCCAGCCTAGCCAACCGTAGGCAAGAGGTTACTGATCTATGCCACGACTTTGTGCAACAAGGCGGGTAATTCGTCACAAAGGTGGTGACGGCTGCGCCCAGTTCCTATAATGGCCGACGCAAAGGATTGCCTTTTTCAGTGATATACCCCGCCGTTTTCGTTTTCAGCATGGACACCGCGATTTCATGAAGTATCTCAGAACGCTCTTATTCTCTGCCGTGTGGCTAGTGATCTCACTGGGCGCCGCAGCAGCCTTGGGTGTCGTTGGTGCCGCCCTCTATTTTGCGCCCGGTCTTCCCGATGTCCGCCAGCTGCAGGACTTCGAGCTGCAGACCCCGCTGCGCATCTACACCAGGGACAACCAGCTGATTGGCGAATTCGGCGAGGAACGCCGCATGCCTGTCGATTTCGATGAGATCCCCGAGCCCATGCTGCAGGCCCTGATGGCCGCTGAGGACGCGGCGTTCTTTGAACACCCGGGGGTGGATCCGAAAGGGCTGGCGCGGGCCGTCAAGCAGCTGATCACCAGCGGCGGCACGCCCCAGTCCGGGGGTTCGACCATCACCATGCAGGTAGCGAGAAACTATCTACTGACGTTGGACCGCACCTTTACCCGCAAGCTGCGTGAAATCCTGCTGTCGCTGCAGATGGAACAGATTCTGTCCAAGCAGGAAATCATGGAGCTGTACGTCAACAAGATCTTCCTCGGCCACCGCGCCTACGGCATTGCCGCTGCGGCAGAGGTCTATTATGACAAGCCGCTGGACGAACTGACCCTGGCCGAAAGCGCCATGATTGCCGGGCTGCCCAAGGCTCCTTCGTCCTTCAACCCGCTGGCCAATGCCGAACGCGCTCTGATTCGCCGCAACTGGATCCTGTTCCGCATGCGCGAGCTCGGGTATATCGACCAGGCAGCCTACGACGACGCCGTCCAGGCCCCGATCACGGCTAGCCGTCACGTCGCCCGTGCCGAAGTTCAGGCCGATTATGTCGCGGAGATGGCGCGGCAGTTCGCCACCGAACGTTTCGGTGACGAGGCCTATACCGGCAGCTATCGCATCACCACGACCATCGACAGCGAGCTGCAGCCCATGGCGCGGCAGGCGCTGGCCAATGGCCTGATCGCCTACGATACCCGCCACGGCTGGCGCGGCCCGGAAGACACCGATATCCCGCAAAGTCTGGCAGAAGCGCAAGACCAGACCGAGCGCACTGGCCTGGAAGAAGAGCTGTCTGGCTCACCCGAGGTGATGGAGACCGCTCGTCGTGCCGCAGAACGCAGTCAGACAACGGTCGAAGGCATCGATGGCGACGTCAGCAACTGGCTGCAAGTGCTCGAGCGCACCCCCTCCTTCGGCCCCCTGGAGCCCGCCATTGTGGTGGCGACCGACGGCCGTGAAATGAAGGTTCTTACCCACGACAGCCAGCTGATCACCCTGGACTGGGCGGGCCTTGAGTGGGCAGCACCTTACAAGAGCGCTCGCTATCGTGGGGCCAAGCCCACGGCAGCCTCCCAGATCGCCAGTCGCGGTGATCTCGTGCGTATTCTGCAGCGCGAAGACGACAGCTGGCGACTCTCCCAGCAGCCCGATGCGGAAGGCTCGCTGGTGGTGATGGATCCCAAGACTGGCGCGATTCTGGCCCTGCAGGCGGGCTTTGATTTCGATGCCAGCAAGTTCAACCGCGCCATTCAGGCACGTCGCCAGGCGGGCTCGATCTTCAAGCCGTTTATCTACCTGGCAGGCCTCAACAGCGGCGATGTGACCCCCGCCACCGTGATCAACGACGCCCCCGTCGTGCTCAACGATGGCAGCAACGAACTGTGGCGCCCATCGAACTCCAGCGGCGACTTCCTTGGCCCGACCCGTCTGCGCACTGGTCTGGCACGATCGCGCAACCTGGTCACCATCCGCCTGCTGCAAAGCATTGGCCTCGATCGCACCATCGATTTTCTGGTCGACTTCGGCTTCTCCCGAGAGCGTCTGCCTAACGGTCTGTCGCTGGCTCTGGGTAGCGCCAGCCTGACGCCACTGGAGATGACCAATGCCTACGCCGTGCTTGCCAACGGCGGCTTCCGCGTCACACCCTGGTTTATCGAAAAGATTACCCAAGGTGAGCAGCAGACACTGGTGGAAGAGGCAAGCCCGCGGGTGGCATGCCGTGAGTGCGAGGAAGGACAAAGCACCACCGAGATCGACGGCAAGACCTATGAAGTCGCTCCGCGGGTGGCCAATGCCCGCGCGGTCTACCTGCTGCGTGACATGTTGCGTGACGTGGTCGAACGCGGCACCGCTCGTCGCGCGCTCTCCCTTGAGCGCAGCGATATCGTCGGCAAGACCGGCACCACCAACGATCAGCGCGACGCCTGGTTCGCGGGCTTCAACGGCGACTACGCCACCACCGTATGGGTCGGCAAGGACGACAACACTCCCACGGCGGAGTACGGCGCCCAGGCCGCACTGCCGATCTGGGTCGACTTCATGGGCCAGGCGCTGGCGGGCAAGCCGGAGAACATTCCGCCGCAGCCGCCGGGTATCGTAACGGCCCGCGTAGACGCCAACACCGGCCGATTACTCGGCGACAACCAGGGCGGTGGCATCGAGGAAATCTTCGACGAAGATCACATGCCCAGTGTCCAGCCCCGTCGCGTGGAAAGCGCCGTGGAGCGTCACAGCGGCTCCCAGGGCACTGGCGCCTACGAAGCTATCTTCTAGCCTCATCCCGCAAGTCGCTTCTCCCCCGCCCGGGGGAGAAGCACGACTGCCGCCATGGCGGCATCCTGATCTCTTCCCCTAGCCTTATCCAGGTGACCACCACATGGTGCTTTCCCGCTTACGCACGCTGGCAGCCACACTGTGCTTCTTTGGGCTTTTTGTGCCGATATCGCCATCCCTGGCCGATTCCTTCTACGCCCCTGCGGCGCCGAACGACGACGCTCCCGACTTTATCGGGCATGTCGAATTTGGCTATACCCGCCTCTCCGGCAATACCAACACCGAGACCGTGCTGGGCAAGACCCAGCTAACCTGGCTCAACGGCGCCTGGCTATCGCGCTTTCGGGCCGAAGCCCGCCATGCCAGCGAGGACAGTGAAACCAGCGCCGAACGCTACATGACCTCGTTTCGTCAGCGCCGCGAGCTGGTAGGTCCTCACTATCTGTTTGCCTTCGGTCGCTGGGAAAAGGACCGTTTCAGCGGCTACGATCATCAGTTCACCGCCATTACCGGTTACGGCCGGCAGATCCTCGACTCTCCCCGTGCCCACCTTGAGCTTGAGGCAGGCCCAGGCTATCGCGCAGACATCCTGCCCGACGAGGACGATCAGCGCCTGGCCGTCGCCTACGGCGCCATGGAAGCCGGCTACATCCTGAGCGCCAGCGCCAGTCTTGAACAGGAACTCTCGGTCGAGACCACGCGCAAGAACTCGACGCTACGCTCCTATACCGCACTGGATACCCGGATCAATGCGCACATGTCGCTGCGACTGTCGCATGAGATAAAGCACAACTCGGATCCACCCGAAGACGCCGAAGCACGGACGGATCGAATTACGTCAGCCTCATTACGCTACGAGTTCTAAGACGACGTCAGCCTGGATCAGCGCCCATGCCAGCGTTGGTGAACCAGCCGCTCTCGACACACCAAGCACTGCGCTCCCTGATCGAGCCCACACATACAAAAAAGCACAGACAAAAAAAGCCCTCCAGTGGAGGGCTTTTTCATTACCGCATGACCAGAGAGCCACGCTTGAGACGGCGCTCAGCTGCCGTAGACGTCGTCGATGGTCTTCAGCGGATAGTGCGAAGGATAGGGCTTGCGTGCCACCCCTGAGTCGACAGCCGCCTGGGCGACGGCGGAGGTCACTCGCTCCAGCAGGCGCACATCCACCGGGGTCGGAATGATGTATTCCCGGCCAAAGCTCATGGCGTCACGCTCGTAGGCATCCAGCACCGCCTGAGGAACAGGCTCGCGGGCAAGGTCCTTGAGCGCATGGACCGCCGCTACCTTCATCTCCTCGTTGATGCGGGTGGCACGCACATCCAGCGCGCCACGGAAGATGAACGGGAAACCCAGCACATTATTGACCTGGTTGGGGTAGTCAGACCGCCCCGTCGCCATGATGACGTCCGGGCGGGTTTCCCGGGCCAGGTCGGGATGAATCTCGGGATCCGGGTTGGTGCAGGCAAAGACGATGGGGTCCTTGGCCATCTTGCGGATATGGTCGGCCGTCATCAGGCCGGGGCCGGACAGGCCGATAAAGACATCCGCGCCATCGATGGCGTCGTCCAGTGTGCGCTTGTCGGTATCCACCGCAAACATCGCCTTGTGCTGATTCAGGTCTTCCCGCCCGCTATGGATGACTCCCTTGCGGTCGAGCATCACCAGGTTGGCGGGATTGGCCCCACAAGCCACCAGCAGCTTCATGCAGGCAATCGCAGCAGCACCAGCCCCCATACAGACGATCCGCGCCTGCTCAAGCGACTTGCCGGCGATATCGAGCGCATTCAGCATGCCCGCCGCCGTCACGATGGCGGTACCGTGCTGGTCATCATGGAAGACCGGAATCTTGCAGCGCTCGACCAGGGCTTGCTCGATCTCGAAACACTCCGGCGCCTTGATGTCCTCGAGATTAATGCCACCCCAGCTGTCGGCAATGCGTGCCACCGTGTCGATGAACGCCTGCGGACTCTCGGCATCGACCTCGATATCGACCGAGTTGATGCCGGCAAAGCACTTGAACAGCACCCCCTTGCCTTCCATGACCGGCTTGCTGGCCAGCGGACCGAGGTTGCCAAGGCCAAGGATGGCAGTGCCATCGGAAATCACCGCGACGGTGTTGCCCTTGCCGGTATAGCGATAGGCATTCTCCGGGTCCCGAGCGATTTCGCGGACGGGCTCCGCCACGCCAGGACTATAGGCAAGCGCCAGGTCCTTGGCGGTGGCCGTCGGTTTGGTCAGCTCGACCGACAGCTTGCCGGGAATGGGAAGTGCGTGATAGTCCAGCGCAGCCTGCTTCTTTGCGTCTGTCATGCTTGGTGTCCGGATATCCTTGTGGAACGTGGCCACACAATATAGAAAAATATTCCATTTCTCAACATTGGCACCAAAAGCGATATTTACACGCTCGTTTGAAGATGTTCGCTGACAATGTCGACAACTTTTGCTGCATTGCACCAACGTCTAACAAAGCGCTGAATCCATCAGCCGAGCGACGCAACAGTCCTTAGAAGACTAGACCTCAGCGACATCTTACGCATTGATGCGCCGCAACAGCGATACCCAGAAACGTGGTGCGATGCGTCCTCCAGATACAACAAACCCGCCAATGCTGGCGGGTTTGTGACGGGCAAAGCCCGAGCGTCATCATGACATTGCGCCGTCACCTAACGACGGCGCCCATCAGACGATCAACGCTTGAGTGCAGCACCGAAGCGCTTGTTGAAGCGCTCGACGCGGCCACCGGTGGTAGCCTGCTTCTGCTTGCCAGTGTAGAAGGGGTGGCACTGAGAGCAGACGTCCAGGTGCAGGTCGTGACCGACAGTGGAGCCGACTTCGAAGCTGGCGCCGCAGGAGCAAGTCGCGTTGACCGTCTTGTAATCCGGGTGGATACCTTGTTTCATCGTGAACCTCACTTTTCGGTATGCCGCCACCTGATCCATTGCCAGGCACCGCATACGGGTAATGGCACGGCCATCGTGCATGCTGTGACGCACCACCGTGCCGGCCGGTGAACCGCCTGCCTGTTACAGGCGGCGGAGCATTCTAGCAGACTTCATTGTGGAGGCCAATTGCCTGACACCCCTGCCCCGCGCGTACTGCGCATTGCTATTCCCTCACCTCTGCGCAGACTGTTCGACTACCGTCCTGGCGGCCCAGTTCCGCCCGACGGCTGGCAGGAGGGCCTGCGCGTGCGCGTTGAATTCGGTCGTCGGCAGGTGGTGGGCGTCATCGTGGCCTGCGCCGATGACAGCGACTTCCCACTGGACAAACTGAAGCCCATTCAGAGCTGCATCGACAGTACGCCGCTACCGGCGGACTGGCTTTGGCTGTGCCGGTTCACCGCACGCTACTATCAACATGCGCTGGGCGACACCCTGGCACATGCCATGCCGGTGCTCCTCCGCCAGGGCCGACCACTACAGGCCCGCACCCGTGAGCGCTGGATGATCAATGCCAACGCCGACCGCTCGCGACTGGGACGCGCGCCTCGCCAGGCCGCACTGCTCGAGATGCTGGGCCAGCATCCTCACGGCCTGACGACCCAGGTGGTCCTGGCACAGTCCTTCAGCCGAGACCAGCTGGGCTCCCTGGAAGCCAAGGGACTGATCATCCGCCATGAGGAAGCGCTCGCCGCGGCCCCCACGGACGACACCAAGGGCCTGCTCGCCAGCCCCGCCCTCAGCCTGAACGACGAACAGGCGAAAGCGCTCAATCGGTTGCACCAGGGCCTGGATCGCTTTCACCCGTGTCTGCTGCACGGTGTCACGGGAAGCGGCAAGACCGAGGTCTACCTGCAGCTGATCGAGGCCGTCGCGGCCAAAGGTCGCCAGACCTTGGTGCTGATTCCGGAAATCGGGCTTACCCCCCAGACCCTGGGACGCTTCCGCCAGCGCTTTCGTGTGCCCGTCGTCGCGCTACACTCCGGTCTGACCGACCATGAACGCCTGGATGCCTGGGAAGCGGCTGCCAGCGGCAGAGCGCTGATCATCATCGGCACCCGCTCGGCCATCTTTACGCCGCTGGCGAGGCCAGGCCTGATCATCGTCGATGAAGAGCACGACGGCTCCTTCAAGCAGCAGGACGGACTGCGCTACCATGCGCGAGACCTGGCGGTGGTGCGCGCCAAGCGCGACCAGATCCCACTGCTATTGGGTAGCGCAACACCCTCATTGGAAAGCCTGCATCGCGCGTTGACTGGGGACTACGCCCACCTGCGGCTGACCCAGCGAGCGACCCGCCACGCTCCCGCTCGCCTGGAGCTTGTCGACCTGAAGGGGCGCACTCGCCGCGGCGGCCTGATTCCACCGGTTATCGACGCCATCAAGGCCACTCTGAGCGCCGGACATCAGGTCCTTGTGTTCATCAATCGCCGCGGCTTTGCCCCTACCCTGTCCTGCCATGCTTGCGGCTGGATGGCGGACTGCGATCATTGCGATGCACGCATGACGTGGCATCGCCAGCCTCCCATGCTGGCCTGCCATCACTGCGACCGCCGGCGGGTACTTCCCGACGCCTGCCCAGAGTGTGGCAGTGCTGACCTGCGCCCGCTGGGCAGCGGCACCGAGCGCACCGAGGAAAGCCTGGCCGAGAGCTTTCCCGACATTCCCGTGCATCGTATCGATCGTGACAGTACCCGTACCAAGGATGCCCTGGAGAAGATGCTGACGGAGGTGCGCCGGGGCGAGCCGGCCATCCTGGTGGGCACTCAGATGCTGGCCAAGGGACACCATCTGCCTCACGTCACTCTGGTGGTCGTGGTCAATGCCGATGCAGGTCTCTATGCCAGCGACTTTCGTGCCCTCGAGCATTCCGCCCAGCTGCTCGAGCAGGTGGCGGGCCGCGCCGGGCGCGCGGCCCACCCTGGCAGAGTGCTGGTACAGACCATGCACCCGGACGACCCGAACCTTCGTTTGCTGGCAGACCGGGGCTATGACGCTCTGGCCCAGACACTGCTGGATGAGCGACGCATCGCCGCCCTTCCTCCCTACCGTTTCATGGCCCTGCTGCGCATGGAGGGGCCTCGAGAAGAGGCACTGACCACCCTGGCACGAGAGCTCGCCCGCGAATTGCGCGATCACATCAAGCAACAGGCGCTCGAACTCGACTGCCTCGGCCCAGTGCCCGCCCCCATGGAGCGGCGACAGAATCGCTACCACTTGCAGCTGGCGCTGATGTCTGACAAGCGCAGTCAGCTGCACCCTGCCCTGGCGTGGCTGGCACAGCGGCTAGAGGCCTGGCCCGACGCCCGACGCGTTCGTTGGTCGATCGATGTCGACCCTCAGAGCCTGAGCTGACCCGGAATTTCCATGAGCAGACGTCCGGCCTTTAAAGGCTGGACGCAATCATCGATAATGCACGGTCTGCCTGCCGACTGGCGCCCTGATCGCCGCGCTCGGCCACCGTGCCACAGGACATAGACGCCTCATGAAAGACACTATCGTTGCGCTGCTGGATGCCGCCCTTGCCGAGCTCAAGCAGCAGGAAGTCATTCCCCAGGAACTCGCCCCCACCTACAAGGTCGATCCGACCAAGGACAAGGCTCACGGTGACTACGCCACCAACCTCGCCTTGATGCTGGCCAAGCCCGCCAAGTCAGCCCCGCGCCAGGTAGCGGAAAAACTGGTGGCCGCCCTCCCGCAAAGCGATGCTGTCGCCAAGGTCGACATCGCGGGCCCAGGCTTCATCAACTTCTTCGCCGCCACGGACGCCGCTGCCCAGGTCGTGCGCCACGTGCTGGATGCTGGCGATACGTTCGGCCGCAGCCTGACAGGCCAGGGAGAGAAGGTGCAGGTCGAGTTCGTCTCGGCCAACCCGACCGGCCCGCTGCACGTCGGACATGGCCGTGGCGCTGCCGTCGGCGACTGCCTGTGTCGCCTGCTTGAGGCCACCGGCTACGACGTCACCCGCGAGTTCTACTACAACGATGCAGGCGCTCAGATCAGCAACCTGGCGCTGTCCGTCCAGGCCCGCGCCAAGGGGCTCGGGCCAGACGACGCAGGATGGCCGGAGGACGGCTACCGCGGCGACTATATCACCGACGTGGCCAACGCCTACCTGGCCGGTAACACCGTCCATGCCGACGACCGCCATGTGACCGGCAAGGGCGACCCCGATGACCTCGAGGCCATCCGCGACTTCGCCGTCGCCTATCTGCGCCGGGAGCAGGACCTCGACCTGCGTGCCTTCGGCGTCAGCTTCGACGTGTACTTCCTGGAGTCCTCGCTGTACGAAGACGGCAAGGTCGAGGAAACCGCACGACGCCTGGCAGAGAATGGTCACACCTATGAGCAGGAAGGCGCTCAGTGGCTGCGCACCACGGACTTTGGCGATGACAAGGACCGGGTAATGCGCAAGAGCGAGGGCGGCTACACCTACTTCCTGCCGGATGTGGCGTACCACCTCGACAAGTGGCAACGGGGCTTCACCACCGTCGTCAATGAGCAGGGGGCCGACCACCATTCCACCGTGACCCGGGTCCGCGCAGGGCTGCAAGCCCTGGACGTGGGTATTCCCAAGGGCTGGCCCGACTACGTGCTGCACCAGATGGTGCTGGTGACCCGTTCAGGGGTCGAGGTCAAGCTGTCCAAGCGCGCAGGAAGCTATGTCACCCTGCGAGACCTGATCGATGAGGTCGGGCGAGATGCCACCCGTTTCTTCCTCGCTGCCAGGCGGGCAGACTCCCAGCTGACCTTCGACATTGATCTGGCGCGCTCCCAGTCCAATGACAACCCGGTCTACTACGTGCAGTACGCCCACGCCCGCGTCTGCAGCGTGCTGCGCAAGGCTGAGAGCGAAGGCCTGGCCTTCGACCACGCCACGGGCATGGCCAATCTGGGCCTGCTCGAAGCGGATCAGGAAAAGGCGCTGCTCAATCGCCTGGCCCGCTACCCCGAGGTGGTCGAACACGCCGCCAAGGCTCGCGAGCCCCAGCAGATTGCCCAGTACTTGCAGGACCTCGCTGCCGATTTCCACAGCTGCTACAACGCCTGCAAGGTCATGGTCGACGACGCTGCCTTGCGCAATGCTCGCCTGGCACTGGGCCTTGCCGCCCGCCAGGTGCTGCGTAATGGGCTTGACCTGATGGGCGTCGGCGCGCCGGAGGAGATGTAAGCCATGGCCACTCGCAAGGCGCCGCCCCGCAAGCGGGGAGCCACCAGCAGCCAGAAGCGCAAACAGCCCTCCACGCGCGGCCGCGGCGGCATTCCCGGCTGGCTGTGGGCGGCCGTCGGCCTGGCGGCTGGCTTTCTTCTGGCACACCACCAGAACGGCACCGCGCCATGGCAGGATCCGCGATCGCCGATCGCTGCGGTACTGCCCAAGCCATCGAGCAATGATGGCCAGGGCGGTGGAACAAGTAGTACTTCCACCAGCGGCGGGCAAGGTCAGAGCAGCGACAGCGAACCGCCTATGCCGACCTTCGAGTTCTACACCCTGCTCCCGGAGTCCGAGGTCATTGCGTCAGACGAGGAAGTGCCCGAGTCCACGGCTCGTCGACCGGAAGCGGCAACGTCCAGTGATGAGGCCATCTCGGACGATGACCCGATTGCCGCCGTGATCGCCGCCAACTCCCGCGATGACACATCGGCGAGCACGCCCTCCGAGACGCCCCGCAGCGCCGAACGCCGCTACATGCTGCAGGCAGCGTCGTTTCGTGAAGTGGGCGATGCACGCCAACTGGCGGGGCGGCTCAAGGACTTCGGCTTGCTGGCCAAGATCAGCGAGGTCGAGGCCACCGGCGGGGCGACATGGCACCGGGTGCAGGTCGGCCCTTACAGCGACCGCAACGAGCTGGCACGCGCCCAGGACCTGATGAGCACCCAAGGTATCGAACCCTTGCTGATTCAACTGCAGAATTGATGCCTTACCCCGTCACTTGACGACGGCTTGCTGACACCTCGAGGCCCGCTTCCTGCCATCAGGAGCGGGCCTTGTTGTTCACGGCAACCACCTTCACCCTGCTGGCCACTCCCTCCTCATGGGGCTTTCTTCGTTTTCCCGCCATGCCATCGCTCTCTCGGGAACACGCTTCTTCTTTATCACCCATCGAGATAACGATTTTTGAGAGGGAGCTGTCATATGCCTCCGTCCCATTCCAGCACGCTTCTACTCGTCCCTAGGTACATGCAACACTGACATAGCTCAACACCAATGCATGAAAAACAACACTCTTGCATAAACAATACTCTTAAACGTCATCCAACGAGCTGATCAAGACAAATAACATCCTTCTTACATCACCCAAACACGCAGCAATTAGATTACCCACCTGCCCACACAGCCAGTATTACCATTTTGCTCACATCACTAGCATGGTTTTCGCCAGCGCATGCCCATTTGACGGGGTTACGCCAACAACCCTGAAACTGCACAACAATGGCGAATTCTGTCATTGAGCGTCGGCACATTTTCTCTACTTATAGGTGGATAGTGATGGCTGAAAGCAACGTTGAAACAGTGAACACAACCGCGTTCCTTGATGAAGATGGACTGACAGGTGGCAACGCTGGTGGAATCAATGACCTCCCCGGCACGGATATCACCACCCAGGGATTGATCAGTTTTTCCTACAACAACGGAACTCCTGCCAGCAGCTCGCCTTTTACCTGGAACACCACAGGCATTCAGGCAATCACGTCCGGTGGCTCCGCCGTGACGTATTCAGTGTCAGGTGACGGTCTGACCCTGACAGCCGCCGACGAAGGTGGCGAAAAAGTCTTCGAACTTGTTATGCAAGACACCTCTTCGGGTCTGTTTGAGGCGACCCTTTTCAAGTCAGCCGACCATGGTATTTCTACGGCGGAGGACGATCTGCTGTTGCAGATTGGCTTCACCTTGACTGACAGCACCGGCGCCACCTCGACCGACATGATCGCGGTCTTTATTGACGATGATTCACCTGCCATCACTTACCAAGATGGCAGCGAAATCGAAGTTTCCACCACACACACCGGCAACTGGACGCTCAGCGGCGGTGCCGACGGTCTGGAAGATGCCAGCGTCAAGGTGCCTGGCGACAGCACCCGCTACGCACTCGATACCGCCATTCAGCTGGACAATGGCGTGCTGACCATCAAGAGCGACGGCACCTGGACCTTCACCATCGACAGGGACGTCATCGAGGATGACCCTAAACTCAGCTTCACCGTAACGGCCAGCGACACCGACGGTGACGTCACCAGCCGTACCTTCAATACCACGGTAAAACTCAAGGCTGTCCCCGTCACGCCCGAGACGGACGATGATCCCGCGACCACGTCGCCAACGGCTACCGTAGACGAAGATGGTCTAGAAGGTGGGGGCGAAGGAGGCATCGGCGATGTGCCCGAAATGTTCGCCACAGCCCGGGGTGAGCTTGGCTACAGCTATGGTGCCAGCGGCCCTGCGGCCGGGGCCGACGCCTTCTCTTGGCACCTGGAAGATATGCCCTCCTTAACTTCTGGAGGCGAAGCCGTCAGCTATACCTTGAGCCCTAACGGCCGGGTCATTGAAGGCAAGACGCCAGATGGCGAAGCCGTCATTACCCTGCAGCTCATGGATGTAGAGAACGGTAGCTATACCGTCTTTATTCGTCAGCCGCTGGATCATTCCGACACGACTATGGAGGACAATATCGAGTTCTCCGTCGGCTTCACCATCACCGACGCAGAAGGCCTGAGTGCCGATGGCAAGCTGAACGTCGTCGTCAATGATGACTCCCCCAAGACTCTTCAAGATGGAGCCTCTACCGACAGCACCACGGCGGTGACCGTGGACGTCCTTGAGAACGATCGTCCCGGTGGTGATGGCAGCCAGGTAACAAAGGTGGAGGTACAAGGCGGAGCCGCTACCGGCACGGCCGCGATCAACGCCGACGGCACCGTGACCTTTACACCAAACGTCAACTTCGCAGGTGACGCCGTCATTACCTATACCTTGGTGGATGGCGATGGCGACCAAGCCACCGGCGAGCTGGCGATCAGCGTTGACAGCGCAGGCAATGTGGGCCCAGTCACGCCTGATAGCGATGGTGATCCGCTGACCAAGACGGAAATTACCGTGCTGGATGAAGAAGGGCTTGCAGGAGGGGTGCGAGGCGGTGTCAATGATGCGCTGACGACCGCGACGGTGCGCTTCGGCACGCTGGGATATGACTTTGGCATCTACGGAGCGGCGGATACCGGCGCCTTCCGCTGGGACCCCAGCAACCTGCCACTCATCTCCACCGGTGGCGAAGCCATCACCTTTAACTTGAACGGCAACGGTCGTTCTCTGGTCGGCAGCACTGACTCTGGCGAGAAGGTCGTCTTCATTCAGTTAACCGATGTGCCGACAGGCACTTACAAGGTGGTCATCACCAAGCCGCTGGATCACCGCAACCCTGAGGTCGAGGACGATATTCGCCTGGTGGTCGGCTATACCGTCACGGATAAGCAGGGTTTAACGGCAAAGGGCGCTCTGAAAGTCATCATTGATGATGACTCCCCCCTGGTGAAGGATGATCAGACGTCCACCGACAACCAAAGCCCCATCACCTTCGATGTTCTGGCCCATGACCAGGCCGGAGCAGATGGCGCTGGGCAACTGTCTGCGACCGTTGCTGGCGGCGATAGCGTCGGCACCGTTGTGGTCAATGCCAACAACACCCTAACCTTTACTGCGGCTCCGGACTTCACCGGCAAAGCTATTGTCGACTACACCTTCACCGATGGTGATGGCGACATTGCTTATGGCAAGCTCAAGGTGGACGTCACCCAGACGGCCACAGGGCCGACGACGCCAGACACCGATGGTGACCCTTCCTCCAGTGCTCCTCTTGCCATTGTAGATGAGGACGGCTTGCCAGGTGGAAACGAAGGCGGCATCGGCGACATTGCTGGTACAGCCATCGTAAAAACAGGTCAGCTGAATTACGACTTTGGCTCGTTGGGGCCTGCCGGTCCAGCCGATGCGTTCTCCTGGGACCAGAGCTCGTTGCCGCAGCTGACCTCTGGGGGTAGCGACGTCACCTTCTACCTCAACGGCAACGGTCGCTCTTTGGTGGGCTTTGACGATCATGGCCGGAAGGTGATCACCATTCAGCTGCCTGACCTGGCGTCAGGAAGCTACAAGGTGGTGCTCCATCAGCCGCTGGACCACGCTAACCCGACAGAAGAAGACAACTTCGTACTGGACTTGGGCTATACCATCACCAACAGCGCTGGCGCCCAAGCCTCAGGCACTTTAAAGATCCTGGTGAATGACGACTCATCGCAGGCACGAAATGACCGCGTTGATGCCGAGGACAACTCACCTGTGACGCTGAACGTGCTGGCGAACGATGCGCTGGGCGCCGACGGAGCCCACATTAGCAAGGCAACCGTGGTCGGCGGTGCAGACGTTGGCACCGTGTCCATCAACAGCGATGGCACTCTGACCTTCACCCCTGCTCCCAAGTTTGAAGGGATTGCCAGGATCTCCTACACCCTCAAGGACGGCGACGGCGATACCAGCAGTGCCACGGCAACGGTCAATATCATGGATAACGGCATCGTACCCACGACGCCCGAGACCGATGGTGATCCTAACACCACATCCCCTGTCACCACCCTCGATGAGGACGGCTTGGCAGGTGGCCTGGCCGGTGGTAACGGCGATGTGTCCGGTGAAGTCGTGAAGACGACGGGATCTCTAGGCTATACCTTCGGCGAGGACGGTCCGGCCAGCACAGGCGCCTTCACCTGGCAAACGGCGGGCCTGCCGTCGCTGACTTCTGGCGGTGATGCCATCACCTTTAGCGTCAGTGCCAATGGCACCGTGCTGACGGGCAGCACGGCCGATGGCACGCCAGTACTGACCGCCAAGGTCACCGACCTTGCCTCCGGCAGCTACGAAGTGGTCCTGAGCGATGTCCTTGATCATCCGATGATCAATACCGAGGACACCATTTCCCTGGACCTCGGCTATGCACTGACAGATGGTGACGGCGATGTCGTCATCGGCAAGTTGACCGTCAACATCAACGACGATATGCCGGAAGTGTTCATGTCGGACCCGGCCTTCCTGGAAGATGCAGCGTCCGGCGCTATCAACTTCGCCACCCATGCGGGTGCCGATGGTGCCGATAGCGTGGTGTTCTACGAAGCCATCGATGGCACCGCAGCGCTGGACAGCGCTGGCAACGCTCTGATCTACCTTGGCAAGCCCCTGACCTACGCACTGAGCGACGATGGCAAGATGCTGTCAGCGGTCACCGCTGACGGCGACGTCGCCTTCTCAGTGGCCCTGTCGGACGATGGAACCAGCTACTCGGTCATGGCCAGCGATGCCTTTACCACTGGCGAAACCAATGACGTCATCGTATCAACGGGAACCGCTGCCGAGGACCACAGCTTCATCGGCTACAACGTGGCAGACGCAGAGCCCGGCAACGATGTACTGATCAGCTCCAAGGGCCAGACCATCGTTCGCGATGGCAACGCCCTGGGTGTCAAGGATGCCAAGATCAGTGCCGGTGAGGTCATCCGCGTCGACTTCCTCAACAATGCGGTCATCAGCAAGAGTCAGGTGTCCTGGGATAGCCATCAGTCCATCAGCCGCTATCAGCAGACGCTGCATGTCGATGGTACCTCCAGCTCGACGGCGTCCCTCTCTGTCTCCGCATTTGCCTTTGAGGCCGACGGCGGCGCCGGCAGCACGGTCCCTGCCCTGGGCAGTGGCACCCCTGTCGACCTGTCGGTCAGCAACATCTCGGTATTCGATGCCGTGGGTGTCGAGGTTACCTCGGAGATCACCCTGACCGATAACGGCAACAGCATTACCGTGGCCGGCATCCAGGACGGATGGCGTCTCGAACTTGAGAGCAGCCAGCCCTTCCAGGCGGTGGAAATCACTGGCCAGGTGGGCAATGACCTTAGCCTCGGCGGCATGGAGTATCGCTCGGGCGGTGAAGGTGGCAGCCTTGATGTCACCTACGAACTGACCGGTACCGATGGGGATGGCGACTACGCCGAAGGCTACCTGACCCTCGAGACCCGCGAGGAAGACAGCGTGCAGGCCGGTGGTGACGGCGATGACACCATCACCGCAGGTCACGGCGACGATGTCATCATCGGCGACGATGGCGGTAGCGCGACCATCATCGAGAATGGCAAGGACTACAACCTGGCCCTGGTGCTCGACTTCTCCGTGAGTACGTTGGCGTTCACCGACGTGCCGAAAGAGAACTATCCAGGCCACTTCAAGACGCGTATCGACATCTTGAGGGAGGCCGTCACCGAATTCGTCAATGGCCTCAAGGATCATGTTGGCGTCATCAACATGAACGTGGTGATCTTCAACGATCACGCCTACACCATGGAGTTCAAGGACGTCGTCGGCAACAATCTGTTCCAGTCCATCATCGACCGTGTCAACGGCTGGGGCCCAGGTGGTTACACCAACACCGAAGACGCGTTCCGCAAGACAGAGACCTGGTTCAAGCAAGTCAGCACTGACGACGTGGAAAACCAGACCATCTTCTACACCGACGGTACGCCTCAGTTCTACATGGCGGGCGTGAACAACGACGCCAAGGTGTGGACGACCAACACCACCCAGGTCACGATGCAGGAGACGGTAGATGCCTTCAACGACCTGACGCAGTACACCGATGTGCACGCGGTGGGCTGGGATGAAACGCCCAAGACCCGCACGGTACTGCCCGACGATACCAACGTCTCGCAGATCACCCAGTACTTCGACAACACCAACGTGGTCGGGGAGTCTACCGTCATTCTGGATGACGGCACCGAATTCACCGGCACCATTGGTGAGGCGGAGATTGTCGACACCCAGTTCGAGCTCAACCTGGCCTTGGCCACCGGTTCCAAGGAAACGGGATACAACGGTCTTGGCAACGACACCCTGGATGGCGGCGGCGGCAACGACATCATCTTTGGTGATACCACCAACAGTGACGAGCTGAGCTGGACCAATGGCGACACGGGAGCAAGCTTCGCTGCTGGCACCCATGACGGCATGGGCCTGAGGGGGGTATTCGAGTTCCTGACGTGGTCTCCGGAGCACGGTGATGGTGAAGCACCGACCAATGCCCAGCTCAGCGACTACGTTCGCGACAACTACGAATCGCTGCTGGAAACCACTCGAACCCAGGGCGGTGATGACATCCTGAGGGGCGGTGCTGGAGATGACATCCTGATCGGCGGTGGCGGTGCAGACACCTTTGTCTTCACTCTCGCTGACGCAGGCGTCGAGGGCTCGCCCGCGACGGACACCATTGTCGACTTCCACACCGGTGTCTATGGCTCTAGTTCCAGTGCCGACAAGCTGGATCTGTCGGATCTGCTGGAAGATGCATCAGAGGCGTCGCTGTCTGACTACCTGCTGGCAGAACAGCAAGGGGCCGACACCGTGCTGCACATCGACGCAGGTGGCAACATCAGCGCCGATGGCAGCAATGCCAGCCAGGTCATCGTGCTGTCCGATGTCAGTATGTCGGGCTCCAGCGATGACTTCCTCAAGGGTCTGTTGGAGAACCACCAGCTCGATATCGAGTAAGGCTTGCATTGAGCCGCTATCGATACCCGCAGTAGCAAGGAAGCAGTTGATGTAAAAGGAAGAAACAGCACCCGGCCTCGGCCGGGTGCTGTCGTTTATAGGCCCTGAGCGATGCCTGCAGCGTCAACCATGGCCAGCGACAGTCTCCATGGCTAGGCCATGAACGTGTTCTGCCCTACCGCCAGCGCGATGCCCGCTGTGCCCGGTTGAAATCTCGGCATGGTGCCCACACCTCCCAGACTATCGTCTTCAACGAGGGACCCTTCCCTCGAAAGTCACAGGAAACCCGAGGCCGGTCGAATGCCGGGGTTTCCTCAAGGAGAATGCTCCATGACCACGATTGTTTCCGTTCGCCGCGGCGACCAGGTGGCGCTGGCTGGTGACGGCCAGGTGTCACTGGGCAACACGGTAATGAAGGGCAACGCCAGCAAGGTGCGGCGGCTCTATCATGGCCAGGTGCTGGCAGGCTTTGCCGGCGGTACCGCGGATGCCTTCACCCTGTTTGAACGCTTCGAAGCCCAGCTCGAGAAGTATCAGGGCAACCTGGTCAAGGCAGCGGTGGAGCTGGCCAAGGACTGGCGCACCGATCGCGCTCTGCGTCGTCTTGAAGCCCTGCTGGCGGTCGCCGACAAGAAGGCCTCGTTGATCATTACCGGCAATGGCGACGTGGTCGAGCCCGAGCGCGGCATCATTGCGATTGGCTCCGGCGGCAACTTTGCCCTGTCCGCCGCCCGCGCACTGCTGGAAAACACCGAGCTGTCGCCCCGCGAGATCACCGAGAAGTCGCTGGAAATCGCCGGTGACATCTGCGTGTACACCAATCATCACGTGACCTTGGAAGAGCTTTGATCATGACCCAGATGACACCCCGCGAAATTGTCCACGCGCTGGATCAGTACATCGTCGGTCAACAGGATGCCAAGCGCTCCGTGGCCATCGCCCTGCGCAACCGCTGGCGTCGCATGCAGCTCGACGGTGAGCTGCGCCAGGAAGTCACGCCGAAGAACATTCTGATGATCGGCCCCACCGGCGTCGGCAAGACCGAGATTGCTCGACGCCTGGCCAAGCTGGCCAAGGCACCGTTCATCAAGGTCGAGGCCACCAAGTTTACCGAGGTGGGCTACGTCGGGCGCGACGTCGAGTCGATCATCCGCGACCTCACCGAAGCGGCCATCAAGCTGGTCCGCGAACAGGCCAAGGAAGAGGTCGGCCACCGCGCCGAGGACGCCGCAGAGGATCGAATCCTCGACGCCCTGCTGCCGCCGCCGCGGGGCCAGGAAGACGAACCTCGTCAAGACTCGTCCACCCGCCAGATGTTCCGCAAGAAGCTGCGCGAGGGTCAGCTCGACGACAAGGAAATCGAGATTCAGGTGTCTCCCCAGGCACCCAATCTGGAATTCCAGACGCCGCCGGGCATGGAAGAGATGACCAACCAGCTCCAGAGCCTGTTCTCCGGCATGGGCAAGGGCAAGACCGAGACCCGCAAGGTCACGGTCAAGGAAGCCTTCTCTATCCTGCGCGATGAAGAGGCCGGCAAGCTGGTCAACGAGGACGACATCAAATCCCGCGCCGTGGAGGCGGTGGAGCAGAACGGTATCGTCTTCCTCGACGAAATCGACAAGGTGGCCAAAGGCAGCGGACAGTCCAGCGGTGGGGAGGTCTCCCGAGAGGGCGTCCAGCGCGACCTGTTGCCGCTGATCGAGGGCTCCACCGTGTCGACCAAGTACGGCATGGTAAAGACCGACCACATCCTGTTCATCGCCTCAGGGGCCTTCCACCTGTCGCGTCCGTCAGACCTGATCCCGGAACTGCAGGGCCGTCTGCCCATCCGCGTCGAGCTGTCGGCGCTGACGCCGGAGGACTTCAAGCGCATTCTGACCGAGCCATCCGCCGCTCTGACCCGTCAGTACGAGGCGCTGCTGGCCACCGATGGCCTGGAAGTGCAGTTCACCGACGACGGCATCGAGCGCATCGCCGAAATCGCCTATAACGTCAATGAAGGCACCGAGAACATCGGGGCTCGCCGCCTTCACACCGTGATGGAACGACTGCTGGAAGAAGCTTCCTTCAAGGGCTCCGACATTGGCAGCCCGCTGGTCATCGACCGCGCCTACGTCGATTCTCAGCTGGGTGAGCTGGCGATGGACGAGGACCTGAGCCGGTATATTCTGTAATACCTTGCCATGCCCGACGAGGCTTGAGCATCACTCCCACGGGCCGCCGCGCATCGCGCCGCGGCCCGTGTCGTGATGATAGGCTGTCATGACCATCCCAGATGACCAGCTTCAATCACAAGGGCAGCAGCAAGCGCAAGATCGGCATATCACTCCGTGGAGATCGACATGACAGCCCCTACCCCTACCCTGGTGCACTATCACAGGAAAGCGCGTGAGCTGGAGATTGGCTATGCCGATGGCTCACGCCACCGCCTGCCGGTGGAATACCTGCGGGTGTTCTCGCCGTCTGCCGAGGTTCGCGGCCACGGCGCCGATACCGCCACCCTGCAGGTAGGCAAGAAGGATGTAGGTCTTGCCGATATTCGCCAGGCCGGACGCTACGCGCTCAAGCTTCACTTCGATGACGGCCATGACAGTGGGCTCTACAGCTGGGACTACCTGGCCTGGTTGATCCGCGAGCGCGACGCCAACTGGGCCGACTACCTCGAACGCCTCGAAGCCGCTGGCGCCAGCCGCGAGCCGCTGGGTATCGAGATCCGTCAGCTGTAGCAGCACTCGTCTTTCCGAGGCCAGGCCACGGTCAAAGACAAGCCCGGCCCGCAAGGCTACAATGGCCGTTTTCTAGGCCCATCTCGCGACAGCTCACGACTCGGGAGTCCCATGGATAAGCGCACTACCCACTTTGGTTTTCAGGACGTGCCGGTCGACGAAAAGGCGTCACGCGTCGCCGATGTCTTCCACAGCGTGGCAGCCCGTTATGACGTCATGAACGACCTGATGTCCTTCGGTATCCATCGTCTGTGGAAGCGCCTCACTATCGAGCGCTCCGGTGTTCGCCCAGGCCACAGCGTGCTTGATATTGCCGGTGGAACGGGGGATCTGGCGCTCAAGTTCTCGCGGATGGTGGGCCCTCGCGGCAAGGTCGTTCTGGCCGACATCAACGCGTCGATGCTGGGAGTGGGCCGTGACAAGCTGCTCGACCGCGGCGTCGGTGGCAACGTCGAGTACGTTCAGGCCAACGCGGAATGCTTGCCCTTTCCCGACAATACCTTCGACTGCATCACCATCGCCTTTGGCCTGCGCAACGTTACCGACAAGGATGCCGCGCTGGCGTCGATGGCGCGCATCCTGAAGCCTGGGGGCCGTCTGCTGGTGCTTGAGTTTTCCAAGCCCGGCAACCCCCTGCTGACCCGAGCCTACGACGAGTACTCATTTCGCCTGTTGCCGAAGATGGGCGAAATGGTGGCGGGTGATGCCGACAGCTATCGTTACCTGGCCGAATCAATTCGCATGCATCCTGACCAGGAAACGCTGAAGGGCATGATGGAAACGGCCGGCCTCGAGCGTGTCGAATACACCAATCTCACCGGTGGTATCGTCGCCCTGCACCGCGGCATCAAGCTTTGAGGACATGATGGCCTTGACCCCGACCCTGCTGCTGGCCGGCATCGAGAAGACCGTCAACACCCTGCTTGCCCGCGACCCCGCTGCCCCCTCGCGGCTACGCCAGCTGGCGGGCCAGCGCGTCCTGCTGTGCCTGGAATCGCCGCCGGTGCAGCTGGGCCTGTGCTACCACCCTCAAGGGCTTGACCTGCTGCTGATCGATGAGGTCGAGGAAGCTGCCTGGGATGCGGTGGTCGAGCTGGACACGGATACCCTGGGACGCCTCGCCGGCGGTGCCGACATGGAGCGCCTGATGTTCGAGGGCCGCCTGGCGGTGCGCGGCAAGATCCACCTGCTGGAGGCAACTCGCGACCTGCTGCTGGACCTGGATCTTGACTGGGAGGCCGAACTCGCCCGCTGGCTGGGGGATCTACCCGCCCACCAGCTTGCCGAAGGGCTACGCGGTCTATCCCGCTGGGGGCTTCGCACCCAGCGGGAACTGTGCGCCGATGTCTCCGAGTACGTGTTCGAGGAAGCTCGCTGGCTGCCCGGCCGCCACCAGCTGGAAGCCATGCGCGACGCCCTGACCGAGCTCGAACTCGCCACTGATCGCACCGAAGCACGCCTCAAGCGCCTGACCCGCCGCCTGGCCCAGGAGAACGACGCCCCATGATCCTTCGCCCCCTGCGCATCATCTGGGTCGTCACCCGTTATCGCCTGGATACCCTGCTGCCCCTGGAGAAACTACCCTGGTGGCTACGCCTGGTGTTCACCTGGTCGCCGCTCAAGCTGGTGCCCGTAGGTGAGCGCTCACGGGGTGAGCGGTTGCGCCTGGCGCTGGAGTCGCTGGGACCGATCTTCGTCAAGTTTGGCCAGATGCTGTCGACGCGACGCGACCTGTTTCCCGACGACATCGCCAACGAACTCAAGCGACTGCAGGATCAGGTACCGCCCTTCCCTGGCGAGCAGGCAGAAGCGCTGATCGAAGAGTCCCTGGGTGAACCGCTGTCGGCGCTGTTTGCCGAATTTTCGCGGGAGCCGCTGGCCTCTGCATCGATCGCCCAGGTTCACACGGCGCGCCTGCACGATGGCCAGGATGTGGTGGTCAAGGTCATCCGCCCGGGCATTGATCGGGTCATGCGCCAGGACATGTCGCTGATGTATCTGCTGGCCAAGGCCCTGAGTTTTCTGCCCGAGGCACGCCGACTGCATCCGCTGGAGGTGGTACGCGACTACGAGGTCACCCTGTTCGATGAACTGGACCTGACCAAGGAGGCGGCCAACACTTCCCAGCTCAAGCGCAACTTCGAGCGCTCGCCACTGCTTTACGTACCGTCGATCCACTGGCCGCTGACGCGCCAGAAGGTCATGGTCCAGGAGCGTATCCACGGCGTTCCGGTGGCCGATATCGATGCCCTCAAGGCCCAGGGGACAGACCTCAAGCGGCTGGCCGAGCGAGGCGTCGAAATCTTCTTCACCCAGGTCTTTCGCGACAATTTCTTCCATGCCGATATGCACCCGGGGAACATCTTCGTCTCGCGCCAGAATCCGAGCGATCCCCAGTACATCGCCATCGACTGCGGCATCGTCGGTAGCCTGACAAGGGAAGACCAGGACTATCTGGCCCGCAACCTGCTGGCCTTCTTCCACCAGGACTACTACGAGGTGGCGGCGCTGCACATCGAGTCCGGCTGGGTGGCAGAAGACACCCGCGCCAACGAGTTCGCCGCCGCGGTGCGTACCGTGTGTGAGCCGATCCTCGAAAAGCCGCTCAAGGATATTTCCTTCGGCCAGGTGCTGCTGGGACTGTTCCAGACCGCACGGCGCTTCAACATGGAAGTCCAGCCACAGCTGGTGCTGTTGCAGAAGACCCTGTTGAATATCGAGGGACTCGGCCGCCAGCTCTATCCCGATCTTGACCTGTGGGCCACCGCCAAGCCGTATCTGGAGCAGTGGATGAAAGAGCGCGCCGGCGCCCACGGACTCTGGGACTCCTTCAAGCGGCAAGCGCCGGAGCTCACCCGCCAGCTACCGGAACTGCCCGTGCTGGCCCACAAGGCGCTGTCGGAAACCGAAAAGCGCTCCCGACAGATCACACAACAGGCCGATGTACTGACCCATATCCTGAGTCAGCTCACCCGCCAGGCCAAGCGCGTTCGACGGACCCGTCTGGGCCTGGCGCTGGCCGCCGTCGCACTGGCTTGGCAGCCTTTGACGGCATGGCTATCGGGCCAGCCATGGCCCGTCCTGCTGGCGGCAGGCATTGGCACCCTGCTGGTGATCTGGAACTGACCCTTCATGGAACCTTCACCGATGAGCGATATTCTGAAGCAGCTCGACGCCGCCCTCGCTGAACGTCGACACGCCGACCCCGAGTCCTCTTACGTCGCTTCCTTGCATCACAAGGGCCTGAACAAGATACTCGAGAAGGTGGGAGAGGAAGCGGTGGAAACCGTCCTCGCCGCCAAGGACGTTGACGCTGATCCAGCCAGTCAAGAGGCGTTGATCGCTGAAACGGCAGACCTGTGGTTTCATAGCCTGGTGATGCTCTCGCACCTGGGCCTTGACCATCAGCAGGTGCTGGATGAACTGGCCCGTCGCTTTGGCGTATCGGGCCACGAGGAAAAGGCGTCCCGCCCCCGCTGACAAGGCGGCCGGAACCAACGATTCAAGGCGCTTGGCGCCGTACATTGAGGAAGCACTTATGTTAGGTGGTATCAGTATCTGGCAGCTGCTGATCGTGCTCGGCATCATCATCCTGATCTTCGGCACCAAGAAGCTCAGAAATGTCGGCAGCGACCTGGGAGGCGCCGTGAAGGGCTTCAAGAAGGCCGTCAACGAAGACGAAGAAAAGTCCGAGGAAGACAAGCCTCAGGCCCAGGTGCGTCATGACGAGCCCAACGGCACCCACACCTACGATGTCGAGGCAGAGCGCAAGCCCGAGTCCTCCGACGAACGCAAGTAACGCCACATGTTCGATATCGGCTTTCTCGAACTGCTGATCATCGGGGTGGTGGGGCTTCTGGTGCTGGGTCCCGAGCGTCTGCCCAAGGCCGCGCGTACCGCCGGCCTGTGGGTAGGCCGGATCAAACGCTCAGTGGCGGGCATGCAGCGCGAAATCAGCGCCCAGCTCGAAGCCGAGGAACTGCGGCAGAAGCTCAAGGAGCAGGAGCGCAAGCTGAACGAAGGCGTCAGCCAGGCGAAGAACAGTGCGGCAAACGCCAAGCGCAGTGTCGAGTCCATCGCCGATGCACCGCCTCGTGACAGCGCTCGCCCGCAGAGCGACGGCAGCACCAGCGCGGACCAGCGCCTGGACGCCGCCATTGACAGCGCCAGCCAGCCAACCTCGTCCGTCGACTCAGCTGCCACTTCCGATCACAAGGATTCCACCGCCCGATGAGCCATTCTGGTGACACGCCGCCGTCCGGTCAGGGCCACGCCCCGCTGATTGAACACCTGGTGGAACTACGCTCGCGACTGATGCGCGCGGTGATCGCCATCATGGTGATCTTCCTGGCGCTCTACGCCTTCTCCAACGACATCTATCAGTTTGTGGCAGATCCCCTGATGGAGCTGTTGCCGGAAGGCTCGCAGATGATCGCCACCGAGGTCGCATCGCCCTTCCTTGCGCCCTTCAAGCTGACGCTGGTGGTGGCGGTCTTCGTGGCCATTCCCTTCGTGCTGCACCAGGCCTGGGCCTTCGTCGCTCCGGGACTTTACGACAAGGAAAAGGCCCTGGCGCTGCCCCTGCTGGCCTCCAGCGTGGTGCTGTTCTATCTCGGCGCGGCCTTCGCCTACTATGTCGTGTTTCCCCTGCTGTTCGCCTTCTTCACCCAGACCGGGCCGGAGAACGTGCAGGTAATGACCGACATCAACCAGTACCTCAACTTTGTACTCAAGCTGTTCTTCGCCTTTGGCATTGCCTTCGAGATCCCGATCGCCACTTTCTTGCTGGTGCTTACCGGAGCGGCCAGCGTCGAAAGCCTGAGCGCCAAGCGCCCTTACGTCATACTCGGCTGCTTTGTGATCGGCATGCTGATGACGCCCCCGGACGTGGTCAGCCAGAGCCTGCTGGCCATTCCCATGTATCTGCTCTATGAGGTGGGGCTGCTGTTCGGCCGGCTCATCAAGCGCCGCCGCGCTGATGCCGAGCAGGAAGACAGCGCCAGCGAAGACACCAGCGACGCCTGATCCCGGAGCATTGTGCAAACCTGTGCGTCGCTAGGGACACAGCAACCGACGCCTCGGTAGCGAAAGACCTGTAGCGAAAGACGCAAAAAGCCGACGTAAAACGTCGGCTTTTTGCTATCCAATCCCGATCACTGGGTGATGTGCGTACCGCACATTCAGTGATTCAGATCCATCATCTCGTCGATGCGCTCGACCAGCTTGTTGATGCCTAGTGCCGCTTCGCTCATGCGGGTCGCCAGCATGTAAGCAGGCGTCGTGACGATACGGTGTTCGAAATCCACCACGATATCGTCAACGGCGCAGCTACGATGCAGCCCGCCCATGGCACTGATGCAGCCGCACACTTCCGGATCGCTGCCGATGGTCACTGCAATTCCCGGCCCCAGGACCTTAGGCACCAGCACCGGGGCAATGCACATCAGTCCGATCGGCTTGCGTGCGTCGTGAAACTCGATCAACAGCTCACTCAAGTCCTGGTGCACGTCCATATCGGACTTGGCTGTCGCGTAGTTCGACAGGTTCTTGGCCACCCCGAAACCACCGGGCAAGATCAGCGCATCAAAGTCCGAGGCAGACAGCTCATCCAGCGGAGAAATCTCTCCCCGGGCCAGGCGCGCAGATTCCACCAGCACGTTCCGCGTCTCCTCGACCGCCTCGCCGCGGTGATGATCGACCACCGCCTGATCGATATCCGGTGCGAAGCAGCGATAGGCAATGCCCAGTTGATCCAGGCGCAGCAGGGTCAGGGTGGTTTCATAGACTTCAGAGCCATCCTGGACGCCACAACCTGACAGGACGATCGCTACCTGTTTACTCATTTCATTCTCCTTATGAGCGCACTTGGCTCTCCAGGGCGCCAAGTGCAGCCAAGACAGCCACTACTCTAGAGAGTCACCAAGGGTGCGACAAGACGCGACTTTCGACGAACAGGCGAGGAGGAATATACTCGACGGATGTCACGCGCCTGTCATCTAACGCCACCACACTAGCGCGTGGCGCCAAATCTCGTTCCCAGTGGAGTGCCGTCTTGAGTGCCATCACCCCTCGCCTGTTTCCTGCTGCTCGTCCCCGTCGCATGCGCAAGGACGACTTCTCTCGCCGCATGATGCGTGAGAACACCCTGACCGCCGATGACCTGATCTGGCCAGTGTTCGTGCTGGAAGGCGAAGGTCGTCGCGAGGCCGTGCCGTCCATGCCCGGTGTCGAGCGCCTGTCGCTGGACCTGCTGATTGAAGAAGCCCGAGAAGCGGTCGAGCTGGGGATCCCCGCGATTGCCCTGTTTCCGGTCGTCGATGCCGACAAGAAAAGCGAGCTGGCGGAAGAAGCCTACAGCGCAGGCGGACTCGTCCAGCGCAGCGTGCGCGAGCTCAAGGCGGCCCTGCCGGAACTCGGCGTCATCACCGACGTGGCGCTGGACCCTTACACCAGCCACGGCCAGGACGGCATCCTCGACGAGCACGGCTACGTGGCCAATGACCGCACCGTGGAGACCTTGATCAAGCAGGCCCTGTCCCATGCCGAGGCGGGCGCCGACGTGGTGGCACCGTCCGACATGATGGACGGCCGCATCGGCGCGATCCGCGAGCTGCTGGAGCAGGAAGGACTGCACAACACCCGCATCATGGCCTACAGCGCCAAATATGCATCGCGCTACTACGGCCCCTTCCGCGACGCCGTGGGCTCCGCGGCCAACCTGGGCAAGGCCGACAAGTCCACCTACCAGATGGATCCCGCCAACAGCGACGAGGCGCTCCACGAGGCCGCCATGGACATCACCGAAGGCGCCGACATGGTGATGGTCAAGCCAGGTATGCCCTATCTGGATGTGGTGCGCAGGGTCAAGGACGAACTGCGTGTGCCCACCTACGCTTACCAGGTCAGTGGTGAATATGCCATGCACATGGCGGCATTCGACCATGGCTGGCTGGATGCCGACAGCGTCATTCTGGAGTCCCTGATGTGCTTCAAGCGTGCCGGAGCCGACGGCGTGCTGACCTATTTTGCCAAGCGAGCGGCCAGACTGTTGGCAAGCTGACGAGGGGAAGGAACGGCGCCTTCCCGGGCCCCTTTTTGAGGAATGACCATGGAAGACGCACAGACCGACAACGCCACCATTGAACAGGCCACCCTGGGCAAGTCCGATGTCTCGGTGGGAGACTCCCCCCAGGCCGATACCCCGGTGCCGCGGCTGAATCAGACGCGCACCGGGATCAAGCCCAAGGCTCTGCCCGACCCGGAGGCGGATCTCAGCGATCCCAGCCTCTACTTCAATCGTGAGTTGTCGCATCTGCAGTTCAACATCAGGGTGCTCGAACAGGCACTGGATGAAGCGCATCCGCTGCTCAACCGCTTGATGTTCCTGCTGATCTTCTCCTCAAACATGGACGAGTTCTTCGAAATTCGCGTCGCCGGCCTGAAGAGCCAGATCGCCATGGGCGATGACGCCACCGGGGCCGATGGGCGCAGCCCGCGCTCCGTGCTGGACGAGATTTCCAAGATCGCCCACGAGCATGTCGAACGTCAGTACCGCATTCTCAATGAGCAGCTGATTCCGGCAATGGAGGCACAGAACATTCGCTTCCGCCGCCGCAGCGACTGGACCAAGGCTCAGCGCAAGTGGGTCCATGACTACTTCTCCAACGAAATCATTCCGGTCGTCAGCCCGATTGGCCTGGACCCGTCGCACCCCTTCCCACGCCTGGTCAACAAGAGCCTGAACTTCATCGTCGAGCTGGAAGGCAAGGATGCCTTCGGCCGCGAAGGCGGCCTCGCCATTCTTCCGGCGCCCCGCTCCCTGCCACGAGTGATCGCACTGCCCAGCGAGCTGTGTGAGGAAGGCTTCAACGAGTACCTGTTCCTGTCCTCGATGATCCATGCCCACGCCGACGAAGTGTTCCCGGGCATGAAGGTCAAGGGCTGCTATCAGTTCCGCCTGACCCGCAACGCCGACATGACCGTGGACCCGGAAGAAGTCTCGGACCTGGCCTCGGCCCTGCGTGGTGAGCTGCTGGCCCGCCGCTACGGCAGCGGCGTGCGCCTCGAGGTGGCCGACAACTGCCCGGAAGGCTTGTCCGACTTTCTGCTCAAGCAATTCCAGCTCGAGCCTAATGACCTCTATCGCGTCAACGGCCCGGTCAACCTCACTCGCATGATGTCGGTACTGGGGGACGCGGAGCGCCCAGAGCTGATGTATCGCTCCTTCGTGCCGGGGATACCCAAGCAGGTCAAACAGCCCAACAGCATCATGCAGGCCATGCAGGAAGGCGATATCCTGCTGCACCACCCCTTCCAGTCCTTCACTCCCGTGGAAGACCTGTGCCGTGAAGCCGCTCGCGACCCGGACGTGCTGGCGATCAAGCAGACGCTGTATCGCACCGGCGCCGACTCCCCCATCGTCACCGCCCTGGTGGAGGCCGCCGGCAATGGCAAGGAAGTCACCGTTGTCATCGAACTGCGCGCCCGCTTCGATGAAGCCGACAACCTGGCCCTCGCCTCACGCCTGCAGGAGGCCGGCGCCATCGTCATCTACGGTGTCATGGCCTACAAGACCCACGCCAAGATGATGCATATTGTGCGCCGCGAGAAGGGCGCGCTGCGTCACTATGCCCACCTGGGCACCGGCAACTACCATTCCAAGACGGCCAAGCTCTACACCGACTACAGCTTGCTGACCGCCGACCCAGTGCTATGTGCCGATGTGCACAAGGTATTCCAGCAGCTGTCCGGCATGGGCCGCACTCGCCAGATCGAAAAGCTGCTCCACGCTCCCTTCACCTTGCACGAGCAAGTCGTCGCGATGATCGAGCGCGAAGCCGACTTCGCGCGCAAGGGAAAGCGCGCCCATATCATCGTCAAGTGCAATTCCCTGACCGAACCCAAGCTGATTCAGGCCCTCTATCGCGCCTCCCAGGCCGGGGTCGAATGCGACCTGATCATTCGCGGCATGTGCTGCCTGCGCCCCGGACTTCCCGGCATCTCGGAGAACATTCGCGTGCGCTCGGTCATCGGTCGCTTTCTGGAGCACACCCGAGTCTTCCACTTCCACAATGACGGCAAGCCCGAAACCTGGGGCTCCAGCGCCGACTTCATGGCCCGCAACATGTTCCACCGGGTCGAGACCTGCTTCCCGCTGCTGGACAAGAAACTGGCCGCACGGGTACGCAAGGACCTGGAAACCTACCTGGTCGACAACTGTCAGAGCTGGCTGTTGCAGGGCGACGGGACCTACATCAAGCAGGATCCCGGCGAGGCCGCCCCGATCTCGGCCCAGGAAACGCTGCTCTACGCCTATGCCGCCCGGGCCTGACGGCTTTAGCTCCAGGACACAGCGCTCCTAGAAAGCCCCCGCCAGCGATGCTGTCGGGGGCATATCATGCCGGCACCGCCAACATCACGGACATCAGGGCGCCTTGGCGCCAGCACCGCCCCTGTCGCGCCCCGCCCCAAAGCAAAGCCCCCGGCTCCGATGAAGGAGCCGGGGGCCGGTGCTGGACGCCGCAGTCAAAGGCGGCAAGCGAAGGCTAGAGCCCGATCTGGCCGCCGTCTTCGCGCTGAATGACCACCGTGGCAGCACGCGGACGCACGCTGGAATCGGTGGCCTGGGTGGCATCATCACTGGCAGGCCAGTTGCCAGGATGCTGGATGTTGATAAACAGCGCCGTCTTGTCAGGCGTCGAGAAGATACCCGTCACCTCGCAGCCGTTGGGACCCACACAGAAGCGCTTGAGCTTGTCCTGGTTGGCACCGGACAGCACCGCAGCCGCACCATCGGCACGCTCCAGCCCTGCCGGCACCACCGCCAGAACCTGGTCATTGGTACTTTCGGCAACGCCCTCATAGCCATTGTCGGTCTGAATCCACAGGATACCCTGGCCGTCGCCGCGCTCGTCGAAGTAAAGACCGTCGGGACTGGCGAACTCGTTGTCGGCGGTCAGGCCCGACAGGTTATCGGCATCGCTGGCGGCGGCACCGAAGACAAAGACCTCCCATTCGAAAGCACTGGCATCTGCCCCCTCACGCCAGCGGATGATCTGCCCCGCCTCATTGTTAGCCCTCGGGTTGGCGGCATTGACCGGAGCGGTGGCATAGCCATTCCCCAACGCCTCGATGCTGTCGCCATCGCCGGTCAGTGTCGCCTCGGTGCCTTCCTCGGTACGCTTGGAGTTGTTGGTAAGGGTCATGTAGACCTCACCGGTGGAAGGATCCACCGCGCCCCACTCCGGGCGATCCATCGGCGTTGCCCCCATCAGGTCAGCGGCATCGCAGGTATGGATGATCACCCCTGCCAAATCGTCGGCACCGAGCTCCAGGGCCTCGGCCAGGGGTCGACCATCCTGGGTGGTGGCTTGCGGCGTCAGCGGCAACCACTGGCCACTGCCATCGGCATTGAAGCGAGCCACGTACAGCGTGCCCTCATCCATGTACTTGCTGCCTAGCGCCAGGCGGTCGGCCTCGGCACCGGGCGCGATGGCATCCGCCGGGTCCCAGACCGCCCTGGACACGAACTTGTAGATGTACTCGTTGCGGGAGTCGTGGCCAGAGTAGAACACGACCGGCTGGCCAGCCTCCAACTTGCCCGGCCAGCACCCCTCGTGGCGGAAACGCCCCAACGCCGTGCGCTTCACCGCTTGCTTGCCGGTGTACGGGTCGATCTCAACGATATAGCCGAACTGACGCGCCTCGTTGCGATAGTCGCCGGTGGCATCGCCATCGCCGGGGTTGCCGATCAGCCGGGTAAACTCGTCATCACGTTCGCTGGCGTCGCCCGCTGCGGTTTCCCAGCCATAGCGACCGCGCCCGGTGGCGATGCCAAGACGATCATCGTCCCGCGTCCGCCCTTCGTCCTTGACGAAATAATCCGGCCAGTTTTCTTCGCAGGTCAGATAGGTTCCCCAGGGGGTATACCCATTGGCACAGTTATTGTTGGTGCCCCGCGCCTGGGTTCCCCCCGGAGAGAACCGGGTCTTGACGTAGTCACTGCCGGCCACCGGGCCAGACAGGTGCATCGGCGTGGCACTGGTATAGCGGCGGTTGTAGCGGGATCCCTTGACGTGACTCCAGTGTCCGTTGGCGCCCTTCTGCACCTCTACGACCGTGACCCCGTGGGCATTGATTTCCGTTCGGACTTCATCGGCAGGACGCTTGCCCTCCGCCATGTTGGTGGGACCGCCCTGGGGCGCCCACAGGGCATTTTCATCGATGTACTCATTGTTCATCACCAGCAGGAAGCGCTCAGATCCGCTGGCATCATCCAGAGCGAAGGGGTGCATGCCGTCGTGGTGCATGCCGACGCTGGCCGCCTGTCCCTCTGGCGTCATGGCCAGGTCGTCGCGCCATTGGGGGGCGCTATCATCGAGCGGCGTCCCCCAGGGCACCAGTACCTGGGCGGTATACCCCGCAGGCACCACTACCGCATCCGTGCGCGACCCTTTGACCGCGTCGAAGGCCAGTGCCAGCGGCGTCTTGGACATGCCTGACCCATGCTGATCGGCGATAGCGGTCAGCCCGAAGCCCCCCAGCATAGACATGGCTGCCATGCCCATGCCGCCCTTCATCACAGCGCGGCGCGACAGGCGACGATCGAGTATTGAAGAAAAGGGCTCATTGCTGCTGGGGTTCAACAGGCGGTGATCTTCGATTTCCTTGCTCATTGCGCAGTCCTCTCTTGGCCGTCGACGTGTGGAACGTCGGCAGACGGGATGTCGTTGCCGGCTGCGGGCCGGTGGCGGGCGGTCACTCGCGCCGATCTGCGCTGTTGGGTGCGCTATCTCGGCGATGTCGGTCCTCGCGACACCCTAGGATGTCTAGATGACAGGGATGTGACGATGCGGTACGCCGGACAAAGCATAAGAGGTAACTAAAATGTTAAAAGAGTAACAGTTAGTGAAAGAAACTAAGCTTAGGTGACGACAGAGTGGTCCAACGCTTGCTATCGACAGGACCAGAACCATGTGGCATCTGGGACACCGACATCAGCGCATTCTGCTCATGCCGCAAAAGGCACCCTCTAGCGATGAGGACCCAGAACCTTGCTGGCACTGGGTACATTGCACCGATCAAAGGCAACAGCGAGGGGGGAGCCACTCCCGGCTGGATCTCCTTGGTCAACTGGATCCTGCCCTACCCTGCGTGCTGGTCATGCCACCCCACACTATCGCTCTGGTGGCGCTAGAGCGGGGGGTACTGGGCCATAGTGACCCGCAAGCGTCACTCGACACGCTGATCGCGAAAGAGCTGTGTGTGAGTCGACAGAGCCTGGCGGTACATGTGCTCAGTCAGGACCATCAGTACCTGGATGTGATGGTGATCCAGCGGGGACTGCTGGCCCAGTGCTTGAACCGGCTTCACCGCCAGCAGCTCCACCCCACCTGGTGGTCCAGCGCCTTCCAGGGACTGCCGTTGCCAGACCCCGGACATCTGGCGGTACTACCCTGGGGCGACGACTGGATGCTCAAGTGGCGTCAGCCCCAGGCCCTGGAGAGGGAGCGTTGGCTCAGCTGGCCAAAGAGCCAGGAGCTGGAGCAGCTCAGCCAACAGTTGCCCGATGAGCTGCGCGATTCCCCATGGAATTGCCCGCTCGCTCCCGACGCCTCCAGCAGTCTCGACTGCCTGGCATTCTTCGCCCGCCATATCCCCGTCGACCTGCCACGGGTGCCGGAGGACATGCAGGATCCAGGGGAGCTCTCTCAGGCGACGCCTGAAACGGCATAGAACAAGTCGATGAAAGCGGCATAGGTGACGCCAAGTGTTCTCCAGGTGGCGAGAACGGCATAATGCTCAAGCTCATCACGACAATGGAGTGTCCATGCCCGCCTCAAGGCCTGCCCCCGAGTCTTTCTTCAGGAGCTCCTTCTCCAGGAGCTGTTGCTCTCAGCGCTCTGTCTATGGGCGCTGTATCTCCAGGAGCGCTGTCTCTCAACCGGCTCGCAGGGTCTTGAAGTGCTTAGTCTTGAAGTGCTTGGTCTTGAGCGGCGTGTTGCTGCTGGGAGGCTGTGCGGCCTTCGCCCCAGCGCCACCGGCCCATCAGGACAATCTGTGCGACGTCTTTCGCCAGCAGCCGGACTGGTATGACGCGACGCGTGCCTCGTATGAAAAGTGGGGGACTCCCCCCTGGACCCAAATGGCGTTCATCAAGCGCGAATCGTCGTTTCGCAGCCACGTCAGGCCGCCCAGAACCACGCTATTGGGGTTCATTCCCTGGACGCGTCCCTCCTCGGCCTACGGCTACGCCCAGGCCCAGGACCCGGTCTGGGGAGAATACAGTGATGATGTGGGTGGGCTGTTCTCAAGCCGCAGCGACATGGACGATGCCACCGACTTCATCGGCTGGTACAACGCCCGAACGCAGCGCATGACCGGCGTCTCGCTGGCTAATCCGGAACACCTCTACCTGGCCTACCACGAGGGCCAGGGCGGCTATCGGCGCGGTAGTTATCGCGCCAAGCCTGCGGTCATGCGCGCGGCGCGCGAGGTCGCGACCACCGCCTCGCGTTATCGCGGCCAGTTGGCCGCCTGCGAGGCGGAGTTTCGTTGCGATGGATTCTTCGAGGTCTGGCCATTTTGCCGGGGTTGATCAGTCGCCCTCGGCCAGGCGCTCTGCGGCCACACTCAACAGGTGTTCGGTGGTCTCCCAACCAATACACGCGTCCGTGACGGAGACACCGTAGCGCAGCTTGCCGGGGTCCAGAGGCTGCTTGCCTTCATGCAGATGGCTCTCGAGCATCACCCCGATCAGCGCCGTATCGCCCGCCAGCCGCTGAGCCAGCACGTCGAGCAAGACTTCGCTCTGGCGGCGGTGGTCCTTGCGCGCATTGGCATGACTGCAGTCGACCATCAAGCGCGGCGACAGCCCGGCCTCGCGCAGAGCTCTACGCGCTGCCGCCACCGCAGCAACATCGTAGTTCGGTTCGCCGTGGCCGCCCCGCAGCACCACATGGGTATGGGGATTGCCCTGGGTCTCGACCATCATCGGCTGGCCGTCGCTGCCTACGGCAAAATGTTGATGAGGATGGGCAGCACTGTGCATCGCATCCAGGGCCACCTGCACATCACCACTGGTGGCATTCTTGAAACCGACGACAGCCCCCAGGCCACTGGCCATCTCGCGGTGCAGCTGAGACTCGGTCGTGCGCGCGCCGATGGCGACCCAGGCCAGCAGATCCTCCAGATATGGAGCGATCATCGGCTGCAGAATTTCGGTGGCGACCGGCAGCCCCATCTCGACGATGTCCCGCATCAGCTGGCGCGACAGCTCCAGGCCACGGCTCATGTTGCCTGTCCCATCCAGGTCTGGATCGTAGGCCAGCCCTTTCCAGCCCACGGTGGTGCGTGGCTTCTCGATGTAGACGCGCATGACCACCAGGACACGATCGCGGATACTGGCCGCCAGGCCGGCCAGGCGCTCGGCGTATTCCAGGGCCGCCTGGGGATCATGAATCGAACAGGGCCCCACCACCGCCAGCAGGCGGTCATCTCGGCCTTCCAGGATGTCGCGAATTTCCTGACGCTGTGCGTCGACACGGTCCGCCAGAGTGGCGCTCAACGGGTACTGCTGCTTGAGCGACAGCGGTGCGGGCAATGCGGTCCCGTTAGATCGATCCTGCACAGCAGTCTCTGGGGTCGTCGTGGCCATGTGGGAGGTCGTAGCAAGGGAGAGGGTCGCGGTCATGGTATCAGCTCCAAAGGGTCGTACATCGTTGAACATGTCGACCACCGAGGCGCTCACGGTCGGAGGTGGCCAGTTGGGCCGACCGCGTGTCGATAAATCGCCAGCCATACCCATAGGCGTAACCCTGGAAGTCGGCGTAGACGAAATCTCGATATGCGGTCATCGGTTATCTCCTGTTACCTGCCACTGCAGGCTGTCGCGACGCTCTGGAGCATCATGCCAAAAACAAAGAACCCCCGGACGGGCTGCCGTCCGGGGGTTCTGGGAGGCGGCCCTGGGTGGGAGCGCCTCGCGAGTGCCAACGTTGTCGTCAGGCCTCGCGCACCAGCGCCCCGGTATCAAACCAATACCAGGTAAAGCTGGACCAATAAAAGGACACGCCCGTCATCGCTTGCCCACCACTCAGCGACGCGACATCGGTCGCCAGCGCACCACTTGCGGAGCAAGATGCTCCGTCAGGGCAAGCTGTTAGCTGAGAGGTGACTGATAACATGGCGATCTCCTGAATGTGCCTTCATCCTGCCCGGCGCCGAGACAAATGGCAACCCCTGACGCCTATCCTGCTGTTGCCAGCGTCACCCAGGCGATGGTCGCCGGCAGGCATGTCATGCCCGCCATCACCACCAGGCCAAGAAAGATCATCAGAAAGCCGCTCTCATCACGAAAGTCAGCCGGGTCGTGGGGGCTGTCATGGACATTGCCATGCGTCTTACCGTGATCGCTAGCGTGGCGCTGCTCAGGAGCGTTGTGGTGGGCCATGGAAGCCTCTTCTCATCGTTGGATTGTCAGGGCACACCACGAGTCTAGCTCACCAGGGCCTGCTGGCGAGGCCCCTCAGCGCAGATGGCGTCCGCCATCGACGGCCATCACGGTACCGGTCACGTAACGATTGTCGAGCAGGTAGCGCAGACTCTGATAGATCACACCGGGGCCAGGCACCATATCCATCAACGACTTCGCTCGCGCCTTGGCGGCATAGGCCTCGTCATCCTGTTCGTTCAGCATGATCAGCGCCGGCGCGATGGCATTGACCTGGATCTCAGGGGCGTACTGGGCCGCGAAGGATAGCGTCAGGTTATCCAATCCGGCCTTCGTCGCCGCATAGGCCGCGTGCTTCCTGGAACCCTTTTGCACGACGTAGTCGGTCATGTGGATGATATCGCGCTGGGGTTCGCTGCAGGCGTCGAGCAGGCTCTTGGCGTGCAGGTTGATCAGGTAAGGCGCCAGCATGTGGACGCGAAACAACCGCTCGAAGTTGGCCCCGGCGTCGCTGTCCAGGCTGTCCGGCGCCCAGTCACTGGCATTGTGGACGATTGCCCGCAAAGCGTTAGTCTGGCCCTTGAGGCGCTCGATGAAGTCAAGAATGCCGGCTTCACTGGAAAAATCAGCCTGAAGGGTCACGATGCCTCGCTGGCGCATGCTGTCCAGCTCCGCTCGCTCACGGCGATAGCTGACGATGACCGGATGTCCATCTTGCACCAGGCGCTCGGCACAGTGCCTCCCCAGCCGCTGGGCGCCACCGGTAATCAGGATCGGCGACGCGCTCACGGGGCCTCTTCCTTGATCAGGCTGCCGACCACCGGCACCAAGGGGTCACGCGGGGCATAGGCAAACACATCGGAAAACACCCGGGACGGCTCAAGACCCAGCGACGCCAGCACATCGACGCACGCATAGACCATGCCAGGAGAGCCGGACAGGTAGACATCGTCCTGTGACACATCCTCCAGGTGTTCGCCTAGCGCCGCATCGATACGGCCATGGTGGGCGTATACCCGCTCACCATCGAAGCCTTCCTCGAAACCCGCCTCACAGACCGCGTGGAACACCAGGTTGTTGCACTCGGTCACCCACTGTCGCGCCAGCTCCTCAGCATACAGGTCGCGTCGCTCCTTCGCTGCCCACCACAGGGTGATGGGACGCTCGGGATGCTGGTGACGGGCTGCCTCGACGATGGCCTTCATCTGGGCAAAGCCGGTGCCGGCGGCAATCAGCGTCAGGGGCCGGACACTCGATTCGTCCAGCACACAGTCACCGCTGGGCAAGCGCACCGTCAGGTGCTCCGCCACCACCAGCATGGCGCGCAGTTGCGCCGAGTTGGAGCGCTCCGGCCAGTGTTGAATGTGCAGCTCCAGTCTGCCGTCATCGCGATGGCGACTGGCGATCGAGAACGGCACCCAGCAGTCGTCTGACAGACGCATCTCCAGATACTGCCCCGGCGCATGCGCCATGGCCTCGGCGCGTCCTTCAAGCACCACACGAAATACGTCAGGAGTGAGATCCTCGACCTCGATAACCTGGCAGGTCAGGGTCCTTGCCGTCATGTCGACCTCTTGTCGGTGTCAGGGAGGGGAATACCATAGTCGTCCCAGCGTTCGCTGACCCGGGACTTTATGCTGTCGTCCATGCTGATCGCCACGCCCCACTCACGATCGGTCTCACCGGGCCACTTGCTGGTAGCGTCCAGCCCCATCTTGGAGCCGAGTCCGGCGACCGGAGAGGCAAAATCCAGGTAGTCGATAGGCGTGTTCTCGACCATCACGGTATCCCGGGCAGGGTCCATGCGGGTCGTGATCGCCCAGATCACGTCTTCCCACTGGCGGGCGTCGACGTCGTCATCCAGCACGATAACGAACTTGGTGTACATGAACTGACGCAGAAAGCTCCAGACCCCCATCATCACGCGCTTGGCGTGGCCAGGGTACTGCTTCTTCATGGTCACCACCGCCATGCGGTACGAACAGCCTTCCGGAGGCAGATAGAAGTCGACGATCTCGGGAAACTGGCGACGCAGGATCGGCACGAACACTTCGTTCAAGGCAAGCCCGAGAATCGCCGGCTCATCCGGGGGGCGACCGGTGTAGGTCGAGTGATAGATGGCATCCTTGCGCATGGTCATGCGCGTCACCGTAAACACCGGAAACGTCTCTACCTCATTGTAGTAGCCGGTGTGGTCACCATAAGGCCCTTCTGGCGCCGTATCATCGGGGTAGAGAAACCCCTCAAGGATGATTTCGGCGGACGCCGGTACCTGCAGGTCCGCATGACCACACTTCACCAGTTCGGTGCGCGACCCACGCAGCAGGCCGGCAAAGGCGTACTCGGAGAGCGAGTCAGGCACGGGGGTGACGGCGCCCAGGATCGTGGCGGGGTCGGCCCCCAGAGCCACCGCTACGGGAAATGGCTCGCCAGGATGCTGTTGCTGGAATTCCTGGAAATCCAGCGCCCCACCACGGTGGGACAGCCAGCGCATGATCAAGCGGTTCTTGCCGAGCTTCTGCTGACGATAGATGCCCAGGTTCTGGCGGGACTTGTGCGGGCCCTTGGTGATCACCAGTGGCCAGGTCACCAACGGCGCCGCATCACCGGGCCAGCAATGCTGGATCGGCAGCATGTCGAGATCGACCTCGTCACCCTCGAACACCCGCGCCTGGACAGGTGCGGAGCGCACGGTCTTGGGCCCCATGCTCATCACCTGCTTGAAGATCGGCAGTTTTTCCCAAGCGTCTCGGAAGCCCTTGGGGGGCTCAGGCTCCTTGAGGAAAGCCAGTAGCTCGCCGACCTCGCGCAGCGCTTCCACCGACTCCTGCCCCATGCCCATGGCCACACGCTTCGGGGTGCCGAACAGGTTGCCCAGCAGCGGCATGTCGCTGCCCTTCACATTCTCAAACAGCAGCGCCGGTCCGCCGGCCCTCAAGGTCCGGTCGCAGATCTCGGTAATCTCGAGATACGGATCCACTTCCGCGCTAACGCGCTTGAGCTCGCCAGCCGCCTCAAGACCCGCGATAAAGTCACGCAAGTCGCTATACTTCATGCGAATTTCTCGCTGTCAAATACACCAAAGGGGCAGCATAGCATGCTGCCCCTTCGACTGACCTCGAATGAACGACGATCAGCGCCGCTTCATGGCCTCAAAGAACTCGATATTGGTCTTGGTGTCCTTGAGTCGATCAATCAGGAACTCGGTCGCAGCCGTATCATCCATGGGATTGAGCAGCTTGCGCAGGATCCACATCCGCTGCATCTCGTCATCGGAGGCAATCAGGTCTTCGCGACGGGTGCCACTGCGACGGATGTTCAGAGCGGGATAGACGCGACGCTCGGCCAGGCGACGATCCAGATGGGCTTCCATGTTGCCGGTACCCTTGAACTCCTCGAAGATCACCTCGTCCATCTTGGAGCCGGTATCGACCAGAGCCGTCGCGATGATGGTCAGGCTGCCACCTTCCTCGATGTTTCGCGCGGCGCCGAAGAAGCGCTTGGGCTTCTCGAGTGCATGGGCATCGACACCACCGGTCAGCACCTTGCCCGAAGACGGCACCACGGTGTTGTAGGCACGGGCCAGACGGGTGATGGAGTCGAGCAGAATGACCACATCCTTCTTGTGCTCGACCAGCCGCTTGGCCTTCTCGATGACCATCTCGGCGACCTGTACATGACGCGCCGGGGGCTCGTCGAAGGTAGACGCCACCACTTCGCCGCGCACTGTCCGCGACATCTCGGTCACTTCCTCCGGACGCTCGTCGATCAGCAGCACGATCAGCTGGCATTCGGGGTTGTTGCGCGTAATGGATGTCGCAATATTCTGCAACATCAGTGTCTTACCAGCCTTGGGCGGAGACACGATCAGACCACGCTGGCCCTTGCCGATGGGCGCCGTGAGGTCGATGATGCGGGCCGTCAGATCCTCGGTGGAACCGTTGCCGATTTCCATGCGCAGACGATCCTGCGGAAACAGCGGCGTGAGGTTCTCGAACAGGATCTTGTGCTTGGCGTTCTCCGGGCGATCAAGGTTGATCTGGCTGACCTTGAGCAAGGCAAAGTAGCGCTCGCCTTCCTTGGGGGGGCGAATCTTGCCGGAGATGGTGTCGCCCTTACGCAGGTTGAAGCGACGGATCTGAGAGGGCGAGACGTAGATGTCGTCGGGGCCGGCCAGGTAGGAACTGTCGGCACTGCGCAAAAATCCGAAACCGTCCTGAAGGATCTCCAGTACGCCATCGCCGAAGATGTCTTCGCCGCTCTTGGCGTGCTTCTTCAGAATGGCAAAAATGATGTCCTGCTTGCGGGACCGGGCCAGATTATCGATACCCATCTCGCGTGCGATATCGAGAAGCTCCGGCACGGGCTTTTGCTTGAGTTCGGTCAGATTCATCAGAGTTCAGAAATTACTCGTGGAAGCCGGGCGACAGGGCGCCGTGGGGCGAAAAAAGGACACGCCGATTGAGTGCGTTCAGAGCCCGGGGCTGCTCGTGCGAGGCCTGGTAAAGATGATAGGGCCATGGGCTGGACTCTCCAGAAGGGAGAACCACGCCAGCGTCTGGACGAGGGAGCAGATTCATTCGCCATTGCCAGATCTCGATTGCTGGAACCCTTGGGGGGCTCTGGCAGAGCTGGCATCGTGCGGGCTGTCTGACGACTTGGGATGGTCACGCCGCGGCAGCGACGCGACCGGGAAAACACATTCGAAACAGGCGAATGACCCGATACTAGACAAGCCGGCGAGGGAACGCAAGCCCCCTGCCTCCCCCAGATCATTGACATACCAGAAAGCGATACGCAACCTTGACCCATCTCCAGTGAAGGACCCCACATGAACCAACCCTCGGATTCGCTCAGCGCCCTGCGTGAGACGCCCCATGACCCCGGCAAGGACCCGGCTCGCCTGGCCGCCATCGATCTGGGCTCCAACAGCTTCCACCTGCTGGTGGCCAATTATCAGGACGATCGGCTTCAGGTGGTGGCGCGACTGGGCGAAAAGGTCCAGCTGGCAGCCGGGCTCGACGAGGACGGTTACCTCAATGAGGACGCCATGGCGCGCGCACTGGACTGCCTGGGGCGCTTCGCCCCCTTTCTTGAAGGGATTCCGGCGACGCGCATGCGTGTCGTGGGCACCAACGCCCTGCGCGACGCGCACAATAGTCAGGAGCTGATCGATCGCGCCGAAGCCTTGCTCGGCACGCGCATCGAGATCATCGCCGGTCGCGAGGAAGCCCGCCTGATCTATCTGGGCGCGGCCCATGCCCTGGCGGAAAGCGGTCGACGCCTGATCGTGGATATCGGTGGCGGCTCCACCGAGTTCATCATCGGCGAACAGTTCGAGCCCAAGGCGCTGGAAAGCCTCTCCATGGGCTGCGTCACCTTCACCCGCCGCTTCTTCGGCGATGGCGACATCACCGAAAAGCGCATGCGTAACGCCGAGCTTGCCGCCCTGTCGGAGCTCGCCAACATCCGTCGCCCCTATCAACGTCTGGGCTGGGATGATCCGGTCGGCTCCAGCGGCACCATCAAGGCGGCAGCTGCGGTGTTGCATGCTGCAGGTGACTCCCCAGAGGGCGTCATCACTCGCGATGGGCTGGCCAAGCTGCGCAAGCGTCTGATCAAGACCAAACAGCTGGACAAGGTGTCGATGGAGGGTCTGAAGGCCGATCGTGCACGAGTGTTTCCGGCCGGGGTGGCGATTCTCAGCGCTATCTTCGAAGCCTTTGAGCTGACGCAGATGCGCTTCGCCGATGGCGCCCTGCGCGAAGGGGTGCTCTACGACATGGCGGGCCGCAACAGTCCTGAGGACTCGCGCCTGAAGAGCCTGGAGACGCTGGCCCGCTACAATGCCGTGGACACACGCCAGGCCGACAATGTCGCCGCCTCGGCACGGGCCATGTTCGAGCAGGTCAAGCAGGACTGGAACCTGGACGAGGAGCGCGGACGCTATCTGGAATGGGCCGCCTGGATGCATGAGATCGGCCAGTCCATCTCCCATAGCCAGTTCCACCGTCACGGCGCCTATCTGCTTGAATACTCCGACCTGGCCGGCTTCTCGCGCCCGGAGCAGCGCCTGCTGTCATTCCTGGTGCGGGCGCACCGCCGCAAGTTTCCGCTCAAGGAGTGGCAAGCGCTGCCCGAAAGCGAACAGCGCGACAGCCAGCGCCTGGCCCGGCTGTTGCGCCTGGCGGTCATTCTCAACCATTCGCGCCCCGAGCAAGCGCCCGCGGCGCCGCGCCTCGAGGTGGATGGCGACACCCTTCACCTGCACTACGAAGGTGGCGATGAGCCGGGACTCTTGTGCACCGACCTGGAACGAGAAGCCGACTATCTTGCCAGCACCGACTTCGCGCTGGTGCTACATGCGGTGACCCCTGACAGCTGACGACGTGGCCAGACAACAGACGCACGCTGGCGGGATCATCTCGCTGGCGGGATCACCTAGCGGGGTCACGTAGCAAGGTCCCGTCGGCGAGCAAACTCCCGTCAGGGAATGGCCGTCCAGCCTTGTGCTACCGCGATCCAGGCCCCTGAAGCGGCATCCAGCACCGCGACGCATTCGTCCGCTCGCCACAGCAGCACGATATGACAACGCTGCCAGGGAGGCACCGCAGCCTCCTGCAGCAGCCGCTTCACATCGCGCCGTCCACGGCCTTCCAGGCGAATGCGCTCTCCCCCCTGGCGCGCTCGCAGCGTCAGCAGGCAACGGGCCTGGCCAGAAGGCGCGACCAGGGCAAGCGTCCTCCCTGCCACCACGACCTCACGCCCTGACCACCATGGCATTTCCGGCAGCGCGACCGGGGTCGTGCGGCTGTCCGCCAGCAGATACAAGGTGCCGCGCCAGCAGCGCGCTTCGCCACCTGACCAGTGGACCCTTACTTCGGCATCACGTCGGGCCCGGCACTGGGACATGATCTCATCCAGCCGAGTCCCCGGTGGCGTGGCCAGGTCCAGACAGCGCAGACACCAGCCCAGCAGCCAGCGCTGGCGCGGTCGCGACAGCGCCAGTAGTCCATTTAGCGGCAACCTGGCCGGATCGCCCCCCAGCCTGTCCAGATCCTCCTGGGCGTATTCCTCGAGCAGTGATACCGCCTCACCAGCATGCCGTGCACTGGCGGACAGCGCTTGAAGGGCTTCAGGCCAACGCTCCAGCAGTGACGGCACCAGCCGATGGCGCAGGAAATTGCGATCCAGCGACAGGTCCTGGTTGCTGGGATCCTCGATCCAGGCAAGCCTTCGCCTGGCGGCCTCCTTCTCCAGCGCGAGGCGTCCGACACTCAATAGCGGACGGACGATGACCCGTCCTTGCTGCTGACGGCGTGTCGGCATGCCAGCCAACCCCATCACCCCCGACCGACGCAGGGCCGCCAGCCAGAAGGTCTCGGCCTGGTCATCAGCATGCTGCGCCAGCCACAGATGATCCCCAGGCTCCATGATGTCCATAAAGGCCTGGTAGCGGGCCGCCCTGGCCGCCGCCTCGAGGCCCTTGCCCGCCAGATCGACACTGACCCGGACCACCTTCAGCGCGACGCCCTGCTCGCGACACAGGGCACGGCTGTGGCGCGCAAAGTCGTCCGCCGCCGGCTGCAGGCCATGGTGGACATGAATCGCCCTGAGCGTCCGCCCACGCCGTTGGCAGGCATCCGCGGCCAGTGCCAGCAGCACGCAGGAATCCAGTCCTCCCGAAAGCCCCAGCCATAGCGTGCGATCAGCGGGCACGTCATCGATAAAGGGCGCGACGATGGCCTCAAGGCCAGGGGGCTCAGACATGCCTGCTCTCCACCCGATACCCGGGCATCACATGCAAACGGCCCCTATCGCAGAACGACAGGGGCCGCGGGGTTACCACGAAGACCCGACGCTTCAGGCGGGGGCGCCGTAGCTCATCAGGCGCTCATAGCGACGTGCCAACAGGGCGTCGCTGTCCAGAGCGTCCAGGCGCTCCAGACTCTCGCTGATGGCGTCACGCACTCGCGTCGCTGCCTCGTAAGGGAAGCGGTGCGCACCGCCCAGCGGCTCCTTGATCAGGTTATCGACGAAACCGAGCTCCTTGAGACGGCTGGCGGTAATCCCCATGGCCTGAGCGGCATCGCTGGCGCGTTCCGCGCTCTTCCACAGGATCGAGGCACACCCCTCAGGAGAAATGACCGAGTAGGTGGAGTACTCAAGCATCATCAGCTCGTCACAGACACCGATGGCCAGGGCGCCACCGGAGCCACCTTCACCTACCACGGTGGAGACGATGGGGGTCTTGAGACGCGACATCACCGCCAGGTTATAGGCGATGGCCTCACTCTGGCCGCGCTCCTCCGCGTCGATACCCGGATAGGCGCCAGGGGTGTCGATGAAGGTCAGCACCGGCATGTTGAAGCGCTCGGCCATTTCCATCAGACGGCACGCCTTGCGGTAGCCTTCCGGGCGGGGCATGCCGAAATTGCGGCGGACCTTCTCCTTGACGTCGCGGCCCTTCTGATGACCGATGATCATCACCGGACGATCATTGAGACGCGCAACACCGCCGACGATAGCGGCGTCATCGGCAAACTCGCGATCACCATGCAGCTCATCGAAGTCGCTGAACACATGCTCGAGATAGTCCAGCGTGTACGGGCGCTGCGGATGGCGAGACAGCTGCGATACCTGCCACGGCGTCAGATCCTTGAAGATCGACTCGGTCAGCTTGCGGCTCTTTTCCTCAAGGCGCGAAATCTCGTCAGCCAGGCTGACCTGACTGTCGTTGCCGACCAGACGAAGCTCTTCGATCTTGGCCTGCAGTTCGGCGATGGGCTGTTCGAAATCGAGATAGTTGGGGTTCATGGGCCAGCCTTGTGATCATGGTCAGGCGGGCGCGACCGCAGGTCGCAGGCCCACCCATGGCAAATAAAAAGTGGTGTGCATTATCGCACCCTGACGGGGCCACGCAAGGCGCAGCCGTCCAGCGACCTTAACGCCGCAGCGTATTTTGGCCACCTCAGCGATACTTGAGACGTACGCCATCCTGTCCTTCGACATCTCTCAGGGCGATCAACAGGTCATCAGATGGCAGGACCTTCCACTGCTCGTCGAACTCCAGCCAGCCGGTAGCGTCGACATTGCGATAGCGCAGGCGCACCGGCAGGCCTTCCTCATGTCGATGGGGCTCAAGGCTTGCGCGCAGGCTGTCAATCAACCGGCCGTTCGCCTGACGACCATCCACCGAGACCTCCACCGCCTGGCCAAAGCGCGAGCGTGCCTGGACCATGGGGGTGACGTCCTTGCCTCGCAGGCGCAGGCCACCGGAGTAGTCATCGCTGGAGACTTCTCCTTCGACGATCAGCACCTCGGCATTGTCGAGCTGTTCACGCACGCTGTCATACAGCTCGCCGAACAGTGACGCCTCAATCCGCCCCGTGCGGTCGTCCAGGGTGAGGAAGGCCATGGTATCGCCGCGCTTGGACTTCATGGTGCGCTGCGCCACCACCAGCCCGGCCACCCGCTGCGGCTCCCGGGAAGGCTTCAAGTCCGCGATGCGGGTCGAGACAAAACGTGCCAGCTCCTCTTCGTACTCATCGATGGGGTGGCCCGTCAGATAGAGACCAAGGGTGTCCTTCTCGCCGGCCAGCCGATCGCGATCGCTCCATTCCCGCACGCGCAGGTAGTCCGCATAAGGATCGCTGGCCCCTTCATCGGCGTCCGGTGCAAACGCTTCGCCGAACAGGTCCATCATCCCGGCGTTGTGATTCTTGTGACTCTGCGCAGCGGCCTTGAGGGCGTCATCCAGGGCCGCGCTGAGCACCGCACGATTGGGCCCCAGGTTATCCAGCGCCCCGGAGCGGATCAGCGCCTCCAGGGTACGCTTGTTCATGCGCTTGGGGTCGATACGGCGACAGAAGTCGAACAGATCGGTAAAGGGGCCTTCGGCGGTACGCGCCTCGACAATGGCGCCGATCGGACCTTCCCCCACGCCACGAATGGCACCCAGGCCATACACCACCCGGCCTTCATCATCGACCGTGAACTTGTAGCCGCCCACGTTGACGTCCGGTGGCGTGACCGTGAGCTTGAGATGGCGACACTCCTCGATCAGCGGCACCACCTTGTCCAGGTTGTCCATTTCGGTGGACATCACCGCCGCCATGAACGGGCCCGGGTAATGCGCCTTGAGCCAGGCGGTCTGGTAGGACACCAGCGCGTAGGCCGCCGAGTGGGACTTGTTGAAGCCGTAACCGGCAAACTTTTCCACCAGGTCGAAGATGTTGCCAGCGAGGTCCGCATCGATGCCGTTGGCCGCACAGCCTTCCATGAAACCGGTACGCTGCTTGGCCATCTCTTCCGGCTTCTTCTTACCCATCGCGCGCCGCAACAGGTCAGCCTGACCCAAGGAGTAGCCCGCCATCACCTGGGCAATCTGCATCACCTGCTCCTGGTACAGGATGATGCCGTAAGTCGGCTGCAGCACGGGCTTCAGCAGCTCGTGCTGGTAATCCGGGTGGGGGTAGGAGATCTCCGCCCGTCCGTGCTTACGGTTGATGAAGTCATCGACCATGCCGGACTGCAGCGGCCCCGGACGGAACAGTGCCACCAGTGCGATCATGTCCTCCAGCGAGTCCGGCAAGAGGCGCTTGATCAGCTCCTTCATCCCCCGGGATTCCAGCTGGAACACCGCGGTGGTCTCGGCCTTCTTGAGCATCTCGAAGGTCTTGCCGTCGTCCAGCGGGATCGCATCGATATCCAGCGCCCCCTTGCCCTCGCTGGCGCGCACCCGATCGACCATCTCCAACGCCCAATCGATGATGGTCAGCGTGCGCAAGCCCAGGAAGTCAAACTTGACCAGTCCGGCATCCTCGATGTCGTTCTTGTCAAACTGAACGACCAGCCCGGAGCCATCCTCGTCACATAACAGCGGTGAGAAGTCGGTCAGCTTGGTGGGCGCGATGACGACGCCCCCGGCGTGCTTGCCGGTGCCTCGCGTCACCCCCTCGAGCTTGAGCGCCATGTCCCAGATTTCCTGGGCTTCCTCATCTACCTCAATGAATTCCTTGAGCTGGGGCTCCTCTTCGATGGCCTTGGACAACGTCATGCCCACTTCGAAGGGAATCAGCTTGGACAGCTTGTCCCCCAGCGAGTACGGCTTGCCCTGGGCGCGGGCAACGTCTCGCACCACGGCCTTGGCCGCCATGGTGCCGAAGGTGACGATCTGCGACACCGCGTTACGGCCATAGCGCTCGGCCACGTAATCGATGACGCGATCACGTTTCTCCATGCAGAAGTCGACGTCAAAGTCCGGCATCGACACCCGCTCGGGGTTCAGAAAGCGCTCGAACAGCAGGTCATACTGGATCGGATCGAGATCGGTGATCTTCTGCGCGTAGGCCACCAGCGAGCCGGCACCGGAACCGCGTCCCGGCCCTACCGGGACATCGTTGTCCTTGGCCCACTGGATAAAGTCCATCACGATCAGGAAGTAACCGGGGAACCCCATCTGCAGGATGATGTCCAGCTCGAAGTCCAGGCGCTCTCGGTAGCGCTTCTCGAGCGCCGCCCAGTCGTCGCTGTCGCGTGGGTGGCTGTCCACCGGGTAAAGAGCGTCAAGGCGCTCGGTCAGGCCATCGTGGGAGATCTTGCGGAAGAACTCGTCCTGGGTCATGCCCTCGGGAATACCGTATTCCGGCAGGAAGATCTCGCCCAGGCGAACGTTGACGTTACAACGCGCGGCGATCATGACGCTGTTTTCCAGCGCCGCGGGAATATCGGCAAACAGCTCCGCCATCTCCTGTGGCGACTTGAGGTACTGTTCCTCGGTGTAGCGCCGCTCGCGACGGGGGTCATCCAGCGCCTTGCCCTCGCCAATGGCCACGCGGGTTTCGTGGGCCCAGAAGTCCTCACGCTTGAGGAAGCGCACATCGTTGGTCGCCACTACCGGAACCCCGGTGTCCATGGCCAACGCCACCGACGCATGCACGCAGTCTTCTTCCAGCGGGCGACCGGTCCGGGTCAGCTCCAGATAGAAACGGCCGGGAAACGCCTGACACCATTCATCCAGCAAACGCCGCGCATCGGCATGATGATCGCTGAGCAAATGGCGGCCCACGTCCCCTTCACGCCCACCAGACAGCGCAATCAAGCCTTCGCTCTGCTCCAGTACCCAGGCTTTCTCCAAGTAAGCCCGGTCCTGACGCTGGCCCTCGACCCAGCCGCGAGAGATCAGCTCGGTCAGGTTGCGATAGCCGACGTCATTCATCGCCAGCAGCGTCACCCGATACGGATGATCCAGGTCATGGGCGTTGACCAGCCACAGGTCGGCACCGATCACGGGTTTCATGCCCGCGCCCTGGACCCCGTTGTAGAACTTCACCAGGCCGAACAGATTGGATTCATCGGTCAACGCCAGCGCTGGCGCGCCATGCTCGACGCCGGCCTTGACGTAAGGCTTGAGGCGCACGAGGCCGTCAACCAGAGAGAACTCGCTATGGACGCGAAGATGAACGAAAGGAGCGGACATGTGAAAGCCTTACCTCGACCCGCCGTGGCGGGGCTGTGAATACGGGTCAGAATAGCGCCAGCTGGCGCTTGACAGGGGCAAAGGAGCGACGATGTTCGTCGAGTGGCCCCAGACGTTCCAGCGCGGCCAGATGTTCAGCCGTCGGGTAGCCCTTGTGGCGGGCGAAACCATAGTCAGGATAGCGCCGGTCGAGCGACACCATGGCAGCATCCCGCGCCACCTTGGCGAGGATGGATGCGGCGGCGATGGCCGGGTGACGGGCATCACCCTTGACCACAGCCTGGCCGGGAACATGATGCCCGGGGAGGCGATTGCCGTCCACCAGCAGGTATTCAGGCGAAGGCATCAGCCCATCGATGGCACGGCGCATGGCAAGATGCGTGGCGTGGTAGATATTGAGCTGATCGATTTCCTCGGGGCTGGCGGCTGCCACGTGGAAGGCCAGCGCACGTTCACGAATCAGCCCGTCGAGGGCCTCTCGGCGCTTGGCCGACAACGCCTTGGAATCGGTCAGCCCGTCGATGGGCCGCTCGGGATCCAGGATCACCGCCGCGGCGACCACTGCGCCGACCAACGGCCCCCGCCCGACCTCATCCACTCCAGCCAGGAGCTGGCCATCATAGTCCACCACCAATGGCGGCAACGGCGCCTTCGCGGCGCGCCCCTTGCGAGCCGAATCAGCGGCCATCCTTGTCTCCTCGGGCCTGCGTAGGTGCAGCGCCGGTGTCGCTATCCTGAGAAGCCATCTCGTGAGAGGCGCCTGCGGCGGTCTTGTGAGAGGCGCCTGCGGCGGTCTTGTGAGAAGCGCCTGCGGCGGTCTTATTAGAGGCACCTGCGGCGGTCTTGTAAGAAGCGCCAGCGTCGCTCCCGGCACTGTCCGGGTCCGCCACCTCCTGCGTACACTCCGGGGCCACACTCGGTGGCAACGGCCGACCTGCCACCAGCGCTTCGATGGCCTCCGCCGCGCGACGGCTGGCATCACGCTGCAGGCCTTCATGCATCGCCGCGAAGCGCGTCTCGAGCGCGCTACGCCCCTGGGGATCCGACAACATGGCCTCCAGCTGCCGGGCAATCGCTTCGGCACTGGCCTCGTCCTGAATCAGTTCAGGCACCAGCGACTCCTGGGCGATCAGGTTCGGCAGCGAGATCCACGGGGTCTTGACCATCCAGCGAGCAATCCGATGCGTCATCGGCGCCATGCGATAGCCCACCAGCATCGGCCGGTGACACAGCATGGCTTCCAGCGCCGCCGTACCCGAGGCGAGCAGAACCAGGTCGCTGGCCACCATGGCTTCGCGGGCCTGACCGTCCAGCAGCATGACGCGATCGCGAAGCGCCGGCCGCTGTTGCAGCAGAACCTCGAGCTCCTGGCGACGCTCGGGCGTGGCAGCCGGAATCACCACCCGCAGGCGCTCACGCGTTTCCACCAGTCGCTGTGCGGCCTCCACAAAGGTCGCCGCCATGAAACGCAGTTCATTGCGCCTGGAACCTGGCAGCAGCGCCAGTACTTCTTCGTCCGGCTCGAGCCCAAACGCCCTGCGGGCAGACTGCCGATCGTTCACCAGCGGCAGCTCGTCTGCCAGCGGGTGGCCGACGAAGGCCACCGGCACGCGATGTTTGACGTAGAAGGCTGCCTCGAACGGCAAGAAGGTCAGCATGGCATCCACCGAGCGGGCAATGCCCTTGACCCGCCCCTGGCGCCAGGCCCATACCGACGGACTGACGTAATGAGCCGTGGTGATACCCGCCTCGCGCAGCTGTCGCTCGAGCCCCAGATTGAAGTCAGGCGCATCGATGCCCACCATGATGTCAGGCTGCCATGCCAGCGCGTCGCGGCGCAGATGGCGACGCACACGCACCAGCTCGGGCAGGTGCTTGAGCACCTCGACCAGGCCCATGACCGACAGGGTTTCCAGGGGATACAGTGACGCCAGGCCCTCGGCCAGCATGCGTGGCCCGCCAAGCCCACGAAACTCGACGCCAGGATGTCGCGCCTTGAGCGCGCGCATCAATCCCGCGCCAAGAATGTCGCCAGACAATTCTCCGGCGACCAGGTAGACACGGCGGACAGGGACGGCGTCACTCTCGGCTTGGCGAACGACGTGGGTCATGGGGGCTCCCCGGATCAGCGATGGAGTGTCCCGGGGGCAGCGGCCTCACCGGATGGTCAGGCAAGGCCGCCGTTCATCAGCGGATAATGCCCCGGGTAGACGCCTCGATGGAGGCCACGAAGGCGTCGGTTTCCGCCAGCGAGAACCGCTGGCGAATCTCGGCCACCGCTTGCTCGACGGTCAGTCCCTGCCGGTAGACCAGCTTGTAGGACTCGTTGAGCGCGCGGATCGCCTCACTGGCAAAGCCACGCCGCTTGAGGCCGACCACATTGAGACCATGGGCCTGAGCAGGGTTGCCGTTGATCATCACGAAGTCGGGTGTGTCCTTGGTGATGATCGAGCCTCCCCCGGCCATGGCATGGGAACCAAAGCGGCAGAACTGATGGATCGCCGACAGACCGCCGATAATGGCAAAATCGCCCAACTGCACATGTCCGGCCAGGGTCACCTGGTTGGCCAGAATACAGTCATCGCCGATGATGCAGTCATGCCCGACATGGACATAGGCCATGAACAGATTGCGCGAACCGATGGTGGTCTCGCTGCGATCCTGCACGGTGCCGCGGTGCAGGGTGACACCCTCACGGACAACGTTGTCATCGCCCATCACCAGGCGCGTCGGTTCTCCGTTGTACTTCTTGTCCTGGCAAGCCTCGCCGACAGACGCAAACTGAAAGATGCGATTGCGCTTGCCAAGGACCGTCGGCCCCTGCACCACGACATGGGGACCAATCACGGTGCCTTCGCCAATCTCGACGTCGGGACCAATCACGCTGAAGGGCCCAACCTCGACATCGTCGGCCAGGCGGGCGCCGGGATCTACGATGGCGGACGGATGTATCAAGCGATCTTCCTCTCGGCGCAGATGATGTCGGCTTCACAGGCCAGCTCACCTTCCACGGTGGCACGGCACTTGAACTTCCAGATGCCGCGCTTGGCCCGCTCGACCTCGGCACGCAGCTGCAGGGTATCACCAGGCATGACCGGACGCTTGAAGCGCACGTTATCGCTACCGACGAGGTAGTACACGTAGCCGTCGGCGGGCAGCTTATTGACCGTCTTGAAGCCAAGAATGCCGCAGGCCTGGGCCAGCGCCTCGACCACCAGCACCCCCGGCATGATGGGATGGTGCGGGAAGTGACCATTGAAGAACGGCTCGTTGATGCTGACATTCTTGTAGGCAACGATGGTCTCGCCGTGGGTCAATTCCGTGACCCGATCCACCAGCAAGAAAGGATAGCGGTGGGGCAGATATTCGCGAATCTCGTTGATGTCCATAACCATCGTAGCGACCTCTAAAATGACAAGAGCCCTTCTCCGAGAAGGACACGAGCGGCGTCGGGCTTGCGCGCCGAGCCGACAATAGGCGGTGGATTATACCGACCTGAACCACCCCCTCAAGTATCGCTGGAATCCCGCTTCTCCAGGCGACTGACGCGCTTGGCGATACTGTCGAGCTGCTTGAAGCGCACGGCATTGCGGCGCCACTGGCTATTTTCCATGGCACCGGTGCCGGAGGAGTAGACTCCCGGCTCAAGAATCGAATTGGTGACCAGGCTCATGCCAGTGACCTGCACGCCGTCACTGATGGTCAGGTGCCCGGACAAGCCCACCCCGCCTCCCAGCATGCAGTGGCGTCCCACCCGAGTGGAACCCGCAATGCCGACGCAGCCGGCCAGGGCGCTGTGATCACCGATCTGCACGTTGTGCGCGATCTGCACCTGGCTATCGATCTTGACGTCGTTACCGATCACGGTGTCACCGAGTGCACCGCGATCAATGCTGGAACAGCTGCCGACCTCGACATCATCGCCCAGCACCGCACCACCCAGCTGGGCAATCTTGCGCCAGCCACTTCCATCGTGGGCAAAGCCGAAGCCGTCGCCGCCAATCACGCAGCCACTGTGCAAGATCACCCGCTTGCCGATGACCACCCCGTGATACAGCGTGACATTGGCATGCAGGAAACCGTCATCGTCGATCTGGCTGTCGCTTCCGATCACGCAGCCGGGACCTACGACAACGCGGTCGCCCAGCTTCACGCCGGATTCGACTACCGCATTGGGGCCGATGCACACATCTTCACCCAGTACCGCATCGTCGGCCACCACGGCACTATGATGCACACCCGGGCGATGAGCGCCGACCAGGGGATCGAGCAACCTGGAGAGCTCGGCGTACCCCAGATAGGGATTGTCCAGCACCAGTGCGGGCACTGGACAGGCTTCTAGATGATCAGGGTGCAGCAATACGGCAGCGGCACGTGTAGAGGGAAGGTCCTTGAGGTAGGCCCGGTTGGCGAGAAAGCTGACCTGGTCAGGCCCGGCATCCTTGAGCGTCGCCAGCCCTCGCACGCGCTGATCGCCATCGCCGTGCAGGCGCGCGCCCAGTTGGCTGGCGATCTCGGAAAGGCTTGGCTGGGTGCGTGATGATTTCATGAATGACCGTGATGCGGTAACGACAAAATTCGAGAAAGGAAGCGCTGGTCACGCGCTGTCAGGGCGTGTCCAGCAACCGAGTCACCTCTGCGGTCAGGTCGGGCAGATCGCGGCTGCTGTGCAGCACGCCATCCGGCGTGACCAGCACGTCCACATCGTGGCGATCAATGACCTGCGCCACCGCCTCGTCGACACGACCTTCAAGGCGACTTATCAAACGCTGTTCGGTTTCCTGGCGAGCGTTGAGGATATCACGCCTTAGCCGATCGAATCGCTGTCCCTTCTGTTGAAACTCCTGGACGCTGGCGGGGTTCGGCTGCTGCCCCTGCTGGGCAAGCTCATCGGCCAACCCTTCCAGCTCCAGGCGAAGCACTTCAGCCTCTTGCTGCCACGGCCCCACCTGCTGCTGGAGGGACTGCATGGCACCTTGGGCCATGCGGGTGTCCAGCAGCGCTTGCTGCCAATCCAGCACCGCGACTCCCGAGGCCTGCGCCGCCTGCCATGGCAGGGCGGCACACGCCACGATGACTGCCAGGCAACGGCGCAGTCCACTCACTGACATCAGAACGTCTGACCGAGCGAGAACTGGAACACCTGGGTGTCATCCTCGTCCTTGTCATTAAGCGGTTCAGCGATACTGAAGGTCAGCGGCCCGACCGGCGTCAGCCAGGACACGCCAACACCCGCGCTGTAGCGAATATCACCGAACTCCACTCCGGAATCACACTTCTGGCGACCTTCGTCTTCAGACAGTACGTCATAGCACTCGGTCAGGAAGGTGTTACCGGCATCGATGAACAGCGACGGCTGCACCGAACGCTTGTCTTCGACGAAAGGCATCGGGAAGATCAGTTCCATGCTGCCCTCGATCAGCACGTTACCGCCCAGCGTCTCGTCATCACCATCTTCACGCTCGGTGGTCAGCTGACCCAGGGTGTTGTCGGTGAAACCACGTACCGAGCCAAGACCACCGGCCAGGAAGTTCTCGTAGAACGGATAGGGGTCGCTCGAGTTGAGCGCGTCGGCGTAACCCACCTGTCCGCTGAACTTGAGTGACCAAGTTTCTTCCTCGTTGAACGGGAAGAACTGCTTGGCCTGGGCACGGGCCTTGTAGTACTCGGCGTCGCTGCCGGGCACACCCAGCTCCAGCGACAGGCGCTGGTAGTTACCGGCGGTGGGCATGATGCCCCGGTTCAGATCGTTACGGGTCCAGCTACCGGTGACCGACAGGGTGTTGGCGTCATCACCTTCATCCAGCACGTAGCGCTTGATTTCCGACGGCGTGTCATCATAGGTGTCGATCTCGAGCTTCTCGATGTTGGCGCCAAAGTTCATGCGCGTCAGCTCGTTGATCGGATAGCCGAAGTTGATGCCTGCCCCCAGCGCATCGGTGGAGTAGGTGGAGATATCGGAATCTTCGTAGTCGGTCGCGCGGTAGTAGAAATTGTAGCCGCGAGAGATACCGTCAAGCGTCCAGTAGGGGTCAGTGAAACCAAAGTTGATGCTGGTGTAGGTATCACTCTTCTGGGCACCGATATTGACCCGATTGCCGCTACCCAGGAAGTTGTTCTGGGACAGCGAGGCGCCGTAGATGACGCCGGCACTCTGAGAGAAACCAAGGCTTGCCGAGAGCGAGCCAGAAGGCTGCTCTTCGACGTTGTAGGTGACATCGAGCTGGTCGCTTTCGCCCGGCACCGGCTCCGTCTGCACCTCGACCTGCTTGAAGAAGCCAAGACGTTCCAGGCGCTGACGCGATTGGGAAATGGCCTCGGTCGACGCCGGCGCGCTTTCCGCCTGGATCATCTCGCGGCGCAGCACCTCGTCCTTGGTCGTGGTGTTGCCGACAAACTGGATACGACGCACATAGGCGCGACGTCCGGGGGCGACCTGGAAGCTCAAGTCGACGGTTTCGCCGTCACTGCGTACTTCCGGGATGCCGTCGACCTCGGCGAAGGCAAAACCTTCTGCCCCAAGGCGCGAGCGCATGGCTTCAGAGGACGCAATGACCTTGCTGCGGGAGAACACGTCACCGGACTGGAACTGCAGCAGATCGCGGGCTTCTGCCTCGGCTACCTTCAGGTCGCCGACGAAGTTGATATCTCCGACCCGATAGCGGTTGCCTTCATCGACATTGATGGTGATGAAGATCCGGGACTTGTCAGGACTAATGGACACCTGGCTCGAGGTAATCTCGAAATTCACGTAACCGCGGTCGAGATAGTAGGAGCGCAGGCGCTCCAGGTCACCCGCCAGGGCTTCCCGGGAATATTCGTCGGCGGAGAACCAGCCAAAGAACAGGCCGGGATCATCCTCAAGCTCGAACTCATCGAGCAGGATATCGTCGGAAAAGGCCTCGTTGCCCACGATGTTGATCTGGCGAATCTTGGCAACGGCACCTTCATTGATATTGATATCGACGCGCACCCGGCCTTGGCCGACCGGCGTCACCTCAGTATCAATGCGGGCGCTGTAGCGGCCCTGGGACTGGTACAGCCCCTCCAGCTCACGCTTCATCTCGTCGATGGTCGACAGCTGCAGCACCTGGCCTTCACTGATCCCGGCCTGCTTCAGGCCGTTGCGCAGATCTTCATCGGTGATCTGTGAGTTGCCTTCGATATTGAGGGCTGAAATGGTCGGACGTTCCTCGACCTGGATGATCAGCACATCGCCCTCACGAGCAAGCTCGATATCTTCGAACAGCCCAGTGGCAAACAGCTGGCGCGCGGCGTCGGCCAGCTCGCGGTCATCCACCTGGTCGCGAGCGTTGACGGGAAACGCATTGAAGACGGATGCAGCGGAGACCCGTTGAAGGCCCTCCACACGAATGTCCGACACGGTAAAGGAATCCGCGTGCGCCACCTGGGCACAGGCGGTCAAGAGTGTCGCCAATCCGATGGTCTTGATTTTCATGCAGTCAATTCGCTCGCGTTGAGTCAGCGTACCTGTCCAGACAGGCACCTTATACATTTCTCCGCCTTACTGACAAGTTGACAGCGGCGTCTCAAAAAAGGGGCACCGTCTCCCGTCACTCGCCGCCACCACCCCTGGTGACGACTGCGGCGTCTCCCGACACTCGGGCCTTGCTGATGGTCTGCCGCCCTACCAGAGCCGCATCACATCAAAGTACAGGGCCATGATCATCAGCGTTCCGACCAGCGCTAGACCCACCTTCAGTCCGACCGCCTGGGTGCGCTCGGAGACAGGCCGTCCGCGCACCGCCTCGATCAGGTAGTACAGCAGATGGCCACCGTCGAGCACCGGGATGGGCAGCAGATTGAGCACCCCCAGGCTGATCGACAGGTACGCCGTGAAGTTGACGAAGCTCTCTAGACCCGAGCGAGCCGTATCGCCCGCGATGCGCGCAATCGTGATCGGGCCCGACAGGTTGGTCGGTGAAATCAGGCCCACCAGCATCTTGCGCACCGCGTCGAAGGTCAACACTGTCATTTCGGCGGTGCGCGATGCGGCTTGCCCCACGGCCTCCAGAGGTCCGTAGCGGATATCTCGCTGATACTTCTGGGGCCAGTCTACCGGTGCAACGCCGGCACCGATATAGCCGATCTCGCTACCATCATCGAGACGGTTCCCGCGCGGGGTCAGGCTTAGCGTGACAGAGGCATCGCCTCGCTGCACGTCGAGCTCCATGGCCTCGCCGGGACGCGCCCGGACGCGCTGTACCAGGTCCGGCCAGTCCGCCACCGGCTCGCCATCAATCGCCACCACCCGGTCACCGGGCTGCAGCCCCGCCTGTACCGCTGGCTCATTCTCGACCAGTTGGCCGATCACTGCCGGCATGTCCGGGCGCCACGGCCGGATACCCAGCGTTCCCAGCGGCTCCGGTGGGTCCTGCCCCACCAGCCAGTTGTCCACCTCGACCGGGTAGGTCCGGGCAACGCTGCTGCCCTCCGCCCGTGTCTCGATGTCCAGGCTGCCGCTGGCGCCAATGGCAGCCACCAGCTTCAAGTTGATGTCGTCCCAGGAGCGAACCGGCTCACCGCGGACGGCGGTGACTTCCATGCCCTGCTCCAGCCCCGCCTCGGCCGCCGGAGACTGCGGCGTCACCTCGCCCACTACCGGCACGACCGTCGTGGTACCCGCCACAAACAGCGCCCAATAGGCCACTAGCGCCAACAGGAAGTTGGCCAGCGGACCCGCTGCGACAATCGCAATACGCGCCCATACCGACTTGCGATTGAAGGCCTGATCCAGCTGGTCAGCCGGGACATTGCCCTCACGCTCGTCGAGCATCTTGACGTAGCCGCCCAATGGAATGGCGGCGATCGCGAACTCGGTGCCATGGCGGTCCACTCGCGACCACAAGGGCTTGCCGAAACCTACCGAGAAACGCAACACCTTCACGCCACAGCGGCGCGCCACCCAGAAGTGACCGAACTCATGGAAGGTGACCAACAAGCCGAGCACCACCAGCACGGCCAGAATATTCTGAATCAGGCCCACCTACGTCTCCTTGGCAATGTCGCGTGCGTCGGCGCCAGCGCCGTCGTTGTTCCGGCAGCAGAGAATGAGAAAGGTTCCACTAAACAACGCATCAGCGGCGTGCCTCCAGCCAGGCCAGCGCATGACGCCGGGCCTGGCGGTCGGCGGCCAGCACCGCCTCCAGATCATCAGCGCGGCCATCGAAGTGGCCCTCTCTGACGTCCTGCACCAGCGCGGCAATGGCATTGAAGCTCAGGCGCCGATCCAGGAAGGCCTCCACCGCGATTTCGTTGGCGGCGTTGAGTACGGCAGGCTGCAGCCCCCCTGCCGCCATCGCCTCGCGAGCCAGACGCAGGCAGGGAAACGCCGTTTCGTCGGCCGGCTCGAAGTCCAGACGAGCCACCGCGAACAGATCCAGCGGCTGCACACCGGCATCGATCCGCTCGGGCCACGCCAAGCCGTAGGCGATGGGCGTGCGCATGTCCGGATTGCCAAGCTGTGCCAGCACCGACCCATCGCTGTAGGCCGCCATGGAATGAATCACGCTCTGCGGGTGTACCACCACCTGAATCTGCTCAGGCCGAGCATCGAACAGCCAGCAGGCCTCGATCAGCTCGAGCCCCTTGTTCATCAGGGTGGCACTGTCTACGGAAATCTTGCGGCCCATCGACCAGTTGGGGTGCGCACAGGCCTGGTCGGGGGTGACATGGGCCAGCTGCTCGGAGGAGTAACCGCGAAAGGGACCGCCCGAAGCGGTCAGCAGCAGCTGGGTGACCCCATGCTGCGCCAACCCTCCACGGTGTTCACCGGGCAGACACTGAAAAATGGCATTGTGCTCGGAATCGATCGGCAACAGCGCCGCGCCGCTCTCCTCGACGGCCTGCATGAACAGCGCCCCCGACATGACCAACGCTTCCTTGTTGGCCAGCAGCACGCGCTTGCCCGCCCGCACCGCAGCCAGCGTAGGCAACAGTCCGGCGGCGCCCACGATGGCCGCCATGACCACCTCGGCTTCCGGCGCACTGGCGACCTCCGCCAATGCCTGATCACCGTGGCGTACCTCGGTGGCAAGGCCAGACTCCCGGAGCTTCAGTGCCAGCCATTCGGCATCGGCTGCACCGCCCAGCACGGCCACCTCGGGGCGGTGAGACAGGCACTGCTCCAGCAGCGCCTCGCGGGACCGGTGTGCCGTCAGGGCGTGGACGCGATAGCGGTCGGGATGCCGTGCGATGACGTCGAGGGTACTGGTGCCGATAGAGCCGGTGGCTCCCAGCACAGTCACCCCCTTTACCGCCTGTGCGTCAGAGCGCTTAGGATCTGTCATGACGCCACCAGCCAGGTAAAGAAAAGTGCGAAGACGGGAATCGCAGCCGTCAGGCTGTCGATGCGATCAAGCACGCCGCCATGCCCGGGCAACAGGGCACTCGAGTCCTTGATCCCGCGATGGCGCTTGAGCATGCTCTCGAGCAGATCCCCAAGCACCGAGATCAGGGTCACGGCCAGTGTCAGCAGCACCAGCGTGATGGCGGCGGACAGCGATAGCGCCTGCCACAGGGCAAACACCACCGCCAGACAGGCAGTGACGGCCATGCCACCGTATACGCCTTCCCAGGACTTGCCTGGGCTGACGCTGGGCGCCAGCTTGCGACGGCCAAAGGCGCGGCCAACGAAGTAAGCACCGATATCGGCTCCCCACACCAGCAGCAGCACGAACAGTAGCCAGGCGGCGCCGCTCTCCCGCAGCAGGTTGAAGCCGACCCAGGTGGGCAGCAATACCCAGCCGCCCATGGCCAGGCGCATGCAGGTCGACGACCACTGCGGCGTGCGCTCAGGATGCCCCAGCACCCACCACAGATTGATCGACCAGCCAACGGCGCCTATCACCAAGGGCCACAGGGCGTGAGACTGACCGGTTAGCCACATCACCAGCATGATCCCGGCCAGCGCCGCCGGGGCTAGCCAACGCCTCACTCCCCGATCCAGGCCTGCCAGGTTGGCCCACTCCCAGCCCGCCAGCACCACGATGGCGCCGGTGAACAGCGCGAAGGCGCCCCCTTCCAGTCCAAACAAGCCTGCCAGCGCCAACGGCGCCAGCCAGACCGCCGTAATGATTCGCTGTCTAAGCACCCTGGGCCTCTAGCTGTTCGTCAGTCATGCCGAAGCGGCGCTTGCGCTGGCAGAAGTCCTCCAGCGCGTCGTCGAAGGCCTCGCCATCGAAGTCGGGCCAGAGCACGGGCGTGAAGTACAGCTCCGCATAGGCCAGTTGCCACAGCAGAAAGTTGGAGATACGGCGCTCGCCGCTGGTACGAATGCACAGATCGACTGGCGCCGCGTCACTCAAGCACAGCTCCTGTGCCAGGGTGTCTTCGTCGATGGCATCCGCCTTGAGCTCACCCCGCGCGACGCGCTCGGCCAGCCGCCGCGCACCGCTGGCGATGTCCCACTGACCGCCATAGTTGGCGGCAATGACCAGGCGCAAACCCTGATTGCCCTGCGTCAACCGCTCGGCATCTTCAATCCGCTTCTGGATCGCCGACGAGAACCCCGAGGTATCACCGATCACCGACAGACGGATATCGTGCTCGTGGAGCTTCTTGACCTCGCGCTTGAGCGCCATCAGGAACAGTTCCATCAGCGCGTTCACTTCAGCGGCGGGACGTTTCCAGTTCTCACTGGAGAAAGCAAACAGCGTCAGCGTCTCGATACGTCTCTCGGCGGCACGACGAATCACCGCTCTCACGGCTTCGACACCCGCGTGATGCCCGCGCACACCGGATAAACCGCGCGCCTTGGCCCAACGGTTATTGCCATCCATGATCACGGCCACGTGACGAGGCAGACTCGCAGAGGGCGGCAGCGGGCGAAGTTCGGGAGACGGCGTTGACTTCATGGGGTCTCGCATGACGTTTGAATCCAGCCTCACCGCATCCTGGCAGCAAGACAATCGGTTCATTTGTCGGCCATCGGCCAAGGCGATGGCCGACAAAGCAACCTCGGCCACTGGTCACATGCACCACGATAGCGCACGCCCAGTGCAGCGGCACCCCGGGCCTGCCGTCGCGGCAGCCCCGGAGCAGCGCCGGATCAGACCTGCATCAGGTCTTCTTCCTTGGCCGCCAAGGTCTTGTCGATTTCGGCGATGAAGCGATCGGTGATCTTCTGCACCTCATCCTCGCCCTGACGCTCTTCGTCCTCGGAAATTTCCTTGTCCTTGAGCAGCGCCTTGATGTCGTTGTTGGCATCACGACGGACGTTGCGGATCGCGACACGCGCGTTCTCCGCTTCCTGACGCGCCTGCTTGATGTAGCCCTTGCGCGTCTCCTCGGTGAGCATCGGCATCGGCACGCGGATCACGTTGCCGGCAGACGCCGGATTGAGGCCAAGGTCAGAGGTCATGATCGCCTTCTCGACCTTGGGCACCATGCTTTGCTCCCAGGGCACGACGGTCAGCGTGCGGGCGTCCTCGACGTTGACCGACGCCACCTGGTTCAGCGGCATCATGGAGCCGTAGTATTCGACCTGGACGGCATCCAGAATGCTGGGATGCGCGCGGCCGGTACGAATCTTGTTCAGGTTATGATGCAGCGACTCGATGGTCTTCTGCATTCTCGTTTCTGTGTCTTTCTTGATGTCGTTGATCACGATCTCACCCTCTGTCGATCAGCGTGCCTTCCTTGCCACCCACTACCAGGTTGAGCAGGGCGCCAGGCTTGTTCATGTTGAAGACCCGAACCGGCATGTCATGGTCACGCACCAGACAAATCGCGGTCAAATCCATCACCCCGAGCTTCTGTTCGAGGGCGTCGTCATAGGACAGTTGGTCATACTTGACGGCATCGTCGAACTTGACCGGATCCTTGTCGTAGACACCATCTACCTTGGTTGCCTTGACCACCACGTCGGCATCGATCTCGATGCCGCGCAGACACGCAGCGGAATCGGTGGTAAAGAACGGGTTACCGGTACCGGCGGAGAACAGCACGACATCGCCGGACGTCAGGTAACGAATCGCCGTGCGTCGGTCGTAGTGCTCCACTACCCCACTCATGGGAATCGCCGACATGACCCGCGAGCGAATGTTGGAACGCTCAAGCGCATCGCGCATGGCCAGGGCGTTCATCACCGTCGCCAGCATGCCCATGTGGTCACCGGTGACACGCTCCATACCGGCTTCATGCAGGGCGGCACCACGGAACAGGTTGCCACCGCCGATCACGATGCCTACCTGGACGCCGATGCCTACCAGCTGCCCAATCTCGAGGGCCATGCGATCAAGCACCTTGGGATCGATCCCGAACTCGGCATCCCCGGTCAACGCCTCACCTGACAGCTTCAGCAGGATGCGCTTGTACTTCGACACATCGGCACGGGGCTTGTCGAGCTTGGACTGGGGGGAAGAATCGGCGCTACTCATGGCATTTCTCCACTGGGGACTGGATGGGTCGAGTGACGGTCGGTCAGGCCGTACGCTCACCGCTGACGCATACACGAAGGCGTGCGCTTTCGCGCACGCCATCTTTACACTGTGCTAGCACAGTATGGAACCTTGGGCCTCGGGAAACACATCCCTTTAGCTACGCTTGGCCTGTTCCATGACTTCCTTGGCGAAGTCGACCTCTTCCTTCTCGATGCCCTCGCCCACTTCGAAGCGAGTGAAGCCGATCACTTCACCACCGGCGGCCTTGACGAACTCGGCCACGCTCTGGTTCGGATCCTTGACGAAGGGCTGCTCGGTCAGGCTGTTCTCGGCCAGGTACTTCTTCAGGCGGCCCTGCACCATCTTCTCGGCGATCTGCTCGGGCTTGCCCGCCATATCCGGCTGCGCCAGGATGATGGCCTTTTCCTGGTCGAGCGCTTCCTGAGGCATGTTCTCAGGACGAGCAACGGCCGGGTTGATCGCAGCCACGTGCATGGACACATCCTTGGCGGCTTCCTGAGTGCCACCCTTGAGCTCGGTCAGCACGCCGATGCGGCCACCGTGCACATAGGCACCCACCAGGTTGCCGTCAGCCGCATCGACGACCACAGCGCGACGCACGCCGATGTTCTCGCCGATTTTCTGGACCAGCTGCTCACGAGCAGTTTCCAGCTCGCCAGCGGTCACAGCGGCGACGTCTTCGCTCTTGGCAGCGAAGAAGGTATCCGCCACCTTGTCGGCAAACGCCTTGAAATTGTCGTCACGAGCAACGAAGTCGGTCTCGGAGTTGATCTCGACCATCACGCCGTAGCTGCCGTCCTCGGACACGCGAGTCACGACAACGCCTTCAGCAGCGGTACGACCCGCTTTCTTGGCGGCCTTGAGACCAGAGTTCTTGCGCAGATCCTCAATGGCCTGCTCGATGTCACCGCCGGCTTCGGTGAGTGCCTTCTTGCACTCCATCATGCCGAGCCCGGTACGCTCGCGCAGTTCCTTGACCTGGGAGGCGCTGATAGCTGCCATGGTATTCACCTCTAAATGGTTCGACCTGGGTGTCGGAGAGGCCCTCGGCTTGACCGCGGGCCAGAGTAGAGAAAAGGGGGCCTCGGCCCCCTTTGCGCCTGTCCGGCGTGGATCGCTTGCGCGATCAGCTGGCCCAGGCGGGCCGAAGCTTACTCGGCAGCAGCGGCGGCATCGCCTTCGCTGTCGGTCACTTCGACGAACTCATCGGGGCGACCTTCCTTTGCACGACCGCAGGCATCGGCGATGGCCTTGACGTAGATCTGGATGGCGCGGATGGAGTCATCGTTGCCCGGGATCACGTAGTCGACGCCGTCCGGATCGGAGTTGGTGTCAACCACGCCGATGACCGGGATGCCCAGCTTGTTCGCTTCGTTGATAGCGATACGCTCGTGGTCGACGTCGATCACGAAAAGTGCGTCCGGCAGGCCGCCCATTTCCTTGATACCGCCGATGGAGCGCTCGAGCTTCTCTTGCTCGCGAGTCGCCATCAGGACTTCTTTCTTGGTCAGCTTCTCGAAAGTACCATCTTCGTGCATGGTCTCGAGTTCGCGCAGACGCTTGATGGACTGACGAATGGTCTTGTAGTTCGTCAGCATGCCACCGAGCCAGCGGTGGTTGACGAACGGCTGACCAACGCGGTTGGCTTCTTCCTTGATGATCTTGCTCGCGCTACGCTTGGTACCGACGAACATGATCTTGTTGTTGGCAGAGGCCATCTTCTCGACCACATCGATCGCCTCGTTGAGCGCCGGAAGGGTATGCTCGAGGTTGATGATGTGAATCTTGTTACGAGCGCCGAAGATGAACTTGCCCATCTTCGGGTTCCAGTAACGTGTCTGGTGACCGAAGTGTGCGCCTGCCTTGAGCAGGTCACGCATATTGACGTGTGCCATGGATGACTCCTGAAAAATCGGGTTAGGCCTCCATGCACCCCATGGATCCGACCAGAGGTTTCCCTCAGGCACCCGGGACCATGTGTCGGTGCATGTGTGTTTTCAAGGCTCGAGGCTTCCACTGTGAAAGCCTCTTCTGTTTGCCGCCTTCCCGTAACGCGCCGCCTGGCGAGGGCGTCGCAGGCAGGGAGCGAAGGATCGTAACCCTTCCTTATCTCACCCGCTCCGTGATCGACACACCCATGCAGGGAACGGCGATTGCAGGAAAGCGCGCAGCTTTATACCATGGATGACTTTCGAATTGAAGTCGCCCAGCGTCTCGCGCGCTCGACGCCGCCGCATCGACACCCGCATACGGCCATTCTGCGCTGTGTCAGCCGCAGCCTCCTTCCCCATGGCGACCCCACACAGATCGAGATTCCATGAACGTACCCATCAAGACGCCCGACGAAATCGAAAAAATGCGCGAAGCCGGCCGCCAGGCGGCCAGCGTGCTGGAGATGATCACCCCTCACGTCGTCGCTGGTGTCAGCACCGGCCACCTGGACAAGCTGTGCCACGACTACATCGTCAATGAGCTCGGCTCGACCCCTGCCCCGCTCAACTATCATGGCTTTCCCAAGTCCATCTGCACCTCGATCAACCATGTGGTCTGCCACGGCATCCCCGACGACAGCAAGAAGCTGAAGAAGGGCGACATCATGAACATGGACATCACCGTGAAGACTGCCGATGGCTATCACGGCGACTCCAGCGTCATGTTCATCATCGGTGACACCATTCAGGGCGAGCGCCTGTGTCGCGTCACCCAGGAGTGCCTGTACCGCAGCATGGCGCTGGTACGCCCCGGGGTGCGGCTGTCCGAGCTCGCCCGCGCCATTGAAAGCCATGCCCAGGCCAACGGCTACTCCGTCGTTCGGGACTTCTGCGGCCACGGCATCGGCGCCGGCTTTCATGAGGATCCCCAGGTACTGCACTACGATGGCTACGCCCCGGAAGCCGACATCGAACTGGCGGCCGGCATGTGCTTTACCATCGAGCCAATGATCAACGTCGGCGACCATCGCACCAAGGTGCTGCGCGATGGCTGGACGGCGGTCACCAAGGACAAGGGACTGACTGCCCAGTGGGAGCACACCCTGCTGGTGACCGAGACCGGGGTCGAGGTGCTGACCGCTCGCTCGGATGAAGACCTGTCCTTCCTCGAGCGCTGAGAGCCCATGCTGCTGCACCACTACCGCTTCGCACCGGAATTCGAGCTGTTCGACGTCGACGACTTTGCTCGCCAGCTCGACGGCCAACGTTCTCCCATCGCTCCGTTCAAGGGGGCGCTAAAGGAGATTCAGGCCCGTCTCGATGAGCGCTTCCTGGGAGGCGCAGACATCCGTGACCTGGTTCGCGGGCGGGCCTGGTGCCTCGACCAGCTGCTGGCCCTGGCCTGGTCACGCCAGACGGGACTGGACGACGGGGTTGCCCTGCTCGCCGTGGGCGGCTACGGCCGCGGCGAACTGCATCCGCATTCCGATATCGACCTGATGTTCCTGCTGAAAGACGATGACGACACCCCTTATCGGGAAGCGTTGACCTCGTTTATCACCTTTCTGTGGGACATCGGCCTGGAAATCGGCCATAGCGTGCGCTCGCTCAACGACTGCGCGCGCGAGGCCGAAGCCGACGTCACCGTCATCACCAACCTGCTGGAATCTCGCACCATTGCAGGGCGGGAGGCGCTGCGCCAGGCCATGCGTGAGCGGCTGGCGGCGGAGCACATGTGGCCGGCGGATCGCTTCTTCGAAGCCAAGTGGCAGGAACAGATCGCCCGCCACTATCGTTTCAACAACTCCGAGTATCATCTGGAACCGAACATCAAGAGCTCACCCGGTGGGCTTCGCGATATCCAGATGATCGGCTGGGTCGCCAAGCGCCATTTCGATACCGAGTCCTACGAGGATGTGGTGGCCAAAGGCTTCATGAACGACGCCGAACACCGCATCCTGAGCCAGGGCCAGGCGTTCCTGTGGCAGGTTCGCTACGCCCTGCACATGCTCACCGGGCGCGCCGAAGACCGCCTGCTGTTTGACCATCAGAACACCATCGCCGAGCTGTTTGGCTATCGCGACAACCCTGAGCGTCTGGCGGTGGAGCAGTTCATGAAGCGCTATTACCGTCATGTCACCGCCCTGGCTGGGCTCAATGACATGCTGCTGCAGCACTTCGACGAGCAGATCCTGCGCCCCGACGAGCCGATTGCGGTCACCCCGCTCAACGAGCGCTTTGAAGTCGCCGGTGGCTACATCCAGGTACGCTCGCGCACCCTGTTTCGGGACCAACCCTCGGCCCTGCTCGAGCTGTTCTACCTGATGGCAGAACATCCTGAAATTGAGGGCGTGCGCGCCGATACCATTCGCCTGATCCGCGACCATCGACACCTGATGGACGATCGCTACCGCGACGACCCTCGCCACCAGGCGCTGTTCATGGCGCTGTTGCGCTCTTCCGGCAATGTCGCGCGCCAGCTCCGTCGCATGAACCGCTATGGCGTGCTGGGCAAGTATCTGCCGGCCTTTGGCCAGGCGGTCGGCCTGATGCAGCACGACCTGTTCCACATCTACACGGTAGATGCCCACACTCTGCGCCTGCTGAAATGCCTGCATGGATTCCGCAAGCCGGAGTCCAAGAAGGAATTTCCCGTCGCGGCCACCCTGATCCACCAGGTGCCCAAGATGGACATCCTGTGGATTGCCGGACTGTTTCACGACATCGGCAAGGGCCGCGGCGGTGACCATTCGCTGATCGGAGCGCGCGAGGTCGAGGTCTTCGCTGAGCGACACGGACTCAGCCAGCGCGACACCCGCCTGGTCAGCTGGCTGGTGGAGCATCACCTGCTGATGTCGATGGTGGCCCAGAAGCGGGACATCACCGACCCCGAAGTGATACGTGACTTCGCCGCCACGGTGGTCGATGAGACGCGCCTGGACTACCTGTACATTCTCACCGTCGCCGATATCACCGCCACCAATCCGACGCTGTGGAATGGCTGGCGCGCGTCGCTGATGCGCCAACTGCACGCCGAAACACGGCGCGCCTTGCGTCGCGGACTCGAGAACCCGCTGGAGCGTGACGACTGGGTGCGCGAAACCCGTGAAGAAGCCCACTCGCTACTGGCGACCATCGGCGCCGACATGGCGCGGGTAGATGCCCTGTGGCGCTCTCTGGGAGAAGACTTCTTTCTGCAGTACGCGCCGAGCGAAGTGGTCTGGCAGACCCAGGGCATGCTCGACCACGCCGGCAGCGACATGCCGCTGATCCTGATCAATGCCCCCACCGACGATATGCCCGAAGGCGGCACCAAGGTGTTCATCCATACCCGCTCCGTGGATGACCTGTTCGCCGCCACCGCCGCGGCAATGGAGCAACTTGGTCTGTCGATCCACGACGCCCGCATCGCCACCTCGCTCAATGATTGGACGCTGAATACCTTCATCGTGCTCGACGATCACGACCAGCCGATTCGCGACGCCGTGCGCCTGGAGGAGATTCGCCGCCATCTGGTCGAGGAACTGGATGATCCGGACGACTACCCCACCATCGTGACACGCCATACACCGCGCCAGCTCAAGCATTTCAAGGTCGCCACCCAGGTCGCCATTGAACAGGACCCCAACGGTGAACGCACCTTGCTGGAGCTTACTGCCCCTGACCGTCCAGGCCTGCTGGCCCGGGTCGGCAGCATCTTCATGGAGCAGGGCATCACACTGTCGGCGGCCAAGATCGCGACCCTGGGCGAGCGCGTCGAAGACGTGTTCTACGTCACCGACCGCGCCGGCCTCCCGATCACCGACCCGCAGCGCCAGCAGGCGCTGCGCGAGCGACTGATCGAAGTGCTCAGCGTGTAACGACGGGGAGCCGTCGGCGCCCGTGCATTTGAGGCGGGCCCGACGCTTCCCTATAATCGCCGACAGCCCCATTCCCGCGATGACAACGACGCCCCAAGGGCGCGCCAGGACCTCATGAACCCTGATCTCGATGCCTTGCAACCGTATCCCTTCGAGCGCCTGGCGGCGCTGAAGGCCGACCTGACGCCACCGGCGCACCTGAGCCACAGGCCGCTGACCATCGGCGAACCCCAGCATCCGCCCTACCAGGCGGCACTGGACGCCCTGGTGCGCCATCAGGGGGAATTCGCGCGCTACCCCGCGATCGCTGGTCTGCCACCATTGCGCCAGGCCATCGCCGCCTGGGCCAGCCGCCGCTTTGCTCTGCAAGGCCTGGATGCCGAGCGCCAGGTATTACCGGTCAATGGCACGCGGGAAGCCATCTTCGCCTTCGTCCAGGCCTGCCTGGACCGCTCACGTCCGGCGCGTGTGGTGGTGCCCAACCCGTTCTACCAGATCTATGAAGGCGCCACCTTGCTGGCCGGCGGCCAGCCGCTCTATCTGGACTGCCGTGCTGACAACGGCTTCCGGCCAGACCTGTCCGCCATCGATGCCGACACCTGGCGCGACGTTCAAATGGTGTTCATCTGCTCACCGGGCAACCCCACCGGCGCCGTAACGCCCCTCGAGGATTTTCAGCAGCTGATCCGCCTGGCCGACGAACACGATTTCATCATCGCCTCGGACGAGTGCTACTCGGAGCTGTATCTGGACGAACAGGCGCCACCTCCGGGCCTGCTCGAAGCTGCCGCCGCCATGGGGCGCCACGACTATCAACGTTGCCTGGTCTTCCACTCCCTGTCGAAGCGCTCGAACTTGCCGGGACTGCGTTCGGGTTTCGTTGCCGGTGATGCCGATCTGATCGCTCGCTTCCGTCGCTACCGCACCTACCACGGCTGCGCCATGGCCCTGCCGATTCAGCATGCGTCCATCGCCGCCTGGGCCGACGAAACCCACGTGCGAGACAATCGCGACGCCTATCGCGCCAAGTTCGCGGCGGTCACGGAGATTCTCTCGTCGGTGGTCGACTTTCCTACTCCAGAAGCCAGCTTTTATCTGTGGCCAGCAGTGCCCGACGGTGACGATGAGGCACTGACCCGGCGCCTGTATGCTGAAGCGCATGTCAGCGTGCTACCCGGCAGCTATATGGGCCGGATCGGTGCCGATGGCAGCAATCCCGGCAGTGGACGCCTGCGCCTGGCTCTGGTCGATGAGCTTACCGCCACCTGCGAGGCAGCAGAACGCATTCGACACCTGCTGGCCAGCGGCTGACGTCGCTGCCACCACGACGCCCCACTTCGAGGACAGGCCATGCTGACGCTCTATGTGATCAAGAACTGCGACACCTGCCGCAAGGCGCAAAAGGCACTGGACGCAAGCGGACACCCCTACCAGGTGCATGATCTGCGCGCTGACGGTGTCTCTGCCGCCCTGCTCGAACACTTTCTCGAGTCGGTTGCCGTCAAGACGCTGCTCAATACCCGCAGCACTACCTGGCGCCAGCTGCCCGACGACGACAAGCAGGACGTCGACGCCAACAAGGCCCGCGAGCTGATGCTGGCCAACCCGACACTGATCAAACGCCCGCTGCTCGACAAGGGCGATGACATCCTGGTCGGCTATCGCGACGGCGATTACGACGCTCTCTAACCCCGATTGAACACGTTCACTTTAAAGGACATACGGCATGCACAGCTTTGCACTTGGTATCGGCACTCAGAACACCCAGGGCGACTGGCTCGAGGTCTACTATCCAGCCCCCCTGCTGACCCCTGACGCCAGCCTGGTCGAGGCCGCAGCCAAGGTCCTCGATGCGCCCACGGGCACCGCCGTGGTCAGCTTCCTGCCCGAGCACTGCCAGGCCCTGGCTGATGCCCTGCGCGACGCAGGTCATCCAGAACAGGCCGACCTGGCCGCCAGCCTTGCTGCCAGCCAGCGCCCGCTGGTCGCGACCTTCATTGACCAGGACCTGCCTCCGCAGTCGGCCCCCGAGGTCTATCTGAAGCTGCACCTGCTGTCCCACCGTCTGGTCAAGCCGCACCAGCTCGACCTCACCGGCATGTTCGGTCTGCTGCGCAACATTGCCTGGACCAGCGAAGGCGCGATCGACGTCATCGAGCTGCCGGCGCGCCGCCTCAAGGCCCGCCTGGAAGGCCGCACCCTGTCGGTGGACTGCGTCGACAAGTTCCCCAAGATGACCGACTACGTGGTACCCGGCGGCGTACGTATCGCCGATACCGCGCGGGTACGTCTGGGCGCCTACCTGGGCGAGGGCACCACCGTCATGCATGAAGGTTTCGTCAACTTCAATGCCGGTACCGAAGGCCCCGGCATGATCGAAGGACGCATCTCTGCTGGCGTGATGGTTGGCAAGGGTTCCGACCTGGGTGGCGGCTGCTCGACCATGGGCACCCTTTCCGGCGGCGGCAACATCATCATCTCCGTGGGTGAGGGCTGCCTGATCGGCGCCAACGCCGGTATCGGCATCCCCCTGGGCGATCGCTGCACCGTGGAGGCAGGCCTCTACATCACCGCGGGCGCCAAGGTCACCCTCCTCGACGACCAGAACCAGGAAGTTCGCACCCTGGCAGCCCGTGAGCTGGCGGGTCAGAGCGACCTGCTCTTGCGCCGCAACTCGACCAACGGCCGCATCGAGTGCCTGACCAACAAGAGCGCCATCGCCCTGAACGAAGCGCTGCACGCCCACAATTGATCCTGAGTGCGGCGGCCCCAGCCGCCGCCCCTCATCGAGACCGCCATGCCGACTACCGATCTTCCCGCCCCGACCGGCGCAACTGCGCCGTCCGAGACGCTTTCGCCCACCCTGGAGCTTGCCCTCGAGCTGCTGCGTCGTCCATCGGTGACACCGGACGACATGGGCTGCCAAACCCTGATGATCGAGCGCCTGGAGCGGCTTGGCTTCAACGTCGAAACGCTGCGCTTCGGCGACGTCGACAACTTCTGGGCGGTACATGGGCATCATGGCCCCGTCCTGGCCTTCGCTGGGCACACCGACGTTGTACCCACTGGCCCGGAGCACCAGTGGCAGACGCCTCCCTTCGCTCCTGAGATTGATGCCGACGGCATGCTCAGGGGGCGTGGAGCGGCTGACATGAAGGGCAGCCTGGCGGCAATGATCACAGCGGTGGAGCGGTTCATCGAAGAGCACCCCGATCATCCAGGCCGTATCGCCTTCTTGATCACCGCTGACGAGGAAGGACCGGCGGTGGACGGCACCCGTGCCGTGGTCGAATGCCTGCGCGAGCGCAACGAGCGCCTGGACTACTGTATCGTCGGCGAGCCGTCATCGACGGAGCGTCTGGGCGACGTCATCAAGAACGGGCGTCGCGGCTCGCTGGGTGGCGTTCTCACCGTGCGTGGCATCCAGGGACATGTGGCCTATCCGCATCTGGCGCGTAATCCGATCCACCAGATCGCTCCGGCTCTGGATGCGTTGGCCAACGAACACTGGGACTCGGGCAACGACTGCTTCCCTGCGACCAGCTTTCAGGTCTCCAACCTGCGCGCCGGCACGGGAGCCACCAACGTCATTCCTGGCGAAGTGGAGGCCACCTTCAACTTCCGCTTCTCCACCGAGACGACCGACCAGGAGCTGCGTGATCGCACCGAAGCCATCCTGCGTGACTTCGACCTGGACTTCGATATTGACTGGACCTTGAACGGCCAACCTTTCCTGACCCGCGAAGGGGCCCTGGTCGATGCCGCCGTCGCTGGAGTACGTGATATCACCGGCATTACCCCGGTGCTGTCCACCTCCGGTGGCACCTCCGACGGCCGCTTCATTGCCACCCTGGGCACCCAGGTGGTCGAGCTTGGCCCGCTCAATGCCACCATCCACAAGGTGGATGAGCGTGTCCGCGCCGCCGATCTCGATGACCTCAGCCACGTCTATGAAGCCATCCTGACGCGGCTTTTCGCCAGCGCAACGAAGTGAGGTGATGATGGAGCGCTATCCCGATATCGAGATCTACCTGGGCGATTGCGACCCTGAGCGCATCAGTCGCTGGCTGGCAGAGACTATCGACGCTGCACCGCTGGTATCCCGCGGCAAGTTCAAGTGGAGCACTCAAGGGCAGCGCGAAGGCAGCGTGATCCCGGTGTTGCTGGTGGCCAAGGCGGCAGACGGTTTTGCCAGCCTGTGGCTCGACAGCGCCGACTCCCCTTGGGCTACCGACGCAGAGTTCGCCCGCGCGGCGGCCAAGGCGCTGGAGTGCGAGGTCCGCTGTTCCTTGGGCGGCTGGCAGCCTGGCGATGACCCTGACCGCTTCCTGCGGGTGCTGCCCGACGGCAGCGAAAGCGCCTTCGACTGGCCTGACTCCGGCCATTGAGGGACCGGCTCAAACGACGACGCCCCGCACATGGCGGGGCGTCTTCAGGGTAGCGACGATAGCGGAAAGGGGTCAGGTGATGACCGTTACATCGTCGGCTTGCAGCCCTCGCTCATTTTCGACCACGTAATAGCGGACCTTTTGGCCCTCGGCCAAGGTGCGATGTCCGCGACCGCGTATCGCCCGAAAATGCACGAACACATCGTCGCCACCATCACGTGTGATGAAGCCGTATCCCTTGTTGACGTTGAACCATTTGACCTCACCAATCTCGCGGTCGTCATCTTCGACATCGGCAAGATTGACCAGGCGCGGCGTCAGCGCATTAAGCGATAGGGTAGCCAGCAGCAACACGGCAAAGATGGCGCTGGCTGCAGCGACATAGCCGATCAGCAACGCCTCTTCACCGACAACCCCATGCAATGCCTCGACTGACACACCCGTGGCAAGACTCACTGCCAGGGCAATCAGCAGCGGCGCAGGAGCGGCCAGCAGCACACTGATCACACAACAACGAAAGAAAACCCTTTTATTCATGGACGTAAAAAACTCTCTTGGCATGATGTGAAGATAGATGGAAAGACCATGGGATCATCGTCTATGCCAATGACACAGGCGAGACCCTTCCGCCACGACTTCTTGGAAAAAGCCCAAGGCAGGCAGCAGACACGATGAACAGTGACACACCGCAACATGAGTCTATCACGGGTATTGACAAGCCGTCCGCCGATCTAGCAAAGCGTGTCGAAGATTTGGAGAGCCGGCTGGCCTATCAAGAACACTGGCTCGACAGCCTGGATGCGACCATCGCCTCCCAAGAGCGCCGAATGATGGAGCTGGAGCGCATCAACCGCCTGATGCAGCAGCGTTTGCGCGAACTGTCAGCGGATAATGAACGTGACCTTGGTGACGCTCCCGGCCCCGAGGACGAGCTTCCCCCCCACTACTGAAGCCCCCACCTCATAGATAAAAAAACACCGCCAGACGGATGCCTGGCGGTGTTGCTGTCAACGGCCTGACGGGGCGTCAGGCCGCTAGCGCTATGACTTTACTCGAGACCGTCCAGATAACGCTCCACGTCCAACGCCGCCATGCAGCCGCTGCCTGCTGAGCTGACCTTGTGAAAAGGCGCCGGGCGATCACCTCAGACGAGGCTGTCCAGATATCGCTCCACGTCCAACGCCGCCATGCAGCCGCTTCCGGCTGAGCTGACCTTGTGAAAAGGCGCCAGGCGATCACCTCAGACGAGGCTGTCCAGATATCGCTCCACGTCCAAAGCCGCCATGCAGCCGCTTCCGGCTGAGGTAATCGCTTGGCGATAGACATGGTCCATCACATCACCAGCGGCAAACACCCCAGCCACACTGGTCGCCGTGGCGTTACCTTCAAGGCCGGACTTGACCTTGATGTAGCCTCCGGCCATATCCAGCTGACCTTCAAAGATCGCGGTGTTCGGGCTGTGGCCGATCGCGATGAACACCCCAGGGGCGCTGATGTCGCGGGTTGCGCCGGTCTCGACGGACTTGAGTCGGGCACCGGTCACGCCGGTGTTGTCACCCAGCACTTCATCCAGCGTATGGTTCCATACCAGCTCGACATTGCCGTTCTCAGCCTTTTCGAACAGCTTGTCCTGCAGAATCTTTTCCGCCCGCAGGCTATCGCGACGATGCACCAGGGTAACCTTGGAAGCGATGTTGGACAGGTACAGCGCTTCCTCCACCGCGGTATTGCCTCCGCCGACGACGACCACTTCCTGGTTGCGATAGAAGAAACCGTCGCAGGTGGCACAGGCAGACACGCCCTGTCCCATGAACTGCTGCTCGGAGGGCAGTCCCAGATAGCGGGCGCTGGCCCCGGTGGCAATGATCAGGGCATCACAGGTGTAGGTACCGTTATCCCCCTTGAGCGTGAAGGGGCGCTGACGCAGTTCCACTTCATGGATATGGTCAAACAGCACTTCCGTATCGAAGCGCTCAGCGTGACGACGCATCCGCTCCATCAGCTCGGGACCCTGCACACCAGCATCATCACCAGGCCAGTTGTCCACATCGGTGGTGGTGGTCAGCTGCCCACCCGTCTGCATGCCGGTGATCAGCAGCGGCTTCAGGTTGGCCCTGGCAGCGTATACTGCGGCACTGTAGCCGGCCGGGCCGGAGCCCAGAATAATCAGACGTTCGTGGCGCGCTTCACTCATGGCTACCTCACTGGACCAGATGGCTGCAACGTCCAGAGAGAACGTGCAGCAAATTCAGAAAATGATTCGGCAGATTCGCCGCTGGTGACGTCGTCGTGCAGTCATCGAGGAGCTGCGTTCATCACCATGGGCCAAGCTGCGTCTTCTTCACCCTGCCTGCGGCCGACGGGGCGGGCTCGCCGCCCCGTCCACCACTGGCGCCAATCTACCCGAGACTGGCGCCAGCCATACCTTTACAGTGCGCTGGAGTGCGCGCCCAGGTACTTGGCAACACCTTCTGCGGTGTCCTTCATGCCTTCCTGGCCTTCTTCCCAGCCAGCGGGGCACACTTCGCCATGCTTCTGGTGATGCTGCAGCGCCTTGACCATGCGCAGCATCTCGTCAACGTTACGGCCCAGCGGCAGGTTGTTCACCACCTGGTGCTGTACCACGCCGTCTTCGTCGATCAGGAAAGAGGCACGCATGGCAACGCCGGCGTCCGGGTGCTCGATGCCGTAGGCCTGGGTGATCTCGTGCTTGACGTCGGCCACGATCGGGAAACCGACTTCACCGATGCCGCCAGCGTCGGGGCTGGTCTTGCGCCAGGCGTAGTGGGTGAACTGGGAGTCGATGGAGACACCGATCACCTCGACGCCCAGGTCCTTGAACTGCGCCAGACGGTTGTCGTGGGCGATGATCTCGGAGGGGCACACAAAGGTGAAGTCCAGCGGCCAGAAGAACAGCACGCGCAGCTTGCCGTTGCTGTCGGACAGCTTGAAGTTGTCGACGATCTCACCGCTGCCGGTTACGGCGGCAGCTTCAAAATCGGGAGCTTGACGTCCTACCAGTACGCTCATGAAAGTCTCCTTGGGGATTGAAGCGTGATAAGGGAAGCTATCTTTGTTCCCAGCAAGGCGTACAAGACAAGGGCATACCCTAGGCGAGCACGTCCTGCTGGGCCAATCGACCAGCATCACTGGTCCGATAGAGGCTCGCTATTGTCACCTGCCGAGGATGACGCCGCAATGACCCTGTCATTGCTCGGCGGTAATGCGCCTCGCGGCCGCCACTGGCCGGCCACCACTCAAGCGCTTAGATGACCTCGTCATCGTCTCCGGCCACCACGGAGAGGATCTCTTCCGTCACCGGGTCCACCTCGATACGAAAATGAATGGGTGCGCAGCACTGAGAGCAGTCCTCCCAGGTTTCGTGGCTGCCCTGGGACGTGTCCACCAACACCTCGATGGTGGCATCGCAGTAGGGACAGTCGAGCGTCCACTCAGGCAATGTCGATTCATGCATGCCACGCCTCCGTGGTTGGCCAAGGCCTATCGAAGGACCCACCATGGGGTTGGCCGACGCTGCTTTCAAGGCCCGATCCGGCACCCGATTTCATCACCATGGTTGAATAACGCAACTATGATGACCAAGTACTACTAAGGGATCTGCCGCAAGACCTCGCCGATCCCCGCGAACCTGGACCGTTCGACTCAATGCCTCAGGAGGAAAGCATGAGCAGTGATTCCCTACCGGATACTCGCCAGACCCTCGACGTTGGCGGGACGCAGTACGATTACTACAGCCTCGCCCAGGCCGCAGACGCCCTGGGGGATATCCAGCGCCTGCCGATGACCCTCAAGGTGCTGCTGGAAAACCAGCTGCGCTTTGCTGACGACGAGAGCGTGTCCAAGGAAGACCTGCAGGCCTTGGTCGACTGGCAGAAGGAAGGCCGCTCCGACCGTGAGATCGGCTACCGCCCGGCGCGGGTACTGATGCAGGACTTCACCGGGGTTCCGGGGGTGGTCGACCTGGCGTCCATGCGCGCTGCCGTGGAAACACTGGGGGAAGAGCCTTCACGGATCAATCCGCTGTCACCGGTCGATCTGGTGATTGACCACTCCGTCATGGTCGACAAGTACGGCGACCCATCCGCCTTCAAGGATAATGTGGCGCTGGAGATGGATCGCAACCGTGAGCGTTACGAGTTCCTGCGCTGGGGGCAGGATGCCTTCGACAACTTCCGCGTCGTTCCTCCGGGAACCGGCATCTGTCACCAGGTCAACCTGGAGTACCTGGGCAAGACGGTGTGGACGCGGGATGACAATGGCAAGACCCTGGCCTACCCCGACACGCTGGTCGGCACCGACTCCCACACCACCATGATCAACGGCCTGGGCGTGCTGGGCTGGGGCGTCGGCGGTATCGAGGCAGAGGCGGCCATGCTGGGACAGCCCGTCTCCATGCTGATCCCCGAGGTCATCGGCTTCAAGCTGACCGGCAAGTTGCGTGAAGGCATTACCGCCACCGACCTGGTACTGACCGTCACCGAAATGCTGCGCAAGAAGGGAGTGGTCGGCAAGTTCGTCGAATTCTACGGTGACGGCCTCAAGGATCTGCCGCTGGCTGACCGCGCCACCATCGCCAACATGGCCCCCGAGTACGGCGCGACCTGCGGCTTCTTCCCGGTGGATGATGAGACGCTGAACTACATGCGCCTATCGGGCCGTGACGAGGCACAGATTGCGCTGGTCGAGGCCTATTGCAAGCAGCAGGGTCTGTGGCGAGAGCCGGGCCACGAGCCGATTTTCACCGATACCCTCGCGCTGGACATGGGCGACGTCGAAGCCAGCCTGGCCGGCCCCAAGCGCCCACAGGACCGGGTTGCCTTGAGCCAGCTCGCGCAGACCTTCGAAAAGCTGATGGCCGACGAGGGGACGCCATCGTCCGATAGCCGCAATGACAAGCTGGGCTCTGAGGGTGGCCAGACCGCCGTCGGTGTCGAGCGCAGCTATCGCCATTCCAGCAGCCAGGACGTCAACTACAAGGGCAAGGATTTCAGCCTTGACCCAGGCGCCGTGGTGATTGCCGCCATTACTTCCTGCACCAATACCTCCAACCCCAGCGTGATGATGGCCGCCGGCCTGCTGGCCCGCAAGGCCAAGCAAAAGGGCCTGACCACCAAGCCCTGGGTCAAGACGTCGCTGGCCCCCGGTTCCAAGGTGGTGACCGACTACCTGGCCGCAGCCGGGTTGCAGGATGATCTCAACGAGCTGGGCTTCAACCTGGTCGGCTACGGCTGTACCACCTGCATCGGCAACTCCGGGCCGCTGCCGGAACCCATCGAAGAGGCCGTGAAGGACGGTGACTTGACCGTGGCCTCGGTGCTGTCCGGTAATCGCAACTTCGAGGGCCGGGTGCATCCGCTGGTGAAGACCAACTGGCTGGCATCACCGCCCCTGGTGGTGGCCTTTGCCCTGGCCGGCAATGTGCGCTGTAACCTGGACAAGGACCCCATCGGCGAAGATAGCCAAGGTGAGCCGGTCTACCTGAAGGATATCTGGCCATCCCAGGCCGAGGTGGCCGAGGCTGTCGAGAAGGTCAACACCGAGATGTTCCACAAGGAGTACGCGGAAGTCTTTGATGGCGACGAGGTGTGGAAAGCCATCAAGGTGCCGGAAAGCGAGGTCTACGAGTGGGACGACAACTCCACCTACATTCAGCACCCGCCCTTCTTTGAGGGCATGGGCAAGGAGCCGGCCAAGGTCGAGGACGTCAAGGACGCCCATATCCTGGCGATGCTTGGCGACAGTGTCACCACGGACCACATCTCCCCTGCCGGCGCCATCAAGCCCGACAGTCCGGCTGGCCGCTACCTGCAGGAAAACGGGGTCAAACCCGTCGACTTCAACTCCTACGGCTCTCGCAGGGGCAACCATGAAGTCATGATGCGCGGCACCTTCGCCAACGTGCGCATTCAAAACGAGATGCTCGATGGTGTGGTCGGTGGCGAGACTCGCCACGTGCCCAGTGGTGAGCAGATGGCGATCTACGATGCGGCCATGAAGTACCAGCAGGAAGGTACACCGCTGGTGGTGGTCGCCGGCAAGGAATATGGCACCGGGTCCTCCAGGGACTGGGCCGCCAAAGGGACCTTGCTGCTTGGGGTACGCGCTGTGCTGGCGGAATCCTACGAACGCATCCACCGCTCGAACCTGATCGGCATGGGCGTGGTACCACTGCAGTTCCCCGAAGGCGAGGACCGCAAGTCGCTGGGCATGACCGGTGACGAGACCGTGTCCATCGAGGGGCTGGATAGCCTGCGTCCCGGTGGCAAGGTCAAGGTGACCATCAAGAGCGACAAGGGCGAGAAGACCTTGGATGCGCTATGTCGTATCGACACCGCCAACGAGCTCGAGTACTACCGCCACGGCGGCATTCTGCACTACGTCCTGCGCAAGATGATCGGCGCCGCCTGATCGGCCAGCCAGGAGCCCCCGCTCCTGGTGTTATCGCCATAAAGACCCTGCTCCGGCAGGGTCTTTTTTGTCTGTGCCGCTAGCGGCAGACTGGAAGCTGCAGCTAAAAACACAGAACCCTGCCGACCGGCAGGGTTCCTCGTGTGGTGTTGACATGCGGGATGATTAAAAGGCGCGACGCCGATAGTCCCTGTAATTCGGACTCCAGCAGCTCTTATCGATATCCCGACGCAACTTGGTGCCGTCACTTTTCAACGCCACCCCTTCATGCTGGGCCTGGGCCGCGACGTCGAAGGCGATGGACTTGGAGATCTCGCGGATACGCGACAGCGGCGGCAGCATGGCGCCCTCGCCTTCCTTGACGATCGGGGCTTCACGCGCCAGCGCACGGGAGGCGGCCATCAACATGGCGTCGGTGACCCTGCGGGCGCCGCTGGCCACCACTCCAAGGCCAATGCCTGGGAAAATGTAGGCATTGTTGCACTGGGCAATGGGAATGGTGCGGCCGTTGATCTCGACCGGGGCGAAAGGACTGCCGGTGGCGACCAGCGCATCACCGTTGGTCCACTCCAGCACGTCAGCGGGCACCGCTTCAGCACGGGAGGTCGGGTTCGACAGCGGCATGATCAGCGGCATCTGGCAGTTGGCATGCATCGCCTTCACCACCTGTTCGGTGAAGATGCCCTTCTGTCCGCACACACCAAGCAGCACCGTCGGTTGCACCTGCTTGACCACCTCCAGCAGGTCCTGGCCGTTCCAACCTTCGACTGACTGTGCGGGGTGTGCCAGGCGCCGCTGGAAGTCTCTCAGCCAGGTCTGATCATCGGTGACCAGGCCCTCGCGATCGACCATGTAGACGCGCTCACGGGCCTGGGACTCGGTCAGCCCTTCGGCCATCATCGCCACGACCACCATCTCGGCAATCCCGCAGCCGGCAGAACCGGCACCCACGAAGACGACCCGCTGACGAGCCATGCCTTCGCCACGCGCCTGGCATGCTGCCATCAATGTCCCCACGCAGACCGCAGCGGTGCCCTGGACATCGTCATTGAAGCAGCACATCTCGTCGCGATAACGCTCCAGCAACGGCATCGCGTTGGCCTGGGCAAAATCCTCGAACTGCAGCAATACCTTTGGCCAACGACGCTTCACCGCCTGCATGAAGGTCTCGATGAACTCGTCGTACTCTTCCTGGCTGATGCGCGGATGACGCCAGCCCATATAGCGGGGGTCATCCAGCAGCTGCTGGTTGTTGGTCCCTACGTCCAGCATGATCGGCAGGGTATTGGCGGGGCTGATGCCGCCACAGGCGGTGTACAGCGACAGCTTGCCGATGGGAATGCCCATGCCGCCGATGCCCTGATCCCCCAGGCCCAGGATGCGCTCGCCGTCGGTGACCACGATCACCTTGACGTTATCCTTGGTGGCACTTCTGAGGATGTCATCCATGTACTCGCGATCCGGGTACGAGATGAAAAGGCCCCGGTGGTTGCGATAGATATTGGAGAATTCCTCACAGGCCTTGCCGACCGTGGGGGTGTAGATGATCGGCAGCATCTCTTCGAGATGGCCGGACACCAGGCGGAAAAACAGCGTCTCGTTATCGTCCTGAATCGCCCTCAGATAGATATGGCGGTCCAGATCATTCTGGCACTGCTGGTACTGGTGATAGGCGCGCTCGACCTGCTCGTCGATGGTCTCGACGTTCTGTGGCAACAGGCCAATCAGGTTGAACTGCAGACGTTCCTTCTGGGTGAAGGCACTACCCTTGTTGAGCAGCGGCATCTCCAACAGAGAGGGGCCAGCGTAGGGAATATAGAGGGGACGCTTAGGTTCTGTGCTCATCTCTCGTCTCGTTTGGTGACTCGGTCAAGGGACTCTTGTCAATCGCCCTTCTCAGGGGGCTCGGTCGAGTCCGAGTACTCTTGCGGTACCCTTTGTGCCCACTCTAGCACGCCAGCGAGCAGGCCCCAGGAAAAGCGGTGGTGCTAGGGGACAGTCATGCGCAGTTTGGCTCAGACCCCAGGAGGCCGACCATAAGGATGCTGCCCCCGTGGGCCGGAGCCAGCATCCCTTGCGGCGTCAGACGAAGCGGCCAAGGCCTGAGGCAATGCGCAGGCGGTCCATCAAGGGAGCCGCCTCGGCCCGGGCACGCTCAGCGCCCTTCTTCAGCACTGACTCGATGTGGCCTGGGTCTTCCATCAGGGCGTGATAACGCTCCCGAGGCTCGCGCAGCTGCTCGTTGAGCAGCTCGAAAACGCGATTCTTGGCATCGCCCCAGCCGATACCGGCGACGTAATCGTCTCGCATGGCCTGGGTATCGGACTCGCTGGCAAACGCAGAGTAGATCTGAAACAGCGTACAGCTGTCGGGGTCTTTCGGCTCGCCGGGCTCGAGCGAATTGGTCTTGATCTTGCGCACCAGCTTCAGAAGCTTCTTCTCAGGCACAAACAGCGGAATGGTGTTGTTGTAGCTCTTGGACATCTTGCGTCCGTCGAGTCCACCAAGCACCTGCACGCGCTCATCCACCACCGCCTCAGGCAGCGTGAAGAAGTCTCCTTTGTACAGGTGATTGAAACGGCCAGCCATGTCACGCGCCATTTCAATGTGCTGAATCTGGTCACGCCCCACCGGCACACGATTGGCCTGGAACATCAGAATGTCCGCAGCCATCAGCACCGGATAACCGAACAGCCCCATGGTGACGCCCTTGTCCGGATCCTGGTTGCCCGCCTCTTCATTGTCCGCCACGGCGGCCTTGTAGGCATGTGCGCGGTTCATCAAGCCCTTGGCGCAGACGCAGGACAGCATCCAGGTCAGCTCGGGAATCTCAGGAATGTCGGACTGCCGATAAAAGATGGCATTGTCGGTATCGAGCCCAAGAGCCATCCAGGTCGCTGCGATTTCCAGGCGTGATTGCTGAACCCGCTGGGGATCCTGACACTTGATCAAGGCATGCAGGTCGGCCAGGAAATAATAGGACTGGACGCTCGGATCGAGACTGGCTTCGATGGCAGGCTTGATGGCACCAACATAATTGCCCAGATGAGGCGTACCGGTCGTGGTAATACCGGTGAGAACCCGGGTCTTGTCGGAGGCTGCGGAAGTAGCGGACATGAACGACACTCTGTATCGGCAAATGCCCGCTATGGTAACGCCAAGGCCGAACGATGGCGACCTGCCCGGCCACATTGCGTCGTGCTGCCAGCAGCGACGCAGTGGACATGCTCAGGGCTCGCCAGTGGAGCGGCGAGCTCTGCCTATCGGGAACAGCGCAGCCCGTCAGCTTAGAACGCTGTCGACACTGACCACAGGAAGTGAGAACGCCTCGCCTACAGCCGCATAGGTCAGCTTGCCGTCGTGCACGTTGAGCCCCGCCGCAAAATGGCGGTCTTCCGCCAGCGCGCGGCGCCATCCCTTATCTGCCAGTGCTACCACAAAGGGTTGCGTGGCATTGGTCAACGCCTGGGTCGAGGTGCGCGCGACCGCACCCGGCATATTGGCCACGCAGTAGTGTACGACGCCATCGACAATATAGGTGGGTTCCGCGTGGGTGGTCGGCCGCGAGGTCTCGAAGCATCCCCCCTGGTCAATGGCCACGTCGACCAGCACCGCACCAGGCTTCATGTCGGCCAGCATGGCCCGGGTAATCAGCTTCGGAGCTGCCGCCCCAGGCACCAGCACCGCACCAATGATCAGATCGGACTCGCGCACCGCCTCATCCAGCGCATCGGCGCAGGAGAACACCGTTTTCATGCGCCCTTGATAGCGGTCATCCAGTGTTTCCAGGCGAGGAATCGACTTGTCCAGCACAGTCACCTCGGCGCCTAGACCCAGCGCCATACGGGCCGCGTTTTCGCCGACGACACCGCCACCAATCACGGTGACCCGGGCCGGCGCGACGCCTGGCACGCCTGGCAATAGCACGCCAGCTCCACCCTGCGCCTTCTCCAGACTATGGGCACCCGCCTGTACCGCCATACGTCCTGCAACAGTGCTCATCGGGGCCAGCAGCGGGAGCCCGCCTTGGGCAGCGGTAATGGTTTCATAGGCGATGCAAGTAGCTCCGCTGTCCAGCAGACCCTTGGTCAGGGTTTCCTCGGCAGCCAGATGCAGATAGGTAAACAGGGTATGCTGGGGTCCTAGCCGAGCCACCTCTTCCGGCTGCGGTTCCTTGACCTTGAGAATCAGCTCCGCCGCCTGAAACAAGGCCTCGACGTCGGCCTCGATGGAGGCACCGGCGGCGATGTAGGCATCATCGCTATAGCCAGCACCGTCACCAGCACCGGCCTGGACCACCACCTGATGGCCACGCTCGCTCAATTCCCGCGCACCACTAGGCGTCAGCGCGACACGGTACTCATGGTTCTTGATTTCCTTGGGTACGGCGATCTGCATGATGGCGTTCTCCACACGTGATAACGATAGCGAGCACCTGTAGTGCTTTTCTCTTCATCACCAGTGAAGCACAAGATTTTTTTGCGGTGGAAGCGCCCCATCAAAAACGGAAAAATCCTTAAAAAGACAGCGACCAGGCAAAACAACCCTCTTCCATCAGAGGGTTAAACAGCAAGACAGACTGGCAAGGCTGGGGGGGGGGAGGAGCGCAGCCCCCTCCCGAACGTCACGGCGTGGCAGCGACCTGGGAGGGGGCGAGGCACTTCAGGAGGGCGGAGAGGTTCTTCGGATTCTGCTCACACCTTCACTTAGTAAAGGGCAAGGAACGCCTTGATCGTATCTTTTAGCGCCATCTCCAGGGGCTGGCTTTCGTCAGTTGCTACTAGAGGATAGACACTCCTGATAAAATGCCTCACTCCATTCACCTCAGCATCAATATAAATAATAAATATCGATGCATCGTTGGGGTTTTCCACCTCCGAGTACACGCCCCTTAAATACTCCTCACCTGAGAAATATTCTTCAAACTCATTCTGGTCCATGACCGTGAAGCTAAAATCCGCCTCATGGTTCATCATCGATGTCGCTACGGCAGCACCGATAAGCCCGAAAACACTACCTGCTGCCTGAGCTTTTAGCGCCTTTCGCATATTCGAATAGATAACAAAATGATGAACCTTGATTTCAACAGCATCCTCGTCAGGCGAAATAGCATCAAATGCCATATGCTGAAACAGCCTTAACGGGGACGGATCTGTCGCATCATGATTCACACGGTATATACCGTAGGCATCACTTGTCACCAGATAACTGAAGGTCTCCAACTCTGACTCTGAAGCCGGCCTAGAATCATGAATAATCACCGACTCCGATTCATGCAAATTATGCACATCCATTTTCATCGGACTGGCGGAGCACCCCACAAGCGCCAAGGCCAACATCAACCAAACCATACATCGCATCTTCACACTCCAGAACATTGTTATTTTCAACAAAAGATCACCTAAGCGTTGTTCAAGGCAGCGCTACTACCGAAAGAGCTTAGCCGCAGGCTCTAAGGGCAACACCTGCGCACAAAGACTCCGCCTGTGGCACACACAATGTGATGTCACACCTGCTTTTTTCATGCCAATACGATGATAGAGACACAGCCATCCGCCAGTAGCATTAGCAGCTGGCGTCCTATCGATCGAGCAACATCACTGCCTCCGCCATCATAGAGCTGAGGCGGTCGCGCCCTGAGCACTCCCGGTCTACAGCAAGCTCAAAGTACGACAATTAACCGAGGGGTTACCAGGCAGAATTATCCTGAATCCAGCATTCGAACGAACAACGTTAGTCACTATCAAGCAATCAAAGAAAAAGCAGGACAGAGTCATTTAAACCGATATCCTAGCTCGCCCTTTGGTGGGCGAAAAAAGGATAACTATCACACTATCTTGAAGTGCCCCCCTCCCGCGCTGCACAGGCTATAGTGCAGCCATCAAGAGGATGACATAAGAAACAAACCTACCGTGAAACGCTAGACTGTGAAGCGCAAGGCCGCTAATTAATGCAAACACCGTCGCTGACGGTATGGTTCGGCGCGTCGCCGGTCTCGACGCGGCTGGCGAGCAGGCCGATATCGCCTCCGGCGCTATGGCTCGCACTGCCTCCGGCCTTAAGGGTGCTACCCACCTGGGGCACGTTATCGGCGGTGGTGACCTGGTAACGACTGACGTCACGTCCAGAGTGGTGGTTCAGTGCTGCAACCTACTCGGCGCTCAACCATCGCCGAGAGCCAACCTTTCAGAACCTTTCAGCTGTTCCAAGTGCAGCCGTTAGTCACTGGACTCTGAACAGCGAGTGGCAGAAACAACTCATAGTTCATATACTCCCTCATGTTTGAGATAAAAAGTAGTGTCTTGATACAATCGAGAAACAAACTCGCAAAACGAAAAGCACACAGGTTTTTTGTCATATGGAAAGTAAACCGCATTCGGATTTTCCGAGCGCGGCCTTAGGACTAAATAACTATAACTACCCATGTCAAAAAACGGCAACTCCCTCTCATCAAATATCTCAGAATCATATTGAAAGCAGACATCGTCGCGACACCAAAGTCTAGTCAAATATTCCACATCTACAATACTGTTAAAATAATCGGATTGTAACACTCCATGCCTGCTTCTGACCAAGTGGCCATGCCCCACAGTAGTGTAAAACTCTCTCAAATCTGAAGGAATATTTATCCCCATACGATTTTCTGCTTCTCGAAGCTGCGCTTCATGGACTCTCCAGAATTCATTACTTAGAGCATTTCCATCATAGCCACTTGGCACATGAAACTGGCATAACTTTTTATACAATTCTCTCACTTTCGACCACCTCAAATTACTGTTATTGCTGTCCAATAACTTTCATCAGATTATTGAAAATTCTATCAGCCCCATGCACCCCACCTTGGTGCTGATCTGGAAATCTAGCAGGCGTAATATTCCATCACTCTATTGGGCCGCCCTTTTTATTCGGTATTAATTCATGGGCATCCCATTTTCTCTCCCGGAGTTTTTCCATTAGGCACTGTAATGCTCCCCTGGTTTCTGCACACCCTACGCCGCTAATGAAGGGTGCACCTGAGGTGCCAAATAGACTAGAGGTTGGTTAACTCCGGGTTGAACTCGACCAGATAGCGCCCCTGGGCCTCGGGGCGCGCACGAACAGGCCATAGTCACCTTCCGGCAGCCGGAAGGACGGCGTCTACGCGATATCGACCCGCAGGAAGGGCGCTTCGCCGAAGACCTATGGGTTGAAAATCAACCCCGTGAAGTGACCCCCTCCCGAGCTGCACAGGCTATAGTGCAGCCATCAGGAGGACAGAATGACTGACGACAATCCCATCAAGCGATGGACCGCGAAGCGCAAGGCCTCCGTGGTCATGGACATCTTCAAGGGCAAGACCACAGCAGCTGAGGTGGCCCGCCAATACGATCTCACCGTCTCCGAGATCGAGGGCTGGGTCGATGAGGCCCAGCGCAGTATGGAAAACGGGTTCAGGGCTCGTCCGAAGGACGTCAGAGAGCAGTACGAATCTGAACTGCGGGAGACCAAAGAGGCGCTGGGTGAGGCCCACCT